>CAIULL010000276.1 GCA_903899985.1 uncultured Schlesneria sp.
CAGGTTCCCTGGATCGGATATAGCGTCGCAATCTCCCAGGCCGGTTCACCGCGGACTGATCGGCGGTGAGAATCCGTCGCATTGTCGACTGTCGCACTCATGCCATTTCACCTCATTGATCCGGTCCCAAATCGGGAACAATTTTCGATACTAACACGATCGAACGACCGTCAACAACGATTCAGTGAAGACGCCGCGTCGGAGAAGACACGATGCGGTGGCACGAAGCCTCACAATTCAAGCACTAATAGGCAGACAATCCCTCGAACAGACAGCTTCCAAGACGAATCATCGTGGCCCCTTCCTCGATACCGACTTCGAAGTCGCCACTCATTCCCATCGAGAGCTCCGGCAATTGCCAGCGGCCGTTCGATTCGATTCGCAATCGATCACGAAGCTCGCGAAGTCGGCGAAACACGGGACGTGCGATCTCGGAGCCGTCCCCGAGCGGTGCCATTGTCATCAGGCCCGAGATTTCCAATAAGTCACACGTTTGCAATTTGGGCCACGCTGCCAGCAACTCCGTCGGGTCAAATCCGTCTTTGCTTTGTTCTCCCGAGACGTTGACTTCCAGCAGGACCTTCGGCTTGGACTGTCGTGTGATCGCGGATTTTGCGAGGTGTTCGAACAATCGCACCGAATCAACCGAATGAATCATCCTGGTAAACGGCAGGATATCTTCGGCCTTGTTCCGTTGCAGATGACCGATCAAATGCCAGCAAATATCCGCTGGCAATTCCCTGGCTCGCGCGACGAGTTGCTGTGGCCGTGCTTCACCAAGATCTCTGACACCGAGATCGATCAGTTCGCGAACCCAATCAAGTTCGGCATATTTCGTCACAGCGATCAGCGTCACTTCGTCCACAAGACGTCCAGAAACTTGACACGCTCGAGCGATTCGCTCGCGAATGGAGGTGAGGTTTTCTTCGATCCGTTTTCGGGTTTCGGTTGTCATGGAGGAGATCTGGTTCGTCGGAAAGTTTAAAGCGCTAATGCGACAAAAGTGTCACGTTTTTCAAACTACTTCAGTGAACCATCTGATTCCAGTAACATATCGAGATAAGATCTTGGTTCGGCAACGGTTAAATTCAGAAAATGTGCGAATTCCCAGACGGCGGCCTCTGCTGCTTCACGTCGATCTTTTTCTGCGAGGACTTCGATTTCCAGAAATCGCCCCAGTCTCGGAACTTCGTCGACCGCAAGCACATAGTCAAACTGATTCTTTGAAAGCGTATAAGAACGACGTGTTTTGCGAACCTCGCGGACAAACCGAAAACCGAGCAACTGAACCATCAGGAAGATCTGGTGAGCCGCTTCTTCGCCATTTGCAAATTCGACTTCGATCTCGCGCCGTGTCTTCGCGACGGTCCCTTGAACGGGGCCCTTATAGGTCACGCAATTCCCTTCGCCGATCGATCGAATCCGGAAGGCTTCATCGGTCGAACGAAAGTCTCGTGACGGGTGGTTGAAGTAGCGATCGACATGGGACACAACGACCACTTCGACAGCTCCGTTTTCTTGAAGCTCATCTTCGATTGCGCGAGAAGGTTCAATGCGAAATTTTAACTCGACTTCGTAGAGCATTCCCATGGTACCTCCCTCTGAAGTCTACTCGATCGGGCAGCATGAGAAACAGGCATTAGTGACCGTCCATGACAGTTACCTGAAGTCACCTATGCTTCCGCGCTTGGATTCGCGGGTCCGGCAATCTAATATGATGGGGCAATTCAGGTTGGGGCACCTCGTCGCGTGGACGAGGTCTCCCTCTGACAGGATTCCCTAGGACAAAGCACTTTCGATCATGGCCAAAAAGACCGTTGCTGACGTTGATGTCGCGGGCAAAGCAGTTCTTATGCGATGCGATTTTAACGTTCCATTGGATGACCAATTGCAGATCACGGACGATCGTCGTATCACCGAAGCTCTTCCGTCGATTAAATCGGTCCTCGATCGCGGCGGACGAGTCATCCTGATGAGTCACCTCGGTCGACCGGAAGGGAAAGATCCTGCCGAAGATGCGAAGTTCAGCCTTAAGCCCGTTGCAGCCCGATTAAAGACATTGCTCGGTTGCCCCGTGCACTTTGCGTCCGACACGGTTGGTGACGAAGCCAAAGCCAAATCAAAAATTCTGAACAATGGCGAAGTGCTGCTGCTGGAAAATGTCCGGTTCAACAAGGGTGAAAAGAAGGGTGACCCTGATTACGCCGCCATTCTCGCAGCGATGGGCGACATCTACTGCAACGACGCCTTTGGAACCTGCCACCGAACCGAAGGCTCGATGGTTGCCGTGCCGAACGCGCTGGTCGGTAAGCCAAAGGTCTGCGGATTCCTGGTCGAAAAAGAGATCGCGTTCTTGTCAGACGCCATTGCCAATCCGGTTCGTCCATTCGTGGCGATTCTAGGTGGAGCAAAAGTTTCGGACAAGATCATGGTGATCAAGAACCTGCTCTCGATCTGCGACAAGGTTTTGATCGGCGGCGCAATGGCTCACACGTTTACGCTGGCCAAGGGTGGTTCGGTGGGCCGCAGCCGTGTCGAAAAGGACAAGCTTGATCTCGCGAATGAATTGATTGCTCTGGGTGGTGACAAGCTTGTGCTGCCGCTGGATACGTTCTGTGGCGACGATTTCAAGGGGACATGCAACAAGCAGGTGGTTCCCGTCGGGCAGATCCCTAACGAAGGGGGATGGGAAGGTTTTGATATCGGTCCCGCCACGATCGCCAAATATTCCGAGATCATCAAGTCATCGAAAACGGTCATCTGGAACGGCCCGATGGGTGTGTTTGAGATGCCGCCATTCGATACCGGGACGCGAGCCATCGCAGATGCGATTGTCGCCAGCGGTGCAATGAGTATCATCGGGGGCGGCGACAGTGCGGCCGCGATTCAGGAATTCGGCCTGGCCGACAAAGTGACGCACGTCAGCACCGGCGGCGGGGCCAGCCTCGAAATGTTGGAAGGCAAGAAATTCGTGGCCGTCGAATTGCTGGATGACAAGTAGAATCAAGACCCGGGCTTCGCTTGCAGCCTGATGGGAGGGCGAGGCTCCCGCCGAGCCGCGATGTCGATGTGTGTGTACCTACTTCGCGGCTGGGCAGAAGCCTCGCCCTCCCAGTGCAAAATCTTCGCGATACGCGAAGAAAGGAAACGGTAGTACTACAAGGAGGATCGAATGTCATTAAGTCTCGATCTGGCAGCGGCGCTCAATCCGCTGGTCGGGCAGACCTTTGTTCCGCCAAAGACCGTTTCCGTCTCTGACGGAAGCGGTGTCACTTTGGCGGTCGACTTGATCTCCGTCGAATCGTTAGGCGTTTCGAGCGAGGAACTTCGTCTGGATGTTCCTTCGCTCGGCGCTTCGACGCTCGATACGCTTAAGAAATGGGCAAACGATCTTTGCCGTCGAGTCACTTATCTGCTCGAAAATCTTGGACCCCTGGAATTCGATGCACAGGAACAACAAGTTCTGATTCGCTCGACGCCACCGGACAAGTCGGCTGCAGGGACGACAAAGTACTACGAAGTGATGCTCTCGTCACACGGCGCCGGACGGTTTTCATTGCGCAGGTTTCGTAACGACAGTACGGGTGCTGGACGAATCGCGGTACCGTTACAAGTAACTCACGAACAACTGTCAAAGCTCGTGAATGATCTTGTTTCGACGATTCCCGGTACGCCGTGATCTCGATGCCACCTCAGGCAGACGCGTCAGCGAGGGACGGTTTGAAATCACGGAGAGCATTAAACGATCCCTCGAACCCTGGTTGGGCTGAGTTTCGTCGATCGATTGCCGTGGCTTCCCATCTATTTCGACGGATCCTCATTTGATGAGCCATTCGGATCGGGGTTTTCATGTCTCCCAAAACCGATCGGGTCACAGTAACAGTCCATGGCCAGCCACCAGGATCGCGCATATCGGAAAAGAATCAGCGGCATAAGAAGACAATAGACCAGCAGAAAAGGGGCTAGACGCGGGTTCGAGATTTCCGCCCCATAATGAAGCGCCATGTAGGCGACTGTCGTTGAGATGGCCATGAATCCATAGTTCAAGTAGATCGAGCCGAGAAAATAACCGGGTGCCCGTTCGTACTTAAGCGAACAGTGGGGGCAACGATCATGCATCGTGATAAAATTCTTGAACAGTGGACCAACACCGCAACGGGGACAACGAAGCTGTAGCGCACGTGATATAAATGTCCCATAACTGATTTCGGCCAATTCAAATCTCCTGCAAATCATCGACGAAGCACGGTCTAACAATTATTCTAGCTCAATCGATGGCAAATGGGCTGGACGACTGGCCGATTCTTTCAAAAACCAGGCGAACTTTGTGACCAGGCATCCCGTCGTTTTATATGAGGACAACCACTGTCTGGCAGTCAATAAGCCGGCGGGAATGCTCACGATGGGTGATCACACCGGCGAACCGACGCTGGTCGATGCCGTGCGTGAATACCTGCGAGAAAAGTATCAGAAGCCGGGCAATGTCTTTGTGGGCGTCGTTCATCGACTCGATCGACCGGTTTCCGGTGTGGTCGTTTTTGCCAGAACGAGCAAAGGCGCAAGTCGACTTTCAGAACAATTCCGCGTTCACAGCATTGAGAAAGTCTATCTCGCTCTTGTCGAAGGGATCGTCACGGCGCCTCATGGCTTATTACGGGATCGTCTGGTGAAGGACCGCGAGCGGAACGTCGTCTCGGTGACACATCGCGAAGAATTGGGTCAGGAATGCGTGCTGTCGTTTGAGCGACTGGAACGATTGGGTCGGTTCAGTTTACTGGAAGTTCGGCCACAAACCGGTCGCAGCCATCAAATTCGCGTGCAACTTGCCTCACAAGGCTGGCCGATTGTCGGGGATCGAAAATATGGTTCGCAAACGTTCGTAGAAGGCTTTATTGCACTACACGCTTCATCATTGACCTTCGCCCACCCCACGACGAAAGAACCAATCACTGTGGTCAGTCCACAACCTGCCACGTGGCGCAAGTTTTGGGGTTAAACATGGTGAAACGTGAGCCCGACGGGCGGCGAGGGAGCACAACGCAAGCCCCTGGATTACGCGTTGGGTTAACGAATAATCCAACTGAGAGCCCAGCAATCTTCTGAATGGCGAACATGAGTGGCGATCAGTGAAGATTCGTGTTCCAACCCGCTTATTCTTCGCCTTTCAATTCTCGGAAAATTACTTCGTAAGCTTCAGTTCTGCGAGCCACGCCAGCGACTTTTCCTGCCAGGCATCCCACATCGGACCTTTGTAGCCGTTTAATCCGTGACCGCCGGAGGGAAGTTCTAACAATTCACCGGCAACGTTGTGCTTCTTTAAGGCGGCATAAAACATCTGGCTGTTTTCGATGACGACCACCTTATCGTCCTTGGCGTGTGCGAGAAACGTCGGCGGCGTCTTTTCGGTGACTTGCTTCTCGTTTGAGAAGAGTTCAATCATTTTTTCCGCAGGGTTCTTACCCAGCAGATTGTTTCTTGATCCGCCATGAGTCGTCTGATTCATCGTAATCACCGGATAGACCAGTATTGCAAAATCAGGACGGCAACTGACCCGATCAACCAGATCGCTGGCGTTCGGTTGGCCGTCATCGAAGTGTGTTGCGGCCGTCGAAGCCAGATGACCACCGGCAGAAAAGCCCATGATTCCAATCCGTGCGGGATCGATTTCCCAAGCTTTGGCGTTTGCGCGAACGGTTCGAATTGCTCGTTGAGCGTCAAGCAATGGAACAAAAGTTCTGCCTGCCGGCAGACGATATTCAAGGACAATTCCCGCGATGCCGTGACTGTTCAGCCACGCTGCGATGCCGTGCCCTTCGGCACCGGTGACCAGACCACCATATCCACCACCAGGACAGATTACGACTGCGGTCCCATTGGGTTTTGGTGCGCGATGGACTGTTATCCAGGTTTCGGCCGATTCACTGTTACCGTCTCCGACTGGTGCTTTGCCGTTCCAGAGCCCGATTCGCTCACCCGCATCAGCTCCGAAAGAATATCCGCTACCCAGGCAGACCAGAAATACCACGATTGAACTTCGAAGCAGGCAGCGTAACGCTCTCATGAAACGACCCTTCGCCAGGAATAGAAACAGGATGATTGAGATGACTGAAGATAGGCAGTTTCGACGGACAAGGCGAGTCAGGGACAGGCATTGACCGGGTCAAGTTTTCTGCTGTCGAAACTGGTCGACGGCAACAGCGATGATGATAATGATTCCGAGCAGCATGTCTTGAACAGGATTCGTGACACCCAATGCCGTACACCCGCTGGTAATCACAGACATGATCAACGCACCAGTTAACGTCCCGAGCACCGAGGCGCGGCCTCCATTAAGACTTCCTCCACCGATGATGACGGATGCAATGACTTTTAATTCGAGGCCAAGACCTGATGAAGGGTTACCAACAGTCAGTCGCGAAAACTGATATAAGCCGGCGATTCCGGTAAATACCCCCCCCAGTGTATAGATCGCGATCTTGTTCCAGCGAACATTGATTCCGCATAAGCGAGCAGTTGCTTCATTCGAACCGATCGCAAAGACGTATCGCCCGAAGACGGTGAAATGCAGAACACCCGCAAGCAGCATCGCCAGACCCAAAGTCAGCCACACCCCGACGGGCATCCCCTGAACCAGGGCCGACGGCCGGATACTCAAGAGGTCAGCAAACCACGCGGGAACTTGAGTCGCAAGATCGGGCCGGACCGTTGTATTGTCAGCAACCCACTTGGCCCAACCCAGATAAAGCTGCATCGTACCGAGCGTCACGATGAAGGGAACCATCTTGAGATAACTAATCAGCAGTCCATTCACCAGGCCGCAAAGACAGCCGGTTCCGATGCCGATGATCAAAGCGAATAATGGGGTCCATCGGGTCCAGCGAGCCGATGCTGCCGTCACGCGATCTCGTAGAACAGACAGCTTTTTAATTCGTTCTGTCGCTGAGGCAACAGTCGCTTCGTCTTTGGCTCGTCGAAGATCATCTTCTGCTCCCTTCAGTTTCTGATTGACACCGTTCACGTTGTCACCCGCGAACAGCCGCAAAGCGATATCTTCTTTGAGACTCCAGGCCAGCATCGTCGCCGAGAGCGCAATGGCAGTTCCAACAGAAAGATCAATTCCGCCTGAGATGATCACGACCGTCATTCCCAATGCCGCCACGGCGACAATCGCGGTTTGAGTCGTGATGTTTCTCAGGTTTTGCTCGGTGGCGAATCGAGCCTCTTTGCCATGGGTCCACTGATCCGCCACGCAGAACAGTAACGTCACAGTCAATAAGGCCAGAAACGGCCGTACGACACCGACAATCGAACTCCACGAAAGCCACTTTGGCCCGTTAGGAACGATCTCGTCGCTCGTGACACTCGAAGGGTTTTCCATGATATTGGATGAATGAAGAATGTTTCAGAAATGCAACTCGTTATCGACTTTGCAGGATTGCCAAGTGTCAGTACCACGAGGGCAACGTTCCTGCTGCGACGCCTGGCATATACGCAATGCGACTCAGCGGGAGCCTCGCCTTGAATGCTTAGCTCCGCTTGCCAAGTCTCCTTGTTTCGACACCATACGATCCTTCGCGGCACGATTGCCCGAAGGATAAGGTCCTCTGTAAGTCTTTTATCACCTAAACTCAGGCCGGCCGTTTCGGATCTTTTTCCAGTGGCAGCGTGACCCGTTTACCCGTCCAGGCCGACTGGTAGATCGCCAGCACGATTTCGACGGCCTTACGGCCCTCGTCGCCGGTGATTCTTGGCTTCTTACCGAGTTGTATTGCTTTGACGAAGTCCTTCAGTTGTTCCATATGGCCGACATAACTAATGGCCTTTGGATCGCCGGCTCCGCCCGAACCCTCTTCTTCGATGTTCATCAGTTTATCGACAATAGCCCGGTCTTTGGGTTTGGGCTTTTCGAACTGCCATAACAGGACTTCGTCCTGTTCGACAACTGCGGAACCGGTAGTTCCGTGAATCTCGGTCTTCTTCAGCAGGCCAGGCCAGATCGCCGTACTGGCCGTGATTGTCCCAACGGCACCATTTTTGAATTTGATCGCCGCCACACCGATGTCTTCAACTTCGATTCGTTCATGAGCCAGCGTGGCAGTCACAGCGTTGACTTCGACGACATCGCCCATCAGCCAGTACAGCAGGTCAACGTTATGGATCGCCTGGTTCATATAAGCACCACCGCCATCCAGATTCCAGGTTCCTCGCCAACCTGTTTTCACAGGTTTTTTAGTTCCCTTGGGTTGAGGGCCATCGTAATACTGCTGGGTTCTCCACCACTTAACAAAGGTGTCTCCCAGGACGAGTTTACCGAACCGCCCGTCAGTAATTGCCTCTTTCAGTGCAATGTTGGCCGGACTGAACCGCGACTGAAAGATGGGGCAAAGCATGACGCCATTTTTACGACAGGCATCAAGAATGGCATCACAGCGTTTGAGTGTAATCTCCATCGGTTTTTCAACAACGACGTGTTTCTTTGCCTGAGCGGCTTTCACCGCTGGTTCCATATGGGCACCGCTTGGCGTACAGATCGTGACAATGTGCAGGTTTGGATCGGCCAGCATCTTGTCGAGATCGTGGTATGCAGTCACCCCTGGATTCGCTGCAGCAAACGCATCGGCCGAAGCAGGAATGTTGTCAAAGCAGGCGACCAGCCTGGTTCCTTTTATCCGCTTGATCGCTTCGGCGTGGAAATTGGCGATCATTCCGCAACCAACAATCCCGAATCCGACTTGAGACATAATTCACCCTAGATGAGTTCAAAAACCGACTTCGTTCGCAGAATGCCTCATTCTACAGCCCATGCGCTCAGAGTTCGATCCAAGCGGCGAAAATTGGGCTATTCTACTGTAATGGCTTCTGGAAACGGGTCGATTTCGGGGTTGATTTAACCTGCATCAGCCCGAGCTGCGTCTTGAGAAAGTTGAAGTATTTCGGATCTTCATCTGCGAATAATTCGTCCCCGGATCTCCGAAATGCCGCTTCAAGGGCATCGGCAGCTCCGTTCAAATCGCCAATCTCGAACCGACTTTGACCAAGGCGCAGCCAGATGAACGGGTTTCCCTCGCCATCGGGATACTCAAGAGCTTCACGAAGTGTGTCGCTCGCGGCGACGTAATCACGTCGTTCGAAATAAACATCGCCAGCAGCCATCAGAATCCACGTCGCGGCTGGCCACTGATTCTTGGGGTTCGGCAGTAATTCCCATGCGGCCTCGTATTGGTCGAGGGCATCGTCAGGCTGATCGATCTGCGCGAACTGGTCCCCTTTTTGGCAGAGCCTGTCAATCATTACCCGCAAATCATCAGGAAGCTTAGGCATGGTCCACTCGTGAAAGTCGCATCAAATCCAATACGATTGGATTTCCCTTCGCCATCTTATACACGAGGCCCCAATTCAGTCCCTCTCGAAACTCAAACTTTTTTGGCGGCCGCGAAGTTTTTTCCAAGAACTAATCAGTCCTTTGGCGCTTGCTCGTGATCGGATTGCAGGCCACAGGCGCGAATCGTCGCTCGCCAGGTATCATGACCGCGTCGCTGATTCGACACGTCAAATCATTCGGGCGAAGGCTTTCGTGAGCCCTTCCAGTGAACGGCGTCGGTCGAATCCATTCGGACGAGCCCATGCCATCGCTTTCCTGAAAGAATGACCTCGCAGACCGCAGGTTGGTTCAATCGCCATTGAAACGTGCCGCTATCCCATTGGGTCACGGAACCACGCTGACCACTGATCGGGCCTTCATAATCGAGGTAGATCAATCGATGATCAGGGATCGCTTCGGCTGGAAAATCGGGCACGGATAATTCGGGATCAACCAGTAGGCGCCACGTCCGACAATGATCGCCGTCTTCTAATAAAAAATCCCAATGCAGAAATGGGTGATCGTGAACAAGGATGACGAAGCGAGGCATTTGCTTTCACCTGCGATCAAGAACCCAGCTTTCGACCTGGAATGCCGGTCCATGCGGAATTCGCCGGAAGCGATTCGCCCTTCATGACGAGCGACAAATCCCCGACCGATGCGCCGTCCCGAATATGGGTATCATACAAAACCAGTGACATGGCACCGAGGTGACAGTTGTCATCCACTTTAACCGTTGCCATTTTCATCACGCGATCTTCAAACAGATGAGTTTGCAGCGTGCAATCGAGGTTCACTGCAACATCATTTCCGATGTGAACGAGGTCAAATTCGGTGAGCTCGGTCGTATCGAGATAAACACGGCGTCCAATCTTCGCTCCCAGCAAACGGAAAAATATGCAGATATAGGGAGTACCGGCCAGCAGATCGAGGAAAAAGGGCGAGGCAAAATTATCGAGTAGCGATGTGACTACTTCCGTCCGCCATACGAAGGGACTCCACAGCGGACGTTCACTCGGACGGTATCGTCCCATCAGCAACCACTTGATACCGACCATTAACAGGGCTGCGGTGGTTCCCGTGACCATGTAAAGCAGAGGAAACAGGGCGGCGATTTGCCAGACGCGTATCCCGTTGAGATGCATCAGCAAGACGGTCGAAAGCAGGATGTTCGTAAAAATAATGAACAGCGTTGAGGGCAACGTGATGCGAAAAAACTCGATAAATAAACGTTGAGTCAACAACCATGGCGTCGGTCGGAACGTCTCTTCTTCGCTGAAGTCGGTATTCGTTTGCCGTTGAGGCAGGAAGAACGACGGAGAGCCGAGCCAGGAAGAGCCATCGGTCATCGGTGCCACAGGGGGAATGGAAAGGCAGCCAATCAGGCTGTTGTCAGGAATGGTCGCTCCGATCGGGATCAGAGCACTATTGCCGATGAACGTCCGCTGGCCGATCGTTGTGTGGTCGATCAGCATGACCCCACGACGGATGCGGGCCGCTCCTAACGAGACTGAGTCGGCAACAAAACTTTCATCGCCGATCGTCAGGCAGTCAGGCGAGACGAACGATGCGGTCGAGACTTCGGCCCGATGTCCAATCGTGGCCCCAAGCAATCGATACCAGGGTGCCAGATAGAGTGTTGAATAGAGTGGGCCAATCACGTCGAGACTCAGGTGCATCAGGCGGTCGACGAACCACTTTCGGTAGTAGAAACTGTGATGCAATGGATACGCACCAGGATGAACGCGTCCTAGTAGCAGCCATTTGACCGCCGCAATTTCCAAGCTGATGAGCACCACGAACGAGAGCGCGACGAGCGGCGACAGAATCAGATACGAATAATGTTCGTCGATGTAGTTCAGATGCGCCATCGCTGCCATGCCCGGAAAGAATGCCGCCATGGGCAGCAGCGGGAAAATCAGGATGCCGACGATGTACAATATCCCGTACCCGAAACGACGTCCAAACGATGGCCTTACGGCAGAATCGTGCATCCCCGACGCCACTTCGCGTTCGATTCGACGAGACGGCGAACCGTTCCAGCGCTCACCCTGCGGTATACACGCGTTGGACGTGAGCAACGAAAGATCGTCAAGCTCTGCATCGTCCTCCATACGTGAATCGGGACACAGAACTGTCCGAGTTCCGACAAAGCAGCGTTGGCCGATGTCAATTCGCCCGAGGATCAGCCAGCCATCCTCCACTGTTGCCCCGGTGAAGTGCGAATCGGCACCCAGACAACTGTCGTCTCCCACCGTGAGCAGGTCATAGGCCTGGCAACCATCGTTTCCGAGATACACGTTGGTTCCGATGTTTGCCCCCATCAAACGATAATAACACGTTAACAGGGGTGTTCCCGTGAGATAGCTGGTTGGCACAATATTGCGAATCGATTGCACGAACCACCAGCGGCAAAAATAGAACCCCCACAGGGGATATCGCCCGGGTTTGATCCGTCCGATGACGGTCCATTTCACGGCGATCGAAAGAGCGAGCATTACGGGATAAAGCAGCACTAACGTCATCAGCGACAGAAACACAGCCTCAAGACCAGTACGACCCCGGTCAAGTAAAAACGTATAAGTCAAATAAGGAGCCAGCCACTGCAGGGAAAAGAAACCGACGACAAAGTACAGTCCGACCGATTGCACGACCCCGCACAGTGCATGTTGCAACGACGAAACTCGTCTCATGACGCGATGCTTGATTGCCGTCGGCGTCGATACATCCTGATTTGAACTTCGGTTCCGGTCACGTAATGCATCCGCCAGCTTCGTGATCGTTGGATACCGATAGACGTCGAGCATCGAAATGTCAGCAAATTCTGGAAACTTGCGTAAAGACGACACCATCCGCGCCGCCAGCAGCGAATGACCGCCAAGATCAACAAAGAAGTCTTCGTCAGGTCCAACGGCAGCAGCAGAAAAGACCTCGTTCCAGGCGACGGCAAGTTGTCCCTCGAAGTCGTCTCGTGGTTTCCAGTTTTTCGTCCCATCGATTGCCGTTGGTTTTTGTCGCGCCAATCGCGCACGCGGGGCTGGCAATTGTTTACGGTCAACCTTACCACTGGTCAACGTCGGCAATGATTCGATCGGCTCAAACAGCGAAGGGATCATGTAAAAGGGAAGAGACTGACGAAGCGCCATTCGCAATTCGTCTTCATCGATTTCCGCACCGGTCCGCGGAACAAGATAGGCGATCAACTGCTGCACTCCGGGAACGTCTTCACGGACCGTGACGGCAGCCGCAAGAACGCCCGGACACCGGATCAGTTCTGATTCGATTTCGGAAAGTTCAACGCGGAATCCCCGCAGTTTGATCTGCCCGTCCGCTCGACCAAGAAATTCCAATTGTCCGTCGTTGGTCCAGCGTGCCAGATCTCCCGTCCGATAGAGTCTTTCCGCGGGTCCTTCGGGTATCGGGTTGATTATCACAAAGCGTTCAGCAGTCAGGTCGTCCCGCCCCATGTAACCCCGGGCAAGACCTGCACCACCCAGATACAATTCCCCCGTCTCGCCCGGAAGAAGCGAGTGTCCCTGGTCGTTCATGACATAAGCCGTGTAACCCGGCAACGGCTCGCCGATCGTGACGGATTTCGCAGGGTCACATTCGGTCCACGTGGCGATGACCGTCGCTTCGGTCGGTCCATAAGTGTTGAACATCCTTCGGCCCGATTGGCACCACCTGGCAACGAGATCGCGCGAGCAGGCTTCACCGCCGACGATCAGAATCCGAACGGTCGGCAGATCTCCCTCCATCATCGCCAGAAGCGTTGGGACACAGGAGAGAACCGTAATCCGTAATTCCGTCAACATGCGCGGCAGGTCAGGTCCGGCGTGAACCATGTCAGCCGTTGCGGCAACCAGAGTCGCGCCGGCGCACCAGGCCAGCCAAAGTTCCTCGACCGAAGCATCGAACGCAATTGAAAAACCTTGATAAACCCGGTCATCAGCTCGAATTGCAAACCGAGCGGCCTCGGTTTGCACCAGATGAACCGCGTTTCGATGCTCGATCTGAACCCCTTTTGGCTTACCGGTCGACCCGGACGTATAAATGACGTAGCAGAGATTCGTTGCGCATAATCCTCGATCATCGGGCGGTAATCGCGTGGGAAGTTGTTGTGAGATCGAGTGTGCCTCGGAGTCCAACGAGATGATCGTCCCGTTAAATCCCACGAGTCGATTCGCAAATTCTGCGATCGAAATCACGATCTGAGTTCTGGAGTTTTCCAGGATATAAGCGAGTCGATCGACCGGGTATTCGGCATCTAACGGGACGTAAGCGGCACCCGCTTTCAGAATTCCCAGCAGGGCCACGTAGACGTCAGTTGAACGAGGCAACCAGAAGGCAACACATGTCTCCGGGCCGATCCCCATCAAACATAAATGCCTTGCTAACCGATTGGCTGCCTCATCGAGTTCACGATACGTCAATCGCGAAGTACCACACTCGACCGCGATTTGATCGGGGTGAAGATCGACCTGCGCTTCGAAAAGATCGGGCAATCGCGTACCGGTTCCCTCGCTCGGTTTTCCGAGTGACGTCATCAAAACATCAATCGATAAAGACATGGAGAACTTTCTGATCGCAAGCCGCTTCCATCGGACGACGACGTAAAGCCGGGTAGTATTGCATCCCATCAGGTTCAAGGCGAGTCGATTGAACGTTGTGTGGAAAAATTAAGGTGATCATGACCAGGCCTTTGTTACGAAGCAGAAGTTTCACTGCCGATCCGAGGATCCATCAAGGAAGTGGCGTTTCTGGCAGGGTGCTGGATCACAAGTACCGCTCGTTTGATACGGTAAATTGACCAATCTGTTCTGCGGACGTTACCCTCTGAGAAAAATTCGCCAGATCACACAAATAGAAGATGTCTATGCCTCTTTGCGGAGTTCTCAACGTCGATAAGCCTGCGGGGGTGACATCGCGCGATGTCGTCAACCATATCGTTCGAATCGTCAGGCCGGCCAAGGCTGGCCATGCCGGAACTCTCGATCCACTGGCGACGGGGGTACTGGTCGTGTGCGTCGGACATGCAACCAGGCTGGTGAGCATGGCACAAGAAGGGCGCAAGCGATATCTCGGACGTTTCTTACTTGGTCAGACCAGCGATACGGATGACAATACGGGGAATGTTGTGGAGGGGGGCGACTGGCAACACGTGACTTTCGATCACATCGCCAGTTTGCTGACGGAATTTACGGGCTGTGTGGATCAGGTCCCACCGCAATTTTCAGCGATCCATGTTCAAGGGCAACGAGCTTACGAACTGGCGCGTCGGGGTGAGACCGTTGAATTAGCATCCAGGCCGGTTGAGATTTTCTCGATACGGATTACCCAATTCAGTCCGCCCGATCTGGAACTGGAAATCGAATGCGGAAGCGGAACTTACGTGAGGTCGATTGGCCGTGATCTCGGTTCTCGCCTGGGTTGTGGTGCCATCATGACTCAACTGAAAAGACTGGGTGTCGGACCGTTTGACATCGCGGACGCCATCTCGCTGGATCGTATAACCGCCGCAACAATCCATGAGGGATTGCAACCCGCGCTGAAGATCGTGTCACACCTTCAGCGACGCCATCTGTCAGCCGAGGAAGTCATTGCCGTTCGACGGGGTCAAAGCATCAGTGATGTCTTACAATCTACCGATGCTCGAAGTGATGGCATCATAGAGACGGTTGATCGTCGTATCGCTTTAGTCAGCCCGGATGGCTCATTATTGGGCATTGGTGAACGAGATCCCGTCGCGCACCGACTGCACCCTCGTATCGTCTTCCCGGACTGAATTCCGGTGTGAAGCATCAACGCGAAAGACCGCCAGGGAGTTCTCTGGCGGTCTTTCGATGATTATTCTAATTGCAAGTCACAAACACTCGATTGAATTCATCGGTTTGCATGGTCAAGTGCTGAAGCCGGTCGATCATTTTCTGCGACATCATCCGGGATAATCGTCGGCAGCGGCGGACTTTTCCGGGTCGGGACTTCCGTCTTGTTTTCCTCGGCCCGTGTTTTCGCGGGAACGGGCAGCGATTCAGGTTTCAAATCTGGTATGGGAATTGGAGCTTCCGACGATGCCAGCGGTGTCGCAGAAAGATCGGGCAGCAATTCGGACGGTGCACCCGGCGTTGTATCTCGGCGTGCGATCTTCACTGGAGCTTCTGATCTGATTGCTGATGGAGCCAGCTGGCCGATATTTGCCAGTTTTGTGGGATCAATTTTTGGCAACGCAGGTTTTGGCGCGGCAGCTTGTTTGGTCCCAGGTTCGCCCTTCGTTATTCTCGTTTTGGGGATATATGCTTGCGGTGGGGTCGGCATCGGCGTCTGCAGTGAAGGGAGCTCCAGCACGGGCTGCTCGGGCTTCGATTCTGGAATGACAATCGGTTCAGGAATCGGTTGCGGCACCGGAGCGGGGTTAGGCGCTGGAACGGGCTTCGATTCCTGCATGGGGATTGGTGCCGCACGCAGCTCAGGAACGACGGGCTTTTCGTCAACTGGTTTTTGAGCGATCGTTTTCGTGACGGGGACCGGAATCGTGAGTTCTTTAGGGTTGGTGTCCAGCTTCAAAGTCGGGTTCGGAATCTCGGCAGGCTTCTGCTGTGCGACAGATGCTGGCGGTTCAACATCGTCTGTTGTCGAAGCTTTTGGACGAATCCGGTCACGGTAAAGAATCAAAGCGTCCAGCGAATGGAACAATGGACCGCAATCAATTTTGGTATCACGGTTAAGGATCAATTCGCGCGACAGCATCCAGACGGCATTCCGAACCCATGTTTCGTTCAGCCGTTCTTTGGGCAGGCTTACTGACAGAAACTCCATCGTGTGTCCGGTTGTGTTAAACCGCTTATTGACATCGGTTGTATGGCCAGGACCTTTGTAAAATTCGTTGGAGAACGATCCATCAGAATTTTGAAGAGAACGAGCGATTTCAATATGCTGTTTGATCTTTTGATCGGCCAGATACCAGACACCGCGCAATTGACCGCCACTTGCCAGGTATTTGTCGCGTGCTTTCGTCAACGCAAAGAGGCGATGATTACCGCCGCAAGGAGCACCCACAACCGGGGCACTTGTTTCCATCTGGACAAGCCGTTCAATGCTCCAGGTTTCGTTCAACTGGTTGACCCAGACGGCATCCGGTTTCAGAAAATGTTGTAAGGCCCACAGCACCCAGGTCACTTCTTCTGCTGTATTCACTTCTTTCATCGAGTTGTTCACCAGGTCGCTTAAGGTGACAACTTTACCCTGGACACGGAACTGATAGTCCATCGGCAGATTCGAATGCGAGAGCAACGCCAGGAACTGGGACGGGTGCCCTTCAAACGCGTAGATGCGCGTGTAGGAATGAAACTTTGCACCGTGTTTCGTCAGCAACAACCAGGGTTGATTGTCGAATTGAGGTTCGTTTTTTGAGAGCCATTCGATGGCGTTGACCTTTTGATCGCCGAGTCTCAATACGGTGTCTTGACGCAGGGCGAGAATATTATGGAAGATTTGCCACGGCGAATGCGCATTTGCCGTAAGCGTCCGTTTGCTCGTGATCTCGATCGCACGATCAAGCAATTCTGTGAACGGATCTGTTTGTGGCGTCGCGGCATCAATAGTATCTGCGACAACTCGAATTTCGGAAGCCGAAGCCTGTTGTCGCAAAACAGGTGGATTTTGAATCTGGGCAAAAATCTCATGTGGATGCAACAATACCGTCAATACGCCGAAGATCAGTACGTTCCTGACCAGTTTCGGCCGGCTGCTGTTTGGCACAGTTCCTCCCCAGAATCTCTCACTTTTCAACAATTTACCGTCCTCGGCACGCGAGCAAGCGCAATCGTCGGAGGCAGTCTTCCCAATAGCCCCCCGTTTAAGAGAGGGCATTTCTTCGAAGCGTTCGGTTCCAGTCAATCGGGAAAAGACGGGCATCAATGGCCACTACGTTTCACCCGTTCACTCAATCGTACGGTCGGAGACGTGCTGATTCTTCGGCACTTCCGTTACACTCGGACCA
>CAIULL010000277.1 GCA_903899985.1 uncultured Schlesneria sp.
CGCCCGCGTTACCTTGAACGTTAGCAGCAGAATCTATGTACAACCGGTACTTTCCGCCGTGTCCTGTTGATGGGCCGATCGATCCGCCAGTCGCGTTCGGCCACATGGGATCGCACGGCGCAGTCCCGGCAAAATGCGGGCAATGTCGGCACCTCTTTGAAGGCGAATGCACGCGTTTCATCAAGGAAGTCGGGCATTTCTTGCACCTTGATCACGGACCATGTGGTATTAATGGGCCGACTGATCCAGTTGTTTACGAAGACGAGTTCATCAAAGGCAAAGTCGAAGTTCCACGCAAATGCTCAAGGTGCAATTTCCTCAACGTTCATCCGATCTTTGGATTCCATTGCAAAAAAGACGCCGAGAAATGGGGCGATTTTCACCGTGGTCTTGACTGGGGGACATGGAATCCTGACTTCGTGTACTTACAATTGCCGCTACCCAAAGTTACCACAAGAGAGCTTTCACAACTTGCATTCGGTAATGATCTGCTCGCATTCGTGAAGGAGCATCGTCGCATTAATCCGGGCCTGTCAGTCGAGGATGCAAAAAGTGATTTTCATCACTTCAGAAACATAATCGAAAATCGTGGCT
The DNA here is from genome assembly GCA_903899985.1 of uncultured Schlesneria sp. Classification (GTDB taxonomy): domain Bacteria; phylum Planctomycetota; class Planctomycetia; order Planctomycetales; family Planctomycetaceae; genus Schlesneria. The sequence goes on from CAIULL010000277.1 coordinate 595, forward strand.
AACAAGACGGTCAACGGGAAACGGAGTACTGTTCCCATTAGCTTGAACGTTATCCAATTGAAACGCTCGTCCCACTGACGCGACAACACTCTCATCTTGGCATCAAACTCACATGAAACTTGACCTGCGAAAAGACCAGAAAACGGTGCGGAAATACATTGAGAAGCGAATTCGTGATTACCCGATCTACGAGAACCTTGGCCCCGGGAATGACGAAGACCCGATTCGCCTGATCACCCTTGGCTTCTATGCAGAACAGGGTGGGTACGTGAACCTTGTCTTTGACACTCGACCAAAAGCGGATGTCGACGGTGAATGGACGCTTCACGTTGATAACGAGACGAACACGTGCCCTTTCCCCAAGTGGCTCGACTGCTATACGGCAGTTTGTGAATCCGAAGATGTCACGATCACCAGGCACGATGGTGTCAAAGTCCAGATCACGAACAATGAAATCAGTGATGAAGATTTAAATCTGCACTTCGGGGAGATGCTGCTTGCGACAATGCTGGAACTCCGCGAAAACAGTTCTTTCGGCAAATTGCCGATCGCAAAGAATGCCTTCTTCGTCATCGAGGAGTTCGACGGCCGCTATTTCTGGCCGACTTACAAGACCAGAAAATCTAAAGGCCGTATCCAACCTTAGAAGAGGCTGATACTTGTTCAGATGGAATGGACAAATACAGCACGATTGAAATGGCAGAAAGTGACCATGAAGGACGCGAAGACGAAATTCGACGACGTTTCCAATCGCGTGATCGGCAGTAACATTAGATTTACTGATTTTTCGCTCGGGGAAGGAAAATTGACATCATGCGTTTCGTCCTCTGATCCCTTCGCGCTCTTCGTAGCACTAGCGTTTGATTTCTTTGCACGGCGCGAAGATTTTGCATCAGGAGGGCTAGGATGCTGTAATGAAATGAAGATGGGATGCTTGCGCTGCGGTAGCGGAAATGCTTTTGGAACAAAAGCCTCGATGATGGGTGCCACGGTTTTACCGTCTTCGGTAAGGCCGTGGTTTTCGAACGCGTTATCGCGCCATGAAGACGCGACCTTGTCGAAGACGCCATCGAGGCTACGCCTCAGTCCAAAGTAGCCATCATCGCTCCGCGTGATGAGCATTGTTCGAGAACCTATCAATTTCCAATCCGCATGTTTTCAAAAAGAAATTCAAGCCAAGTATTTGTCACGTTGCTGAGGCAACGCATGAATCGTTTTCGACACATGCTCATCACGCGGAGCGATGATGGCTACTTTGGAGGAAATCCTGAAACTTGACTCAAAAAGTCAACTTCCTCATGCGAAGAAGTCCAAAACCGTGGCATCCCGAGTTTCGACCGCAGTGGCACCCGTCAGTGACAACAATATTTCTCGACCTCAATCTCGCCTCCTGATGGGTTGCGGGCCAGGCCCGTGCCAGTTCCTTCGTGGTGGATTCATCCCATGAGGTCAGGGCTGATCATCACATGTCACCGCCGCTCTTTTCTTTGGCTGAATAAACTTATACCGTATTTCATTGAATGCTGAATTCGGCCAACGCCAGGCGAAGAAGCCCGAGTTACCTTTGGCGTTCGATCGAAGAATTAATCTCTCACAGAGCCACAGAGACACGGAGAGGCATAAAAGCGAGATCGATTCCTCCTCCGTGTCTCAGTGCCTCCGTGAGAAACCGAAACAATGAAACATTTCTATGGCCCCACCCCGGGGACACTGCGCGGCCAAATTGGAAGAATGTGACCACGAAGGACTCGAAGACGAAATGCGGCGATGTTTCCAACCGCGTGATCGGCCGTAACATTAGATTTACTGATTTATCGCCCAGGGAATGAAAAATGACATCAAGCGTTTCGTCCTCTGATTCCTTTGCGCTCTCAGCGTCCTTCATGGTGGATTTCTGGAATTGAAACGTCCTTCGATAAGGCAATATTGCAGATCTTTTTCCAGGTGGTTTCGTCGATCGGAATACCGGAAGCTTCGCGACGGGAGCGTTCGCGAGACTCGGGCTCGCCCGGTAACAGGATCTCGTCAAAACCGGTCATCAGGCGGCTCGATTTGACGAATTTCCCCAGGGCTTCAATCTCATTCGTGTAAAACTCGGTACCGCAAAAGGCGGCGGGATCGAGTAAAAAGACCATGAAACCGTTGGCCACTCGAGCGACTCCCGACTTGCTGCAGCCCGCTCCGGTCAACGCACCGGCGAAGACTTCGCAAAACATCGAGAGCGCAAACCCCTTGTGGCCTGACATAGGCAGTAGCGCACCGGGTGGGTCCGCGTAGTACTCTTCAGGACTCGTGGATGGTTCGCCCTGTCCGTTAACAAAAAGCCCAGGTGCCAGTTGCTCGCCCTTGTTTCTGGCGACTTTGATTTTTCCCTCAGCAACGGTACATGTCGACATGTCCATCACAAGCGCAGACTCATCCGATAACGGAGCACCACCCACAAGCGGATTGGCGCTGAGCCGCCGTTCGCATCCGCCGTGCGGCGCGACGAGGACTCCTGCTCCGTGTGTATTCGTCATCCCAAAGCCAACAAGCCCCGCTTCGGCTGCCATTTCCATAAACTCGCCGACTCGGCCAAGATGCCCGGAACATCGTAACGAGAGAATACAGGCCCCCTCTTGCTTTGCCTTTTTGATTCCAAGCGTTAACGCCTCACGGCCAACCACCTGACCAAATCCGAAGTTCCCGCTCACGACCAGAATGCAAGGTTGCTCTCGAATAACGTCCAGATGTCCGGTGGGAACGACCCATCCTCGTTCAACCCAGTCAACGTATTCGATGATTCTGATCACCCCATGAGAATCATGGCCTTTGAGGTTGGCCAGCACGAGAGATTGAGCCACCTGTAGCGCTTCGGCAGACGGGATGCCGCTTCGTTCAAAAATTGCCGTCGTGAATGACGTGAGAGCCTGTGCATTAATCGTTGGCATCGGTCGATCCTTCGATGTTCCGGGGTCGGGCGTTCAAATTTCAAAGTTGGTACGCAGATGATCAGCCAATTCAATGTTGGTTTCCAGCCAATTTTGAAATTTGAACACCCGACCCCCTCTTTCCAACGAACGACTTTCGGAGGAACGTTTCAAGTTGCTGTTGCACCAATCAATCAAGTTCGTCGATGATCACGGAAGCCAAATTCGAGTCGGGTTGATAGGATGCACCCAACGTTTCATTCAAGCAGAAAGTTGTTGATGTCGGACAATCATATTCCCGAACCTTCTCAGGGGTGGCAGGAGCGGCTCGATCAAATCATGGAGACGATGCGGGAACTGAGTACCCAAACTGATCCGCAATCGATGGTTCATGAATATTATGAACGAATGCGGCAGGTGAATCCTCATATCGACCGCAGGCTGGCGATGAGTCGCCGTGGGCTGAACTACCCTCAATTTCGAATCACTCGCTACAGCGAATGGGATGTCGACATCAATCCGTGGAAAGAGACGGCACGTCTCCCCTTGTTATCGGGTGGAATTCTGGCCGAATTGATCTACGGAAACGAGCCTCGAATTATCAACGATCTGATCGTCGACCCGAATGATCCTGCCGCCGAGTACTTGTCCGAACAACGATCGCTACAGGCACTGCCACTGATGGATCAGGGGCTTTCGCTGAATATGTCTTTGCATACTCGCCGAGTCACAGACGGATTTTCTTACGAAAAATTGCCGGAAGCGGTCTGGCTGGCGAATTTGTTTGGCCGAGCGACCAATAACCTGGTGCTCGCCGGTCGTTTGAAAGATGCTTACGAAGAAATCGACCGCGAACTGAAAGCGGTCGCGCGCATTCAACGATCTTTGTTACCCATCACGCTTCCTGAGATTCCTCACTTGCGACTGGCCGCTCATTACCAGACGGCTCGTCGCGCCGGCGGTGACTATTACGACTTTTTCCCGTTGGCGGATGGCCGATGGGGACTGCTGATCGCGGATGTGAGCGGACATGGGACCCCTGCGGCCGTCATGATGGCGGTCATGCATAGCATTGCCCACGCTTTCCCCGGTACAACGATTTCACCCAGCCATATGCTGAATTACCTGAATAATAAACTTTGTCAGCATTACGTCGGTTCGAGCGGTACGTTCGTGACAGCGTTTTATGCCATTTTTGATCCACTGACACGACGTCTGACGTATTCGTCAGCCGGCCACAATCCGCCACGCTGGCGCTTGAATGAGCAGGGGAACATCTTCTCGCTTCAGCATGCACAGCACTTCCCGCTCGGCGTCACGACGATGTTCGAAGCGGTGGAAGCCTCTGTCGAACTGAACCCGGGCGATCAATTGATTTTGTACACGGATGGCATCGTCGAAGCCACGAATCCTGAGAATGAACTTTATGGGTTGGGAAGACTTGATCGGGAACTGAGTGCCAGCACTCCCAACCCGGCAGACATGATCGCGTTACTCTTGAAATCAGTGGAAGAATTTACCGCCGGCGCCCCACCATCCGATGACCGTACGATCGTGATCGGAACGATCACCTGAGTGGGTCAAAGCTTCGCAATCAGTGCAAATACGTTCGCGAGTTCGAAGGCTTCGTAAATGTGCCACTGCATCGGAGTCTTCTCCGACGCAGTGTTTTCGCTATTCTTGTGGAGATCGAAGAGCACTGGGTGACCGAAGACGGTCATCCAGTGGCACTCGAATTGTGCGATCGAACAACACACCAGACTTATGGCTTAATCTGTCTCGGATGAATTGCCCCTGGCGATTCAAGCGAACTTGTTTTACCCAGACTGGCGATCCATTCACTGACAACTTTGACCGCATCCTGATCCACGCGCCGGGACGCGATGTGTGGCATTCGCCCCAAGCCTTCCAGCTTCATACGCTCAAGGATCAGTGACCGATCGGGTTCGCCCGGGACAAGAATTCGCGGGTCGCGCAGCTTAAACGTCCCCTGGCCGGGCCGAGTATTGACCGTCAATGTTTCTGACAACGGATTCGATGCATGCAATTCAAATTCTGCGTTCCCCCCACCCCACTTGCGATGACAATGTGCACAGTTGGCATGCAGGTACGATCGAGCCCGCAAATTAAGACTCGCGTTGGAATCATGATAGTCCACCAGTCGAGGCATTTCTTCCGGCGGCTTTGGCAGTTTCTTTTCAAAGACCCCAAGTTGATCCAGGACCGCCAACTGATTTGCAACGTGACCGCCGTAATCATGAGGTTTATTCATCTGCAGCGTCGTCACCCCCAACGCATACTTCGAAGCCATCGTGTGACACAGCGTGCATTCGGCCCGACTGGGGAATCGCCACACCTGTTCCCGCTGACCACCCGGCGCGGAGGCATCCTTGATGGTCAGATTCCGGTCGAGACCTTCTGCTGACAGTAATTCGGCGTCGGTCTGCTCAGCGTTCCAGACATATGTATATCCAGTCCAGTATTGCGCCCCGTATTCGTCGTCGTCACCCGGCATTTTGCGATATTGCATGATGCGGGTTTCCAGTCGTTGACTGCTGGAAGGGTTCCCCGTCTCCATTTCGATCGAAAACGTCTTAACCAGCACCGTTCCATCGGGAAATCGCCAGCCAACGTCGGGATATTCAGGTCCATGCGGATAGACGACACTATCGAATTGAATTTTCGAATCACCCGGCAATGCGATGAAGCGGTCCTTTCCGGCCCCATCGGACCAGAGTGGTGCATTGACCGAATAGGGAATCAGACCGACCGCGGGAACATGGTCTTTGGTCGACGCAAACAACCCTGTCTCACTCAGCTTTTGAGGAAAGGGCTTTGATTCAACCTGCGGTGGTGAAACGTCAATCCGATGAAATCCACCCCCGACAAAATCCACCACATAAACTTCACCTGTTGAGTCCTGTGCAAATTCCACAATCCGAATCTGAGTGTCCGCCAGTTGCCGACTTTCAGTGACCTGACTTCCGTTAACCTTCAGCAACCAGACCTTGCCGGTATCGTAATCACCGTAAATATAGGCTCCCTTTAATTCCGGAAGCCGGCTCGACTGGAAGACATAACCACCCGTCAGCGATCGAAAATCAGTGTGCGAATGCTCGACCAGCGGAGCTTGAAAATCACCCGGCCCCTTTACTCGTTCCGGACGAAACGGGTGCTTTCCCTCATTGACGCTCCAACCATAATTGCCCCCTTTCTGGATCAGGTACACCATCTCCCACAGGTCCTGGCCAACTTCACCCGCCCACAAACGGTTCTGATTATCGAAGCTGAATTTCCAGACCTGTCGATGACCGAACGACCAGATCTCACCCCGTGCTCCCGGCGTTCCTACAAATGGATTGTCTTTGGGAATCGAATACGCCCGATCGGCATCAGGATGATCAACATCGATTCTCAGGATCGAACCCAGCAGATCGGAAATATCCTGTCCTGTCTGCAATCCGTCAGCGATCCCGCTGCCGTCCCCCGTGGCCACGTACAGATAGCCATCTCCACCAAACCGAATGCAGCCCGCGTTGTGTCCGCCTGATGGCCATTCAAAAATCACACGCTCGGATTTGATGTCCGCGACAAGCGGCCCTGACGGATCAACCTGGAATCGGGAGATCCGACTACCGTTCGGTTCCGTCAAAGCGGGATCGCGTACGTACATGACATAGAAGTAACCGTTGGTGGCGAACTGTGGATGAAACGCCAGGGCATAAGTCACCTTGTTAAGATCAAGTAGCAACTGAGGTTGGTCGACTTCCGATCGAATCTCAAAAGTAAAGATCTTTCCCGGCCGCGTCGCCACGCCGAATCGCTTTTGACCGGGAACAAGGCCAACCGACAACGGCTCGAACAACCGGAGTTTTGGAAAAGCAATCTCGGTTGTATAGGGATCTGGTGGTTCGGGCGATCCGTGAATCTGGCCCGTCGTCCACAATTCCCGCTGCTGAAGATTGAACGGCTTTCGCGAGGCCGCCGCGGGTTTCGACGCCGGATCGTTACAGTATCCGGCCGACTCGATCACGCAACTTGCGAATATCAGACACACGATCAGACGCAGTTTCGCCATGTCGCACCTCGTGCCTATCCGTTGGGGAACTTGAAGTTTTAAGCGTTACCAAAGTTCCTCAGGTTCAAGGAGCGGAAGCTCCTGGCGAACCGCTGAGAGCGGCTGTTGAGGAATCTCTGAGCATTCTGAATGGGCTGGCATTCTACCCATGATAAAGCCCCCACGCCAATTGACCGGATGACGCATCGGATCAATCTAATGAGGAACAGGTGATGCAATTTCATTCAAGATTTATCGAGCGAGGAATTCCACGCAGCTTCATTGTCAATCTCATCACGTCTCGTAACGATGTCTCTCGGGTCTTCGATTTCATAAATTAAGCAATCCAATCAACGATGATCGATACGATTGTCATCCACCAGGAGAATTGTCATGCCGCAGAAGCCAGACCTGTTTGTCACAACCACCTTTTCCATTGAAGGCTATAAAATCGTCGAATACCGGGGACTAGTTCGCGGAATTACTGTGCGAGCTCCGACGATCGCCCAGGGGATTTTTGGAGGACTGAAAAATATCATCGGTGGCCAGATCGGAGCTTACGCTGAAATGTGCGAACAGGCTCGAGGACAGGCCTATGACCAGATGGTTCAGCACGCGAAGGAAGTCGGGGCGAATGCAATCGTCGGCGTCAATTACGATGCCGCCGAAGTTGTCAGTACCGGCAATGCCACAGAAGTGCTGTGTTACGGAACGGCTGTTGTCATTGAGCCACTTCACGGAACACCGTGACGCTTTTTCCGCAGGGACAATAAGCATAAAAGACGCAACCCCACCCCCTCCACGAGGGTGGTAACAGGGCCTTTGCACCAGCCGCATTGAACGTTAGTGGGCCCGATTTCAGATTCTAGGGCAAAGGCCCGTTAACCACCCCCGTAGAGGGGGTGGGGTGGCGTTGCCATCTGGTTGCGTCGAAAAAAACGCTGCATCTTAGTGCTTTATGGCAGATGAAATCCGTTTGGGGTCACCTCGTTAAGAACGATTGGAACACCGTGCATCGAACGAATCTTGCCGTCGTCGTCACCCTGCTGTTCAGCGTCATCGGAGTCGTCGGGGATTATTTCCTGAAGCTGGCGAGCCAGGAAAAAAACTCGTTTCGATCTCCCTGGTTCTATATCGGCTTTTGCCTTTATGCTTCGACCGCCTTTGGCTGGCTGTTTGTCATGAAGCACCTGAAGCTCGCGACGGTCAGCGTCGTCTATTCCGTCGCCATGGTCCTGTTGCTGACGACGATCGGCGTCGTGTTTTTCCAGGAAAAGCTCAACGCCTATGAAGTCGCAGGCCTCGCGATGGCCATCGGTTCCCTGATGTTGCTAACTCGGTTTTCCTGAACCAGTGCCTCGCTCACAAGCCGGAGGATGCGAACAAGAAACTGGTTTCCAAGCTCCGGCTTGGGAACGCGCAACTGGTTCCCAAGCTCCAGCTTGGGAACCCACTTCTTGAAGCTCTGCTTCGCATTCTTCAAAGACAATTTCGTCATATGTGACCCTGTCGACCGTCAATCGATTTCGGCTGATCTGACGCGGATACGATTTCACCGAGAATTGCGATCCGTTTCCGCTTGGAAATTCCGTCGCCAATGGACCTGGAAGTGGACACGTCTATACTTCTGAATGATACGAATCTCAATCAGAAGAAAAGGAGCGACGCGATCCATGTCTGATGACACCTGGGACTTTCTCCGAACAGCCGACAATGCCGAACGTGACGATTCGACCCGCTCGCCAGCCGGGCCGGCTCGTCCCGATGCCGACGAAACAGATGTTCTCGACGCCTATTCGCGTGCTGTGATGCATGTGGTTGATACCGTTTCACCGGCGGTGATCTCGATTACCGGTCGACCTGGCACAAGCGACGGTGGTCAGGGATCAGGCTTCATCGTTTCGCCGGATGGCTTTGCCATCACGAACAGTCACGTCGCTGGAGGACGATCACGACTGGTCGCCACAACAACCGACGGCGACCGACTGGACTGTGAGGTCATCGGCGATGACCCGTCGACCGATCTCGCCCTGTTGCGATTGTCGGGTCGTGATCTGCCTCATGTTCGAATCGGAGATTCGCAAACACTGCGCGTCGGACAACTGGTGATCGCGATGGGCAGCCCCCTGGGACTGCATTCCACCGTTTCCACAGGAGTCGTCAGTGGAGTCGGTCGAAGCATGCGAGCGAGTGATGGTCGCCTGATTGACAATATCATTCAGCACGCCGCCCCGATCAACCCGGGAAATTCGGGCGGTCCCTTAGTCGATTCGCGAGGTCGAGTGGTCGGCGTCAACACGGCCATTATCGCTTTCGCTCAGGGAATTGGCTTTGCTGTCCCCAGCAACACCGTGCAGTGGATTACCAAAGAATTCCTGCAGCACGGCAAAGTCCGACGTCGGCAACTGGGGATTGTCGGCGCCGTCGTCCAATTACCAAGAGCGATCGTGATCGACCTGGACCTGGTCTCTGACTTTGCTGTCCAGGTGATGGAAGTGGATCCTCGCGGTATCGCCGGCCGCAGTGGCATCGAAGAAGGAGATTTGATTGTGAGTGTCAACGATCGAATCGTGACCAGCATCGACGATCTGCACCGTTTTCTTGCCAGACTTCCCGTCGAAGCGTCGCTCGATCTGTCAGTGATCCGCGACGGACAGCAGAAACAAATTCTGCTCAAGCCATAGTCGACTTCAACGATCAGGCGAGCCGGGGATGTGAATCCCCGGCTTCTTTTTTTGCTCCCCCGCTTCAGCGTCCCTCTTTAATCTGGTGCGAACAATGCCTGGCCATAAAGTTCGACGCCGAAGGACCCAATGGTTTTCCTGGCGTTCGGTGACATCAGGAATTCGACGAAGCGTTTGGCGTCATCCTGATGAATGTGCGAGTGCTTTTCTGGATTGATCGTCATGACTGAATAGTGATTCAGAAGCTGTTCATCCCCTTCAAACTGGACGACCAATTCGAGCTCATTTTTCAGCGTCAAGTAGGTTGCCCGGTCGCTCAACACGAAGGCTTTTTTTTCATGAGCCATTCGAAGTGTCTGAGCCATCCCGGCTCCGGCTCGGATGTACCATGCCCCGTTGGGATCGACACCAGCCGACTTCCAGATCGTGATTTCCTTTTGATGCGTGCCGGACTCGTCCCCTCGCGACACAAATGGCAGCTCCGCTTCTGCAATAATTTTAAAGGCCTCCGCCGCGGTATGAGCATTCTTCAGGTTGTTGCGATCCTCCGCAGGTCCGACGATCACAAAATCATTGTGCATCACAGCCTGTCTTATACCACCCCAGCCTTCTTCCATAAATTTTTTCTCGGCCTGCGGCGAGTGCGTCAAAAGAATATCTGCATCCCCTCGACGGCCAAGCTCTAATGCCTGTCCGCTGCCGACTGCGATGACTTTCACTTTGACACCGCTTTCACGCTGGAAGTCCGGAAGCAAAACATCGAGCAATCCGCTGTCCTGCGTGCTGGTCGTCGTGGCGAGCGTAAGCTCTCTGGCTGGCGGGCTCTTGGAAGCACAGCCGAGAACGAAACAAGCAACCATCAACAACGTGAGATTCGGGCTGCGAAACATATCAGTACACCATTTTCCCTTGAACGAAATCTTTTGTCCTTTCATCGGACGGGCTGTCAAAAAATGTCTCTCTGTCGGTGATCTCGATCAATCGACCACTCAACAGGAGCGCAATTTTCGAAGCCGTCCGTCTTGCCTGAAACAGGTTGTGGGTCGCCCACACGATGGTCATTCCGAGCCGCTGCTTCTGTTCGCCAATCACATCCTCAACCAGAGCGACGTTAGCAGGATCAAGATGCGCAGTCGGCTCATCCAGAAGAAGGACTTCCGGTTCGACCACAAGCGCCCTTCCAATCGCCAGTAACTGCAATTGACCGCCTGACAGAGTGCGAGCATCCTGATTAACCAGACGACTTAACCCGAGCCGTTCCAGCATCGGATCAGAACGTTGCTGCGCGGATTTGACTCGTCGAACGTGCAAACCATATTCGATGTTATACCGTACGGATTCCGACAACATCAGCGGGCGCTGGTGTACCATGGCAACTCGCCGAAGTGATTCGATATTGTTCCCTTCATGACGGTGTCCCCACAGACTGATGGCTCCTGATGAAGGCATCTCCAGCCCGGAGAGAAGTCGAAGGAGTGTGCTTTTGCCCGCTCCAGTAGGCCCGACAAGACCCAGGGTTTCGCCGGATGCGATCACCAGCCTGCTGATTTCGAGGGAAAACGAATCGCTTTGCTTTTTGTAAACGGCGTCCAGCTCGTAAACGGGCGGTCTGTTCATGGAAGCACCCGCCATTGGAAACGGACGAGAAACAGGTTGATGATAAGGGCCACAATCAGCAGGATTGCGCCGAGCGACAATGCGACGGAAAAATTCCCCTTTCCTGTTTCGAGGACGATGGCAGTTGTCAGCACTCGTGTCTGCCCTTCGATGTTTCCGCCGACGAGCCAGACGGCTCCGACTTCTGACAGGCTTCGGCCGAACGCCGTCGCCACGGCAAGAAGAAGACCCGCGCGTGCTTCCCGGACGATTTCCCAACGGACCTGGTTGGGAGTCGCGCCCAGCGAGCGAAGTTGCCCTGGCAACTCGGCGGGGACACTCGCCACGGCGATCATTGTGATCCCGATGACAAACGGCAGATCAAGTACGATTTGAGCCAGAATCATCGCCTGGGGCGAGAAGAGCCATCCCAAACTTCCCAACGGTCCGCTACGAGACAAAAGCAAGTAGAGCAGCAAACCGACAACCACGGGGGGTAGTGCCATTCCTGTATGAACGAGACTGACAATCAAGGACTTGCCGGAAAATTGGCTGAGACCCATCCACACGCCGAAAGGGAGCCCGATCAACGAACTGATGAGAACAGCAAGTCCGCTGACTTGCAGCGACATCCACAGGACGGGCCAAACTTGTAAGAAGGTTTCCATAAGCGAGTATTACGGTAACGTTGAGTCATTTCCATCGTACAAGAATTCGATTTCCACTCGGACTTTGTCAATTCTCGACAAATCACTGGTTCAACCATCGAACCAGAAACAAAAAGGAAAATCATGCCGGTCGTAATATCTTCATGGTGTTGTCAGTCAGGTCGCGAATTTCAATTTTGATTCGACGTACTTTTCTCATATAGGCCGTACGGCGACGCGGTAAAAATTCGACCATCCGGCAGCGATATGATCTCAAAAATGTCGTATTGAGGGCCTTTGACTGGCTTTATCTTTTGCGTTTCCCAATCGATATTGATGATCGACCCACTTCGATTCTCTTGCAAACCGACAAGAATCGTTCCGGGCTTCACTTCGGCAATGCAATTGGCTCGATCGCCTTTTCCAGGAAGACGCATTGTTGACCAGGCGTTGCCGTCGAATCGAGCGAGGATCTCTCGTTGATCGCTCAAAGCAAGCACGGCCCAAATCCCATGCTCAAGCCCGTGTGCCAAAGACACAACTTCGTCGAATTCGACCCCGATCTCTTTTGAATCGATAAAAGTAAATTCGGTACCATCCTTTTCATTCTCATTTGGCGAACGTTCGTGATAATCCCGAGCATGACCATTGAGTCGGACGATTCCATCCCAATGAGTCCCGATCCAAAGATGGGAATCTGCGTCTTCAACGATACTGGTCGGCCTGCGATGAGCGACAAGTTTTCGAAGATCCATCCATGCAGAGTTCGCGCCCCAGTAATGAGGCAGGTAATGATGCCAGACGATCCCATATCCCCCGAAAGAAAATAGCCCATGTTCGGTGGAAATCGCGAACGGGGCATATGTGTCCTTCCGAGGCGGAATATAAACACGATCGACATGCCCCCACGATCGGACTGCGTCTTCGCCTGGGAAATAACCTCCACTGACGAACGCGGGAGGCCCCTGATAATAGTTGCGAAACGACGTCAGTTTCCACAACCCGTCGTTCCAATCGAGGCGTCTCAGTCCTTCGTTTGTACTCAGCCAGACGGTCTCTGGCACGACCGTGGCAATGCTTCTGATTTGAAGTCCGGGAAGTTCGGCTTGCACGACCCATTTGTCATCGGCCATCGACAGCAGTCGGCCATCGGACGTCCCTACCCAGATCTCTCCGTTTTGTCCGACTGACAAGGCGGTGATTCGCTTCCGCCATCCCAGATCACAGACCCCGATCCACTCTCGCCACTCATTTCTTAACGGTTTCCATAACAGATTCACCGGCGCTGGTTTGACATCGATCGGTTCATCCGCCATCAAAGCGAGAGAGCTCGAAGCCGCCATTAGAAATGTGACAGCGAGAATCCTGGCGTCGAATAACATGCTTGCACTCCGTTCGCAAAACGTTCAGTGGCCCAGTCCAATTGGATGATATCAGCAATTAAATGTGCCTGACCAGTTGCTGACCAACCTGGAGAATGATCCGGGTTGGATGCTTGAGGCCTGATTTCCAATTGTTGCTATCGAACGCTTTGAGAATACGTTAAAAAACCGCAGCAAAGTCAGCTCGAATTGTGACAGACTGACTTTCAAGAAACTGTATTTCAGCGCGGAATTGTCGGCATTTGAAGATCGTCCTTATGAAAACTCCAGTCACGCGATTTCCGGATCAACGATCTGGTTTTACGCTGATCGAACTGCTTGTCGTGATCGCCATTATTGCAATTCTGATCGCATTGCTTTTACCGGCTGTGCAGCAGGCAAGAGAGGCCGCTCGACGGGCCAGTTGCGTGAACAACCTCAAACAGCTTGGCCTGGCGTTACAGAACTACCACGAATCTCGCAACACGTTTCCACCCGGATATGTTTCGAACTATGACGCCAGCGGCAACGACACCGGGCCCGGTTGGGGCTGGGGGGCGATGATCCTTCCGGAGATTGATCAAGGACCACTTCGTTCAACAATCACCTTCGAAAGTCCGATTGAGAATCCGGCAAATTCGACCGCACGCACAACTTCGATCAATAACTGGAACTGTCCGTCGGACGTTGCTCAGAAAACGTGGGTCGCCATGACACGAGACAAACTCGGCAATCCCCTGGCGACAATTTGTACGGTGGCGTCTGCCAGTTATGTGGGCGTGTTCGGAATCCCGGAACCGGGGATCGACGGTGATGGAATCTTCTTCCGCAACAGCCGCATCGGAATTCGTGACATCTCGGACGGCTCAAGCCGGACTCTCCTGGTCGGTGAAAGATCACAAAAGTGGTGTGTCGCGACCTGGGTCGGTGCGGTGACCGGTTCCCAGCTTTTCCCGCCGGCGGGTTCACCTGCTGTACCACTCGTTGAAAACGCCTCGGGTATGATCCTGGGACACACTTTCGAAGGGCCGCCGAATTCGGACGGCCTTGAATGCAACTGTTTTTCGAGTCGACACGTTGGCGGAGCGAATTTTGTCTTCGCTGACGGACATGTTCAGTTTCTTTCCACATCCATGGACAAAGCCACCTTCAGGGCTCTCTCGACACGAGCCGGAAGCGAAGCAATAGGAGAATTCTAATGCGAGCATTTGTGTGCGGAGTGTTTCTGATTTGTATGGCCACCGGTTGCGGTAGCGCCTCGCAGAACCAGGCAATCTCGATTGACGATGTTCCCAAAAACCTTTTAGAGATTGCCAAGGAAAAACTTCCCGATGTCACTTTTGATCAAGCGGTCAGGAAGAGCAACGGAGTTCTCGAAGTTCGGGGCAAGGACAAAAAAGGAAAAGTCCGCGACGTCGAATTTTCGAAGACGGGTGAAGTCGTGGAAATTGAGTGACTATTGAAGTTGGGGGCAGCGAGATTCCGTCTGAAACTTCCCCTCAGTTATTCTGCGAATTCGATATCTCTGCCGTATTCTTCATGTCCCGACAATCCTCCCTTTTCGCCGACGTCACTGAGGTCCGTTGGTACATAGTTATTTGATACCGAAGCTGCTCGATCATCCGAGATGATGGCATCCCACCACACGTGAGGGGTATCGCGAGGTTGGAGCAGCTGGTTCTTTATTGCTTGATCAAGGGTTTGATCGAGTTCAGGCCAAGCTGCGGCACGATGACGGTTAACGTGGCTGAATACTTTGTGTCACTGTAGCCCTCACCCTTTTGATCGGGCGCCGCATGGTGGACGACGACTAACACCACATTCCCTTCTTTCGGTGTAAAACGTGCGATCCCGTCAACGTCCGTTTCGTCCTCGAAATTCTTATCAAACCCCTCGGCAAGGACCGTACCTCGTGGAATGAAGGAAACCCGAGCCGCTTTAAGAGGCTTTGAATTCAGCAGTACTTTGACAGTGAGCGGCTGTCCTGGCCCCACATCCGTGACGGGATTCGTCACCGGTACGAGTTCCAGCGCGTGACCCAGCGGCTTGTTAAACCCTGATTTCACGACCGGAACGTCGTCGAGTTTCTCGCTGGCCAGAAAACAGGTTTTGGCACTCTTGATTGAACGAGTCGTGCCGCGTACGCCGTCCGTTGTCGAAGTCACCATATGTAGACCCGGCTGAGTCGTCGTGTACCGACCAGTCCAGTAACCTTCCTTGGTACTTAATCCGGTTTCCACCAGATGGGACTTGAGATCAAACTCTTCCCCCTTGGGATTGATGACTGAAATCGGCCCCGATTCGAGCGATACCTTGCCGGAGAGTTTGAAATCCCGGTGATCGTTCCCGTGATTTCCCAGCTTGAGATCAACATGGACAATGTCACCCAATCTGACCAATGACGTATTAGTCTCAACCCAGTTGTCGTGGGCCGTCGCGATTGAGGTGATCAGCAAACTGAAACAACAAACAAACAATTTTGGCATTGTGATTCTCCTTAAATTCTATTGCTTTCAAATGGCTTTTCGCTGCCAGCGACCTGCTGATAACCCGTTCGATCAGCGATCATTCTTCAACTGTGGGACTTTCAGATCGATCGGATCGTCATCCTTTGACAAGGCAATCTTTAACGGTGTCGTTACGGGGTTGGCAAACTCCGTCGGGATCACAATCGGAGCGCCTGCCGATTCCAGCGTGCAGCGGTACTCACCCGCAGAAAGTTGACACGCACAAGTCCCATCCATTGTCGCGAGCTCAAACGAACCGTCTAATCGCGATGCGGCCACACCGACCGGCTCGGTCGAATCACCATCAACCTGATGCACGGTCACCTGGATACCAACCAAAGGCTCACGGCCGTTGTGAATCTTGCCGCTTGTCCCGCCAGTGGTATCGGGAACGGTTTCAACTCGACCACATCCGACAATCGCGGCAAGCAGCAGTGGAATGAGCGTTAATCGATATTTCCGAATCATAATTCATCCGTCGTTCTGATAAGGTGCTTCAACATCTTTGAAAGGCCGGGCGGGATCCCGAGGTGATCGATAAAAATCTTCGATATCAGCATCGATCCTGATGTCCTTTCAAACAAAGCCTAAAACGGTTTGACAAAGAACCCACCCCACCGCCCCCTGCGGCGGTGGTTAA
>CAIULL010000278.1 GCA_903899985.1 uncultured Schlesneria sp.
AGCGGCCACAGGACGAGATGCCAGTGATTCGGCATCAGGCAATAGCTGAGAATGCGCACAAAGACGTCGGCCTGGGTTTCTGCCAAGACTTTTTCGAACGCAGCATAGTCAGCGTCATCGTCGAAAATCTGATCCCGGGCATTTCCACGATTGAGTACGTGAAAAATCATTCCCCCCGGCGCTTGGCGTGCTGTTCGTGGCATACCAGCGAGAATATTCTGAAAAATAGCCCCTTGTCAAGGACTATTTGGACTTATCCCCTTTTCTTCTCCCGGTCAAATAGTCGCTCAAGTCGTAAGTAATTGCGTCTGTGCTTCCATTGTCGTCGCAGGTTGCTTTCGCGACCAGACCGCTCGGGAATGCCGATGTGTAGACGTCATGCGCGGACTCAGGGGACACTGCTTTTTCGCGAAAAAAGCAGTGTCCCCTGAGTCCCGGTAAAACGAACGCCGAAGGCAAAATCGGTTTCCATTGCGATTTGCCAACCCTGATGTATTCCAACGTGTAACACGCTGTTTAAACGCTTTGTCCAGAAGGGTTAATTTTCGGCACGGCGGCGGGATTTGTCATGACAATGTCAGGCGCAAATGTTATTCTTCACTCAACGCATCCGACTTAAGTGTGACAGGAGATGACGATGGCAGAACGAACCGTCCGCACCGCCAAAATTGACCTTCGACTTTCACCTGAGGCTAAGCTTAAACTTCAGACTGCGGCAAGTGTTTCCAAGCGTTCTGTGAGCGAATTTGTGCTGGAAAGCGCTCTTGTCCGTGCCGACGAAACACTTGCTGACCGGACCCGATTTGGTCTAAGCGCTGAGCAGTGGAAGGCGTTTCTGACGGCACTGGATGCATCCCCGCGTGATTTGCCGCGATTGAAGCGGTTGTTTCAAGAACCAAGCGTATTCGACGCTGGAGCAACTTCGTGAGTGCGTCGCTGAAGATTGAAAAGCTTCGGTCCGACCATTCACTTGACGGTTTTGACTGTGGTCGCGAGGAACTCAATCGGTTTTTGGCCCGTTTTGCACTAAGCAGCCAGCAAGCCGGTGCTGCCATGACATATCTGGCTGTTTCGGGTGCGACTGTTGTGGGGTATTACTCGCTAGCGGTGGGCGAAGTGGCGTGTGAAGAAGCGCCGGATCGATTGAAAAAGGGATTGGCACGTCATCCCATTCCAATCATGTTGCTGGCTCGCCTGGCCGTATCAACAACATGGCAGGGACGCGGCCTCGGCAAAGGGCTCTTAAAAGACGCGATGCAGCGTACGTTGCAAGCAGCCGAAATCGCAGGGATACGGGCTTTTGCAGTTCATGCGATGGATGACAACGCTCGTCAATTTTATGAGTATTTCGGGTTTGTCCCATCACCGACGGACCCGCTTCATCTGTTTCTGTTGATCAAAGATATGAAAAGAATTGCCGGGCATTAGCCTGCGGAAGAACACCGGGGACACTGCTTATTTGCGGGTTAAACGGGCTCATCGCCTACGAGAGCGTTAAGCTGAAGAAAAGGGGATAAGTCCAATAATCCAGGAATTATCGTGATCGATCATCTTTTTCGGGCGGCCCCGGTTGCGGAATGTGGAGTCGAGACCGAGTTGTTTAGCCGTTGCTTCTTGCCATGAGATCGAGCCAAAGGGACGTCCTCGAGTGACTGATGTCTGGACCGCTTCGAGTTCCTTCCTGGTCAAGGCCTGATTCACTCGCGTGATCCAGTTGTTAGGCCGA
>CAIULL010000279.1 GCA_903899985.1 uncultured Schlesneria sp.
CATCGGGAAGCTTCCCTGATTCAAGGACTCCGACAATCTGGTCGGCCTCTTCGCGGTACCAGAGCTTGTCAAACAATGGCTCCTTCGCAGCGACAGCACGCATCGGACCGGAACCCATCGCAAAGAACTTACCAACGTTAATCTGCCATCCCGCGTACTGGCTGAAGAGGCAGGCGGCAACAGGGGCATCTGTCTCAACAGCAATATGAGGCCATCCGATGTTGCCAATTATTCCGGGGACCATTGAGACATCGGCCAGACCTGACATGCAGATTGCTGCTAACGCAACACCCGCTTCAATTCCCCCTTCGGACTCCACACCGAAATCGAGCAGCAGCCCGTTGTTTTCCACGTCACGGCGAGAGATTCGGTAGTCTTCGGGGCTTTCGTTAACGTCTTCGATCAGTTGAGAGGCGAGGTCGTTCAGTTGAAGGTTCATTCAAATGCCATCAAAAATGTGTGTATCAAGTCATTCCAGCGAAGTCGATTTCACCAGTCCAACCCGATCGCGGTGCAAGGTTCTTATTACTTTTTATGTGCGAGCGTAACCGGACGTGTTGCATGCAACAATCGGACGGATTTCTCCCACACATCGAGATTCAACAGAATATTCATTTCGGAAGGGAAATGGGAAACTGCAAGACTCTTTACGTATAATACCATTTTCCGTCGTCACAGACATCCGTCAGCAACCCTGTTCTCAAATCCATTTCGCAGAGGCAATTAAATTGGATCATGACCCAAAATATCAAGCGGGTGAACCAGTCGAACCGAGCGACGTTCTCGCCGAAGTGATCATCAGTCCGGATACGTATCGTGAGAATCGGATTCCGCCAGGCCAGTCCCGCACGCGAAAATGGCCAGTTCTGCAATGGGGGCCCATCCCGGAGATCTCTGTCGAGCAATGGACCTTTGATGTGAACGGGCTTGTCGAACGCCCGCTTACGTTCACCTGGAATCAGTACCGCGCGTTGCCTCGCGTAAAGGTCTTCTCAGACTTCCACTGTGTGACGAGGTGGTCGCGATTGGGCAACATGTGGGAAGGAGTCGCTGTCAGTGAGCTAGTTGCCCGCGCAGGAATCAAACCTGAAGCCAAATTTGTGATCGCCATGGGAAATGATGACGGTTGGACAACGAATATGCCCTTGGCCGACTTCCTTCAGTCAGATGTGCTGCTGGCGGACATGCACGACGGCGACCCAATCAACATCGAACATGGGGGGCCGGTGAGATTAGTTGTCCCGCAACTGTATGCCTGGAAGAGCGCGAAATGGTGTCGTTCGCTGACGTTCCTCGATCATGATCAACCGGGCCTTTGGGAGCAACAGGGTTACCACAACCATGGTGACCCGTGGCTTGAAGAGCGTTTCGGGTCGGATCAGCTTCCGCCCGGTTGGAATGAGGACGAAGCGGTTGCGATCTGATCTCGTTTAAGTTTAAAAGGCCATGCCCCAGCCGGCATTTAATGTCCACGTGAGACCAAGCTGCTGGCCGTCGACCCATTGATACAGCGGCACTCCGGATTCGAGGAACAGACGTTGTTCGCGGAATCGGTGCTCGGGACGGGTCAGCAAGTAGTTCACACCCAGCAATCCATTCACGTACTGACGGGCCTGGGCATTCGCCTGGTTAACAGGAGACAGCGCCACGTCCAGACGTGGATCAGCACCACGAATATTACCGTTCCAGTGTCCGTCTAACCGTGCCGAGGTACTCCATCGTTCGGTCCAGCGTCGCGATGCCCAGCCCGTCAACTGAAACTGATTTCCAAGCTCATAGTCCAGCGTATTTTTACCAGTTGGGATGACGGCATTGGCCTGTCCACCAAACGTCCAAAATTCTGTCTGTTTTCTGTAGGTGTAGCCAAGCAAGAGATCGTAGGTCCCTGAACTGGTTCGAAGTGCGTAGGGATTATTCGGGGCAGTCTGCGAGGGTTCCGGAGGATTCGTGCCGCCGACCGACTGTTGCTCGAGGAAACCAACGGGGATGCTGACTCCAAAATTCACGTGAGACTGCGATCGTTCGCCTCGTCTGACAACCAGCAATCCTTGAATTCGAACGTCACCAGGGTTTGTAAACGTGGCGAGATAGTTACCCGTGGATGTTTGCGAGTTGATTCCATTGTGCTGAAACGGCAAGTACGCCATCACAGTGAAGTCTTCTGTGGCACCGTATTCGACAAGTGCAACCTGCGAATTCTGCATCATCCAGGTCGGTGCATATGGGTAAGCAGTTGGAACCCCCGTATGGTGCGAACCGACATAATTCTGATCGAACGAGTTTTGAAGGTAACGGTACGAGAGAAACGCCGTCCCCGCAGGAAGAGTATGGTCACCGAACATGCCGATTGGTGCTATCCCGTCAGGACGGAAAATGTCGACGTTCTGGCCGAACTGTGCATCATAGTTCAAAAGCGTATTAGGATCAGAAACAACCGCTCGATAATCCTGATCCTCGGCATGTTGGACAACCCCGGTGGGAGGACCGATGAGACTGTATTCCACCGGTGACAACACGGGCGAGGTGCTGGGGGTTAAATATCGACCCCAGGTGGGCAACTCAGGGTCTGGGGGGGGAGCCGCGGTTAATGGAGTTGGTAGAGCCTGGTCATGATCGTTGAACTTTGCAGGCGCATCGATTCGCGAAGGACCCTCCGACAAGTACCGTGGGACAATGCTGTCGTAGGGCACGGGTGACTTCGGAACCTGGTCTTCTGCGTGTGCCAGATCATTCGGCGATGTCAAACCAACGATGAGAAGAGCAACGAACCACGCCTTCATGGCTGAGCTCCTTCCCGGGGTGCCGCCGGTACCGTCCCATCGTCGGAGGAATCAGGTATCGGCGGCAAGTCAGAAAACAAGGTTCGGAAGTCTCTCAATTGCATCAGGTTTGCGATATCGACGGCGGCGTTCCACTGAAGGACGAGCGAGGCGATGTACGCTGAGACACCTCCCGCCAAGTTCTGCTGGGCGACAATGATATCGCCGAATGCGACCTTGTCCGAAGCCGCAATATGTCTGTCGAAGACCCCTCGATAGGCTCGGGCCAGGTCGGGAAGAATCTGAGTTCGGTAGTACTCCGATTGAAACCGTCCGTTTTGATAGCGTTCAAAAGCGTCGGCAAGTTGTCCCGTCAATTGATTCGTCGCGACAGCGTACTGTCGGGAACTCATATCGAGTTTTCCGAAAGCGGTGCGGATATTTCCTTGATTTCTGTCAAAAAATGGAACTGGCACCGAAACGTTCAAGTTGTACGAAGTACGACCATAGCCTGGAACTGTTGAGTCGTTCTGAAAAACTCCGGTGACGGTCGGATCAGGAATCGGGATGGCTTTTTGAAGCTTAAGATTCAACCTTGCCTGTGCTTCTACGTTTCGTGAGGCTTGTAAGTCAGGATGAACACTGAGGACACGCTCCAGCAGAATATCATAATCCAGATTCGGGACTGAGATATCGCACCGACCCTCCAGAGGCGATGGAGGCAACTCGGGACAACCAGTGGCCACGGCGAGTTGTTTCCATGAAGATACAAACCGGTTCTGAGAATTCACCAGGATCGTCTGGGCTTGTTTGACCAAGGTTCTGAGTTGAGCCAATTCGTAACCAGCCTGCTCGCCATTCTTCAATCGGTCAATCATGATGGCGTAAACCTGATTCGTGAACCGAACCAAGGCACCGTTGATGCGATTCGCCTCTTGCGAGACGAGGACGTTATAGTACGCGGTTCTTACGTCGTGTAGGATTTGCTGCCTTGTTCGTTCATAAGCCAATTGAGAGTTCATTAGATCCATGTTCGCAGCAGCACGTTGAAGCGGAACTTTTCCTGCCACTTTCACGGTCTGCGACATATAGACACCCTCGTAGTTTCGGGTGAACGATGAACCGACAGTATCTGCTTCGTAACCGACTACCGGATTCGGATAGACCCCCGCTTGAATCGTTGCTCCTTGATTCATTGTGATCGCGGCAAGTGCTTGTGCGATAATCGGACTGTTATTCATTGCCAAGTCCTCGAGTTCTTCGAGGGTCATGGCCGGCCCGACCGGTGTGTCGAGTGTCTTCGGATCGGCAGCCTGTGGAAACAGAGTATTAATAGCTGTCAGTTTTCGCTCTGGATGATCCAGATCAGTGACAGGCAGTGAGATCGTCGGAGACCCCGCGCCGGGAATCTCGGTCGGGAACTTGAGCCGCAGTGATTTTGGACGATCTTGAGTCGGGGAAGGTGATTGCGATGGTCCGCCATCACGACTAAGAATTCTGGATGGGGCGGTTAACTCGTTTTCACTGTCGTTAAAGCTCAAGATCTTGATGAGAGAACCGTCATCGTGAGCGTCGCTGGAATAGGGCTGACTTGTGGCGCTTGTTTGTGTGATCTCAAAGGAAGGTTGACTTCGCGTCGCCCCTTTGCCATCTGATGCGACATCACCTTGGGAATAGCTCGTCTCTGTGTCGAATTTATCAAAGCCTTGCTGCGACGAGGATCGTTTCTTTTGATCCGAAGACGATGCGGTACCTGATACTGCCGAAGCATCTTCAGCGTCGGCCTGGCTTGCTCTTGTTTTCGACGTTGTTGTCTTGCCCGCCTCAATGGCCTTCAGCTTGCGGTGAGTTCCCGTACTCGAAATGCCGTCAACTTTTGATTGCCGGCTCTCACTCAGACTCGAAATGCGGCTTGAGTTTGATCGGGAGTCGACAGAACGGCATCCTGAGATCATCGCCAGATTCACGACGGTTACGACCAGCAAATGAATCACCCTGAGGACCGTATATCGGTATTGGGATGATTCATTCGGATTTGGAGCGTGAACAGTCATACGTTCCTGTCGCCGCACAATTAAGTTCGTTCGTAACGGTACAAGCCAGCTGGCATTACACTCGACACAATTCGAACGCATCAGCCTGCGATCATCCCGACCGCGACGATCACGCTACCTATGCAGGATAATCTTGGTTGTGGCAACCTTCGTATCGTAAGGGATGTGCTGAGACATCTAGTCTTTCCGGTTATTATCTCGTTGTCATTAACGAGGATTTTCGCTTGACCTGCGTAGTTTTCCAGGTCTACGCAAGTGGCTCAATGACTTTGACGATTTACTGATATTGCGATCGGCGGTTTTCGCCGCTTCTCTATTCGCGCACACTGCGTTAACTTGCTTTTTCGTCTCAATTGCAGCTTTTGTAGAAAAATGGCTTTTTTGCGTGAGAGATTTTGGCTTAATTGCTCTTCACAGAGGAGTTCGTCTGCCAAAGTCAATTGACAAGTATCTATCAGTTGAAGAAGTCCACAGACATCTTAATAAATTTGCCGAGTTCAGTGAGGAATGAAGATGACGATTCCGTTTGGGAAACAAAAGTTCGGCAAAGCAATACTTCTCGCAATTGCAACTTTGCTTGCGATCGGACTGAGCTGGGCACTCATTTATTCCAGGCGCTCTGAAAAGAGACCTGACGAGCGATTGCGCCAAATCGCTGCGAAGGAAGCGGTCCCGAAACGGGTCCTTTCGGAAGTTCATGAATTGCCCGCCGATACGCTTCAGGCCATGAATCTGAAAACGACTGCTGCGAAGATTCCTCGATTTTCAAAAGTCCTCCATTTGCGGGGCTCATTAGCAATTGACTCAAACCGTCTGTCACATGTTCATGCTCGGTTCCCCGGAACGATTTTTGAACTGGCGACGGTTAAAGGTCTGCAGTCGCTGCAATCAAAGCCTTTTGCTCCGCCAGCGCGGCCGTTGCAGAATTTTGATGAAGTAAAGGAAGGAGTGCCGTTAGCCGTAATCTGGAGTAAAGAGTTGGGAGAGAAAAAGAGCCAACTCGCCTCCTCTCTGGCACAGCTTCGACTCGACTTGCAGACATTGGACCGATTCAAAGCGCTGACAGCGACAGGAGCGATATCTGACCGGGAATACAGGGAACAACAAGCCAAAGTCGAGCAGGGACAGATTACCGTTTTCACGGCCGAACAGACCCTTCATGCGTATCAGGTCACTGATTCAGAGATTCAGCAGGTTAAAGAATCGGCTGATCGAATTCATCGAAGTCAGGAAGCTGAGAAAAGCTATTCAGCAGACTGGCCGCGCGTCACAGTTTACGCCCCCATAGGTGGCGTCATTGTGGACAAGGCAGTGACGGTCGGCGAGATTGTTGATGCCAACGCCGACTTGTTCAAGATCGCTGACCTGAGCGTTCTCACTGTCTGGCTTCATCCCTATGAAGAGGATCTATCAGTCCTGGAACAGCTCCCCAAACCGCTGACGGTTTCGATCACCGTCCCCGGAAACGAGTCTCTCGGAGAGCTGGAGTGCGAGATTGATCGGTTTTCGCCGATGATCGACCCGAATGAACATATGGCACTGTTGATTGGGACGGTCAAGAACCCGGATCGCAAATTGTTGGCAAATCAATTTGTCAGAGCCGATGTCGGAATCCCCGTCGAGCGCGGAGTTGTCGAAATCCCTTCAAACGCGATGATCGACACTGGCAACGAATGCATCGTGTACGTGCGGGAGGACGGATCAAAACCGACTTTTCATCGCCGTCGGGTCAATGTCGTTCAACGTTATTTCGACGTTATCTATGTTCGTAGTGAACTCACCGACGAACAAAAACAAAATGGATTGCAAGCGATTCAGCCCAACGAGCTGGTCGTCGCCGGAGGCTTGCTTGAACTCGAAGACTATTTACAGCAGCGCTGAGCAATCTCATCTGACTGTCAGCAATCGCTCTCACATTTGATTTTGACGCAGCGTTGATGATTGAAAACACGGGTCATCGGGTGAAATCTCTCCCATTCGCGAAGACAAAGGCAAGAACATGGTTGCACAACTGATTAAGTGGTCTGTCAGCAATCCATTGATCGTGATACTGGCAACAATCGCTTTAGCCGGCGTAGGTGTGCATTCGTTCCAAAGTGTCAACGTTGAAGCATATCCCGATCCTGCGCCAGCGATCGTCGAAATTATCGCTCAAAACCGTGGTCGATCAGCCGAGGAAATGGAACGACTGGTTACCGTGCCGCTTGAAGTCGCGTTGTCCGGAATGCCGGGGCTAAAGAGTTTGCGAACCAAATCACTTTTCGGACTCACCTACGTCAACACACAATTTGAGTATGGTTTTCCCTATCTGTCAGCACGTCAGGAAGTCATCAATCGGATCTCAATCGCGGATCTTCCTTCCGACGTTTCTCCACAGATTTCACCCCGGTCTCCGATCGGAGAAATCCTGAGGTACTCGTTAACGTGCCCTGAAGATGCAGAAGGCCACCCGCTTTACTCATTGAATGATTTGCGATCCATCCAGACATGGACCCTCGAACGAACGTTTCGACGGATTCCCGGCATTGTTGATGTCGTCAGTATGGGGGGGACGATGAAGCGATACGAAGTTCGCCCCGACCCCAACCGGATGAAGCGTTACGGCGTCACTCTCGAGCAACTTCAAAAGGCGATTGCGGCGAGCAACGATAATGTGAGTGGAGACTATCTGACACAGGGCGATATGGCAGCAGTCGTGCGGGGAATCGGATTGATTGGTCGTGGCCGTGACCCCGTGCAGCGGATTCTGGGACTGAAAGATCCCCAAACTGCCGTCAGACATTTACGAATGGAAGACGAGCGACGACTGTTGGAAATCCGCAAAATCACACTCAAATCAACCAATAACTTACCAATTCGAGTTGATGATATCGTCGAAGGAGGCCCTCTCAAGCCTGGCGAGTCTTCAGCGGAGGCAAAAGGAGTTGTCGTCAACCATCTTACCCGACTCGGCAAAGTCGCCCTTAGTCGGCCAAGCGTCGATGCCGAAGGACAACTGGTCCTCGACGAAAAGGGAAATCGGATATGGACTGACGAAGACGAAATCGTTCAGGGACTCGTCTTGCTTCGTAAAGGAGCCGAGTCATTACCGGCCCTGGAAAGGATCAAAGCAAAGATCAACGAGTTGAACACCAGCCCCGGCGCATTACCACCCGGCATTCAAATCAATGTCTTTTATGATCGAACGACTTTGATTCAAACGACAACCGAGACAGTGGAAGAGAACCTTCTCGTTGGTATCTGTCTTGTCACGGTGATTCTGCTGATGTTTCTCAGCGATGTTCGCAGCGCGATTATTATCGCGATCAATCTTCCACTGGCGCTGCTGTTCGCCTTTAGTGTGCTGTACTTCCGGGGACAGTCTGCCAATCTGCTTTCCATCGGCGCGGTCGATTTTGGAATTATTATCGACTCGACTGTCATCATGGTCGAAAACATTCACCGTGTGCTCAGCAGCGGAAAATACGCAGACTTACCACTTTCCCAGCGAATTGTGCGTGCTTCCACGGAGATTCAGCGGGCGCTGTTTTTCTCGACGATCATCATGGTCTGTGCAATGCTGCCGCTATTCACTATGCGTGGCCCTGAAGGACAGCTATTCCGTCCGATGGCTGAAACCTACGCTTTTGCAATTGGAGGTGCCCTGCTCCTGGCACTGACAATTGCTCCGGTCTTGTGCATGCTGTTTTTCAAAAACATGAAAGAAGTCGGAGACAACTTTTTCGTGCGATACCTGAAGCGCGGGTATTTACGAAACCTTGAACATTGTCTGAATCATCGTTGGATTGTCGTCGGCATTTTTGCGACTATGATTGTGGGAACGATTGCTTCACTTCAGTTTCTTGGCCGCGAGTTTATGCCTCCTTTGGAAGAGGGTCATATCTGGGCACGCGCCATTTACCCGGTCGGCGTTTCCCTTGCCGAAAACGCCGAAAACTCTCGGACAGCGAGGGAAATCATGAGGCAGTTTCCTGAGGTGGAACTCGTCGTGAATCAGATTGGTCGACCTGAATCGGGCACTGATCCTACTGGTTTCTATAGCTCGGAATTTTTTATTCCACTGAAGGCTCAGGAGAAATGGTCTCCGACGCTTCCTGCAACAGGCTGGCGAAGATGGCTGTTCGGTCCGATGCGCCCAAGGACAAAGCCCGAGTTGGTTGCCGAATTAAGTGACAAGCTGAATGCCGCTCTGCCTGGCGTGAACTGGAATTTTTCGCAGGTGATTCGGGATAACGTGCTCGAAGTCCTTTCTGGAGTCCAAGGGGAGAACTCGGTCAAAATTATCGGACCGGACCTTGATCGCCTGGAAGAACTCGGCAAGCAAGCCGTCGCGGCTATGGTGAACGTCCTTGGGGTAAAGGACGTCGGCTACTACAAAATCAAAGGACAATCGAACGTTGAACTCCCAATCGATCGCGAAAAGTGCTCCCTCTGGAACGTCAGCGTTGCCGATGTCCATGATGTGATTCAGACGGCAATTGGTGGCAAGACCGTCTCGTCCATGATCGAAGGTGAAAAATCCTTCGACATCGTGGTACGCTGGCCCGAGCCACTTCGACGCGATCTCTCGAGTATTCTTGATATTCCCGTCGTCGTTACCGACAACGTCGTCATCGTCCCTTATCAAACAACTTCGGCTAACGGAACCTCGCTGTCTGCGGCGGGTTCAAGCAGTGCTCAGCCACTGATTACAGGAAGTTCACGCAGCGCTGCACCGCCTGAAACGTTGACTGCGCCGGTCGAACGACTTCGCGATCTGGTGACGCCGCAGGGGATTGATCCTGATGGCCCGCTTAGTCCAGACGGACAGTTTGTCAGAAGCGGAGTTTCGATCGTCTCACGTGAAGAAGGACAACGGTTGGTCGCAATCAAATTCAGTGTTCGAGATCGAGACCTCGCGGGCGCCGTTGGAGAAGCTCAAGCAACCGTCCGTAAACTGATTCCGACCGGATATCGAGATGAATGGAGTGGTGAATTCAAGAACATGGAAGAGGGCGAGGGGAGGCTGCTGATGATTGTTCCGGCATCATTGCTTCTCGTGTTTTTGTTACTTTACATCGCATTCCATTCCCTGCTCGATGCGTCTGCCGTCCTGATGAACGTCGCAGCGTTGTCACTAGGAGGGATCTGGGCGTTGTTTTTGACCGGGACGAACTTCAGCATCGCTGCCGCAGTTGGTTTCACTTCAATCTTCGGTGTTGCAATTATGGATGGCTTGCTGTTGATTTCGTCGTTCAATGCCCATCGTGCCCACGGGCTTCCCCTGCGAGAGGCCATTATGGCGGGGGCAGAACAACGAGTGCGACCAGTGATGATGACTGCGTTAACGGCAATCCTGGGACTGCTTCCTGCGGCATTGTCTACTCGAATCGGTGCTCAAAGCCAAAAGCCACTGGCAATCGTCGTGGTCGGCAGCATGATCACTACGCTTTTTCTGACCCGTTATCTGATGCCCGTCCTTTATAGTTTCTACGGTAGCCGTGAACCTGTCGAAGGATCGGGCGACATGGCACATTGATCTCGATGAGAGTGAAAAGTTGGGTTTCTGGAAGGGAATCTGAAGCCCCGGCAATCAGAACGAGGACGGCTTTTCCGAACTTATTGAGTTCGACTGATCAGCCGTCTTTGGTCAACCAGTCGCACTTTACCGTCACGTTTTATGGTTTTTCGATTGCCGTCAGCCAGATCGTTTGAAAGTTGACTCCAAGCTTTGATGGTGTTCTTGCGAATCTTTCGATCTCTTTGGGTTGAGTCGCTTTACCAGCAATTCGTACGGGACCGGAAAATGCAGACCCCGTCGTCGACAGAGTCAATTTCACTTCGGTCGCCGTGGCACCCGTCATTTCGGATGTCACGGTTGTGGATGAAACACCCTCAGGCAAACCTGTCGCTTGAACTGTAATTGGACCGACCGATTCCGCAGAAGTACCGCGACGCTGAACTTTCAAGGTCACTTCTGCTGGCTTGTCAGGAGCCACGATGATCGCGTCACTGGTCGCTGAAAGTTCAAAATCGGGTTGCTCTGGTTTGACGGTCAGAAGATACCAATTACGGTCACCTCCCTGCCGAAACCGATCGCTGACCGCTAGTCGATAGTCGCCGGCTTGCGTCGCTGTGTGTGCAATCATTGCGTCATGAGTCGAACCTTTGTCATCGAGTTCCGCAACAACCTTTCCATCAG
Source organism: uncultured Schlesneria sp. (assembly GCA_903899985.1). Lineage (GTDB taxonomy): Bacteria > Planctomycetota > Planctomycetia > Planctomycetales > Planctomycetaceae > Schlesneria. Next base: position 10,995 of record CAIULL010000279.1, read on the forward strand.
GGGACGAAATGGTCAGCACGGGGTCAAGCTGCAAGTGAAGGCTATGAGCTTCGACCGAAATCAGTACCTGCTGTCCTTTCTCCAGTGAAACCGTGTAACGATCGACTTGTCGAGGCGATTTGAGACATCCCGTCACCGAAGACAATACCGGAATCGCCAGAGGGATCTTCGGGTCTGTTGTTTGATAATTGGCAATTACAGCTTGTGATATCATACGGACACGTGTGGCCATTGAAAAATCTGGCGTAAAGGCAAAACCGATTTTTGCATCCGATGATCGACGCAGTTCGTCCTGAACTTCGAATTCCTGGTAATCCGTAAATCGTTCCCCGCCGAAGGGAATCACATTCAACTTGATTTCGGCTGGCAGATTCCATCCCGCAACCGCGACTGAGGCAGGTTCATCTAACGACGTTGATAAGGGAATCGAATGCGTCACATAGGGTCCCCGGGTCAGCGTTAACCGATAAACATGATTTGCGCCCCCATTGAAGCGAATACTGGCGTCGGGCGCTGCGGGAAAGGCGAATAAACGAGCGACGTAGGTACCAGCCGACCCGGCTGTAAACGCGAGACGCGGGTCAAGACCAAGATCATCATGGTTTTCGGCGATGACGATTCCATCTTGCGAGACAATCTGCAAGACCGCATCCATCGGTGAGCCGAGTCGGGTGTTTGCGTCAACCGCAGCGACAATTGTCTGGCCTGCCTCCAACTTGAACGCGAAACAATCGACATCGGCTTCCTTCAGGACTCCGTTGACGATCGTTTCGGCATCCGCTACGGCCTGAGCGTCTCGCGGTCTGTTATTGGGTTCGGTTTCATTCAGCTCTTTTAAAGCGCCGATTAAATATGGAAATGGTGCCGAAGCTCCCTCGGAATTATAAAGTCGAATCCAAACCCGATCCACAGCTAAATCTGCGGGAATGGAAACCTCGAGTTTCCCCGATTCAGCAGACGGTGTCACATCGATACCTGGCGACCAGACTTTCGCAGGCCATGTAAAGCTTCCCGCACATGTTACGATCACCTTCGTTCCACGTTGCCCACCCGCAGGAAAAACGTTCGTCAGCGTTGGTGGCGCTGACATGATGCTGCCAACAGGAAATATCATCGCAAAACAAAAAACGACGACCCGCGTATGCAAGTTTGTTGCCAATGCCGTGGTGTCCTTCAAGTGCTCTCCAAACCGCAACTGCCATTCGCAAGAATCAGTCGAAAAGGTCTCACAGGTCTCATTCGATCGATAGGGTCTGTGATTTTCCACTCCCGAATTCATATCACATCAATTCTGCGATCGGACGTGGGTCACTCACCAGATGCGTCGGTCTTCCAGCAGCGGTGTACAGGATTTTGTCGGGATTAATACCCAGTTTCGTGTAAACACTCGAAACCAGATTCTCTGGTGCATAGACCTTCTCGACAGCAGCATATCCCCGGGGATCGGTGGCTCCGATCACCTGACCTCGCGGCGTACCGCACCCTGCAACCAGAACCGAGATTGCACTCGACCAATGGTCTCGACCTGGGGTGGTGGAACCGGGCAGCGTGGTAATCATCGGCGTCCGACCGAATTCGCCCATTACAATAACCAGTGTCGTTTCCAGCATCCCTCTTTGATCAAGATCTTCGATCAACCTCGCGACGACGGCGTCCAGCTTTTGACCTTGCGTTCGAAATGCCGGAAAGATGTTCGAATGGTGATCCCATCCGCCGTTATAAAGGGTCACGAACGGTACTCCCGCTTCCACTAATCGGCGGGCCAGTAACGCCTGTTGACCGAACGCATTCCGTCCGTAGGCATCTCGTATTTGGCCTGGCTCGCGGTGCATCTCGAAGGCCCGTTGAGCGGCAGCAGACGTCATCAGCGAGACGGCCTGCTGGTAATTCTCGTCGGCGCCCATCACGGGATCACCCGCAGCCTGATCATGAAAGCGAACGAACTGGTCCAGGCGAGATCGCATCTTCCTGCGGTTGACGGCACGACCATCATCCAGGTCCTTGGGAATCGTGACATCGCGAACCATGAACGATTGCTGGTTCGGATCGTCACTTACGACGAACGGAGCGTGTCTTGCCCCCAGAAAATTCGGACCGCCGGAACGTGACATCTCGGGGATCGAAAAATAGGGAGGCAGACCATCCCGAGCACCTCGTTCAAACGAGACCACAGATCCCATGCTGGGATGAAAACTGACAAACGCACCGCAACTGACCGGAATCCGCGTTGGTGCCCCGGTCGTCATATAGTGATTGCCCGCTCCATGATTGTTCTGATCGTGCCTGACCGAACGAACGATCGTCAGCTTGTCGCTGATCGAAGCCAGTTTCGTCATGTTCTCGGAAAAGAGGACACCAGGAATTCTGGTCTGAATCGCCTGGAATTCCCCCCGAATCTCGGCAGGAGCGTTCGGCTTCGGATCGAACGTCTCAAAGTGACTCGGACCACCGTCCAGCCAGATCAGAATACAGCTTGTTTTGCGGGTGATCTGGTCTTCAGCATGTCCACGCACTCGAAGCGAATCGACGAACCCACCTCCAAGCAAACTCCCCAAGCCCAGCTTCAAGCAGTCGCGTCTTTGCAACCCTTCGCAATTTCGATGTGTGGTCATTTCAGGTCTCTTCAGTCAATAAACGAAAATTCAGGAGTGTTCAGCAGCGTCCAGAACAAATCTTCAATACCTCGGCGGCGTTGATCACCCTCGGACAGGAAGGCAATCGCGATCTGCTGTTCTTCCGAGTTGGGAGGTCGGTTGTACGCGAGCAAATAGGCCTCGACCACAATTTCCTGACTCGATTTATTACTCGCGGCCAGTTTCGCGGGCCGAGCAGTGTCGAGACCCAGCTTGCGATTTAGAGCCGGGGAATTCATCAGGTGGAGAACTTGTGGAGTTGTCGATTCTACGGACCGTTCACAAGGAGGGTCCTGATTCAGGTCCGGCCTTCCGAATGTATCAAGAAAAAGTGAAGACGACCGGTAGGTCCATAGCTGCATGGCACGTGATCCTGGTGGCAAAGCGGCAAAGTCTTCTTCGACACCCAGCACATCGTTGACCGCGTCCAGCAAGACTTCGGCTCGCATTCGCTGCCGGTAATAGCGTGAGAAATTTTTGATATCGGAAATGTTGCGTTCGGTCGGAGTTGAGCTCAGCCCGAAAACGTGCGATGTCATAATATGACGGATCAACTTCTTGATGTCATATCCCTGCTGACGAAATTCAAAGGCGAGGTGATCGAGCAACGCTTCGTTCGACGCGGGATTGGTTGCGCGGATGTCATCCACAGGATCGACAAGCCCCTGCCCCATTATTTCGGCCCAGACTCGATTTGCCATCACCTTGGGAAAATAGGGGTTCGATGAATCGGTCATCCACGCGGCCAGAGCCTCACGAGGATCTTCATCAGGTCCGAGTGTCAGGGGCACTCCTGTTAGCGTCTTTGGAAGGACAGGTAACCCGGTTCGTCCATGATTTAACTGGCCGGACGGTTTCGAATAAATGCTCTCTTCGCCACCAGAGATGGGTGGCGACAACCCCTGCCCTTTATGACCGACTCGCGAAAAGAATGCTGCGAACCCAAAGAAGTCATCCTGACTCCAGACCTCAAACGGATGATGATGGCATTTGGCACATTCCAACCGGACACCGAGAAATAATTGGCTGACTGATGAACCAATCTCGATCGCTTCGGGACGATCGCGAAAAATGACGGTCGCACCGTTGTTCCAGGTGCTCCCTTGTGCCGTGATCAATTCGCGGACGAACTGGTCATAAGGCATATTCCTTCGAAAGGCATCGCGCAGCCAGGCATCGATGTTCCACACGGCCTTGATACCGGCTCGATAAGGGTTGGGACGCAATAAGTCAGCCCATTTATTCGCCCAGAAGTCCGCATATTCGGGGCGTTCGAGTAATTGGTCGATCAGCGTTTTTCTCTTGTCAAAGCTTTGATCTGCCAGGTAAGCCTGCGTCTCTTCGACACTTGGCAGCCGACCAATGGTCCTGAGGAACGCTCGCCGATGAAAGGTTGCGTCATTTGTTGGGGGGGATGGGAGCATCCCCAGCAACTTCAGCTTTTTCCAGACCAGTTCGTCGACGGCATTGTTTCGCGGCAGCGTTTCATACGCCGAGTCAGGAACCGTTCCAGGTAGGGGGATCGTCACGGCACATACGGCGATGTGATTCATGTAACGCGCCATGATGGCTGCTTCGCCCGGAACAGGGCCGGCCTGAATGATCCCGTCACCTGATGCCGTAATCGCCGCAATCGTCCGATCGTTGGATTGAAAGGCTGTTGCTTCCGTGACATCACGACGGCGTCCGTTGCTATATTCAGCGATAACGTGCAAGGGAACTTTTTCGAGCGGAATCAGGCTGCGGCTGGACGGTTCAGTCACTACTCGAACGATCTTCGGAGAGTCAGCAGGAGTGCGTGGCATTCCGTTCCGAATCCACGTTTGAATTTCTTCGTAGGTCGAACTGCCGACATCAACCCGCTTGCCGCCGCCATGCGGAAGTTGCCCAGTCGCCTTGCGCAACAGGAGACTTTCCTCTGCAGATGAAGGGAAAACCCGGCGACCACGCCCTTCACGAGCAATCGCGTCGTAATCGAAATCGGAATCAAAACCGAGCAACGAAAGGGCAAACCCGTTCTGGCCTCGCGACTTGCCGTGACAGGCACCGGCGTTACAACCCAGACGGGTTAACTGGGGTTGAATATCCGATTCAAAAGTAATTACCGCCGAGGCGGTGTTCCCATCAGCCTGAACGTTCGAGTGATATGACATTAAACCGGCGCAAAACGCCACCAACGTTACAAGAACGTTGCAGGAGTCACACCGTTGTTGTCTGAAAATCATTAACAGTCCTTTGCCGGGCCTAAAAAGACGTCCCGAACGAATGGAACCAACCGATTCACCCAAATTCATGCGCAGTCCCATCAACTGTAGTTTATCGGACTTCCGGGGCAAACGAAACACGTTTTGGCATTCAACTTCCCGAAAACCAGTACTTGCCGTTTTCGAACAACAAAAACTGGCAACATCTGAGCGATAACAGCTATTTTGAGAAAATCAGCTCTCTTTGATGTAAGGCCGTCGCGGCCGGGTGATGTACATGCGATCAGATCCAAATGGGTCTTGCCGTGAAGGCATCGTCGCGGAAGCTGAGCTGACATCCTGAAAGTTGATTTTCGTCATTTTTATCAACCAGCAGCAAAAGACCTCTTGCTTCACCGACCCAGTCTCGACCGTCACTGACGGGATAATCGAACGAGATCTCAACTTCGTTGTCGGCCCATTGTGTTGGAGCGATGCGGACACCGATCTCCGAGGGAAAATCTCCTTTCAGGATCCGAGCCTGAATTTCGGCCAGCGCGTCATCGGAAACCGAGAGAAGATCTTTACGGTGAGCGGTAACAGACAGATTACGGGGCCCGTCCCATCCCGATTCCAAGAGTTGAAGCAGACTTTCAGCAGTCCGCCTTCGACCACCGCTGAGAATGACATACAGGGCATGTAAGGTAAATAAGGGTCCCCACGGTAACGACCACCAACCGAATAAAAGTGAGATCAGGCCATATTTGCATCGGGTCATTTTGAGATAACCGTTTGCAGATGTCGGCAAAAAATGGGGCGTTGTGCCAATCAGCGTGATACCCGGCAGAGAGACAACGTAGACGTACTGAGTAAACTCCGTCGTGTCCTTGACGGGGTTTCCCATGTAAGATGACGTGCCAACTCGAACCTGCTCTTTATTTGACTGGAGCCAGTCGTAAATCTCGCCTTCGGGTTTCTCTTTCATCCTCCAGAAAAACATGCGAGCCCCTCAAAAACCGAACGGTGAATTTGACACTTTCGGTGAGTCTATCATTCCAAAACCAAAGAAACACACTCCGACGACTGGCCCGCCCTGACAACAACGCGACGTAGACAGACGACTGACACGCTGCCGATAATCGGATCAGGCAAAGTCCGTCTCGAAATCACTGCTAATTCGATTCGTTGCAGTTTTGAAAACAGCTATCATCATCAACTTCCAGGTTCGATTTCATGAAGGACGTCGACGATACTGACCTGAATTTACTTGCATCTGGTTGCAATGATCGTGGTTCAACTTTCCCACAAATTGGTCACATCCAGATCGAACGAGAGTTGGGAAGAGGTCGCTTTGGCGTTGTCTATCTCGGATATGATCACGATCAGCCCTGCCCACGTGTGGCGGTGAAAGTGCCGAAGGCCGACCGGATCGACACATCGGCTTACCTCGCTGAGGCTCGTATTGTTGCCGACTCAACCATCCGAATATCGCGCCCATTTACGACGTTGGAAGCACGAATGATTTCCCCTGCTATGTCCTGTCGAAATACGTTGAAGGACCTTCACTGCACGAATTCTGTATTGTCAGGCGACCGACGCAAGATGAAACTTCCGGGTTGATTATCAAGTTGGCAGAGGCTTTGGATTTCGCACACCAGCGAAATCTTTACTGTTTCAACCTCCGACCAGGAACAATTCTTGTTGACGCAGAGACGACCCCATTCCTCATCGGAGAAAACTTCATCCAGGTCAAATGGCTGGAGCCCGATTTTTGTGTCTACGGAAATCCTCGTTACTTAAGTCCTGAGCGAATCACAGGCGACTTGTGGCTTAATAGTTCAGCATCCGACGTTTTCGGTCTTGGGCTGATTCTTTACGAAATGCTTACAGGCAGACGTCCCTACCGATTCCAGGGTGGACCGGAGTTAGTCGAGGAGATCCTGCACGGGCGAATCGAACCACCAAGCCACCGTCAAGCGGGGGGCTCTACAGGGTTCGACGAAATCTGTGCAACCGCTCTGGCAAAGTCCCCCACGGAACGCTATCCACGAATGTCCGATTTCGCAAAACGTTCGCGGATTGACTTGAAGGGGTCAGGACTCGTCTACGCCTCATCACTGCCTGTTTTAGGCACATGCCCGTTTCGATGTTCGGCTGTAGCCTCGCCTCATTATTGAATGCGCGAACGATCATCCTGATCGAAGCCATTATTCGACATCCACAAACGGGCTGTGCGGGGCGCAGTTTAAACCCGTACCATCTCGCACTGTCCGCTGCGTCCCTGATCGTCGACCCAATAACCTTGCCAAGGGTAGAACATGTAGGTTTGCTGGTAATAACGGATCATGAACGACGAGCCGACGACGCAAATGAATGTTCCGACCATGTTGTTGGTCTGATCAACAACACTGCCAATCTGGACTGGTGAATTACCGCCATAGCCATTGAAGTTCTGGCAACCAATCTGGAATGGTGGACGGATGCCGTCGGAAATCTGGTAGAATGCCATGCTAATGTCACTTTCAATAAAAATTGTTTCAGAGCGCGGGTGTCTCGATCTGATGAGTTTTGTGATCAAAGGAGACAAACACAAGCTTGTTCGGCGAGGAATTACTATGGTTCGCCCGAATATATCACCGGGGACGAACGTCAGACAACGAAACACGCAGCTGTTCTATATGAGTTCGAGTCGTGGCGCGCTGGATACCGTTTCCCAGCGACGAAGCTCATACTTCACTCAGTCCCTGCACACAATGACGAACGTCTGAAGTCAGGAGTTTTGACAAAGAAGAAACCCCATGCAACGATAGGGTCGGTTTGCGTAATTCATGATGGCGCGTTTTGGCCGACCGAACTCAAGGTTCTCAGTGCTATACTCACTTCGCGGTAATCCATGACACCACTACTCACACGACGTGTATTTTGTCGCTCGGTCGCGTACGGCGCTGCCGCGACCGCTATCAGCAATGGGTACGCACAACCTCCAGAAGATCCACCCAAAGGATTGATGTTGGCCATCGGCAATTACGGCATGCAGTCATACAAGACCGAAGAAGCAATCCGTCTGATTGCTGACTTGAAGTATGACGCACTCGAATTGACCGTCATTCCGGAATGGGATTCCTCCCCGGAAAAGCTGAGGGGAGAGCGGCGCGGTACCGTCCGGCGATTGCTGGGTGATACCGGATTGACTTTGACCTCACTCATGGAAAACCTTCCTCCCTCAGCGACCGACGCTGAACATCAGAAGTCGCTGGAACGACTGAAGCTGGCTGCAGAATTGGGACATGATCTTGCGCCAGATTCGCCTCCGCTGATTCAAACCGTTCTTGGAGGAGGTAGCTGGAACGATAAGAAAGAGCTTTATCGTGACCGGCTGGGTGATTGGCGGAGAATTGCCGAATCGACAAAAACAATCATTGCGGTCAAACCTCATCGTAGCGGTGCGATGTCGAATCCGGAACAGGGAGCGTGGCTGCTTGAGCAACTCGGATCATCCCCCTGGATGGGGATGATTTATGACTACAGTCACTATGCGATGCGAAGTCTTTCGATTGTCGAGACAGTCAAAATGGCATTCCCGACGACAGTTCAGATCGTCGTGAAAGACGTGGCGAAAAAAGGGGATCAGTTCGAGTTTGCCTTGCCCGGCGAAGCGAATTCGTTTGACCATGCGGAAATCCTGACCGCATTTTATATTGCGGGGTTCCGTCGCAATGTCTGCTGCGAAGTCAGCTCTCAAGTCTTCCGACGACCTGGCTACGACGCTGCGACGGCAGCTGAAGCCTGTTACGACTTCATGAACCGGGTCTTTCAGAAGGCTGAAATTCCACGTCGGAAATAACTGAATCGCACGGAACTTCCACAACCAATCAATTTCTGGCTGTTTGCATCGAACGACTGAGGCTGGGCGTTCAGAATGCAAAATTGGCCGATTGAGCAATGGAGCCGACGGCAATCGAGCGACACGTAACTTTCGAAATTTAAGCACCTGCTCTCCTCTTCAATTAACGGAAAATACTTCAGTTGTGAGGGCATGTTTGCATCGTTTGAATCCCTAGCCCGAGTTGAATTGTTCGCGTGACCAGCTAGCGTTTCAGGGCGTGACTCGCGAGGATAACTTGAATTTCTAAGAGGTGAGAACTTCAAAATCTTATGTCGAATCTCGGACATTGCGAGAGTGATCGAGGGCTAATATCCCCATGATAAACGTGAAAGAGGCGCTCGACGTCGTCTCTTGAAATCTCGAGGTCTTGATTCGTTTTGGTCGCGATTTTTAAAGAGAATTCCAAAGCGACAATCGAGCGTCTTCTTCTTCGACGTTTTGCGAACCTGGAAAGACGGTATCGTTAACAGCGGCACTAAACACATCACCGCGACCTCGCCACAGTCGTGCAGAGAGCTCCGGATCTTCTAAAGCGATTCGAAGTCCTCTGACAAAATCAATTGCGTGACTTTCAAGAGAAAGAGAAAAGCTTGCGGCCGCAAGTCCTTCGGCGACGCGTCCCGCCATCACATATTGTCCAAGGTTGACCGGCGTCGCCGCTTTTAATGACGGATCGGCCAGGTCGGCATCGCAAATGTTTCGATCGAGGCTGTTCCAGCCGCGACAAGCAATCGGCCGGACTGAGTAGATCTCGCATCGCCCGTCTTTCAACAACGGGCAAGCAGGGCGTATGCTCCGTCTTGCCTCAGCATTCTGACCATTAGTTTGATCGATATGTTGATTGATTCGCTGCTGAATTTCACCGAGTTCCTCGCGTGTTGTCGTTCGATGCAGATGCTCTGCGACGGCGATGACCTCCATCGGATGGGCCACAACATGAAGGTGACAGCAGGCGTTGCACCCCTCAGCGCAGACGGGATGATGATTTATAGGCCCGTATTCAACCGTATCGCGAATGATTGAGTCCGTTAACAGTTGAGCCTTTTGAACAAGCTGACTGATTTGTGTCCCATAAGAATCCTGCTGTAGATCCTTTTTCGCGGCCGTTCCGACCGCACGGAAGACCTGATCAGATGCATTGCGAAACCAGTCGTTTGAATCGAGTTCATTCATCAGGCTTGTTCCGTATTATCAAAAGGGACACATTTCGGAATTGGCGACGCGATCACACTCTCGACAGGATCAGGCCGCCAATCAGGGCATTGACCAGTCCAAACACGATATGAAACCTCACGGCGGTCGCACGTCCGAACAGACGCTCTGAACGCCGAAAATGAGGCAGCCCGTGGTAGAGCTGAGAACCGCTGATCGCACCAACAACCTGTAGAATGCCGAAGAGGAGAAACGCGATTCCGACGATTTGCATGGGATCAAATTCCTGGTTGAATCAAAGTGATGAATCGACGAAATGTTAAGTCGGCAGAAATTCGAGGAGCTTAGACCTGTTCTTCGACGCAGCGTCGAACAGATTCAATGTCGTCGATCGAGAAAGGTCCGAAGTCTGCTGATCTTGCTGCGATCGAGTCGTATCCAAAAAGGAATAGCTGTCCGCGTAGACTTTTTCTTGAGTCGGGAAATCCCTGAAACCTTCGACCATCTCTGAGCAACACTTCGACCTCAGCCGTTTCTTCGATACCCAGGCTTTCGTGAACAAGGTCCGGGAAGCGGGACCATGCCCAGGCCCATAGCGTTTTGTTGGGATCGACCTTGCCTGCAATATCGACCCAGTCGGGCTCCGCTTTCACAAGGTCTTTCCGACCTGCCTGCTGACACCAGGGCTTGAGGACTTCGTTCAGCCAATTTTTTCGAGCGGTGACAAGTTCTTCGAACGACATCATGAATATTGCTTTCAGCGGATGAATCGACAGGTGTTTCGTTTCGGCAACGCTGTTTTCTGGCGAAAACTCCAGAGGGACGTATTACTCAGACCAAAAGTCGACACTGGTAAGTATGATGGCGGCTTTGGTCGATGACTCGCCATATTACTCTCTGCACATTTACAAATCAGGAATTCAGACGAAGTAATTGTCTCGAGGCTGCGGCAACATTTGAACCGATTTCGACACATGCTCATCATGCAGAGCGATGATGGCGACGTTGTAAGAAATCCTGAAACTTCACTCAACGAGTCGAGTTTAACACTCGAAGAAACCGGGGACTCTAGTGCTCGGACTCGCCCGGAAACGCACTCCCTTCGATTGCCCCGAGGGGCGATCATGGATATCGTGCCACGAGCTGATTGTTTCCGCCAAGGTCCTCGCGAACGATCAGCTTGTCGGTAAGTTCTCCCCTCATCGTTCGCAAGGGATCGCCATGACCGCTCGTCGTCAAGAAACGAGTTCCAGTCCGTCAAAGGAGACCGGTGCCACCCGTCGCGATTTTTTGCATGTCGCCGGGGTCGCGGCGGCGGCAAGTGTCAGTCCATTGATTCTTCGGGCGACCGATAAATCGGGTTCAAAAAATCCGATCCTGGGTGAAGGGGCACACCAATACGAGGTCGTCTCACAAAGTTGGGGCGAACTTCCGAGTTATTTGCCGTGGGGTGAAACCCACGGTGTGGCCGTCGACGAAGCGGGGTTTGTCTACATTAAACATCGCTCGAATTTGCCGGAACCGGTTGATGCGATTGCCGTATTCGATCCACAAGGAAAATTTGTCCGATCGTTCGGAAAGGAGTACCACACCGGCGGACATGGTATCGATATTCGGAAAGAGGGTGGCGAAGAATTCCTTTATCTCTGTGCGACTCGGACCGGATTGACGACCAAGACAACACTCAAGGGGGAGATCGTATGGAAGAAGGGGCGATTGGTTGAAACGGGGAAGTATGACGATCCGAAAACCCCTTACAGCCCGACCAACATCGCTTTTGCACCCGACGGCGGTTTTTTTATCGCCGATGGTTACGGTTCGCACTGGATTCACCAATTTGACGGGAATGCAAAATGGGTGAGGACCTTCGGCGGAGAAGGCACAAATCCGGGTCAGTTCAAGACGCCACATGGACTGTGGCTTGATGATCGGCCGGGCCGCGAGCCTGCGATTGTCGTCGCCGATCGAGCGAACGCCCGTCTTCAATACATGACGCTTGAGGGAAAACACGCTGGATTTCTGACACAAGATGCCAAAGGTGAACCGGGACTGACCTCTGATGTGGCGACGTTGAAGTCGCCCGTCAGTTTTCCGGCCCATTTTGATATTCGCGGCGATGTCCTGCTGGTCCCCGATCTGCACGCACGGGTGACGCTGTTTGATAAGAACAACAAGGTACTGACTCATTTGGGGTACGATCCCGAATGGACAAAGCAGGTTCTGGGAGAGGGTAATTTCCCGGTTCGTACTGATCGATCATTGTGGCAGCCCGGGCGATTCATCCACCCACATGATGCGTGCTTCGATCATTCTGGAAATCTGTTTGTCGTCGAATGGGTTCCGACGGGCAGGGTGAACTTCTTGCGTCACGTCAGCTGAAGTCGGTAACGGAATCGTTTAACCCGCAGCCATCGGCGCAGGCGAATCGGCGTCCAGCCGATTTCTTCGACCGTTGCAAAGTCCATCCGACGTCAATATATCCACGAAAAATGACACCCCGGTTACCATCAATTCCACCGCCTTAAGCTCCGCTTCACTGCAAGGCGCGGTGAAACGATAAGAAGTCATCGACACAGGCCCCGTTTTGCGCAACAAGGCCCCTTCGAGAAATCTCTCTCCGACTGACGACAATTCCGCCGTTTTCTTTCCTGCCTCTGTCCGCGGCCCAGTTTCAAAAATGCGAAAGCCGAAAACGGAGCGTTGACCGTGTTGCTGGCGGGTCGCGTCGTTCCTATAATCCTGACTGGGTTTATATGAGTGAGCAGGGAGAGCTACGCCTCGTGTGCACGACTCCTCGGATTTTGGTGCTCGGCGCGAAAGAAGATGTCGGCCGTCTGGTGTGGGAGTCCGTGCGGACATCCGAGTCCCTCGTCTGGGCGGATGACGACGCCGCCTGGCTTACTAAATCTCACGAGACGAATTATGCCGCTGCGATCGTGCTCGGCGAATCGTTGCAGCATCTTCCGACACTGCTGGCGCTGGAAAGTGTGGTCAAGCATCTGCCAGAAGGAATCGCAGTTCTCGATGTCGAACTGAAAATCGAATGGTGCAATGATCGTTTTACCGAATTGACGGGTCGCGCGGACCAAGAGCTTTCCGCCCTTCGTGGCCTGAGTTTTGATGAAGCATTCGCCAATCCTCAGATCGTGGGGCCAGATTTTGCGCCGTTTCATACGGCACTCGGGTCGGGTATGACCTCCCGTACCAAGTATCGCACTGGAGAATCGACCTACATCGATGTCGTAGCCGCTCCTGTGTATGCCTCGGGAGGCGAATTTCCCTCTTTGGTGGTGGTGACGGTTCGCGACGTTTCGCTCGAACATCAACAGGGTGAAAAGTTGACGGCCATCCACGAAGCAGGACAGGATCTTGGGGATATTGCTCCTGAAGACCTGGTCACAATGTCGGTCGACGCCCGAAAAATGCTGCTTCGCGAGAAGATTATTCTTTATACCAAGGACGTCTTGAATTTCGAGACGATCGAAGTCCGACTGCTCAACGAGAAAACGAATCGGCTGGAGCCATTGTTGAACGTGGGGATGATGTCCGAAGCGGCTGAACGAGAGCTGACCGCATTACCGACGGGAAATGGTGTCACGGGATATGTCGCTGCGACTGGAAACAGTTACCTTTGCCGCGATACGTCGAATGATCCCTTATATTTAATGGGTGTGATGGGGGCGAGAAGTTCATTGACGGTTCCCATCAAGAGGCACGAACGGGTGCTGGGGACGTTCAACGTCGAGAGCACTCACGTTAATGCGTTTTCGGAACAGGATCAGCAGTTTCTGGAACTGTTTTGCCGTGACCTGGCTGTGGCGCTCAATACGCTGGAACTGCTCGTGTTCGAGCGGGCAACTGTTGCGTCAGAAAGTGCGACCGTCCTGCTGCGTGAAGCGGCCCGACCTGTGGACGAGATTTTGAACGACATTGCCTGGCTGAAGAACAAATTTGTCGGGTTTGATCCACAGGCGACCGAACGCCTGCAACGAATGTTGATGCAAACTCGTACAATTCGCCAGTTGATTTTTGGGATCGGCGAAAAGGTTGCTCCGCAGGTCTCAACCCCGATGGCCGCACATTTTCCATCCAATCCCAAACTTCGTGGTAAGCGCGTGTTAATTGCCGACGGAGACGAATCTGTTCGAGCAGCGGGTCACGAGTTACTGGCCCGTTTCGGTTGCGAAGTCGAGACGGCCCATACGGGCGAAGAAGCGATCCTGATGATCCGCAGTTTTCACTATGACGTCGTCCTTTATGATGCGGAAATGACGGATATTCATCTGATTGAAGCATTAGGAATGATCCGAGCGATCAATCTGGAAATTCCGGTTATTCTGATGAAGGGATTTGGGTACGACGGTGCTCACCGGATGGTGAAAGCCCGTCAGATGGGATTCAAACTGGCTCTCTATAAGCCGTTCCGCCTGGATCTGTTGTTGACAGAATTGGACAAAGCCTTCACGCCGGCGAGCGAAACACCGTCACCGAGCTAAATTACTCCGTTCCATTGCCGGGATAATTCGTTTTAAATCGGATTTCCGAAAAAGCATTTCAAATTGGGCGAGAAAATCCTTAAGGCTCGTTCAGATGTGAAACCGTTTGTTGAACTGTTGAGAACGGGTGATATACTTGGGATGTGGAGCCGAAAACACCTTCAAGAGGACGCGTTTTCGACGAGGAAACTTGACTGAGCAGCTTTTGTCAGGCTGCGTCCCCGCCACATGCCTTTCAGCACCTGGTCGCTTTGCGAGTGAGACCGTCAATGACTGCCGCTGTATCTGCTTCTACTTCTGCCTCGGACAAAGAAGCCTCCGCCGACAAAACGGCGGCACGTGGACTCAAGGGTATCATCGCCGCAGACACCAAGATCTGCGATGTGGACGGCGATCTTGGTAAGCTGATCTATCGTGGCTACAACATCCACGATCTCGCCAAAAACAGTTCTTTTGAAGAAACGGCCTATTTGCTGTTCAAAGGGGAATTGCCAAGTTCGAGCGAATTGGCTGAATTCAACAAGGTCCTGGTTCATCACCGCGAAATCGAACCACCGGTTCTCGCGTTTTTAAAGACGCTTCCACGAACGACCCCTCCAATGACCGCGCTGCGGTCCGCCGTCTCGATGTCGGGCGTTTACGATCCGATCGCCGAAGACGATTCACCCGAAGCGAATTTCGAAAAATCAATCCGGCTGACGGCCGAGATGACAACGATTGTCGCGGCCATTCAGCGCATTCAGGCAGGGCTTGAGCCGATCTCTCCCCGGCAGGACCTCAGCCATGCCGCTAATTTCATGTATATGCTAAACGACAAGGTCCCATCGAAAGACGCCGAAAAGGCGATGGATCTGATCCTGATTCTGCATGCGGAACATGCGTTGAACGCCAGCACGTTCGCCGCGCGAGTGATTGCCGCCACACTTTCCGACATTTATTCGGCAGTGACCGGTGCGATCGGTGCACTCAAGGGACCACTGCACGGTGGTGCCAATACTGAAGTCTTGAAGACCCTGATCGAAGTTGGTGAAGTCAAAAACGTCGTCCCCTGGGTCGAGGCTGTCCGAGCCAAGAAGGGGAAATTCATGGGGTTTGGCCATGCGGTCTACAAGGTTGAAGATCCTCGCGCAATCCACCTGAAAGATCTCTCGCGTCGGCTGGGTCTCGAGGCGGGCGACACGAAACTTTATGACATTTCGCTTGCGATGGAACAGGCCGTCATCTCGTCAATTCATAAGAATTGCAACGTCGATTTCTACTCGGCAAGTTTGCAACACTATATGGGTATTCCCGGCGACATGTTCACGTGCGTGTTCGCCGCAAGCCGAATTGTCGGCTGGTGTGCTCATATCCTCGAACAACTGAGTGACAATAAGATCATTCGGCCATCGTCAAACTACGTCGGCCCCGCCGAACGGCCCTATCTTGCCGTCGAAAAACGCTAGTGTTTTGACACAGCCCGCAATTTCCTGTGCCACTGTATGACCGTCTTCGGTCATGCAGTGTTCTTCGAACTGACCTGAAAAAGGTACAGCGTCTCTGAAGACATCGCTGCAGTGCCTTAAATTCCAATTGAAAAAGAAACTTCATGAGTGACCGCCAGCGATTGATTCACCTGTTTCTTGCTCGTGCTTTGAAGTTTGGCGACTTCACTCTCGCTTCCGGCAAAAAATCGACTTACTACCTGGACGGAAAGCAGATCTCCCTGCATTCGACGGGACTGCGACTGGTGAGTCAGGGTCTGTTCGACCTGCTGAGCGATGTCGATTACTCTGCCATAGGCGGCATGACAATCGGCGCCGACCCCATTATCGGTGGTGTCCTGGTGGTGGCTGGAGAAAAGGGACGATCACTGGATGGGTTCCTGGTTCGGAAAGAGCCGAAAGGGCACGGGACGCAGCGTTATATCGAAGGACCGGTTGTGCCCGGTGCGAAAGTTGTCGTGATCGACGACGTCGTGACAACGGGCGGTAGCGCAATACAGGCCATCGAGCGAATCGAGGAATTCGGTTGCAAGGTCGTTTGCGTCGTGGGGATCGTCGACCGAAAAGAGGGTGGTGCTGCCAACTTCGCGGCCAAGGGAGTCCCCTTCCGATCGCTTCTGACGATTGAAGATTTTGGTATCGCTCCCCCCGCAGGTCATTAACATCCGATCAATTCCTCTCGGATACTACTCTGTAACACTCAAGGGGGATGATTGGCAAATTCTGTCGCCCCCCAGGATGAGCCAGACAAGGCGACGACTCAAAACGAGTCGAGACATCAGCCTTTGAAGCCAGATTCGATATTATTTGACGGGGATCTGGACCAGGTCTCCTTTATCGATGTCGATTTGAATTCGGCTGAGTTCGTGGAACAGCACATCCCCTGTGCCGATCGACCAAATGCCCAATCGACCAGCCGGCAGACGACTGAAAAAACTGACGAAAGTCGCCCACACACTCCTCCCCATCGAACTCTGGCCCTGCCAAAAAGTACCTGGCAACTGGTTTTGATTGGGGCCGGTGAGACTCATCTGCAGATCCTGAAATGGTGGCAATATCATCCCATACGACGAGTCAACCTGACTCTGGTGTCGGCGTTTGAGCACGTCGTTCATCCTGGAATGCTTCCGGGAGCGCTGGCAGGTTTATATCGCCCCGAGGAAACAAGAATCGACCTGGCAAAATTATGTCAGCAGAGTGGCATTCAGCTGATTGTTGACCGGGCGAATTCGCTCGACCCGATCATGCGCGAGATCGAGTTTGCGCACCAACCCTCGCTTCGATTTGATCTCGCTTCGATCAACATTGGTTCGGTCCCCTCGGCCGAACCATTATGGCAATCTCATCGAATGATGATCAGCGTTAAGCCGGCCGCAACATTCCTGGGTCGATTCCGTGCTCGATTTCAGGAACTCGTCGATCAATGGAATCGGGCACCTGGGCCGGAAATGTTGCAAGTCGCTATTGTCGGGGCCGGCGCGAACGGTGTCGAACTGGCATTCAGCCTCGAACAATACCGGTTTGATCTTGAACTTCCGATAGACGTACGTGTGATCGAGGGCAATTCGGAGATTCTGCGCCAATTTTCACGTGCGACCGTTCGCCGCGTCAAGCGTTTGTTTAAAAAACGGGGGATTGAAACCAGCCTCGGTTCACGTGTGATTGACGTCGATGACTCGGGCCCATCAACGCTGGTACTGGAAAATGGCGAAACGATCCGAGCCGACCTTGTGATCTGGGCCACAGATGCGGCGCCGCCAATGTCACTCGCGGGATTTCGACTGCCAAAATCTGCTCAAGGTTTTTTGAAAGCTCGCCAGACATTTCAATCAACCGACGAGGTACCGGTCTTTATCGTCGGTGATGCCGCTGATTTCACAGGTCAGCCGAGTTCAAAGGGGAATACGTCGTCGATCCGGCAAGCAGCCGCATTACAGGAGAACCTCGTTCGCTGGTTCGACGACCAGCCATTGGCGGAATATCGACCGAAAAAATCAGCCATGATGCTCCTGGGTTGTGGAGATCAGACGGCAATCATGAGCTATCATGGATTTTGCCTTCACGGCAGGTGGGTCTGGTGGCTGAAAGACATGATCGACCGGCGTTGGGTCCGAAAGTTTCAGGTGAGCTGATGAACGTTTTAACGTGAATTGTTCGATGTGAAATTCCGAAGACGCGTCTCGTCGGCCAATTCTGAGAGGACGCTGAATGTCTGCACGACGCAAAGAATGGTTACACTTGCGTCGCCTTAAAATTCGTAAAACCGTTGACGGAACTACCCGGATATTCATCGACTGAGGATGTCAAATGGCACTGCGTTTCATTTTGAGAACTTTTCCGTCTCAGACCTTTCAGATTGATCTTATTTTCGTCATCGCAATTCTCGCCGCCAGCTCCGTTATTGCGGCCGAATCCACGCCGAACGCGACTGCTCGTATTACGATTTTTCCAGACGGAAAACTGCCAGCTTTCACGACGTCACGAGTCGTTGGATCGCCGGAGCCACCGCTGCCGTACACGTCACAGCGGATGTATCCGAATCTGAAGCTGAACAATCCCGTGGCGATTGCCCACCAACCAGGAAGTGACCGACTTTGGACAATCACGGTCGATGGCCCCAAGGGGACTACGAACATTCGACGGTTTGTCGACACGGCAGATGTCTCGGAAACAGAGTTATTGCTACCCGCTGACGATCGCGTGGCGACCGATCTTTTGTTTCATCCGAATTTTCCACAGAACGGATTTGTTTACCTTGGTCACAATCGACCGGTCAGTCCCGGCGGCGAGAAGTACTCTCGCATCTCGCGATTCAAAGTGAATCCGCAGCCTCCATATGAGTTCGATCCGAAATCAGAAACGACAATCATCGACTGGCCATCGGACGGACATAACGGAGTGGCCATGTCATTTGGCCTGGACGGAATGTTCTACGTCACGACCGGCGATGGGACGTCCGACAGCGACACGAATCTGCGTGGCCAGGAAATGTCGCTTCTCACTGCAAAAGTGTTGCGGATCGATATCGAACATCCGACGGAGGACAAGCCCTATTCTGTTCCGGCCGATAATCCATTCGTGGGCCGTGACAAAATCGCGCCGGAGACATGGGCGTTTGGACTCCGCAATCCCTGGCGCATGACGACCGATCGCCAGACGGGCCATATCTGGATTGGCAACAATGGGCAGGACCTATGGGAGCAGGTCTATTTCCTGCGCAAAGGAGATAACTACGGATGGTCGGTTTATGAGGGAAGTCATCCTTTTTATCTGAACCGTGAACTGGGGCCGGCAGCGCACACGAAGCCGACACTGGAACACCATCATTCCGAGGCAAGATCGCTGACGGGAGGAATCGTCCTGTACGGCAGCAAACTTCCAGAACTGAAGGGAGTCTACCTCTACGGCGACCATTCCACGGGTAAGATCTGGGGCGCCCGGCATGACGGCACGAACTTCACCTGGCATGCTGAACTGGCCGACACACCGTTTCATATCAGTGGATTCGGGACAGATTCGCATGGCGAATTGTTAATTGCCGATTATGTCGGTAACGAGGAAGGGGCTTTTTACACGCTGGTCCCCTCGCCGCCGCAATCAGAGACTGCGTCATTTCCACGGAAACTCAGCGAAACCGGATTGTTTCAGTCAGTAAAAAGACATCTACTTGAACCGGCGCTAATTCCCTACGACGTGAACGCTCCCCTCTGGTCTGATGGCGCCGCAAAAGTACGTTATGTCGGAATCCCTGGAGATTCCCCCAACATCAAAATCACCAATAATCGAGGTTGGACGTTCCCCAATGAAACGGTGACAGTTAAGTCGTTTTCGCTGGAAATGACCGAGGGTGACGCTGGTTCAAAACGCTGGATTGAAACCCGACTGATGACGAAACAGCAGAACGAATGGATCGGATTCACGTACCGTTGGAACGAGGAACAAACTGACGCCACGCTTGTAGAAAAAGAAGGAGCCGACGTCGATTTTACAATTCGGACACCCGAGGGGACTCGTCAGCAGACCTGGCATTATCCCAGCCGTGCAGAATGTATGGTCTGCCACAGCCGTGCTGCGGGGTTCGTGCTGGGGCTGAGCACAGGCCAGATGAACCGGCCTTCCGTAGACACAACCACGACTGTAGTTGCCGGACCGCCAAAGCAGGCCCCTGCCACCCCAGGGGGGAACAGCGTCACAACGGAAAATCAGTTGGCCATGCTTCAACGGCTTGGCCTGCTGAAACTGGATAAGCCGCCAGAGGAATTAGAGCGGCTCTCTAACCCGTATGATCCAAATGCGAAGCTGGAAGCCAGAGCAAAATCCTATTTGCATGCGAACTGTGCCATCTGTCATATCGATGCAGGTGGAGGAAATTCGCAGATGCAGCTCGAATATGCGACCGCGCTGGACAAAATGAAATTGATCGACGCGATTCCAGTTCATGACAAGTTCGGTATCGCGGATGCGCGGCTGATTGCCCCTGGGCATCCTGAACGATCGGTGCTGCTTAATCGCATGGCGAAACGAGGCCGAGGACAGATGCCACAACTCGCGACGGCGATGGTCGACGAACCTGCGGTCAGAATGTTGACGGAATGGGTCGAGGAGTTGGGGACAAGGCCGAAGCAAGCAGATTTCCGTCGATCCTTGTTCGACGGGAAGACATTAAATGGATGGACTGCCGAAAACGACTGTGAAGTGGATGTCGTTGATGGATGCCTCAGACTGAAGTCAGGACTCGGCTGGTTGCGAAGCGATTACCGGTTGCGAGATTTCGAACTGCACGTCGAATGGAAGGCGTTGACGCCAGCTAACTACGACGCCGGAATCTACATTCGAGCGTCAAATACCGGGAAACCGTTTCCTGATTCCGGCTATCAGGTGAATCTTCTGGAAGGAAAGGAAGTAAATATTCCGAATATTGCCGGAGCGGAAAGCAAAGGTCTGGTCAAGCCGTCGGGTGAATGGAACGTTTTTGATTTGCGAGTTGTCGGTGAAACAGCCTCGCTCAAGATCAACGGTCAG
>CAIULL010000280.1 GCA_903899985.1 uncultured Schlesneria sp.
CCAACAGCGCGCGGATTGGATTCGTCGGCCAGTACCAGGTCTAAAACGGGTGCCAACTGCAGAGTTGTCAGGTATCGGTAGCGGTACGTCATCGAACTGTCGGCGATTTCCAGCATCGCTTCCAGTCGCGGCAGCACATCGGAATGGGCATCCACCAGCAATCCACGGATCACTCGAAGCGTTTGCAAAGCGCGTTCAATTCGTCGACCAATATCCAGAAAACGCCACCCCGGCCCGCGAGTCATACTGTCGTTGCAGAGACCGCTGAAAGCCGACAGACATGTCAGCAATTGATTCAACGGCGCGAGTGCTCCGGCAAGATCCGACGATGTCCGCATGGCGGTCTGGCTATTTGAAGGAGGAAAGTACAACTGGTTGATGATCCGCCATCCGTCGACCGAAATTCGATCTCGCACGATCGACGCGGTGCTATGCGTCGCGCCCAGGGTACCCAATAGTCCACCGACACGACTCAGATCGTGTAAAAACAGCCAGACCGAATCCATCAGTGTTTCGCGAAGACGAGCGTCTCGCAACTCGGCCTTGGCCAATGGAGATTCGCCAGGTTCATCGATGGCAATTACGATCCGCATCAAATCATTCAGACTTGCCGGCTGCAGTTCGCTGGTCATACGAGCGACAATGCACCGCACATGCCGAACTTTTGCTTCGGTCCGTTCGACTAACCGCCCCAGCCAGAACAGGTGGTCAGCCGCTCGACTGGGCAAGTCGTTGGAACTTCTGCGAAGTTCGAGTGCCGTTTGCCGAGGACGTAACAACGACACCGGTTCGACCGGTCCTTCTGACAAGACCCAGACGTCTTTGGCACGCTGACCAGCGGCCATAGATTCTGAGAGAATTTCCGAATGCGAGGCGACTCTTGACAGACCGCCGGGCATGACCTGATAGTCGCCATCGCTCGCGACCGCAAACGACCGAAGCGTGACGTGCCACGGTTGCAGTTGGTTCCCGTTCCAGACCGGTGCCGTGGATCCGACAATCGGTTCCTGGGCAACGAAATAGGTCGGTCGCTGTCGAATCGTGGCGAGGAGCGCGGCTCGGTCGTCGCCTTTCAGATTCGCGCCGATCCAGACCTTCACGTTGTGATGACGATAGGCCGGTCGAATGACCAGACGATCAAGGTTTGCTTCGACATATTTGAGATCTTCCGCATTCCCACACCACCAGGTCGGAACGGAAGGCAATTGCAGCTCTTCCCCCAACAGGAAGCGACAGGCGGCTGGTAGGTACGCTTGCAGGATTGGCGCTTCGAGAAAACCACTCCCCAACGCATTCGCCACAGCGACCTGGCCGTCACGAACGACTTGCAACAGACCAGGAATTCCGGCTGGCGAATTGGGATTCAGTTCCAGCGGATCGCATTGCCCGTCACCCATTCGACGAATGATCACGTCAACGCTCAATAACCCTCCCAGCGTTTTCAAATAAACGCCATCGCCACGGACGGTCAGGTCTCCGCCTTCAACGAGGGTATACCCCAGATACCGAGCGAGATAAACGTCCTCAAAGTAGCGAGAACTTCGCGGTCCCGGTGACAACAAGACGACTCGAGGGTTGTCTCGATGATTGCGGGCAAGGCTGGCGAGCGTGTTTTGCAGGGCCATAAAAAACGAAGCCAGGCGGACAACGTTCAGCTCTTGAAACTGCTCGGGCAACGTACGCGAAATGACGATTCGATTTTCCACGGCGTAGCCGGCCCCGGAAGGCCCCTGAGATCGATCACCCAGTGCAATCCAGTTCCCGCGGGAATCGCGAGCCAATTGGGCCGCGTACCAATGCACGAAAATCCCCGCAGGTGGCTCGATTCCAGCGCAGG
>CAIULL010000281.1 GCA_903899985.1 uncultured Schlesneria sp.
ACAGAAATTCAACACACCATCCGCCGTCGTCTCGGACACGAAGCTCAGCAAAAAGTCACACTATGCCCGTGACAACTTTGGATTCGGACTCAAAGCCGACGCCAACCTTAACCAACTCGAAGAAGCCTTCGCCTGAGATTTGAATGTGTGGTTGTAAGACTGTTCTGTGACTTTTGTGAATTTGGAACAAAAAAATGCCGCCAGTTGCCACCGAGAAACGCCTTTCGAAATCAATCGCAATTCTTAAGGCGGTCGCGACACCAGCCATGACGATCGCAGCCGTCGCGATTATGGTTGGGGCCGCAATCAAGTTAACAAATTCAGCCCGTATTTCCGGCGCGTTTTGTTCGCCAGCCTTTGCCTTCGCCACATTAATCGCCATCGTTTATCGTGCCATCAACCCGATTGGCTGGAATCTGGTACTCGGAGGGCTGGGATATCAAACGAATGTCGTTGGCTCGACGCGAGTCTGGTTGCTTGCCGAATCACGTCGCTGGTTACCGGGTGGTATCTGGGGATATGCTTCCCGAGCCACTCAAGCCGGGGAACTCGGCGTCCCAGTCTCTGTCGCGTCCGCTTCGATGTTGATCGAGTTACTGATCACAATGGCCGCAGCAGTCATCGTGAGCCTGGTCGGAGTCGCATTCCACTACGAAGATCTCGCCGACACAATCAGGCGAATGGTTGTGGAAAAATCGAACCTCCACGCTGGAGGGCCGGCGGTGGTGGCCTTGCTCGTCATTTTTGCCGCACTCGTGTTCGCAACCCGCAAAACCCTGACCCGGAAACTGGCAAACCTTGCTGAAAAGTTCAAGCTTCTTTCGGGCGTAAAAGTCGACTGGTCAAGAATTGGGGCCGCACTCGGGTACATGACACTCATGGCAGTCGTCAATGGAACGATCGGGGTCTGTTTGCTGCCGATCATTGACAGCACCGCCTCCGTACCTGCAGCAGCGATGATCGCAGCGACTGCAACCGCCTGGATTATTGGATTTCTGGCATTTTTCTCGCCAGGAGGGGTATTTGTTCGCGAGGCGGCACTGGCGACTCTTCTACTTCCCTGGATTCCCTACGAAACCGGGATCGCAATGGCTGTCTTATCTCGAATCGCACAACTTGCAGCGGAAATAATTTGCATGCTTCCGATCATGCTCCCGAGTCGTCGCTTGTCCATCACATTGTCTTAACATCGACCGCAGTGAACGGCAGCCGCATGTTGATTATCCGCTATTCCCACCGTACGGTAAACATCAGTCCCAGTATCTGTTTAATATTCGACGAATCATGTCAGTCGTCATGTTGGCAAATTAAGTGTTTTGTAATTTATTTCCAGTTGATGCTAAGGGGATAATGCGATATCATACGAAAGATTCAGGCACTCGGATCGTCCATAGCAACCTTTCTTTTCGTATCTGACAAGTAAACGCCCCATGTTAGCCACCACGAAGAAGTCTGGGCCAATCGACTTTAAGGAAGTTGGAACGATGGCCAGACCCGATTCTCAAACACTTTTTTCTGTTGAGTCTTCAACGAAGCCATTAGTGATGTTCGTGGACGACGATCCGATGATTCTGGCGAGTGTTAATCGCCAATTGGCTCGAAAGCTGAACTCTATTGATTTTGTATTCTGCGACGGTGGCGTGAAAGCACTCGCTGAGGCTGCTAAACGTCCCCCGGACATCCTTTTCAGCGACCTGCGTATGCCAGTCATGGATGGGCTTGCCTTTTTGACGGAATTCTCAAAGCGTCATCCCAAGGCAACTCGATTTGCGGTAACCGGTCAATTAGCGGCATCAGAACTTGTCGAGCTGGAAACCCTTGTCGAGCAAGTGTTTTCCAAACCGATCGACTGCGTCAAGCTTCAAGAAATCATCATCTCGGTCATTTCACGGCCGGACGAGGCTTAATCCCCGAAGATCGGGCAATCAATCGCAAGCACTTACCGCTGCGTGGCCCGACTGGGTGATCTTGCGACACGACCTCAACGTACGATTTCTGTCCGACTCTGCGACGTGGTATTACTCTTGCAACTGAAATGGCTTGTAGTGTCCTCGAGCGGGATCCCACAAGAATACGGTCCATAAATACGTTCGATACTTCAGCTCACAATTCTGTCGCAAGAACGATTCGAAACGAGCCCCTGGATACTCCCAGCGAAGATTCTTGCCGCGAGTTCGAAACTTCTCTCGATTAATCACAACCCAGACCCGGTCACCTTTACTGAAGGCCGCAATCAGGTCATCAAGACTGCTGATGAGCTTGCCTCCGCCATTTCGATCGACGAGCACGCCATCTCGCATGACAGCAAAATCATACTGCAGCGGAATTGCGATGTCATAATCGCACTTATCGCCTTCGATAAAAGCACAATGTGTATGCGGCTCGGTGATTGCTAATTTATCACCCGGACGCTTCTGGCTTCTGACCCAGCGAACGGCCGACGTTGAATCTCCCAGTATCCTTAGCTCGTAAGAGCCTGGTATTCGCCATAACGACCAGCTTCCCAGAATACTGCAAAGGCACACGAAGCAGCAAAGACCGCTCGTGGCAACATATCGATTCAGATTTTCGTTCGGGGGATAAACGATTTCGACGAGCGTCGTAACGATCAGCCGCATTCCATCGACACTAAGGAGTATCCAGATTGGAAACAGCCAATAGAGGTATCGCAAGCTGACGCTGGTGACCAGCAGATTCGTCATGATGATTCCCGACATCAAAAACGCAACCAACGCCAGCGCATTCCGATTACGCTCTCTTTTTAAAAGCGGTATTCCACAAAACAGAAAAAAGCTTGGGACGACATGTAATCGAGAGTATCCAATGAAAATGGACAATAGATTGAGCGGATACCAGAAATGAGGCTTCACCGCAGCTTCAATCGATGGCGAGACCCCTTCAGTTCGCGTCAGACAGAGGGTCTGGAATGCAACGAAGTCCATGCCGATGATCCCCACTGCCAGGACAGAATAGACGACCAGTTCTATATTCTTCTGCCAGCCGAGATCCTTGGCAAACAGCATGTAACCGATGATCAGACAGGGTGCGAAAGCAATCGAGATTTCCTGACTGAGAACGGCACTTAAAAAGGCGAAAATTGTCGCGATTCGCCAGCGTTGAACTTGCAACGGAGAATCAATAACTGACGACGGATGATCCAGGTCAGGCGTCAGATAAGTCGTGCCCCCCGGTTTAAGACTGATAAACCCTCGACAGAAACAATAGACCGTTAGAAGCGCAAAAAACTGCTGCATCTGATAGAAGCGGATCACGTGTCCTGTAAAAATTTCGAGCGGATGAACGCCGATTAATAACATGCTGACCATGCCAACCCAGCGGCTTCGCAGCAGTTGAACGCCACAAACGTATGCCAAGAATTGGGTGGCAACCCCAAATGCCGCCGTTTGAAGCCGCATGCTCCAAAGATCGCCACCAAACGGCAACGCAATGATTGCGGTGAGGTAGTGGAACATCGGACTTCGCGTGTAATACACGTCCTTCGCCACAAAACCGGGCGCTCCTGTATCGATAATCGAAAGGACCGCTTGTGTCGATGCATACTCGTCATCATCGAGTGGTTGTAAGTCGAGCTTATAAGCTCGCAAAAAACCTCCGAGTAATAGGATCCAGATGAGGAGATGACGCCAGATGACCGAATGGGGAAGATCAAGCATTTTTTTGGTAAAATCGTGTGTCCGATCTTTTAACCCGGGAAGCGCAACACGTCCAAAACGATCAACAAGACAGATACACCCGCTGGCAATTACTGCAACCGCAAAGACAATCTTCCAGGCTGTACCATCCATCCACCAGAGGACTTCGTGCCTTTCTACCAGACTTGCTTCCAGCAGGACGGCCGCACACATCGTGACGGATGACGTCAGCATCGTGGCATAGATTGTTTGCGCCACCGTCAGCCAATGCGGCAACGAATCGACATCGGACGCTTGATACCAGGGTAATAACCGCCATAACCAGGCAATCTTTTGCGTGCTCAAAAGCCACGCGAGGGCCAGAATGATCGGCACACTTAATCCGACCAACAACCCGGTCATCACAAGTGACCAGGGGAACAGCATACGAAACGTCGAGGAATTCAAAGCAACACCCCGGTATTGCATCGAAGGAATTCGGTCACCAGGAGAGTATGCAGGTCCAATGACAGACACCGGTAGTGATTCCGCTTCGCGCTCTGTGGATTTGCGAGCCACCCACGAATATGCATGTGGGAACTCAATTTTTTTCCCCGATATATCTAATGCTCCCCCATCCATTGCCATTTGTGTCGGCCAGTTGGCCCCCGGCTTTGCCAGACATCGCATTTCAATACGATTAAGTCCCACGCCGAGCAATTTTCCAATGCTGTAGGCGAGGTATCCTCCCGACGAGAGATCGTGTTTTAACGCATTGGGTTGAGGTCGTTCTGGAAAAAGATCGGGTGTTTCCGGGGTACGACGAGATTGCCCAAGCGTCCGAATCGGCTCAAACTCACCGGCTTCCTGAGCTCGATTTGTGACACGTTTATAGCGGAACGGCGTATTCGCCGGAGCGAACGGAGCAGCAAAGAGTTCGAGTTGAGCATCCGCTTTTCGAGGGTTTTCGAATTGCTTTCCAACAAACGTTGCTCCGATCTCATCTGGATCTAACAACTCAGGTTTCGTTGTCGGGTCGAACGATGCCGCACGGCCAAAAATCCAGTCACCGTTGTCCAGATCAGGTGGTTTAACCGATGAAACGCGAACGCGCGTATCATTCACATAGAGTTCGTAACCGCGATTGCCGATCAAACGAAGCCACGCTTCGTCGACCGGTTTATCAATTTCCCAGTCGACCGAAAACACGATTGCGTCTTCACCTGATGCAGACTGATGTCGAGTCCATTCCCCTTGAAACGGTTCTCGATAGACCGGTTCAGGAACTGAGCGCAGCCCATACGAAGTGGGCCCTTCGCAAGCCACCGCTTTACGCCATTCATTACCCCAATAATTCACTTCGGTCCAGTCAGCCAACTGTGGTCCGAGAGGGGCAGGCTCGCCGTACCATGTTTCATCACTCTGGATTGGAATAATTTCGCCACTCCAGAGTTGTATCTCTCCTTCGAACGTCACTCTGGCAGATTCAGTACGTGATTCGGCCTCAATAGCCATGACATTTTTGCCAGGACGAAAGCTCCCCGTCATTTCGATGAAAGTCGCCAGCCGCCAGTTGTCATGACCGTCCCATTGATAATCGCGAGGAAAGTTCAAAGCTAATGCAGGTTCGCGCCATGACAAGATCTGACCTTTTTCGCTGGTACCACTTTGGAATGGTCGCGTCGGTCGCCAAAGGTATTGGCGACCTGTTGGATTTCTGTTGACACTGACCTCGAACGCTTCCGCAGCCGCAATTTTGATCCACGCATGTCGGACGGGACCGGGAAGGTCAAAGGTCTTTCGAAAGTAGCCGGCTTGTGATGGTACGCCTGCCGCGCGAATCCAGCGATTCGGATAGCCTGTTCGGCGCAAGGGGTGCTGGGTGGTCTCAAGAAATCGAGCGACCCCATATCCGACGTTCACCGTGAAGACGAGAGACATAATCAACAATGACAGAAGGATTCGGCGACGATGCTTTATTCGGCAAACGTCCTCAGTCGACTCAGTTGTGGAGGACAAGGCATTCATGGTCGCTTGGCCCTGTCCTGTGCGTCGGAGATGGCTTGCGCATCGTTTTCCATCCCCGCTGCGATCGCGCAATGTTGATTTGCCGCCGACTTGAGAATTACTTTCGTCCCGAACGCCATCCGATTCGTCGCCTCGTAAATCCAATCTCGCATGGAATTAACAAGTTCAGGACGGCCCTCTCGAATACCCTGCAGCTGCATCAGATAAAGCAATTTCATATTGCAGGGCTGATGGCGGATCACGATCCAGAATCGGTCGTGAGAAAGCTCAAACCGCGCGGAATTGTAATCTTGAATTGCGAAACGCATGACCCCGCGCAATGCTTCGCGGCGGATGGCAGGGTTATCCGAATCAACAAGCCCTGATATCGCGGAATAGGCCTGATCGTATCGTCCTTCCCGTTCGAGTTTGATTCCATCTCGCAAACGAGTGTAGTCCGTTTGCTGACCAAGCTCTTTTTCTAACGTGCCGCGTTGAGCGACATAATAAGTGTCTTGAGCTAATACCGGGAGTAAACTGACTGCCTTCTGAAGTTCTGCAAGACTCTCGGCAAAGAGACGCTGACTGCTGAGTTCCGCCGAGCGATTAATATGCTGACTTGCGCGGAAAGGTAGTGACCATCCGACACCAGCAGCCAGCACAATACAGGCCGTAAAAAAGCTAAGTGCCAGACCGGCTCGTCCAAATTCGAAGATCCCGTCGCGCTGAAGCGAACAGAGCAACAGCAGACTGGATCCGATCATGGCCATGATCCAGCCCATCCCAACAAAATTGCAGAACGCATTCGAATAGCCAAGCCATAAAAGCAAGTCTTCGCACCGGTCAAGCCCCATTTCCCAAGGGGACCATGAAGGAAGCCGGACAACGGAAAGCTGTTGAGGTAAATCGATCAGATAGGTTTTTGACTTCCATCCGCGATGTGCGAATTCTGCATTGTTATGAATGTCACCACCCAGCCACAGCAGGTTATCATGCTGAGATTGCAACCAGCTCGCCTCGGCCGAAACAACCGGACTGCGTAACATGACAAAATAAGGAAAAGCGAGCGTGACGGAACAAAGAATTGAAGCAATCAGTGTACTGACGATGGTCCAATGCCTTTTCCAAAGCCACGATAAAATCATCCCTATCAGCCCGATCGCGATAACGGCTTGAAAAACCGTCATACATCCTGGCTTGATTCCGATAATATCCGCCGGGGAATTGGCTCCCCATTGAGGTGCCACGGGGACCGTAAACCAGCTTTTTTTGAGACTTAACGCCAGCGCACCGGTACCCGCGAGCGCCGCGCCGATAAACAGCAGCTGGTTGAGCGACGAAAATGCAGAAACGATGAATCGCTGAATTTCTGCAAGAAGAGTCCTAACGGTCGACACTTTGCAACGACTCCGAAACCGTTCTGGATCCTCGCTGATCCGGTTGGGTTTGCGCGGTGAGTGCCCCGATTGCAATCCGATCTTTGGGCTGAAGAACCTGATAACCGTCGGAAATGACGACTTCTCCTTCTTCCAATCCTTCGCGAACTTCGACCCATCGGCCATCTGTAATGCCTGTGATCACATTTCGAGGCTCGAACGACTGGCCATCACCGCCGACCACATAGACGATCCCACGGTTTCCTGATACGGCTGAAACGGTCCCCTGAGGAAGCGTCAACACATTACGTCGTTGAAGCACTGTCGCGTAACCGGTTAAACCCGGTACGATGAGATACCCATCTGATTCCAATTCAATTCGAACGGAAAACGTAGACGGCCATTCAGGCGAGCCCGTACCAAGCGGACGAATCGGTCGGTTGGTTTCGGGACCACCCAGTGAAAAATTCACCAGCGGGCGAACATGAGTAATTGAACCGTGAAACAAATGATCCTGATACGCAGCCAATCGAACTTCGACATCATCCCCCACTTTGACTCGCCCCAGCGCTGTTTGGTCCAGATAGCATTCAAACCAGAGACCGGAAGCAATTAACACGGCAGGACGGCCAGGATCCTGATTGTATTCTCCTGCGTGGACAAGAACCCGTTCCACAATTCCATCAGCTGGGCAGCGTGAGGTGTAGTCTTCTAATTCATTTTCACGAAACTTAACAACGAGCTGAGCCTCCTCAATCGCCGATTCCGCGATGTGAATGCTGCTCTGGCGACCATTTCTCGCCATTTCAGCCGCCAGACTCGTTTCCTTTTCGATAAATTCCGCATTAATGGCATTAAGACGAGAATTCAACAGGTCCTGCTCGGTGACGATGTTGGCTTTTCGCAATTTGTCGTACATTTCGAGCAACTGTTTCGCGATTTCCGTCTTCGCGGAAGCAGACTTGGCAAGCAACGCCTGCATGTCAGGTCGCTCTTGCTGCAGGACATTAACCGTACCGAGCTTGACTCGTTCAAGCTCGGCCAGCGCTGTTTCCAGTGCACTTTTTGCCGACGCGATCTTAAGTTCGATTTTCGATCGGTCTAATTCGACAATCACATCGCCAGCGCGAACCCGCTGTCCTTCAACCGCATTGACGCTTTTAATCGCGGCCATCGCAATCATCGGCACCTGAACCGGCTCGCTTTGAGTCAGCCCTTCTCCGATGAATTTGCCGATGATTTCACGACGATCAACTGTCGCAACATCAACCGGAAAGGCACCCCGGGTCTTGCGAATGACCGTGGAGTATCCAAGCTTCGATGTATACATCCTGGCAATCGGGTTTTTGTACGCGGGCCAGACAATCAAATAAGCAAAAGCCAGGCACAACATCCCTGTAAAAAAACACAATCCGATCGACCAGGTTAAAGGCCTGAGAAAGAGGCGTATTGCGTTAACGATACTAAGAAAACTTTTTGGTTCATTAATCATCTTCAGAGTCCCGCAACGGAAGCTGAGTCAATTGCCGTAGTTCGCCGACCAATTCGTCCAGCCCTTTGATTAATTGGTCAACGAGAACGCGAGCGTCACTGATCTGATTGTTTATTCCGCATTGCTCCAGATGTTTGGCCTGCTCCCTCAATCCTTCGGCTTGAAAATACCCCAACCGGCTTGCCAGCAGATGGGCCGCTTCGCGCAACATGATCGCGTCGCTCCCACGAACGGAAAACCTTAAACGAGCTTTGCAATCTGGCAATGTCTCCACGAACATGGACGCCAGATCCGCCAACAAGACTTCGTCCCCCTGGATGAATTGTTTCAGTGATTCGGAGTTGATATGAGGCATACTCGTCTCTTAAAAATTCTTCGAATACAAAGATTCTGTGATGAAACGCTCTTCAGGCCTCATGCGTACCTGACGTTGGTGGCCATTCTACGTTAAGTCGCCGCATTTTGTTGTAAATACTCTTTTCGCTGATCCCCAGCATACGGGCACTTTTCGCCTTATTGCCATTACAAACCGCCAAAGTCTGTTGAATTGCTTCTCGTTCGATCGCATCGAGTGACTTACCTGCCAGTGTGAAAACTGGTTCCGAATGGGGTTGGGGAATCCCATTCGCGGGGTGACTCTGGGCTTCAAAAACCGGTGAGCGCTCGTCATATCTCCCCTGATCGCGATCAAACGTGTTTCCAGCCGGGCTTTTAAAATTTTCCACCCGAGGTGCAGCGAAGGGGTACGAAGGGGGCATTTGCGATGAATCAGCAGCACGCGTTGAACTTGGACGACTCAACGACATATTAGTGAACACCAACTCGTCAGGGCCAATTTCCAACCCTGGGGAAAATGCCGCTGCACGCTCCAGGACGTTTTCCAGTTCGCGGATATTTCCGGGCCAACTATGCTTTAATAAGACGCCAAGTCCGTTTGCTGTCAGACGTTTTGGCGGCATGCCCATTCGCTTACAGATTCGAGTCAATGCCGCTTCCGCCATCATCGGCAATTCCGAAAGACGATGGCGCAATGGTGGAAGTTCAAGGCTCAATACCATCAGTCGAAAAAAGAGATCCTGGCGAAAAGCCTGTTCGCGGCACATTTCTGCCAGATCTCGATGCGTTGCCACAATCAAGCGAACATCGACTTTTCGAACTTCCGACGACCCCAGACGCTGGATTGTTCGATCTTGAAGGAAAGTTAACAACTTTGGCTGCAACTCGAGCGGCAGGTCACCAATTTCGTCGAGAAACAGCGTTCCACCATTGGCGACCTCGGCATGCCCGGCTCGATCACTGACGGCCCCCGTAAATGCCCCCTTGGTATGACCAAACAGTTCAGACGTCAGCAGGTCTCGGGGCAAAGAAGCACAATTGATCGAGACAAACGGTTTACTTGCGCGATTGCTCTTCTGATGAATCATCCGAGCGATCGTTGATTTTCCAGTACCGCTTTCTCCTCCAATGAACACGGTTGAATCGAGTTTGGCGAGCGAATCAATTCGCGTCATCAGCCAGTCATTGACATCACCGACAATTTGAGGAACTTCTACCGGTAAGTTATGACTGTGAGATTCACGCAGCTCGAGGTTTTCGTTGGCGGTTTTTGAAGCCTGCATGGCTTTGTCGACATAAACCTTCAACTGCTTCGGATCGAACGGCTTGGTCACATATTGAAATGCCCCCGCCTTCATCGCTTCCACGGCGTCCGAAGTTTGACTGGAACCCGTGACGACAATCACCTGGACCTCGGGGTGATTTTTTCGAATATAACGCAAACAATCGAATCCGCTGACTTCAGGCATTTGAAGGTCAACGAGGACGACGGATGTTGAGGCATCGATCAGCTTCAGTCCCGTTGATGCGTCGGTGGAAACCTGAATGCGAAAATCGGAGCCTTTCAATAATCCCTGTAGCAAGCGCAACGTCATCGGATCGTCATCAATGGCAACGATCGAACCTCTTTCGTCGTGCGAAGTGGTGACCTCGTCCGCGTTCATAATGTTCGACCGCTTGTTTTCAGAGGTTTTAGCGAGGGCCATGGATGATCTACTTGGTTATTGAACACGAAACCTTGTTTGCTTCGAATTTATGGGGATGATGCGGCACGTGTGATCGACGCATCGGCTCGCCCGATACCAGTTCCGAGAAACTCAGAAAAAGCGACTCACCGTACCATTCGGAGCGTTCTTTCATGCTGTTGATCGCCTCGATTCCAGAAGACGCTCGTGTCAGAACATCGAAATCCATCAACATGCGGAGAATTCGTGAACCCTTTCGTATGTAATCGGGTACGGCTGGTTCGAATTCTGGGGTGTGCTGGTGAGCGACCATGTCTGCAATCTGTTCGAATCGTGGAATTTCACGAATCATTCGGCTACTTGATTCTGCGTGTTTTCGCAGGCTGGCTTCGTCGTGATCGTCGATCTGCTGATGTTGTTTTGAGTCAGCGACAAAGACGAATCGGCTCAGTTGAGACAACATTCCAGCCAGTTCGTACTGCCACGTGTCATTGAGTTTCAGCACGAGTTCTAAACGCCTGACCCATTGTCGTATTCGTTGAGACCGTCCAATCACTGCTTGTGTTGCACCCGAAACGTGCTGCGCGCTGTCGTCGATGAGTGGTTGTGATTTGCCTCGCCGCGCGGAGGTTGCCATTTCGTATCGATCGAGCCCCTCGTTCAGTACCGCACACAAACTTTCTGTTGTGCAAGGTTTGTTGACATATTGGAACCACGGCGTGGCATTGGGTATCTGGAGAGCGAGTTGGCTGCCGACGTTGCCAGTCAGCATGACTCGAAACGTGTCAGGCACAACGATACGTGCCAACCCCAAGACTTGCAGGCCGTCAACTTCCGGCATTCGCAAGTCACTGACAATCGCACCGAATGGTCCCCCTTCCAGGATTTGAATCATTCCAGCGACGCCCCCTTCGGCAATCGTCAAGTCAAATTTTCCCCTAAGGTTACGTTGCAAGGAGCGTAATAAGTTTAATTCGTCGTCGACAATCAGAACTCTTTTATTCATTTTTCTTCGTTGACTTCAGTCATTGCAGTTCCCTTTGGCCTTGGATCCAGCAATAGTTCGACGTGAAATGTCGTCCCTTCCCCTTCGATGGTATCAAATGTTAATTTTCCACGGTGTGATTCCACAACGTTATAACAGATCGTAAGTCCTTGCCCGGTCCCCTTTCCAACTCCTTTTGTTGTAAAAAACGGGTCAAAAATGCGACCACGTATCGCCTCTGGTATTCCCGTTCCGTTATCGGAAATATCGACGATGACTCGATCTGATTCGCGACGTGTTCGGACAGTGATCTTTCCCAGTCCTTCCGATTTTCTGCCCTGGATTGCATGAACTGCATTAATTATCAGGTTGAGAAAAACCTGATTCATTTCTCCGGGTAAACACATGACGCGGGGAAGATTCGGCGCAAAATCGGTTTCCACTTCCGCCACGTACTTCCACTCGTTTTTCGAAACAGTCAGTGTACTTTCCAATTCACTGTTGAGATCGACTTTTTGAAATTCGGTCGTGCCAGGATGCGAAAAGACATTCAAGGCGCGGACGATTCTGGCAACGGTGCTCGTTCCCTCCAGCGTCTGATCAATTGACAACGGGATTTCAGAGAGAAGAAAGGGAAGATCTGCGACTTCAATCGCCGCCTGAACTCGCGAGACCCACGGATTCAATTCTGGAATGTCCACACACTTTTCCAGCAATTGATTCATCGTTGAAAAAATCTCTAATAACGATTGAAACGATGTTTTCAAAAATCGCGTATTTTCGCTGACGAACTGAATCGGCGTATTAATTTCGTGTGCGACGCCCGCCGCGAGCTGTCCGACGGACTCGAGTCTTTCTGCTTGAGCGAGTCGTGATTCCAGAAACCTTCGCCGCGTTAAATCCCGCACGACCCCGCTGTAGGCAACACGTCCGTTATGACTGAATTCGGCGACGACAAACTCGGCCGGGAATTCTCCCCCTGTTTTTCTCCGACCGACAATCTCGTGGTCATCACCCATCAGAAACAGTGGATCAGTGTAGAAGCAAATAGACGATGTCGGATTTTTGTTATCCGTCAGCGGAAGGATGTCGTTAACATTCAGCTTCACGCAGTCGTCGTCAGTCAGTTCAAAAATTCGCTTGGCAGCAGGGTTGACGAGTTCAACGTGACCTTGCTGGTCAAATAAAATGATCCCTTCGGCAGCTGTCTCAAAAATCACTTTGCTACGCTGGACTTCGTCGGCAAGTGCCTGAGTCGATTTCAAAAGATCTTGATTTGTCTGGTAAAGCTGCCGGCTTTTCTCTTCCAGCAATTGTTCCGCTTGCTTTCTCGCATTCCTTTCGCGACGAAGAACGCGTTCGAGCGTTTCTCGAGAAATCGTTGTGGGAATATCTTCCGAATCAACCATTTCAACTACTACTTCGGACAAAGTTTAAATAAAGCGTGGGTTCCAGGCGTCCCGTCAAGATCCGTACGTAGACAATTCAACTCGTCACCGAAATGTTCAATCGTAGCCCCAATCAAGCCTTCTGCCAGATCCGCAAAAGGACGAGCTGAAATATATTCCATTTGAAAGTGACCTTCCGGCGACGGGGAAAAGCTGAAACTTGGCAATTCCGCATCGGGATACAGTTTCTGTACCTCTCCGTGGATGACACCCTCAACTTTTTGCAGGAAATCAACCGAATTATTGACCCCAACCAGCGTATCGGGAAAATTTCTGCTGAAACTATGAAACAGGTGTTTTCCGAAGGCGAGAACGAGGTCACGAACAGGCAAGCCGGTTTCACGGCTTAATTCGACCACCAGGCTGATCAAGATCTGGTGATCATAGGTCCCCACTGACGTAAATCCAGTGTCTTCTGGAAACCCTTTGGTCTGAACACGGTCTGCGACGTCCATCCCGAATTTGGACTCAACCAGCTCTAAAAACTCGGTGAAAACAACACCCTTCATGTGAACTCCAACACAATGTGGTACTGTAGTAAATACTGTAGGTGCGGTCGCAGAATCACGAAAACATTACCGCACAGGAGATCGAAGTCTAGGTCAAAATGATTTCGAATGCCGAAATCCACGAAGAAAATGACGGTTAGACCCGTCGGAGCGACTGCTCGAAGTGTGATGCTGAGAGATTCAGGCGAAATTGGTCGCGATTAACGAATCGAGCTGTTGGCGCATCACCGGGCGGGACAGTTCAGCGACATACCTTCTGCCAAATTCGAGGCAATTGATTAATTGCCCTCAAGAACGCGAAGCCGGACGCTTTTTGCTGATCATCACATGATGGCCCGACTCGGCAGAGGTGCAATTAACGATACCCGCCTCGAGTTGGAAATTACATCGACTGACTGGCAACCCTCTCAAGAGAGCATTCTTTTTCTGAGTCCCGACCGGGGAACTCTCAATTCGGGGACGTCGCCTCAACGGATTCTTCCGCCACCGTTTCGCCAACTGGACTTGAAACGGACGGACTTTGCGGCGATTCATCTAAAGTCGGTAACGAGTCCGCAGCGGGCGACGTCTCGATTGCAGGGACCGGAGTCCGAACAGGTGGCTCCGGATCAAGCGGATAAGCCAATTGGTCGAGTAACGATTCAGGCATTTTGGCCTTGATCCCGTAGGCCGATGGAAATTCATTCCGAGGTAAATGGTATGTCCCGAAAATCAGATCCAGCCAGGGAAGTGTCGACGCATAGTTTCGATTAATCGGCGTCTTTGTGTGGTGCCAGTGATGGAAAGCCGGGGTTGAGATCAGCCATTCAAGTGGCCCGAAACGCCAGTTCAGATTACCGTGGATAAAGTATCCCCACATTGTCCCCATCAGATTCACGAGGATGGGAATCATGCTACCTTCAGCACCGATCGGCCCCCCCAGCCCCAGTACATAAATCGGCACGAGTCCGCAAAAACGACCAAAGACCATGTCAAGAGGATGAGCCCGCGTATTGACCAGAAAATCAATCTGTTCCGCACTGTGATGGATCGCATGGAACCGCCAGAGAAAAGGAATTTCATGGCTTAATCGATGGCCCCAGTAATAACCAATCTCTCCAACAACCAACGCCGAGATCCCTCTCGCCCACAGCGGCAGCGCTGCAGTCGCTGCCAAAAAACTCTCTGGAATAGCGTTGCGGACAAATAACGCCAGAATGCTGATGGGAACGCTTAAAAGTGCAGCGGTGAAACAACCATTGATGAAGTAGTAACCGAGATCAGTAAAGAACTGTTTACGCAGTAATTTCTGCTGATGGGCGGCAAAAAGACGCTCAATCGGCACGAAAATCACAACAATGAACGTCAACCAGATTGCAAGCCTGAGGAGCGAATCGAGACCCGCCTGGATTTGGGGACCCATGAACTGTTCCATTATCTTCCAGCCCAACATCTGTAGAGATCGAGTGTTTATACACAAAATAATGACAAAGGGCCGGACGGGAAAAAACCCGTCCGGCCGCAAAACTCGACGTTTGATACTAACAACAAATTAGACCGCTGACTTAGCACGGCGGCGTGCGACAGCCAGAGCCATACCGGCGATTCCCAAACCAGCGAGCGACAGGGTGCCTGGTTCTGGAACAGTCGAAGAAGTTACGCTGACGCCATCGAGCAGAGCAACTGGTGGCAATCCGCCAGTACCGTTTTCAGACAGGAACGAAAGCACTGTGCTGGTGTCGGTTGCGGTGAAGACTAAGTCGGCGTGCTGCCATCCACTGAAGCCATGGCTAGCAATTGTCAGAAGAGTCGTCTCTTGTGACGAGCCACCAAAACTGACCTTCCACTGGCCTTGTGTCGCGCCATTCCAATTCGTACCGCTACCTTGACGGTATTGAGCTTCGGCATAATCGAAGCTCACAGTGTACGTCTGACCAATGACAGTCGTAAGAGTCTGTGAAATCGATCCATTATGACTAGGATCAGTGTCAATCGCGATGTAATTCCCAAGTGTTGGGCTTTCGCCTAAGCCGTTAATTGAGTTCGCGCCATTCCCACTGGTGTTGTTTGGACCCCAAAGCTGGATGTTTGCATCAGCAACTGGAGATCCTTGAGCAACAGAGATACCCGTCGAATCGACGTATGTAGGATTGAAAACGAAGCCGTAAATTGTGCCGGCGCCGCCGCCACCACTAGCAACTGTCCAACCAGTAACCGGCGTGTTGGTACCGTCCGACAACGCTAACAGGGTACCGGTCAAGTTCTCGAAATCACCGTTCGAGACGAGGTTGGCTGCTCGCGAAACGCTTGGAACAACCAGTGCGATCGCCAAAGCGATCCATGCCATTTTCTTGAAAACCATTCTCAGAAACTCCAATCAGGCCTATCAAAACTCCAATCAGGCCTATCATTCGTCCACCGCGAAAGAAAAAAGGCATACAACCTTTTCTGCCTAGTGAGGATAATCAATGTCTCCCCACCGTCAGCTTTCGCAATGGCTTGGTCATGCAGGTAAAAGCATGACAGAAGAGTAAAAGAGTGTTCCGAGCATCGCAACCGTTACATCTTGAATTCACTGAATTTTCAAAAAATGAAACGATCCAGCGGGCGGAAGCACGTGATCAGAGCAACGTTTGATGCTGAATTGACTCAATATCATGCGGTTTTTGATGACCAAATGAGACTTTGCCGACTTTCAACGAACCGCCAAATATCATTCCCAGAGCAACATTGGCAAGTTCCTCAAAAACGAAAAAACCGTCGAGAAAACAGGAGCTTTCTCGACGGTTGATGCGGAGAGGCAGGGATTCGAACCCTGGGTCCGGGGAATACCCAGACGCCGCTTTAGCAAAGCGGTGCTTTCGGCCACTCAGCCACCTCTCCGGCGGCAAAACCGAGACGAAACTATATCTCATGATACTTGAAAAACAAGTCGTGTCGGGTAACAGTGAAAAACGAACAAAAAACGGTCAATCAGGAATTTTTCTGCAGTTTTTGAATTTCTTTCCGTATGAACCTCCTTCTTTCACTCCGAACCCCGTTTTCCACGCATCAACATCGGTTAACCAGACACATTGAGGTCCTCACGGTCCCAGGACCGTAATCTCAGAAACAGGAGAATAAGACCGGCGAGCCACTGGAGCGAACTGGTGCCGATATACATTTTATGAAGCAGATGGAATTGATTCGGCTCAGACACGCTTGTCGTTTCTGTCACGAGAATCCGGTCCATCTGAATGTGGATCGTGGCAAGTCCAACAAGTAAAACCGCCAATAACGACCAGATCCACCATTCCGCCGTGGAAACGCCCTTTCGCCGGTCATGCCACAAATGCTCGAGCCATACAATCAGGCAGACGGCTCCTGCAACGTTGAGATAATTCGTCACTGCTTGCGTCACGAAACCCTGCCTGGTGTCCGATCCAAGAACTTTCGCTCCTACGGGAACAACGACGCCTCCGTAAAACATGAAACCTCCCTGCCAGAACATCAGCGTCACCAGCAATAGCATGCGACGGATCGTGGAATTCATTTCGCAACCCTTTAATTGTCCTGTTAATGATGTCGAACATCACATCGCCCGGGACGCAACAATCGCAACTGTTGCCCGGCAAAATCCTGAAGATACAGCAAACACCCCCTGATGACTCGCTATCGATCTTTGCGAGAATTCTGTAAAAGCAGAAGATCATCAAGGAGTGTTCATTGCCAAACCCCGAGCAACTGTCAAATGGGGCTCATCCTTTGAAACTGCTGAGCTACAATATTCACAAGGGGATTGGTGGCCGTGATCGGCGGTATCGGCTGCAACGCATTATCGACGTCATTGCTGCCGAATCTCCAGACATCGTCTGCCTGCAGGAAGTGGATCGCAACGTTCGTCGCAGCCGGTTCGATAACCAGCCGGAACTTTTCGCCGAGCGCCTGGCACTCGAACATCGGATGTACCAGCTCAACGTTCACGTTCAAACCGGTGGTTACGGCAATCTGCTGCTTTCACGCTGGCCGTTCCTCAGCCATCATCAGGTCTCATTGACGCGCCAGACGAAAAAACCACGCGGTGCTCAGATGGCGATTATCGAAACACCTGGTGGTGCAGTTCACATCGTGAACTGGCACCTGGGACTGGGAGAACGAGAACGTCACTGGCAGACACGTCGATTGCTGGAACATCACCTGCATCGCGAAGCCCGCGATTTACCCCAACTGATCGTCGGGGACTTCAACGACTGGCGGAACACCTTGGCGAGCGGACCATTTGAAGTTCATGGCTTTCGTCAGTTAACAACACCAATCTCCCGATTCCGTTCGTTTCCTGCCTATCTCCCCCTGGGTTCACTGGACAAGGCTTTCTGGCGCGGCTCATTTTCACAATTGACGGCTCATGTTGCCAAACGCCGCCTTGCCCGCGATGCCTCTGACCACTTACCACTGGTAGTTGATTTTGAACTGTAATGAGATCGCTCGTCTTTACATCAGAGCTGGCCATGTTGATCCAGAACCAATAGCCGCTCAATCTCGTCGTTCATCAAGCCGAGTGACATGGGACGCACGGCTTCAGGCAATGCCACCTCGTCGTAGATCTCGGTGACCGAGTTTTCAAGTTTCAGCCAATGGGCAATGTCTCCCGTCTTGAAATCAATGACCTGAAGACCACATTGCGCGAGAGCATCTCGCTTGGCAAGTTGATCATCAAGGCCAAGGCCGCTGATCGTTTTGTCGTGCCTGAGCTGCGAAAGAATGACTGAGGAATAATCGCCGACGAAAGTCAGCCCGCGCATATCACCGGGACAAACAGCCAACAGTTCAAACTTATGAGTTTAAAAATTGACTCGTCCGAATTCAAAACCCACAGCTGACTCCGATACCACCGCGGCGAATGTGGCGTCGAGAGTCCTTCGCAGAAAATCTCGTTGGTGACAACAACAGCTGCTCCATCATTGCGAGTGTCGCTCGCTTCAAAGATTGTGATCAACCCCGACTCGCGCCAGCGCTGGCAGAGCGATCGCAGTTCCCAGTCATTGGAAAACTGCACAACCAACACATTAGCAAGCCGAACTATCCCACGTAAATTCC
Source organism: uncultured Schlesneria sp. (assembly GCA_903899985.1). Taxonomy (GTDB): domain Bacteria; phylum Planctomycetota; class Planctomycetia; order Planctomycetales; family Planctomycetaceae; genus Schlesneria. Next base: position 18,526 of record CAIULL010000281.1, read on the forward strand.
GATGCGAAAAATGACATTCGATCGTCGTCAGGCCGGGGATCTTCCCCAACTGGCGAAAGGGCGCGTGCTTCCGTTGTTCTCGTTGACAGGGCAATACGACCAACAGCCAAAACGACGTCATTTGGATGAGCACAATGAGAACCAACGCAATGACGATCCGGCCCCAGCATGACCGAAGGAATCACCGTGTCAGCGATTTTGTGGGACGAGTTTTGTCCACCGCGAGATGTTCGTACATGGTTACGCCCATGAAATCGCTTTTCTATCCGAAGCAGATTCAATTCGTGCGAATTCTGGTGCGCTAAGTCTTGGCAGTTGATATCAGAACAGCAATCTTCAAACGAGTCGTCTGGTAGCGTCGATCACGTGACACGTTTCAATCACAGCCATGTCAAGAAGTTGAAAAACATCGAATTCTTGAAGTCGATTTCGCCGGTCATTTAAGCCGGCTGAAGAAATTCCGGAATCTCGACGCGGGGGTTTGGGATGACTCTGCGGGCGATTCCTTACGGATGGTCTCACGCGACCAAGTCAGTCGATAACGACAGAGAGGCTCACCAAAACCTGATGTCGCAGTATCGAAAACATTAAAACCCAGGCGGGATATGGCCGATTACCGCGTACAACTCGATTCGTTCAGCGGGCCGATGGATCTGCTGCTGTATCTCGTTCGCAGGAACGAAGTTGATATTGTACGCCTGCCGATCGCCAAAATTACGAACCAGTTTCTTGAGTTTCTCGAGGTGCTTCAACTTCTGGATCTCGATCTGATTGGCGACTTTGTCGTGCTGGCCAGTTCGCTGATCGAGATCAAAAGTCGGCAGGTTCTGCCGAGAGCTGAAGAGGAGACGGCCGAAGAGTTGCCCCTCGCAGACGATCCCTGCGGCGAATTGATCGAACAACTTCTGGAATACAAAAGATATAAGGACGCCGCGACTGCCCTGGAGCATCTGGCTGAGGAGTGGCAGGAACGGTACCCGCGCCTTACAGACGACCGGCCAACCGTTGGAAAAGATCCGAGTGCCGATTCGATCAAGGAAGTGGAGCTCTGGGACCTGGTCAGTGCCTTATCGCGAGTGATCCAGAAGAAGGTGGTTGAATCAACCTCAAGCATCCGCTACGACGATACGCCCATTTCAGTTTACATCGAACGGATCGGTGCCCGAGTCCGTGAAACGGGGAAAGTGGCGTTCAGCGAATTCTTCGAGGGAAGCAACCTGCGCAGCAAGATCGTGGGAATTTTCCTGGCCGTGCTCGAACTGCTAAGGCACCACTCGTATCGAGCCGAGCAACCGTTCGAGCATGGCGAAATTTATGTCCTGCCGCCACTGGCAGAAGCCTCCACCGGAACACCCGAATCAGCGTCATCAGCAGAATCTGAAACACCGGTACCGGAAGCGACCGAAATCAGCGAAGTTGCGTAGTCAGTTGGAAGTGACATTCGCTGTTTGGAACGAGCGACCTTTGGCGGCGTTCAGACGTTCAATCTGGCCCCTTAAAGCGGTCAATTTTTCCATCGAAGTCTTGGCCGCCAATTCCGCATCGTTCAATTGCTTTTGCTGCTCCGGAGTGAGCGTCGCTTCCGCCACAGCCTTATCTGCATTGGCTTTGGCGACAACCGCGACATCGGTCCAGGCTTTCAGTTTCGGGGTAATGTCAAGCACGACCTTTTCAGCAGCAGCCTTGTCTGCGATCCCCTTTTCTCGAGCCGCTTTCGCTGCATTGAGTGCCGCCACCGTCGAAGTGAATGCGTCCCCTTTGACTGGCAGTTCCAGCACGGTAACGGCCGATTGTTTCGCTGCCTCGGACAGCGCAACGAGAGCGTCTGACAGCTTCTTATTCGCCGCGACGTTCACCGCTTTCGCATTGGCGTCGTCAGGCTTCGCATCAAACGCAGCCAAGGCCTGTGTCGCTTCGGCTTCGGCAGCGGTGACCGCATCCGCCAGGGCTTTCATCTTGGCTCGCAAATCGACGACTGCTTTGTTGGCAGCGTCACGCTCGGCTGTGGCCTGGTTCAGAGCCGCTTGAGCCGCCGTCAGGTTGGTTTCTGCAGCCTGCAGTGCCTGAGTTTTCGCCGCAACATCCGCATCGGCATCAGCCTTGGCCTTGGTCGTCGCTTCAACGACTGAGTTTGCTTCGGTAACGACATTCAGAGCAGCAGCAGCCACAGCCTTCCGATCGGCAACAGGCTTATTCAACACAGCAAAATTCGCCGCGGCCTGGTTCGCCGTTGTTTCAATCGCGGCCAGCGCTTGTGTGGCAACCTCAATTTGCTTTGCCAGCGGCGGAGGATTGGTATTGAGCTGGCCAACCACCGCTCCGTCTTTGGAATTCCAGATATGAATCGTTCCAGTCAAATCACCTGCCACCATAAAGTCATTTTCGGAATCAAACGCGACTTCCATTCCAATATCGCCCAGTCCTGGAAACCCTCGGATCGCTCCGCCGTTGATGTCCCATAACTTTGCCGTATTGTCACGACCTGTCGAAGCAATCCGGCTATCTCGGGTAAACTCGACTGCGGTGACTCCACCACCATGTGCACCCCAGTTCTTGATTTGCCCCCCATTCTGCATTTCCCACAGACGAATCGTTGTATCTTCGCTGCACGAAGCGAGCACATTACTGTCAGGAGACCAGCTGACATCGGTCACGGCTGCCGTATGTCCAGTGAGTACATAGAATTCCCTTCCCGTAAACGCTTCCCAGACGATCAGTCCATTACTGCGATCCGAACTGGCCAGCAGGACGCCATCGGGACTGAACTCCAGTGACGTGATCCAATCCGTGTGTTTGTTCTTTTCGTAAAGCAATTCGCCCGTCGAGGTATCGTAAACTCGTACGATTTTCTTCGGCCCCCCCAGGGCGACTTGCGTATGATCAGGACTGATATCAGCAGCCAGAACGACGTCGTATTCGGCTCCGACTTCGGCAACTCGTTTCCCGGTCTTGACGTCCCACAGGATGACTTTGCCCGAATGAGCACCTCGTCCTCCACCTGCTAACAACCATTGACCGTTCCGGCTGAACTTCAGCACATGTGCCACCCCTTCCGGAAATGGCAGCACTCCGGCGACTTCCCGTGTTCGTGTATCGTACAGGATCACCTGTTTGTGTCCGGCAACGGCAATCAGTGGCGACCACGGGTTAGCGGCGAGTGCTGTCGTCCCATTACCTCGGCTCGATTGAACCAGCGGTTCAAGTGGCAGGCTTTCCGGCATTGGCGGCGGACCCGCAGGCCGTTGGTTGGACACAGTCACCTTCGACACAGCCATGTTCTTTTTCGGCTTGGCTTTGCTCCCGCTATTTTCCAGTGACCCACCTTCGATCCACTTACGAATCAAAGCGAGCTGTTCGTCAGGCAATTTCGGCTGTTGTGGCGGCATCTTTGGTTCGGCAAGATGAGCCACGACAAGATAAAGCTGACTCTGTGACGCGTCCCCGTCCGTCCGAACGACCTCACCAGAAGCACCTCCCTGCATCGCGAGGCCGTAATTGTCCAGAACGAGGTCACCCTTTTTGTCGTTTGCGTTATGACACGAACCGCACTTCTCACGAAAGATCGGAAGAATATGTTGATCGAATGTGATCTTCTCTTCCTTCGGGGCAGCCTTCTCTTCTGCAGCCGCGAAAACCCCGGAAAGACTTGCAAAAATCAGACAGAAAGCGAATGAACGCATAACAATCAACTCCGCGACCGCAAACTATTCAACGTCTATAAATTTCGTGAATTCCGCTCGCCTGAACTCAGGCTTTGTCGGATTCGTCACCAATCATCATCTCTACAACATAGGTCACGAATTCGGGGGCTGACGCCGCTCGATGCATCTGAAAAACTAGCGTCAATGGTTGAACAAGAACTCGCGACTGTTGAGCAGTGCCCAGAAGATGTCGTCCAACGATCGCTTCACGTCATTTCCTTCCGCAAACAGCGGCTTTAGCGCCGCTAATTCTTCAGGCTGCGGCTTTCGGCTGAGGCAGCGGATATACAACTTTTCGATGATCTGATCGGGGGGCAGATTTTCTTTTTGTAGTGCAGCAATCACACCACCCTGCTGAATCTTCTGATTGGAAGTATCGCCGTTGAGCAGATGTAACGCCTGTGACAGCGTCGGCTCCATTTTCACTTCGCAGGAACAGGCCGTTTCACGAGTCGCTCGACCAAACGTCGTCAGGAAGTAGGTGCTGGTTGCTCCGTCAGCGATTTGAACAGCACGAGACCCCAGAGGCAACTTGGGAAACTTGTCTTTCGTATTTGTCACCTGGCTGATGATGTCGAGCATCGATTCGGCTTTGATTCGTCGCAAAGTCTGCGATGCGAAGTTTCGCTCGTCAGTGGCATTGCTTGGATTTTTTTCCGTTGATCGTTGATAGGCCTCCGTCCGACAGATGTCACGGACGAGCGCCTTGAAGTCGTAATTCGACTCGGTGAATCGCTTGGCCAGTTCGATTAACAATGGATCATTCGAGGCGGGGTTACTGACACGAACATCGTCAACCGGTTCAACGATTCCAATTCCGAAAAAGTGGTGCCAGATGCGGTTAACGAAGTTTTGCGCGAAGTACGGATTTCTGGGGGAAGCGAGCCAGTCGGCGACGACTTCACGGCGATCTTTTCCCGCCACATCGGCTGGTCCACCACCCAGAAACACGGGTGGCATGACTCGCCCACCCACCGGATGGTTCACCTCACCACCGCCGGCATTGAAGACAATTGTCTCCCGATAGTCTTCACCCTGTTTACGTCCAACCTGCTTGAAGAAGGCCGCGAACGAGTAATAGTCGTCCATCGTCCACCGGTCGAACGGATGATTGTGGCACTGAGCACATTGGACTCGCATCCCCATGAAGATCTGGGCGACGTTTTCGCTGACTTTCAGAACGTCAGGCTCAATCTGATAGAAATTGGTCGAAGGATTTTTGAATGTTCCGCCGCTGGCACCAAGAATGGCGCGGACCATTTTGTCGAGCGGCACATTCTCTGCGATCTGCTCACTCAACCAGGTGTAATACAATGTGATCGATTTAGGGCTCGTCTGATTCGACGAACGCATCATCAGCCATTCCGCCCATTTGCTTACCCAGACTTCGGTGAATTCTTTGCGTGACAACAGTTCGTCGATCAGCTTGTCTCGTTTGTCCGGTTCGGTACTGGACATGTAACGATTGTATTCCTCTTCCGTCGGGACCTGTCCGACGAGATCGACATACACTCGCCGAAGAAATGCTTCATCGGACGCTCGGCCTGATGGATCGATACGAAGCTTTTTCAGCTTCAGATTGACAAGTTCATCGATGTAGTTGACCTGGGGTTTTGGTGAGTCTTCGTAAACCAGCCCTTTCGGCAGAACGACGAAGTGCGATCCGACAGTAAAAGTCGAAAATCGGGCCATGATGTAAGCTTCACCCCGAGCACCTGCCGTGATAATTCCGTCCGGAGAGATCGCGGCGGAAGTGTCATTGTTGGAAAGGTAAAGGGCCAGTGACGTGACGTCGCGGTCGGTTCCGTCGGAATATTTAGCTCGTGCCGTAACGGCTTGCTGAGTTCCTTCACCGTCAAGCACGCCGTCGCGTGGATAGATTTCCAGTCCGATACACGTCGCCACATCAGCAGGATCGCGAGGGCAGCCGGCGGCAATCCAGTCAATCACGGTATTGCAAAGTTCTGATTCACGATCAAATCGCTTTCCACCTGTGTGCGGGACAACTCCGATCGATTTTTCGATCAGCAGGCTGGCTTCCGGGACCGCGAGGTCAATTCGGCGACCTGGCAATTCGCGGGTAATGCGAAGGTAATCACCATCAGGATCGAACCCGAACAGCGACAATCGAAAACCATCCTTACCGCGGGCCGCACCGTGGCAGCTCCCGGTATTACAGCCGGTCTTCATCCAGACTGGCATGACATCAAGCTTGAAACTGATGGGCCTTGCTTCTGCAGCTCGCTCAACCTTCACAGGGATCGTCAGCATTTTGCCGCCGTATTCGACCTTCAATTCCGTCTGACCATCGGCGATCGGAAAAAACGTCGATCCTTCCCGACGGCATACAGCCGGATTCCCGAGCGTGTAAGTCGCCTCTTTCGCGACATCACGAGTAATGCCGTCCGCCTGAACCGCCTGGACGATCACTAACTGACGATCCTTTGCCGTCGTGAGGTTAATGTCCGGAGGATAGACATTAAGCTGCACCAGCGGTGATTCAGCTCTCGCAGCCCCACCAAACGAACCGGTGGTCACGCACACAAGTGCCATCATCGAAATGGAAATCCAACGCATTTCACAGTCCCTCAATTGCATCCGCATCACTTATTGCTGTCCGCTTGCAGGCTTCGCCTCACCCGCTGGTGCGGCCCCATTCAGTGCTTTGACCCGTTGTTCCTGTTCCAATCGCAATTGCTCAAGTCTCGTCAACCGCTTTGCTGGCGCGGCAGCCGGATCGGGAGTCGGTGTGGTGGCGGCCTGAGCAACTGGCGCAGCCGCAGCCTTTGGTGGCAACGGCTTGTCAACTCGAATCTGACCACTGCCGATATTGTGAATGATTGGTTCACCGTTTTCCGTTACAACAACCTGGCAGAACAAACTCTTATTCACCCCTTGAGCGGCGTCCGCTTCCGCCTTCACTTTGAAAACCAGTTCTTTGGCATCTTTATTTAATGTTGCCGGAGTCGTCGTGACTTTGTTAGGAAGCCCAAGCAACTGGACTGTCGCGTCCCCTTCGAACGGCTTCGGTGTTTCGATCTTGACCACCAGATCCGTCTCGGCACCCAACTCGACAGCGGCCGCTTCATACTTAAATTTCAAATAGGGTTCGGCGACTCGCAGATTCACAAATGGCGAACAGACCATCACAGGGCCAGTACCCACAGTCGCCTCGCCACGAACTGCGATCTTGTGTTCTTTCACCTGGGCATTTCCGGCCGCGTTCATGCTGATTAACGCCTCGGTCTGACCTTCGGCAATCGAGATTTCACGGCTGGAATTCACCCCGTTCGGGTTCAAGATCAACTCGATCTTGATCGGTGCTTTGAAGTCACCTTCGCGGGTCGCGACGACCTTCAAAGACATCTGTCCCCCCTGCACCAGCGGTACTTTGGGCTCAACAATCTGCAACGTAAAGGGAACCTTTTGTGTCACCGCCATCGCCAGCGAATACGTCGGTTCGGTCCAGAACGGGATATTGTTCCGACCACGAACAAGAACTGTTGGAAGCCGGACTTCACCCTTCGGTGGGTTGGGGTTATTCGGATCGGCCAAGACTCCGACAATCTGAGCAAACTTTCCTCCGATCGGGGCTTCCGGTGCCGCGGCCAGAATCACCTGAGCAACACCCTGATCGGCGGCCATCCCAAACGATTCAACGGTCACTCCAGCGGGAAGATCCAATCCTTTGAAATCAAGCTGACCACCAAATCCGATACGATTGGCATTCACCACCAATGGAAATCGGTTCCCTTGGGGAATCGCGGCCTTCGGTTCAACATACTGAACGAACTCATTAACACCGAGCAGGACTTCCGGGACAAGTGGACTCACTTCAATCCGATAATGAAACGCATTGCCGCCCCGTCGCAAGTGGTCTCGGACTTCAAGGAAATATTCTCCGTCAGCAGGAACGGCAAATCGGATGAAGCTGTCAGGCCCGCCGTTATCATCGTTGCTGGCGATCGCACCACCCTGTGCATTGTAAAGAATCAGCACAGGATCGAGTTCTGACCGTAAACGTCTCGCCCAGACATGAATATCCAGTGACTGCCCTTTTGTTGCCGTAAAACCGAAGTAATCCACATCCGTCTTCGAAGACAGCACACCGTTGAATGCGACGGGTGCGGCAGCCTTCGTCGCTTGCGCGATGTTTTCGTTCGGCTCCTGTTCCACCGAGTTCTCGAGATCAACAACGCGGAAGCGGTTACCCGATGGCGAAATCCCTTTTTCGTCGGTCGCAAACAACGCGAAATCTGATCCCCCGCTGGCAGGCAAATCAAACTCGCGAGTGAACTCACCCGAAATATCACCGAGGAACTTGACTGCGACTTTCTGTCCTGGTTTGCCACCGGAGGGAACGATTGCTAAAGGCCGTGGATAGTTTCCGATGTGACATCGGTAGTGGGCATTTCCACTACCGCCATAACTGCTTTCCCGAATCTGAATGATGTACTTGCCGTCTGCTGGGGCAATAATTGATGCAACTCCATCTTGCCAGACTAAGGCTGCATCGTCGCTCGTATCCAGCTCAAATCGAGTTTCATTCAGGATGGCCACGTAGGGATCGAACATCGAATCACCCAGCCGAATCCCTTCGACTTCAGCAGTGATCCGATCTCCTTTTTTCGCTTCGATTACAAAGTAATCGACGTCCTCATTTTGAATGATGCCTTCGACCGTGACATTGTTCGCGATCGCTTGTGGTTGTTTGAAATCGCTGTTCGGCTCGACTTCCATGACATTGGGAAGGGCACCAACGCGAAACGTCCGCAGGTCGGACAAACCTGTGGCAGCTCGAATGCGGAAATGCTTGGTGCCAAGAGTGCAATCGGCGGCAATCTTCAGCTTCGCCTTAACCTGCTTATCATTGACGACCGCAAATTCAGTGACCTCGATCCCAGGCTCGTAGATCATCAGTTCCTGAGCGTCTTCCAACCGCTGTCCGTTGAAGAGAACTTCGGTCTCGGTACCACGCTGAGCACCTCGGGGGAGAATGTTCGAAAGCACGGGGCTCGATGCAAAAGCGGGAACCGCTCCGCAAAAGAAAATCACCATCACAAAACGAAACATTGTATTCGCCTCAGATTAAGTTGAGCCGGTCGAACCAGGTTCGATTGACGACTCGCATCCCTTTGCTGCGCAGGGCTGTTAACCCGACAGGGTGAATCTCCTTCTCCCTGAAATGCGCGGGTCTTCCTGACCCTATCAACCAAAGGGCTTCATCCCTGAAGCGCTCAATGACAACATAATACGAAAAAGGCGAGCAGGCGGCTGTCAGACCCGGGATTCTTTCATTCGATAATCCGGGACCCGACGGCACCCGGCTCGCCTGGAATGTTCCGTCATTCGCTGGGTGTTCGCTCTTGACGCTTACAACCCGAGAAAAATTATGCCAGCAGTTCTTTTATCACTTTTCCGCCATCAACAATCTCAATCGGACGATCACCAGGAGCCATCAGTTCTTTGTCGGCGACGATCCCCATGCAGTGGTAGACGGTTGTAAACAAGTCTTCTGGTCCCATGGCCAGTTCTTCCGGCTCGGACGCGGTTGAGTTCGACGATCCGTGGATGTAACCACCCTTAACCCCGCCACCAGCCAACACCACGCTGAAGACCTTGGGATAGTGATCGCGACCTGACTGAGCGTTGATCTTTGGCGTCCGTCCGAATTCCGACGAAACCATCACCAGAGTTTCTTTCAGCAATCCGGTTCGATCAAGGTCATTGATCAATGTCGCAAACGCCTGATCGAAAGAAGGCATCTGATTACGGAATCCAGCGACAATGTTGTTATGCATGTCCCAGCCACCGTAGGTCAGGTTCACCAGCCGAACACCTGCCTGAACCAGCCGTCGAGCCAACAGCATTCGAGCACCCGCCGTGTTTCGACCATATTCATCGCGAACGGCGTCTGACTCTTTCTCAATATCAAAGGCTTCACGAGCGGCAGGTGAACTGATCAGGCTGTAAGCTCGATCATAGAAAGTGTCCATCGCCGTCAGATCGTCCGACTTTTCCTTCTTCTGGAAATGAGCGTTAACCGCTTCTAGCGCCGAACGGCGAGTGGCAAAGCGGCTGTCGTCAACCCCTTTGGGAAGATCCAGGTCGCGCACTTTAAAGCCCTTCGTGGCGGGATCGCTTCCCAGGCTGAAGGGAGCGAAAGCGGAGCTCAGATAACCACTTCCGGCAAATTCCGTTGGCATATTCGGGATGCAAACATACGGCGGAAGGTTGTTTCGAGGACCATATTCATGACTGACAACCGACCCGATACAGGGATAAATCAGTGCGGGACTTGGTCGATACCCTGTGAACATATTGTGCGTGCCACGTTCGTGAGCCGCTTCGCCGTGAGTCATCGACCGAATCACCGTCAACTTGTCGGCCACCTGAGCGGTCTTTGCCAGCGTATCACCAAACACTTCGCCGCTGATTTTGGTCGCAACTTGACCCATTTCACCGCGGTATTCAATTGGCGCATAAGGCTTTGGATCGAATGACTCTTGATGAGCGATACCACCCGGCAGAAAAATATGAATAATCGACTTGGCAGTCCCTTCGAAGTTCTTGTAGTCCTTCAAATCGCCATAAGCAGCATTGCTGCGAAGAAGTTGCGGCAATGTCAAGCTCGTACCAGCCAAAAGTCCAAGCGACAGAAAACCGCGACGATTAAGGCTGTTAAAATGCTGGGGATTGCAGTTGAGAGACATTCGACTTTCTCCACGTTTATTGTAACTTGTTTAACAGTTTAACTTTATGGTGAGCAACGGTTCTAAGCTATCCGGCTGGATGTAACAACAAAACCCTGTATCACATCATTGGCAGTGACCATCATGGGGTTACATAACATCGGTGGGCAAATTCACAATCGGAGTGAATTACGCTGTCAAAAGGCAGGTCGCTGGCAGGGGCATTGTCTCTTCTATTTCTTACGCAATTATCCCATTGAGACTAACCATCACGCATCGGAATCGTCAAGTGTGTTCACCGAATGTGAGGGAAATCGCGCAGAATAATTCGGAAATCCGAGATACAACGACTCGCACGGAACAATTTGCTCAGAATCTGACCAGGCATTCAAGAGCGAGCGTTAATTGTTCTCGCTGACGATGAATACTGTCTAAATGCCCATACGCCGGCCTGTCTGCCAGATCGCCTCGGATTTCCGGCCTTAACGAAATCCAATCCTTCGGGCGATAATTCAGTCCGACCGTCATCGCATTGAAGGTCGTCGCGATCCCCGTGCGAGAACCGTTCACGTCATCAAACCATTCGTAGCGAAAATTCGCATCGACCGACCTGTTGATACTGTACTCTGTAAGACCGAGAACCCCATACCATTTCCCTGTCCCAATCACATCGATTCCCGGAGCAATTCCCAGGTTTGCCTGAACAACTTGCTTCCAGTTCTTCGTGTATTGCTGAACGGCACGCAATTCGACAACTGAATCCAGGCGACCCGTTGCATAGGGGACCACGTTCCCGATCGCGCCGTTCCCAATAATCCAGCTCCCGGTCAAAACCGTTTGCAATTCGTCGTCAAGGCGATAGACCACCTGTGTCAAATGGCAAGGAGCGCTCCCGCGTAATTCAAAAAACGTGTTTGAACCCAAAGTCATCGCGTATCGGAGATCGAGTTGACTGGTGGCGTGCCAGGTTGTCCAGACACCAGTGTCGCTGCCATCCTCGGCAAAATTCCACTGGTAACTGAGTGAATAAAGGGGACGATTTGGTGCCATGTATGACTCATAGCCCATCCAGGTCCCCTGCCTCCCGAACACGACATCGATTCCGCCCGTTGTCAGCAGCGGTAGATGAATCGAAGTATTCAGTTGGCGAATCGTCATTCCGAAAAGTGGATTACTGGAATGGATATCCCCAGGTCCCTGCAAAAAACTGGCATCGGAACCAGCAAATAATTGACCATAAAATCCCCAAGACAGCTCATCGGTCTTTAGTGGCTTCGAAACAACAACGGCCGCCTGATTGAACAACACGTTATCAGCGTATCGATTGGGAACCGGCGCCACCGCCAGTCGACCCGCAACCGTCGAAGCCGATGTGTAACCAGCATCCAGCCATCCATAAATCTGCAGCGGTGCTGATGTTTCAAGTCGCCCAGGAAATCCAATGAAGTCAAATAATCCCACATCTTTTCGAACTGCCTGAGCAGGACCATCCTCGAACGGGTTCGCCAGCCGTTGAAAACAGCTATCCTGTGAGGGAATTCGACCAACCGGCGAATCAAAAGTCTGTGTCTGGAAATCGGTAACTTGCTGGGATAACAAAACGGTATTGGACGTCAGGCAAATGACCCAAAAAGCAAGAGCCGCGAACACAGACGTGATCGTGCAACATGGTCGATCACAGGTTGGTGGATACACCGAATCTTTACGCGACGGTTTCACGTTGGTCAGCCGATCCGAAATCCGTGATTAAAAAAATCGATACCGCTCGACACCTGCAGTGTTCCCGTCAAGTTCAACGCCCCGAGTCTTAATGAACTGCCAACACGTTGGCATCACGTTCCTCGTGTGACTAACGAAATATCGGCGAGGAAGAGGATTTCACACGATCCCTACATTCGGTCGCCTGAAGCTGCGACGCAGCATTCGTTTGCTTGCACATCCCGTTGGTAAGACGGCAGTCAGTTTCGGCAATTTCTGCCGATCCACAGAAGGATGTTCGACAATTGGAATTATGATTGTCACGAAGACATGTCCTGCCCGACTTGGGGAAGTGTGGAAGTCCACACTTCCAAATTATGACAATCGTTCTTATTTGTTTTTTCCGCCGTGTATGCTCCACAATAGATGGATGCATCTTCACGTTTCGAAAAGCATTTCGCAGGTAACCAACTCATGAAAATCAAACTCCAGACCCTGATTGCTTTGGGCATGGCGTTGAATGCGATCATTGCCAACGGCCAGGACTCGAAAATTGAACTCGCAAAATTCAACGGCACCTGGCAGCTGGTATCCGCCGTTACGGATGGAAAAGAAATGGCTGCAGAGACTGTCAAAAACATCCGAGTCGTGATTAAAGACGGCAAACACACCGTTTATCTGGCTCAGACAGTTCTGGCCAAAGAGATCCCGTTCACCATCGATTCGACGAGAGTGCCCAAGACGACAATTGACACCCTTCCAGACGGAAAGAAAATTAAAGGGATCTACAAACTTGAAGGCGAGACTCTCACGAGTTGTATGGCCGCCCCTGAACAAGACTTTCCCACGGAATTCTCATCCAAACCAGGTTCGGGTTATTCGTTAAGGGTGTTCAAACGTTGTGCTGAAGAGAAGCAATCCCTCGAAGGGGTCTGGGTACCAGTAGATGCGGAACTCGCCGGAGTCAAGCTGCCCGTCGAAAGCCTCAAGAACTGGAAGCTCACTCTAAAAACCGAACAATATCAATTCGAAAATGGTAAAGAAGCTGACCAGGGGACGTGGTCGGTGGATACTTCCAAAACGCCGCTGGCGATGGACATCACGGGTACTGAAGGTCCTAATAAGGGGAAAACGATTCTGGCAATTTATGAACTATCGAAAGAGGGTTTGAAAATCTGCTACGACCTTGGTGGCAAGAACCGGCCGACGGAGTTCATGACCAAACCGGGCACTCCCCTCTTTTTGGTAAACTATCAGCGGAAATAGTCGCATCAATGGTCCGAAATGAAGAAGGAGGGGGTCGGGCGTTCAAATTGCAAAATTGGCCGGGAAAACGTGATGACATTGGTCATCCGACTCGGTCGGCCAATTTTGAAATTGAAAACCGGACCCCATAAGTTATTTTTTGTCGCTGATCGCCAGGCTGTGTTTCGGCAGAGTGAAGATGAACGCCACGACGGATGAAGCGGTCATGCGAGCATCTGAACCGTACCCCGCATTGTCCCGATTGGGCTGATAATAAAAGCTGCCGTCAGTGCACTGAGCCAGCGCGAACCACCCGCGATTGGCGTCCATTAACTTGCGGAAATTGGCCGGTTCAATATTCGCCGCCAGAGCCGTGTAGGCCATCCCCATCGGAGGCGAACCATGTGTATCGGGGAAGCTTTGCGGATGTTCGCCGATGACTTTTGAGTGTAGCAGAGCCCGTTCGCGATAGACCGGTTCAGGATAGGGACTCATGAAATAGGCGATCCCTGCGGCACCTGTCCGGCCCATGTCGGCCCAATCGCGGGGTGCTCCACCAACTTCGTCCTTATACCAGACATAGCCGTTCGCTCCCGTCGCTTTTTTCAGAAACTTATATGCCGCGTCGTGACGGGTCCGGTCGATCTTGATCCCACAGCGGTGCATCAACGAATAGGCCAACGCCCCCTGCCCGGTCAGCATGGCGATCGGACCATAACCTTCGAAACCCGGATTATGGCCCCAGCCTCCATGAGAATCTGCGGGCCCTTTGGGATAGTCATCAGGGTGTGTTTTCTTCGCCATCGGATTGATCTGCGACATGTGAAGATACTGGCCTGAGATCAGAAAATCGTGAACCTCCTGCAACTCAGGCAGCACCCACGCCTGTTGAGTCGCCAGGTAATATTCGCTGAGAACGATCGCGGCACCCATATAGTGCCAGTTAATTAAATCCGCCACACGGCGATCTTTGGCTTCTGTCGTTTTGCAGAAATAGCGGACGCAGCGTTCGACGGCGGGCATGTGGCGGGCTTCTCCACTCGCAAGCAGTGCCAGCGGAGCGAATGTGTTATGCATCGGATCGCCAAACGAGCCCTCGTCGTCCTGATGAGCGATCAGATAGTCCAGCAGTTCCGCAAGAATGAGATCTGACTTGGGGCACTTGTCGGGATACGTCGCAGAATAAGTCCCGTATTTCTGCCCCACATCGAGAACGACATTCCTATTCTCGCCACCTCGCCGCAGCGTTAAGGGGAGCTGACCTTTTCCTGCATCTCCCTGACTGGCTTCCAAGGCATCGGCAAACTCAGCAATCGGTCCGTGGAACCCGAAGACTTTCATGCCATACCCGTTGCGGTGTTCATGCAAGAATGGCTTGTCGTCGGCTCCGGTGATCCGATCGCCCGCTTTGATTTGTTTACTTGCCGGAGAATCCGGGAAGACATACTTCACGACCAGCGACTTGGGATCATCTTTCACCAATTGGACCCGCAGTCCGGTGATCCCCAGGTTGTAAAACCAGCCAGGGACTTTGGCATCCGGCCCCGAATCCGCCCGCTGATTCCAAGGTTCGCCGCTATCGTGATAATCAACTTGAGCCTGTAGGGCTGCGGGTACGGAAATCAGAACAAGACAGACCAAACGAACGACTTGATAACCAGCAGTTCGGGCAAATATTAACGAATAGAAGTCGTTCATCGGTTGTTGCATGGTGCCGACCTTGGTGAGCGTTAACGAACGTTTGCGGATTAACTCGTCTTAAGAAGGGTAAGGCAACTTCGTGCTGAAACGGTGGGAAAATGGACTTGTCGACGTGGTCTTTCGAGTCGGCTTTATCCCTGCTCACGGGATCACGCCTCAGGCGTGGGCCATTTTGTGCTTGAAGCGACATCATTTTTCTGAACCGAATCGTTTTTTGTCGCCAGCCACAGGCCTGCCAACAACTCTAACGGCAAGACTATGGAAATAGTCGCAATTCGAGATCTCTCATCATCTACGGCCGTTTCGTAGAACTGCCACAAAAACACCACGCGTACGACCATGAAGGTCAATACGATCACCAAGGCCCACTGCACGATTCTGAATAGCTCGGAGGGATTTCGAATGCACCACAGCCCGACCAATGTTACGCCAGCAAAAAACATCGACAAAATGATGATTCGATTCTTAGTGGGTTCTGCAGCGCCGTCATAAGACTGCCAGCCCCACCCGACAAGCAACGTCAGTAATAATCCGATGACGGCAATCGACTTGGCAAGGGCTTGCACGTCTTACTTCCGCTTTATTTGAATTATAGTCTGCACCTCATCACCCTCTCATTTTACTAAGACCCCAAGCAAGATGATTTCAAACGGTGAGCTGAAAAGCAACCAAAGAGTCCAATCCGTTCAAACCTCCTATCGTGATAATCAACTTGAGCTTGAAGGGCTATCGACAGACGCGTCACAACAAGGAACGCCAAACGAACGACTCGAGTACCAATCGTTTAAGAAAATACCGACGAGTTGCAGCCGCACATTTGGCATTTCATCGCGTCGACCTTTGAAACAGTCAATCGGGATGACACTCGCGCCATTTGTTAGTCTTTTCCCGTAGTTATTCGTCATCCTCCATTTCCGTGTAAGTTTTCGTTCCCGCCTGAATGTCGGCCGGGATCGAATTGACGTCGGCATTAACTTTCGGCGAAAAACGGTGATCCATATTCTCCGTTTCGGCCGCAAGATCCTCCATGACGACATCCACAATGTATTGTTCAAGTTGGCGGACCAGGCTTCGGCAGGTCCGCATTTCGCCTTATCGAAGAGAAAGTGGGTCCGTTGCGCGAGGTCGGGAGACTCCACACCACCGAGCACGTGGATTGCCAGAAATCGATCAATCTCGATACGATGAGTGGCGAGGTCTTGACTGAAGAGGTAAAGCCATGCGTTGTTACGTTTTGATCGTGTTCCTGCTACTGGTTGGTCGGACTTCACTTGCTCAGCAAGTGATCCAGCAGCCCGTCGTCGCGACAACCGCTGTGAACACAACCGTTTCGGTTCCTGACCGTGGCAGCGCTCATCTGGGTGGTGTTTCATCGGCTGAATCAGGACGGGCTCAATATGGTCCGTTACGGTCGGGAACGAACACCGGAATCTCGCGGCAAGCGACTTCGATGACGACCCACGTTTATATTCACGATCTTCAGGCGATGGACGAAGCGTTGCTCAATTCGGGACATTCAGAATCCAATACCTCAATCCGTTCAATCAACTCAAAGCTCGTTCGTTCGAAAGAACGGGAACAGCCAGTCGATCCCGTGGCATCTTCCGCCGATAAGGCCGCGAAGTTTGAACAACTGGCTCGAAAAGCAGACGAAGCAGGTAAGCATGGGGTTGCCAAACTGCATTGGCAGGTTGCGGCGAAATACGGTTCTAAGCTCGCGGAAACTCGACTGGCAGAATTGTCTCGCGGTTCGACACTTCAAACATCTGCACGGTGAATAGACGAAATAATGATTGAAGAGACATTTGCCAGCGGCGAACAAACAGCCGCAACAAAACTGATCGAAATGGCCTTGGCCGAAGATTTGTCGACGGCTGGTGATCTCACCTGCAAGGCTTTGATTCGTCCCGATCAGACAGCGACAGTACAAGTTGTTGCGAGAAAAAACGGGGTCCTGGCTGGTTCGCCGATTGGCCGCATGGTCTTTGCCAGGCTTGACCCTCAAGTCCGCTGGGTCGCCTTGCACCAGGACGGTGATCGAGTCTCTCCGGGGACGGTCATCGCCAAGGTTTCAGGACCACTGACTTCGCTGTTAATCGGCGAACGGACGATGCTGAACTTTATGACGCATCTCAGCGGAATCGCCACGTTGACACGGACGTTTGTCGATGCGACAGCCGGGACGCATGCGAAGATTCTGGATACTCGGAAGACTCTTCCCGGTTGGCGATTGCTCGAAAAGTACGCCGTTCGCTGCGGTGGCGGGACGAACCATCGCATGGGTCTTTATGATGGTGTGCTGATCAAGGACAACCATATTGCGGCATGGACCGAATCTTCCAGCATTGCCGAAGCGGTCCGAACAGCTCGTGCCAAATCTCCCAAGGGAGTCTCGATTGAGGTCGAAGTCGATACGATCACTCAATTGCAGGATGCCCTGCAAGGTTCGCCGGACATTGTGCTGCTGGACAATATGGATGTCGAGACATTACGCGAAGCGGTTTCATTGAGAAATCGACTAGCACCAGGAGTGTTACTCGAAGCCTCCGGCGGAGTGAATCTTGAGACCGTTGGCGGGATCGCGCGAACCGGTGTGGAACGAATCAGCGTCGGGGCCTTAACACATTCCGCCCCGGCACTGGATCTCGGTTTCGACTGGCCGTAGTGCGTTGTCCACTCCAAATAGTCGGGTGCCACTGGATGACCGTCTCCGGTCACTCAGTGCTTTTCGATTGCCTCAAAAATATGAAAGACACTGCGTCGGAGAAGACTCCGATGCAGTGGCACACAACCCGTACTTTAAGTCTTGACAACGCACTAACGCGACAAGCCGATTCAGGCGTTATCAGGATCGAACCCGCGCACGAGTTCTTCTTCCCATTCATCCAGCAACGGCCAATCAACCGCGCAAGTGCCGAAATCGGCCATGTGCTGGTATCCCGTCAGTCGGTCGATTGTCTTTTGAAGTTGTGCGTCGTTCTTGCGAAAGATCGGTCCGTGACTGGGGAGCAGCCACTTGACTTCAGAATCGCGAATTCGTTCGAGAGACTTAATAAACTTCGGAATATCCGAACCATGATGGGCGTCGATATTGCCGACACCTCCATCGCGATAAATGTTGTCACCTGAAAACAACAGTTCGCCAAGCCGAAACGCAAGCTGGCTGGGGGTATGACCTGGGGTATTCCAGACGTCCAGCGTCAGTTTTCCAACCGTTAACGTGTCACCTTCATTAATCGTCTGTTCGATCTTAATCTCTGGGAGATCAATAGAGATTCCTTGAGCCGTAATTTCGGCGTAAGTCACAATCCGATCCCCACTGGCAAGTAACTGCTGGCATTCCGGATGAGAAACAGTGGTCGCGTTTGGCAGCAATTCTTTGGCTCGCTTCAATCCCTGAATGTGATCGACATCGGCATGTGTCGCGACGAGGTACTTGCAGCTAGCCAGCGAAAAGTCCATCTGGCGAATCGTGTTGATAATCTCGTCCGTCGATTCTTCAAAACCGATATCGATCAGCATCCATTCCCCCGCATCGTGTACGAGATACACGGAACAACCGAGCCGTCGTCGGGCCTGATAGTTCATCTCGATGACATGGGGAAATACTTCGCGGCGGGGCAACATGAAAGGTCTTTCAAACGATCTGCGGAGGAATCACAAGCGAGTCAACATGCGGGTCATGAAAACTCATTTTAGATTCTATGATCCCCTGGATGAACGAACAACGCGCCGCGATTGCGGATCAATGGGTTTTGGCTGATCTATTGGCGATTGTTGCACGAGCTTTCCAGATCGAGTCAAGGACGGCGTTGATGTATTGTTCTTCCGCAAAGGGACTTAGCAGATAACTTTTCAAAGCGACCATCGGTTCGCCGTAATCGGTTTCGCGATAACAGTCGGTCAATGAAATCACGACGCCATCTCCATGGAGGGCATCTGCCTGGACGACCTGATAGATCTGCCGGTTGTACTCGTTGTGAATCCGAAGCTGCTCCCGATACGAAGCATCCTTCTGTTCACGTTCGGTGACTCCGAACGTATCGACTCCATCGGGATAAACGCGAAACAGTGTCACCGGCCCGAAGTTTCCTCGATTCACGACGGTCGTCGCCGCATGCCCTTCAAGCTGTTCCCTCAAAACTTCGGCCATGGAAACAACGTGACCCAACAATGCTCGCAGACCGTTTTTGCCGAACAATCGCAGGTTGGCGAGAGCGGACATCGGAGCGCTGCCGCTTCTCGACGTTTCCAGCGTGTACCGTCCGGGATGGTAGTGACCATCGTGAAAGAGATACGGGGTGTCAGATTGTTTTCGTGTAATCAGTTCGAGATCGATCGCATCTTTCACGAGAAACAGGCTTGAGACATACGGAGTGAATCCGGTTTTGTGAAAGTCGATCCCAATGGAATCTGCAAGGGGAAGATTCTGAATGCGTCGCCGTGTACCGGCGAGAGCCCTGACCGTCCGATGTCGAAAACCAAGTGGATTGGAATCGAAGTTGTAATCATTGAAGACCGACCAGGCCCAGCCGATGACCGCATCGCCGTGAATGTGCGGGCGATATTCCAGATGGAATTCGTCAACCAGCCGATCGCGAATTTCGTGGATGGATTTCAGATCATCCAGTCCGAAATGATCGGTTGTCCCCATCGTGGCGACGATTGCGGCAATTTTGCCTCCTTCCTTCAAAACGTCACGAGCCATCGATTCCAGCAGACACGTCCGCATTTCGTTTTCAGGAGAACAGGGAATCTGGATCACGTTCTCTCGGCCGATCCCCAGCCAGTTTGCCACGGTCAGGCAGGCATAATGTGCTCGTTCAGAACAAAAGATCACCGCCCGCTCGCGGGCACCATGCTGTGCTGTCCCCGGACAGGCTTTTTCCAGCCCCAGTTTTACCCCATATAACAATGTTCCTGTTCCACCAAATGTAAACAGGCCTGCAGATCGCACGGGATCGTAGCCGACCAGCTCAGCCGTCATCGACGAAACTTCGACTTCTGCGACAGCCACCTGTCGTGATGATTCTTCGCTGACCAGATTGGGATTGTAGATCGAAGGGAGCAAACCCCCGATAATGCTGGCAATCGTCGGGGGCGGGATCACATTAATCTGCGCGCGAGGATGTCCCCAGATAAACATTCCCGACAGGTGCTCGACCAGTGTTTGAGTCACTTGTTCAAGCGGAAGTGGCCCGTCTGACACTTGTGAGCGTTTGGCGGCGTCATAATCGAGTGTCTTAGCCGTCCCGAGTAAGGGAGTGACCGATTTCATTCCGTCGAGTTGATCGAGTGCCCGCAGAAATGAAAACACGAAATACGCATCGTGCACCCGATCTGAGACCGGTTGAGGAAATCCTTGCCTGAGTGACATGACAAGGTTGAGATAGGGAGCGGACATCAGTCTGTATCCGGAATTGAGCAACAGATCCAAGTAAAGGTTTGATGACGAGTTCTATCAGAGATTGCAGAAACGTGTCACATTTCATTTGGCTCCTGTTCGCATCGTATTCGCATCTCTCGGATTATAGACTTCACGTGACTCACGAACATCGAATCCAAAATCCCGCTGACGAACCTTATGATTTGCTGATGCAGGTCGTCATTTCCGGAAACGAATCGACAAACGTCCCAGTGAAAGGATTAAGCGGGTGCCCCGATTTTTCTTCGGTAATTTCGACTTTGAACATCGTCTTGCCGACCCAAATCACGCGCCATCAAATGCGTTAATGCGATTCAACGCGGAATTGGCGACGTGTTGGCT
The DNA here is from genome assembly GCA_903899985.1 of uncultured Schlesneria sp. GTDB lineage: Bacteria > Planctomycetota > Planctomycetia > Planctomycetales > Planctomycetaceae > Schlesneria. The sequence continues at coordinate 39,330 of CAIULL010000281.1, forward strand.
GGCAGCAGCTGATGACGGAGACCTGATATGGACTCCCTTCTCGATCGATCCAAATTTCTTTCATGAAGCGGCTCAACAGGGTTTGCCTCATGTTTCGCCGGTCAAATCGCTGGACAAGATTCCGCATGACGTTGAATTTGTCCCCTGGGGTTGGTCGGCGGAGGTCAGAAAGCTGACAAACCGGATTGGGTGCCGCACCAGCGCACCATCGGAAAACGCAGTCCTTCTCGCCAATTCGCGAGCCACATCCCACCAGTTGGAACAAGAGTGGAACGTTGGACTGCCAGGTGAGCGAAGAATTGAAACGTTGACGCAATTCGACGAAGCGATTGAATCGACTCAGGTTCCTGACCGTCGATGGGTGGTAAAAGCTGAGTTTGGCATGTCAGCTCGCGAACGAATCTTAGGTCGAGGTCGAGCGACAGAGGCGGACAAGAATTGGGTCGTGCGTCGGTTGAAGCAACATCAAGCCGTATTTCTCGAACCGTGGGTTGATCGGGTGGACGAGGTGGGGGTCCAGATTGAGATACCGAATGAAGGACCACCTCGATTAATCGGTGTCTCACCAATGCTTGTCGACGAACGAGGACAATATGCAGGGAGCTGGTTCGCGGGTCGCGAGTCACTCCCCTTGGCACAACATCACTTGTGGCAGGATGCGATTTCTACGGCGTTGCGTGCCGCAAATCACTTACAGTCGGAAGGTTATTTCGGCCCGCTCGGAATCGACTCGATGTTATATCGAGACGTTGATGGTTCCCTCCGAATTCGTCCGCTGCAGGATATCAACGCCCGATGGACGATGGGCCGACTTAGCCTTGGTCTACGGCGACGGTTCACTCAGAGCCCGCGTGGCGTCTGGCTTCATGGACCAACAGCCGATTCACGAATACGAACGTTGTTCGAAGAAAGCCGAATCATCTCAACATCGCCAGACCAGGTTGGAGATCGTCCTTGCCATCATTTGTCGAAGATCTGCATTTCAATTGCCTGTGCAGATTAAAAAACAAGCGAATTCGGTGTTTCAGAATTCCCTTAATTTTGCCAAGAACTTGCAATGGAGCTGGAAAATTGGCATAGTCAAGAAGCTTTCGCCATTTGGTTTTGCTACTTGTTTTAACAAACAAGACCATCTGCGCGTTCACATCGTTCCAGTTTTGGATTCAAGGTGTTCATAATGATCTGCAACCGTTTCAAGGTATGGCAGGATTTTTTCTCATTAATCGTCGCCGCCAGCCTTATCGGCTGCGGATCGAGTAGCACTCCGGGAACAACGACGTCAGTTCCAGCACAGACGACAGCTGTTGCACCGGCGAATCCGGCACTTGCCCGGCCTGGTATGCCAGCGAACGCTCCGGGTGGAGCAGGCCATATGAATTCGGCTCATATGCAGCAGATGGCTCAGGGGGGCCAGGCATCCCCACCTGGTGGGGCGTCGTCATCCGCCGGGGCACCAGGTTCGCCAAATAGCCAGTATATGGCACAAATGGCAGCCAACATGCCGAAGAATTCCAGTGCCCATGGTGCATCAAATGCTCCGAATATGGCGGCCCCCCCAATGTTGGCTCCGGGTAATTCCGGGGGTGGGAGTAGCAATTCCGGTAACTCGTCGAACATGGATTCCTCCAAAATGTTGGCTCATTCCGGTTCTGGCGGGGCTTCAGCGCCAAATGGCGCCGCGATGCCTCCCGGAATGGAAGGCGCCCCCGGAAGAGCGGCTCCTCCCGGAATGGCAGCTCCACCCGCCGGTATGGGTGCCCCTCCGGGCGGCCAGGCCGCTGCGCCGGGAATGAGTGGTTCAGGTGGTGGAAATGCTCAGAACGCTGCTGCGGCAGCACAAATGCGAGGAGCGAACGGTATGCCGGGGCAACCAGGTGCGCCCGGCGGACCAGGTGGACCGGGCGGGGCCGGTGGTAGTGCGGCTGGAAATCTGACTCCTGGCAGTATCGAAGATACTCTCTATCGATTCTGTGTGGCGATTGCCGATGGAGATACCGCTGCAGCTGCCGAGTTCGTGAGTCCTAAAGCGAAAGGTTTGATCGGACAAATCCGCGATGGTGAGTTATCCGAAGAGAAGCTCGAAGAAATCACAGATGCGATCTCTCCCGTCACGGAACTGCAACCTAACCCAACCCAAACGAACACGAAACGATCTCTTCGCAACAGGAAGAACCAGGTCATCTCCTTCACCCTTAAAAAAGATAAGGATGAAGAATACAAGATCACCGAGTTTTCAATCAGTAAGCCCAAAAAAGGTGCGCAAGGTGGACAAGGCGGCCGGGGTGGGCAGGGTTCTTCGAATTTTTAGAAGACGAACAGAAATTCATTCGCATTGAATGTTGCTCGGCAGAACGCTTCGAGCCCATAAAGGCGGATGAATTGACTTGCCTCAGTGATTTCATCTGCGGTGGGCTGGCGATGGAAAGCCAGCTCAAATGCTTGTTGCGTTTGAGCAGAATGATCATCACCTGCATCACGACGTAATCGGTTTGCGAATTCAGTGGCTTGTCGCAAGATGAACCGACTGTTAAGCAGGTTGAGCGCCTGCAACGCTGTAATCGATGATGTTCGTTTTGGTGCAATCTGGCCTGCGTCAGGACAGTCAAACTGCCCAAAAATCTCGTCGAGTTGCATCCTTGGCTTCGACTGATAAACCATCCGACGCCACTCAGCCGGACCGAATTCTCTTTTCGACGAATAGACTTTTACATAGTTCGAGTTCGATTCAAACAGGTCAAACCCGGGTCCGTACATTCGGTCGTCCATGTTTCCAGCAATCGCCAGGATGGCATCGCGAATCGACTCGGCTTCAAGTCGTCGCGGCGGGTACCTCCATAGCAGCCGAGTTGCGGCGTCCAATACAATCGCGTCAGGTCGCGTGTTGCTTGACTGACGGTATGTGGCCGATGTAACCATCAATCGATGCAGTCGTTTCGTCAACCCGTCGATACGCAACTCACTCGCGAGCCAATCCAACAGCGATGGGTGTGATGGCAGCGTACCGTTACGTCCAAAATCACTGGGTGTTGAAACAAGTCCTTGACCAAAGTGGAATTGCCAGATTCGATTGGTCATGACGCGAGCCGTTAAAGGATGATCGGACGAAATGATCCAATTCGCCAAAGCTCGCCGCCGGTCAGAATCTGCGGACTCATTCCCCAGTTGCGGTGGTGAGCCGAACGAAGCCAATCCCGTAGGGTGGGCCACCTCTTTTGGTTGCATGGGGTCACCACGATGCAACCGAAAGGTCGGTTCTGGTGTGACAAATCGACCTGCATAGACGAGATCCGCCATCGAAAGTGATTGCAACCGTTGCCGAAGTCTTTCCCGTTGCGCTGTCAGCTGTTTTGCCAGGCTTCGCTCGTCAACACTCAGCCCGTCAAATGTTGGCGGTGACGTTGTCGGACCATTGAATGGCATTCGGTCATCGGAAGAGGCAACGACTTTCAACGTGTCGGCTGTCAGCCCCGCTTCAATGCGATATCGCGTGGGAATTCGATCTTGAAATTTACCATCCTCGGGTCGGTCGCGACTCCACACAATGCGATCGATCTCAATCGCTTCGGCAAGCTCAAGCATCACCCAGCCGCGCCCCGGCTCATTCGAAATCCAACTTGCCGAATTTCCGTATCTCCCGTCATTGACGAATTTCAGCTGATGGATTTCGTACCCGGGCAGGTTGGATGACGATGTTGCGACAGTGCCTAGAGTGGCCAATGCCACGTTTCGCGGATCCGTTCCCGATGTTTTTTTTGATTCGAAAACTTCAACCTCATCGAGACACGGTTCACCTCCGGTTGTTGCTTCAATGCTGAATTTCACGAACCTCGCGTTGATGGGAGAAAACCGCTCGACATTGGCCTGTCGCTGAACCGGTGGGCGAAGTCCCGATCGATTTGGATTCTGCAATTCGCGTTCTGCACTCAATTCGACAAGTCGTGACAAGTCCCGATCAACCGCTGTGAGTTCCTCACGAGTCACGTCCAACGATTTCTGCCGTTTATCAGAGTTGGCAGTTTTCATCGGTCGATCACCATGTTGGACACCGGAAAACACCGCTTTCATTCCGTAATAGTCGGACTGCGTGATCGGGTCGAACTTGTGATTGTGGCAGCGTGCACAGCCGACGGTCAGCCCCATAAACGCACTGGATGTTGTGCTGACCATATCATGCAACTCGTCGGCGCGTTGCTGAGCGGTCAGGCCAGGATCAGGACTTTTGACTCGGTCCATCGCACCCGACACGAGAAAACCGGTCGCCTCGTCGACTCCCACGGTATCACCAGCCAGTTGTTCAAACAGGAACTGATTCACCGACTTGTCTTCGTTAAACGCACGTATCACATAGTCTCGATAGGGCCAGGCATTGGGCCGAGGTTGATTCGTTTCAAATCCATCACTTTCGGCGAATTTCACAATGTCCAACCAATGCCGTGCCCAGCGTTCGCCAAAATGTGGCGAAGCGAGCAAGCGATCCACGAGTCGCTCGAGCGCGTCAGGATTCGTATCAGACAAGAATTCGGTCGCCTCATTGGGTGACGCCGGAAGCCCGATCAGATCGAATGTCACGCGACGAATCAATGTCAGGCGTTCGGCTTCGGTGGATGGCTGAAGACCATTCGACTTGCCGCTGTTTTGCTCACCATTCGCCCCTTCCAACTTTTCGGCAACAAACGCATCGATCGGATTTCGGGACCAGACTACGTTCGAGCTGGAAACCTGCGGAATTGCCGGTCTCCTCAGTGTTTGAAACGACCAATGTGGGACGACCTCACCTTTCGCCTTAGGCTCATCTGGCCACTTAGCCCCTTGATCGATCCAGGCTCGAAGTAAACCGACCTCATCTTTCGAAAGTTTCCGCTCACCTTCGGGCGGCATCTCCATCCCTTCGACAATCCCGGCCGTAAACCGAACCAGGGGACTATCCGTTCCGTTACCCGGGATAATCGCCGGAGCAAAGCTTTCGCCCCCTTTGAGTGCTGCGGCTTTCTCGTCAAGCCGAAGATCGCCACGTTGCTTATCCTTTCCGTGACATTTGATGCAGTGATCACGAAAGATCGGCTCGATATCGGCTTTGAAAGTGACTTCTCGCTTTGCTGCGGGGGGTAGTGTCGGGCTTTCGTCAGCAAATATCGCGCTGTCCGTCAGGGCCACCGCCAGCCCAATGACACAGAATCGAGCGGCTTTAATAGAAATAAAGGTTCGACTGAGATGAGTCACAACGCGTTCGTCCATCATCATTTCACCTGATACTGGCAGTCGCAAATCTTCGGTCCCGCTGCTCGTCCAGCCATCTTAACATTTGTAGCGTCGTCGCGCGCCAATCGGGTTCAAAAAACAATTCGTGAACGTGGTTGGGAAAGACAACCAGTTCCTTCTCGGTCGATTGGATGCGTTCCCACCAGTCCGCCAGTGCAACAGGATCAGTTGTCCGATCGTCGTCCCCCTGTAACGCCAAAACGGGAAGCGTGACTTTCAAAGCATCCTGTTTCGCAGTTTTAAGAGCCTCCTGCATCGCCACGAACCAGCCGGCGGTCACGGTCTTGTTGATCAAAGCATCACCGCGCCGCAGCGAAGCGAATTCGGAATCACGAGTCATATTCGCAGGATCGATGCCATTGGAAAAACGAACTGTTGGATAAAAATGGACAAGTATCCGACCAAGCATCACGGTCACGGGATTCACCCGAAGCTTTAAACCTAATAAGGGTGAAGAAAGAACCAGTGCTGATGGTTGTACACTTCCCGTTTGCACCGTCCTGACCGCCACCAGCCCTCCCATACTGTGTCCCAGCAATACCGGTGTGGCTTCGTTCAAGCCGAGTTGTTCCCAAATAGTGGCGATATCGGCTGCATAGTCATTGAAGGACTTGACGTAGGTCGGAACACCACCTGACCGACCATGTCCGCGCAAATCCGCCACGATCATGCGCCAGCCATTTTCTGCAAGCACTTCGGCGACATGAGCATGCCGGCCTCCATGCTCACCGAGACCATGCACCCAATACAGGACTCGCCCAGGATCAGGTTGATCAGGCCAATAACTTCGAACAAACAGTTCAATGCCGTCTCGCGCCTTCACAATTTGCGATTCCAGTCGCATCAGTCCACTTTCGCTTCAGGCTTTCAATTGATGCGGAAGTCCGGCAACTCCCTGGACGGCAAGCTTAGCATTCTCACTCAGCTTCCGCTTCCAGCTGGGCTCTACATTCGATCAGCGCCTGGTGCTGGGATGCGGTCAGCGTAGGAAACTTCAAATTTAACTTTCGGATTTCGCTCGACAGGATTGTCGCCACCAGCAAATGAGTTGTCATCTTTTGATCGGCGGGAATGATGAACCAGGGAGCCGACTTCGTGCTCGTGGCATTCAACATCTGCTCGTATGCCGACATGTATTCATCCCAATGCGCCCGCTCGACCAGATCACCAGACGAAAACTTCCAGTTCTTCGTCGGATCATTAATCCGCTCAAGAAAGCGCCGCTTCTGCTCATCCTTCGAAACATTCAGGAAAAACTTGATGATCCGTGTGCCATTGCGCGTGAGGCGTCGCTCGAACTGGTTGATCTCTTTGTAGCGGGATTTCCAAAAAGATTTTTCGCCGGGATTCGCCCCTGGAATTCGCTGTTTCGCAACAAGTTCGGGGTGCACTTTCACAACAAGAACTTCCTCATAATAGGAACGATTGAAGATACCGATCCGTCCCCTTTCTGGAAGCTCCCTGGAACAACGCCAAAGGTAGTCATGATCCAGTTCCTCTTCCGAGGGCTGCTTGAAACTGACGACCTTGACCCCTTCGGGGTTGATCCCCGTCATCACGTGTTTGATCGTACTGTCTTTACCGGCGGCATCCATGGCCTGGATGATGACCAGCACCGACCACGAATCGGATGCGAATAATAGCTCTTGCGATCTCTCAAGCTCTTGAACATCTTCAACGAGCAATCGGCGCGCCTCGCGCAGCCGCTCGGCCGCAGTTCCGATCCCTTCCGCTTCCCAGTTTGGATGGTAATCCTTGAGCCGAATTTTCTTGTCTTCGGGGACGCGACACATTTCGATGACGTCAGATAAATTTAGCAGCATCGCGACTCCTGAGCCGGGTCATGCCGAAGCAAATCAGACCGTGAGCTCACTACGTCGATATCCACGTCTTTGCTTCGACTTTCAGACCAGTATGACGTATGGAGGCGTCGTCGATCGCGTGCAATTCTTCAATTTCGCTGAAATAGCTGACTATTTCGCCTTGCGCTTCATTGATTTCAACAATTTCGGCAATTCTTCTTCAGCAACCACCCAGCCTCGGCACTTTGGGCTTCCGCACAAGCATTTGATTGCTCCGTGAGCGGCCCACTGGTAGTCGATCGTCAGCTCCGCTCCCTTGGGAATATCCATCAGAGCTTCGATCGTAATTTCCGAAGGAGCCGGGCTGCCGTCCTCATACGTCACTTCGGAAATACACAATGTGCTGTTCGGGGTGCAGCAGTGATTCAGGAACCGAAAAGGAGCGCGTGGCTCCAGTGACAGTGATCCGCCGAGATCGATGCAGTACGACGTGGCGTAATCGGGATCATCGATCACTCGCCCTTTGACTTGTCCGATAACCGTTCCCTTTGGAATGTCGTGACGAGCGAAAACGCCTTTACCAAACGGAACTTTTCCAACACGAACCAAAGATTCAACTACAGACGTCATGTCCATTGACTCCTCACGATTCTTCATCGTGGCATGTTTTCCCGGCATCCGCCAACAGGAATCATCGCGGCGGGAACGGGCGCGATGATCGGGCTGATCCCACGATACCATCCAACGCGACAGCGTCAACGGTTCGCAAAGAGGTTGTCCGTTTTCTTCGTACCGACGACCAGCCGACAGGGCTCATTTTCGTCGGCAACGGAGAGTTGCGGCGACAGTCCATGGTTTCGCGTGTTTCAGGTCAAAACGACTGACACATTCAGTGACTCATATCACGAATCGCCTGGTTCTGCTTTAAGGAATTAAGCCTGATCAGCGTTTCATGGCCGGTGGATTTGCACTTGAGGTCCGAGTCGTCTTTGGTCGCTCGGCCTGAGTATCATCCGCATCTGGCTTTGAAGTTGTCCCGCGGCCCGCTGGATTGCTGGTGGGATTGGCCTGGCTTCCCTTGTTGCCTGCTTTGGAACCAGCAGGTTCTGTGTTGCTCGCCGGCTGAACATCATTCGAAATTTGCAGCTTATATCCCTTCAGACTGGGACGATACGGGTCGTTGAACTTGGTTTTTAACTCTTGCCAGAAACCACTGTCGTTAATTTTGATTCCGTCGAAGATGTAAACCGTTTCAATCCCATTCGGGTCTAACAACCGTACCGCGTTGGGAACAAATTTCTTCAAATCAAGCATAATCGCGGCTTCGCTATAGTTCTGACGGTCAGAATCCATGCGGGGGATCGCTTGAATCTGAACAGCCGTATTATCCTTGTTGAACCCGACCAGTTTCAGATTGAATCTCTGCTTCGCCTCGTCCGCCTTCATGCCGAAAAGGAACGGAAGCGGACTGTGGACAATGTTTTTGCCTCGCATGGAGACCGGAAGGACTTCGCGGCAATAAGTCTTGTCGTCTTCGTTAAACGAAAGAATTTCTTCGCCGGTACAAATCCAACGCTCCGAAGAACCTTTTTCGAGCGTGTAATCCTTTCTCGAGGCGACAGCTCCCTTGGCGACCGGTTTCGCGATCATGTCGATCCGGCCTTTATCGGGAGTTTCCAGGAAGAATTCCCCTTCGGAAACCTTCTCGACCGCAAACGTCTTGATGAATTCCTTGCGAGTATGCTTCCCATGCAGCGATTTGATCTTGGATGAATGAGCTTCCCATTCGATCAGAATCTTTTCCAATTTTGGATCGAGCTTATCGATCTCCGGGTCTTTCTCCATATCCTGAGGAGCCGGACGCGGCCTTTTCTCAGGAGTTGGACGAGTTTGTGAATTATCAGCCGCAGGTTTGCCCTGAACGGCGGGATTCGAAAGAGAAGCCTTGCCAGCAGGCTGGCCTTCCTTGGCGGATGAGTCCAGTCGCTTTCCCTGCTGGGCAAACAGCATCGAGGCCGTGCTCAGGAGTGAACAGACTGTCAATAAAACGAATGGGATTCGAAAATTCTGTCGCATGATGGGAGCGTTCATCCTGAACGGTAGCGTCAGTCATCCATGATCGACACACGAAGCACGAACGGACATCCATCCGTCCAGCCCGGCGAAGCGCGAATCCTAGCGGAAGATTTTAACCAAGACCAGACCGGTTTTCCCGAGGGTTTTTCGGTTTTTCGGCCCTCAAAAGCAGACTTTTCTCCAGTTTTACCGGGCGAACCCTACGAAGTCGGCTCTCTACGCTTGGCAAAAGCTTTCCATCGAACAAGTAACCAACATTCGCCATAGGTCGCATACGTCCTATGGGTCCCATAAGTCGATTTTCGCCAAAGATCAATCTTCGTAAGCACGTTGTGTATCGGATAGGCCACGGCCTGGTTGGACAATTCACGCGAAGTCGTTTGCAGCGCGTTCCGTGATTTTCATTCGATTCGATTTACAAGGCTTTGAAAGCAGCAGCCAAACCGAGGCGAGAGTGAATGGGACGGTGACGGACCAATAGGGAATTGAGCAAAAAGAACCATGAGAGGAATCACCCGTCATTTGGGTGGTAAATTCACCCGCTTCAAATCCGAGAAAACGCCATCGCCATACCGGCTGATCAGCGGCATCGTCAACAATCGTGAAATCGAGCGCACAGCTATGCCACACCGGAACCATTGTTGGAAGCAACCCTTCGATATCATAAGTTGTCTGCCACGTCAGATTTTGCTCCGCTGACATAAATAGCTCGCAGGCATTCGAGCTGCTGGTCCAGGAGATGGAGTCAGCAACGAAAATGCTCCGTAACCACCCTCCCATGAACACGCACGACATCAACAGCAGCGACAGCCCGATCTTCCGTCTCCAACCACGGGAAAAGCGAATCAAGAATTTGAAAAAGTCACTCATGATTCACGCCCCTTCGTTTGCAATCGGTTCAGTGAGTTTCTTTTGATCCAATTCGCGGGGCCTGGGGAAAAGCAAGAAGGTGGCGATGAGAGTCAGCGGGATGATGACAGACCAGAAAGGGATAATCCAAACGTGGGCCGACATCCCCTTTAAATGTGTTTTGCTTGCACCGTAACCGAAACCTCCCCATTTCCACTGCCAAACGAGAGTATTTTCAATGATTGGGGAACAGGAAAAATAATGTTTGACCTTGTAAGAATGTAACGTCACTGGAAACTCCGCTCCAATTCCACCGAGGCCCGGTTCCACTTCGTATCTGTGCCAACCCAAACTCCCTTGCAGCGAGACAATTTCGCCATACCAGGGGAGTTGAGGCCAATAGAAAGAAGGGCAGAGATCGATCTCGTCACGTATGACATCGCTTCTCAGCCAAATGAGCGTCAATGTGCACGCCATCAATAGCGCGATACTGCCGATCTTCCGTTGCCACGGTTTAAAAAACTCATCCATCATTCAGATCCCCACGTTGGCAGCAGGTTCGTTGATTTTCTTCAGGTTCGATGTTTTTGGCTTTTTGAGGAGAAGGAAGGCGGAAAGAACTGTCAAAGGAATAACGATGGACCAGTAGGGGATCAGCCAAAATATGAGTCGGCTGCCGTTCGCTCGACTTTCCAGATATTCGGCACAACCAAATCCCCAGACACGGTAATGCCACGCCAGTCTGGCATCCGGGAAAAGGTTCTTTGAAAGTATGATGCGCAGTCGCGTGGCTGGCCCAACTGAATCGAGTTGTACGATGTAAGCCAAGACGTTCGAATTGGTATTGAACTCCAAATAGCTGATCTTCCGAAAATACCGTGACTGCTGAATGAGCTCCAAGTGGAATGACGGCAATATCGATCGCCACGATACTCTTGACCCATCCAGCCAGGAACACGCAGGCGACAAGCAGCGTCATCACGCCAACCTTCTTTCGCCATCCGCTGAAAAACCCGTTCATGATTCACGACCCTTATTTGCGATGGGCTCGACGATTTTCATCGGAATTGATTGGCGAGTCGTTGAAAGCAGCAAATACGCCGAGAGCAGGGTTAGAGGGATGACGACGGACCAGTACGGAAGCTGCCAGAGATAAAAGCCCGTCCCCCCCGCTGGCCTGCCGTGTTTGCCGATCGCCAAACTTGCGATTCGTTCAATTCGTCCTTGATGAGATCTCAACCAGCCTGCACGGAGTCGCAAGACTTTGGGTATCTTCTCGCCGGTGTGGATCTTGATGACATCCGTCGCCGACAGACTTCTCACCCAAACTGCGGCAAACGCGCACGCCATCAGCAGCGTCAGCACGCCAATCTTTCGTCGCCACCCTTTGAAAAACTCAATCAAGATTCACGCTCCTTCGATGGTGCCGGGTTCAGTGAGTCTCGTTTGAGACGACTTGCGGGGCTTGCTCAGGAGCAGAAATGCTGAGACGACGGTCAGCGGAGAAATGAAGAACCAACAAGGTATAAGCCAAATCCTCGCATAAGAACCATCGTTGTAATGATGATTGCAAGAGCCAAGTCCGTACCATTGCCAATCAATTTTAAACCGATTGAAAAACATCTCTCGGATAAATAATGAGCTATCTGTTTCCCATTCAGGATAGCTGGACAGCGGATCGGATACGTCGTCGTCTGCACCCCAAATCATCAAGCCATCCAATAGTGCCAGTGTTTGCTCGGTTCGTCCTCTGCTTGCGAACAATAAGTGATCACAATAGGTAAAACTCCGCACCCACCCCGCCATGAACATGCAGGCCATCGCCAGCGTGATCAAGCCGATTTTTCGTCGCGAAGGCTTAAAGAACTGACCCATGATTTTTCCCGGACGACTTCCGATGACGAGCACGGCCTTAAGTGTCTGATTCGCATAGGAATACAATGTCAAAATGTCTTTAGTGCGTCAATCACGGCTCTTCAAAGCCCGACTTCCGATCCTCGACATTGCGGAACACGATGCGTTGATTGTCAGATCGCCAGGAATCTTTCCGATGCCGGCAGCATCGGCGACGTGGCCGGCGCTGCTCGCGTCGGAACCAATTGGACGACGACTCCATCTTTGCTGACCGTTAACTCAAAAAATCAAGAAGAATTCAGAAGAGACCTTCGGTCCGTCCCATGTGCGAGGTCAGGAGACCTGCGCACAACACAAACTGCTTGCTCAAGAGACGTTTCAATCACACAATTGGCGGTTTGACGCTCGTATCCATTGTGGCTTATGATCACCAATTCGAACCAAAACGTGGCGTCCCCATGTCGTTCCTCTGAGGAATCCCCTCGATGGCCAAACTCTTCAGCGGCTGCAATGATTTTCAGGCAGCGGTCCAATTGAATCGGCGGGCACTGCTGCAGATCGGGGCGATGGGGGCAGGCGGTTTGACTTTGGGCGCGCTATTGCGGTCTCAAGCGGCGGCCGCCACGAATGTTACGAATGAGAAGTCAGTCATCATCCTCTGGATGCGCGGCGGACCAAGCCAGTTGGAGATGTGGGACCCCAAGCCGGACGCTCCACTTGAGGTCCGTGGCGAGTTCGCCACAATTGGCACGACAATACCCGGAATTCGATTTGGCGAGCACTTGCCCCGATCGGCCGCGTTGATGCACAAATGGTCGATTGTCCGCAGCATGCACTTTCGGGCAGAAGATGGCCTCGCCGATCACAGCAGCGGCGACCAGATTTGCTTCACCGGTTATCCCGCTGGTCGAAACCCCGATCAGAACGTCGCTCCGTCGATCGGGTCGATAGTCAAGAAGCAAACTCAGCTTTCCTCACCCGATATGCCAGCTTATGTGATGATTCCCCGCAAGGTTCCGGGGACGGACGCCGCCTACCTCGGGGCCGCGCAACAACCGTTCGAAACGTTGACCGATCCGGGAGATCGAGCCAACAAATTCAGCGTGCCGAACTTGAATCTGGACGGCGGAATGACGCTCGACCGAGTCGAATCCCGGCGGCAACTGGTGGCGGGACTGGATCACTTGCGTCGCGAGATCGATCGTTCCGGCCAGATCGACGCGATGGACGCGTTTGATCGACAAGCTTGGGAAATCGTCACCGGCCCACGAGCACGGCAGGCATTCGATCTCGACAGCGAACCGGCCGCCGTCCGCGAACGTTATGGATTTCCAGACCCCTACACGCCGCGAATGCGGGCCGGCGGCGATCGTCCCTCATGGCCGCAGCGACTTTTGCTGGCACGACGATTGGTGCAGGCGGGAGTTCGGATCGTCACAGTTGATTGTCGTTGGTGGGACACCCACGAGGACAACTTCTGGGCGCTGAAGAACGGATTTCTGCCTCCGTGGGATCAAGCTTTCACCGCACTGATCGAGGATCTCGACGCGCACGGATTGATCGACCGGACCATGGTCGTCGCGTGGGGCGAGATGGGGCGGACACCGCGGGTTAACGCGAACGCCGGCCGCGACCATTGGCCGCGCGTCTTCAGCGTGGCGATGCTCGGGGGCGGCATCCAGGGAGGCCGTGTCGTCGGGACGTCGGACTCCAGCGCCGCCGAACCAAAGGATAATCCGAAGATTTCTCAAGACGTGCTGGCCACACTCTATCGGCATCTGGGGATCAACACCGAGGCACAATACATCGACCATGCTGGCCGCCCACGCCCCGTGTTGCCGTGCGGAACGCCAATCGACGAATTGTTCTCGTAGTGCAGGATCTATGAGCAGGTGAGTTTTCATATTGAAAATGGACGGAAACTTATGCTGATCGGTATTCGTCCCATTAATGACTTCGCGTTCAAGAAAACCTTTGGATCGCCCGAGAACAAGCTGGCTTTGATCAGTTTGCTCAATTCTATCCTTGGACTGCCGAAGCCGATTGTTGATCTCACCATTGAAAACCCGTATAGCCTCCAGGACTTCAAGGACGATAAACTTTCGATCCTCGATATCAAAGCGATTGATCAGGCTGGCGCGATCTACGATGTCGAGATGCAGTTGTCGATTTTTACTGGATTGATCCAGCGGATTGTCTTTTACGGGTGCGAAATCTACGCCGACCAACTGAGATCGGGCGATGACTACGCATTGCTGAAGCCCGCCTATTCCATCTGTCTGCTCGACGGCGTCTTGTGGCACGATTCGAAGAAAGTCCATCATGCCTTCCGATTTACAGATCAGGAATCGGGACGGACGTTGAATGACACTTTAGAAATTCACACGATCGAGTTGGGGCGGTATAATCTTCAAGAGAAGGATTTGGCTACGGCGAGTCTGCTGGATTGTTGGCTGTACTGGCTGCTCCACGCCCACGAATACGAACCAGAGGAGTTGTTAAAACTTTTTCCCCAAGAAGCAATTCGTCAGGCGACACAGACCATCACCCAGATTGCAAAAGTGACCGAGGATAAAGCGATGTATGATTCACGAGAAAAAGCGATTCGCGACCAGCAATGGTTACTGAATGCTTCACGAAACGAGGGGCTGATTGAAGGCGAGACAAAAGGAAAGATCGAAGGAGAGATCAAAGGAGAGATCAAAGGAGAGATCAAAATGATTCGAATGCTTCAAGAGATTTTGGGGCTTCCTGTCAGCACCGACTCGGATTTTGAAGGGAAAACTTTGGTGGAACTTCAGTCACAAACGGCAGATCTTCAAGATCGCGTGCGAAACCGTCGTGTTTCCTGAAGTTTCAAATCGACACCAGCGTGCATTAAACAGGTTTCACTGAAAGATCGTTTGTTCCGAGAGGATACGAATCATTCAATCGGTTCGTCGAGTCGCACCGCTTCGCATGCCCGCTGGCATATTTCGTCGACTTAACTCATGAAGCCACTATCACGAAACATGCCGAAAACTTTGTGCCACTCATTTCATTTCGGATTATTTCCAGTCGCTCTTACAGCGTTCTCCACTGCCTCGACGCGCCTTGCAAGGGATTCGAGTGGCCATTTATTCATTTTAGCGTCCCTCGAACTATTCGGACGTTACCTGGCAAATGTCGGCTTCAGCAGATCCAGCGTATAAATCGCGCTGGGAAGAACTTCACATTCGGCCCAGCAGCCTGGGCATTTTTTGACCCAGGTTCGTTGTTCGGTCGCAGCGATACTGTTCCAAATTTCTTTGAACGAATTCTGTCGCAGGTTGCCGACGACGCGACTGTTGAACTGGCAGGTCGGCACATCTCCGTTGGGGAAGATCCGTAAATGAGCTTTCAACGCGACGCACTTCGGATTCGGTGTCCCCTGCTTTTTCAGCAGCCGGTTACGAATCCCTTTCAGGTAGTAACGTTTTGCCATGCGTTCGCCGAACGGTAACGACTTGGCGTCCTGTTCGACTTCATTCAGCAGATCGCGAAGGTTGTCATCGGTGAATTCGCCAAAAGTGGTGAACTGGCCGATTTCGGTCGGTGCGACGTCGACTTCTTTTTCCATGTTGTACGTGGCACTCATGTCGTAGGCCAGCACGACATTATTATGAACACCGAACGGACGAAGCACTTCTCGTAATTGCTTGTAATGGTCCGCTCCTTCGGCATCGACGATGGTCTGGTTGACACCCAGCCGAAGCTTCAACTTCTTCTGATGCGGTGCCAGAGCACGGATCGTCTCCATCACCATGTTCCAGGCCTGGGTACTACCGCGAACATGATTGTGCTTGTCGCCGACCCCATCAATTGAAACGAGCATCTGCAAGGGAACGCTGCGGTCTCGCTTTTCGCAGTACGAGACGACTCGGTCGGTCAGAAAGCCGTTCGTGGTGATATGCAGGACCAGTGGTTTCAATCGAGATTGGGCAATCTGGCCGATTTCTGGCAGATCACGGCGGACAAACGGTTCGCCCCCGGTCAATCGAATAGCGTCCATTTCGGGGAGTTGTGCGAAGATCCCATCGACCTCGTCGAGGGTCAGATCCCCTTTCGCCGGCATCTTCCAGGAATCACACATGATACATTTGGCGTTACAGCCAAACGTCACGGTATAGGTCAGGAATCTTGGCAGGTCTGTCTGGTCATTTCGATTTCGATAGACGCTACGCATAAACGAAAGAGTACGGTTCAGCATGACGGGCTTTCGACTAGGAAACAGAATTCATTCAAGCGACTCGTACGACCTCAGCAGACATCGTGTTGGTCGGAATTGGCAAATAACGACGAATCGCTTCCAGTGCGGCAGAATTTCCAATCACTTGAGCAGGATCAATCCGCTCACGAATTTCCGGAACCTGTTCGAGGAATTGCCTGAGGTGCTCATCGGTCAACGACGCGGCATCGTGGCCAACACCGTAGCCCGTTTGGGAAAGGAAATGAGCGTTGACCGATTGCTCAAAGTTTCCTTCTTCTGGGATCGCCATGACCGGCTTTTTCAACGACAGGGCCTCGCCCACCAGTTGGTTTCCTGCGTTGGAGATCAACGCATGGCAATTGATCAGGTCGTCAAGAAATCCTGTTTCATTCACTTCGAAATATCGTAAGTTTCCCTCACGTGGAAGCTCACCCAAGCCATAAATGGAGACATCACGTCCACAGCGACGCAGGGCATCCATTAAACGGGGTGGGGCGAATCGACGGAGGTAAACCAGCAGGTGCCGCTCATCGTGTGGATTCGCCTGTTGCAATTCCCGCCGCAACATGACACCGACTGATGTCACGTTTCCGCATCCACGACGAAGGGGTGGATTGAAAAACGATGAAACGATCGTTTCACGTTGGCCGCTGTAGAACAGGTTGATCGACAACGCGATCGATTGGGCTTTGAGCCAGAGTGGCAAGGGAAGCGATGACAGATCGAACGACGTAAGAAAGTGCTGATGATCGAAACTCAGGAATGGCAGACCCAATCGCTTGGCCGCACGGGGGAGTGCCGGTTCAAAATCTGTGATGATTAAATCGGGCTGCTCATCTCGCAGCATTTGCTCCATCGAATCGACCAGTTCGGGAAGCCGCCTGAGATAGGGGATGCTTTGGCGAATCGAACTGAAATAGCTGACTCGACGTCCGTTGTAGCAAAACTGCAATCCCGGAATACGCCTGACTTCAACATCGTCTGAGTCGTGATAGATGTCGTCCAGAAACTCGAACGCCACATGTGGTGCAAGCAGCACCACTTCGTGTTCCTGTCTTAATTCTTCGACGACAGTTCGGACGCGAGTCGCATGCCCACGCCCTTCTCCGGCCACGCTGTAGAAGATCCTGCCCATGATCGACTTCCTATCCTAGCGAGGTTATTTCACCCTGAATTCCATCATTTTAAACTCAGTCTGATTGATGGAACCACCTACTGATCATCATAAAACATAAAATGAAAACGGGATTGGCAATTGTACTTTTTCGAGCAGCTTCAGCTGCTTTTTTTGACTATCGAAGTAATCCCGCAAGATTCGCAGGAGTGAGCGTGTTGTGTGACTTCATCCGTTGATCGGCAGGAGTGCGAACCGTTGCGGCAACGTGTTCGACGATTGGCGTGTTCTCACATAATGCGGCCATTTCCAACGATCTTTCCCGAACGCGAACAGGCAACTCGGTACTGTCATGGGACCAGTCCACCAGCTCCAGTTCGCCAGTTTCATGTTCAACCAGCGCAGTACAGTGTTCGACCCAATCCCCGGTATTGCAGTATGTGATGTCTCCGAGATTATCAATCCGGGGAACGTGGATATGTCCGCAGATCACTCCATCACATTCCAGCTCTTTTGCATGACAGACAAGTCGCTCTTCAAAATCGCTGATGAATTGAACCGCTTGCTTGGCCCACACCTTCACATATGTGCTGAACCGCCAGTCTTTCAATTTGAAGCAGCGACGGACTTGATTGATCATGCCATTAGCACAAACCAGCAGGTCATAGGCAAACGCCCCGACGACCGACAACCATTTCGCGCCACGTTCGACGTCGTCAAACTGGTCGCCGTGCAGCACAACAAACCGCCTGCCATCGGCCGTTCGATGAATAAATTGATCCGCGACGGTGACCAGACCAAAGTCGTGTAAATAATCGCGAAGGAATTCGTCATGGTTACCAGGAGCATAAAAAACTTGAGTCCCCTGCGAGGCCAACTGGACCAGCCGCTGAAGAATCCGCACGTAAACCTGCTGCCAATGCCAACGCCTGGAAAGTCGCCAACCGTCGATAAAATCACCAACGATATAGATTTGTTCTGGCTGTACTTGTTCGAGAAATGCCAGGAACTTTTCAGCCTGGGCATATCGACAGCCAAGATGGACGTCACTGACGAAGAGGGTCCGGAAGCAACGTCTTGTCGCTCCTCGCGGATGTTGAGCAGGCATGGGGAGTGTCCTTTCTCACGGCCTGAAGTTACGAAGCAAGCCGGAGTCGTTAAAGTTAGGACTCCCTTCGCAACAGTTTCCTGACGGTAATGATAGGAAGAGTTATTTAGCTGTGATGAATAGTTGGTTAAGAAATTGGGAAGAAAGATTTTCGTCTGTCGAGCAAAGCATTTATGTCGAAAGTAACACCCGATTTTTGGTATTGACGGTCCGGAGACGTGAATCGACGACGCAACAATGTCGTCAAGTAAAGAGGTAGCGCAGGCTTCCAGGCTCGACGCATGATTTCCATCTGCGGATGGAAGCCACTGCGACGGCTTACGAAGACGCCACAAGCACTCGGCAACCATTCGTTACGAGCTTAAGCCAGGCTCATCACTCACAGTCATGAGCCTGGCTTCATTGGCCCGACGTGAATTCTCAGCATTTCGCGACGGTGCACAAACCGTTGGACTCCATTGGATTCGCCCGTGAACAAACCCTCGCAACATTATTGTTGCTGAAGTGGAACTTGCTGTTGCTGCAAACCCGGTTTTGTTTCAGCGGTCGGCAGCGGGACATTTTCAAAACGAAATGTGACCTTATGTTCTTTCAAATCAGAATAAAGCTTGAATGCGATTTCGAATTCCTCGGGAAACTTGCCGTCGGGCTGATTGGCGTAGATCCGCTGGATCGTTGCTCCTTTTTCAACTTCGGTGAAACTGAGAACGTCACCCGGCGTCCCTCGAACCCTGCCCAGAGCGAAATCTTCGCCGCACTGAAGTTTCAAAGTTTGAGGGATGGCATCTTTAGGACCTCTGATCAACTTCACCCCCCCGGCTTTGAATTCCGGATCATTCAATGGTGTTTTTGCCCTTTGAGGGACGTTTTCAATTGTCAGTTCCTGCGATTTTCCGGCAGTCAGGATTTTGAACGATCCCTCAAGAACGTCGATTTTTGTCGGCAGATTTGACGGTGCGTCAACAGCCAATCTCACACGAAGAGTTTCCGGCGGATGCTCACCCGGCAGGCTATTGTCCTCATCGAATGCCAGGAATGTCTTCTGGGCGTCGATACCACCAGGGAGCGTCCGCTTCGACTTTTTGAGAGAACTGCTTCCGATTGTTAATGTTTTAGAAGTGATTCCTGTCGCTGCGCAGATTGATTCCAGGTCATCGCCGGTTACATCAATCAGAATTTCGATGGTCTCCGTGACCTTTCCATCGGGTGTCGGTACCGCAGGCAATGTGCTCCATGCCGATTTTGCGGTCAGCGTCAGCCCTTCAGGTAATCCTTCGACCGTCGAAGCTTCAACGGATTCGGTTTCTCCCGGCAGCGAATTCGTGACGGCGGACTTAGCAGCCTGATTCAGGGGAATGGAACCCGGGCTGCCGCCAAAATTCGGAGGGGCACCCATCGGTCGTCCACCGGGTAATCCGGCGAAGCCACCCGTCATCGCCATCATCATCACGATGGCTGGCAATTGTTCTAACTTTTGCTGAGCGGAATCGGGAATGTTTGTCGTCAATTTTACGACGTGACTTCGCTCTTCGATTTTGAGGTTCGCAAGCAACATTTCGCCAAGTTCGCCAATAAGCGGAGGTGCCGCCGCCTTGAATCCTTCAAACATCGTTCGAACATCAGCAATTTGTTTTTCCATCACCTCTTTGGTTTTTTTGGCCCCTTCGTCCGTACCGCTCACCGAGGAAACCTGCAAATCAATGCCCCCTTTGACGGTCAACCCGAAGCTGCCTGACTGAAAGGCAAAATTTTTATTAGCTAAGATCATGGAAACGACAAGGCCAGGAAGCTCGGTACCCGCATCATCCGCGCTCTTAACCATGCTGTCGAGGTTGGTCGGGACAGCCGCGGCGACCACGAGATGCGGCTGATGATCGACAGTACTCCATTCTTTTCGCGGCACGACCGTCTCACCGCGATCCATCGTTTCGAAAAGTTCCTTGGTCGTGCCGACAATCAGAGTCGTCGAATCGGCCACCCATCCCCCAACTGCAGGACTCGTCGGAGAAATCGAAGGAACTTCAAAATAGCTCTTGCCATTTCTCTCTTGCATTTTGGAATTGGGCGCTTGCCCCAGCAATTTCGCGTCAATTGGTTTTTTTGTTTTTAATACAAAAACATAACGGACTGCAGGAAAGTTCATGGCATTAAACGGAATTGGAGGTCCTGCTGGCGGGATACTCAAAGGATTTTGCAATTTGTCATTTTCGAGCTTATGTTTGACCAGGGATCCAGAAAAATCGACGACACCAAGCGAGAGACTCTCAATGTCACTCGGCTTCATTCCCGATTTTGTCTCGAATTCCGTCTGCCAGGTCGCCACCGATGGATTGCTTAGCGGCTCTTTTAAGAGCGGAGCCTGCCAGATACTCGCGATCTTCGCGTGAATCAGAATATCCGTATCCGCAGGCATCCAGCGCAAACCGAGCACTTTTTCTGCAGGCGAGACTTGCGGGGGAGTTGGTGGTGGTGCGGGTGCAGCTTGAACTGGGGGCGCGGCCGCCATTTGCGGCATGGCCTGCGGCTGCATGGCCGGTGGCGCGGGCAATGGTTTACTATTGAAGATCCCGGAAAAAAATAACCCGCCTCCCACAAGTGCGAGCAATCCGACCACACCGCCGATGATCGCAGGCAGGTTTGAACCGCCGCCCGACGAACCACCCTTCTTCGCCCCTTTTTTGGCTCCCTTTGACGCCGCCGCACCGCCAGCAGAGGGCTTTTTGCCCGCCCCCCGCTTTGGCTCATCCTCGATTTCATCGTCTTCAAATACTTCGTCGTCGTCCGGTGCCTCGGGGGTGAAAACTTCAGTACATTTCGGGCAGCGGATTTTTTTGCCAAGCTTGCTGCTGTCCGCAAGATTCAGTTTCGCCAGACACGAAGGACATTCGACGGAGATTTTACCGGCCATGAAATCGTCCACTATGAGAAAAACGAAGTACTAACGTCCCATTAATTCGTCGACAGCCTGACCAATCTCTGGCGAACGCATCAACGTTTCGCCCACCAGAATCGCCCGGGCACCCCCTGCTTTGACTCGATCAATATCCGCGCGAGTTTTAATCCCGCTTTCACTGACGAGTATCGTCGTCGAGGGAACTTGTCTCGCCAACCGAACCGTGTGTTCGAGATCGACAACAAATGATCGCAAGTCGCGATTATTGATCCCCATCAGGGCGGGTTCAAGTTTCAGCACGCGATCCAGATTTTCGACGTCGTAAAGCTCAATCAGCGATTCCATTCCAAGCTCAGATGCGTAGAAATACAGGTCACGCAGATGGCAATCGTCCAGACATTCGGCAATCAGCAGGATGCAATCAGCTCCCGCCGCTCTGGCTTCGAGAACCTGATAACGATCGATGATAAAATCTTTTCGCAGGACCGGGATGCGAACCGACTGGCGAACCGCTCGCAAGTAATCGAGATGTCCGAGAAAAAAATGTTCGTCCGTCAGGACACTCAAACACGATGCACCGTGCAGTTCGTACGTTTTGGCAATCTGAACCGGGTCAAAATCGGCGCGAATGATTCCCGCCGATGGCGAACCTTTTTTCACTTCGGCAATCAGACCGATATCCGGAGCCGAACGTAATGCCGAAACAAAATCTCGCACTGGCGGAGCGGCACACACCTGGCCCAGCAAACTGGCTTCCGGGCGCAAGCGCTTTGCTTCCTCGACCTCGAAGCGTTTGCGGTCGATGATTTTTGAAAGAATGTTCGGAACGGCTTGAAGAGTCATGGATCAGCTGAATTTTTGAGTCAAGAAGGATAATGTACACAATCTTACAGCTGTGGTCTGACTTGATAAAGCCACTTGTGAACCGCCTCTCAGGTCGGTAGCCTCGCCGAAAACTTTTTTTCCTCGTACTCATAAAGTCATGCCCGAGACACCACCACCAACGTCACCGCCATCGAAGAAAACGAGTTCGCTCAGCCTGTCCGAAATGATGCGGATCATGGACGTGGCGACTGAGATGCGTAATCAGCGAGAGACCGTTGAGAAAGAATTCGCCGTTGATGAAACAAAACGCTTACTTCGTGAAAAGCTGCTGCAAACAACAGCCATCACGGGTGAGCGAGTGACTGAAGCGGAAGTTGATGCGGCGATCGAGGCTTATTTCAGCACGCTGTACACATACCACGAGCCGAAGGGGAGCCTGCCTCTCTTGCTCGCTCATCTTTATGTGCGACGGGGCCATCTGGCAATCGTCGCACTTCTCGCGGTAACGATACTCGTCACCGGCTGGTGGACCATGCACATCGCCACGACGAAGTTCTCGCGGACGGCTCGTTCGAACCGAAAAGCAAGTCGAATTGAAAGTGCCATCAGTTCAGACCTGATGCGCGCTCGTGCGCTCAACAAAGACACGACAGTCAGCGAGGAATTAGATCGCTGGCAAGATCAGACCAAACTGGCCCGCGAGCAGCTTGATACCGAAACACTCGACAAAATCAAAAATCAACTGGCGGAACTGCTGACGCAACTTGACGACGCATACGAAGTCCGCATCCTCGCCGACCCCAATGAAAAGTCCGGGTTCACCCGGTATTTCGAAGACGAAAATGGGAGGCGACCGGCGTATTACCTGATCGTGTACGCAAAAAACGAAAAAGGGCAACTCGTCCGCCGCACAATTGAGAACGCGGAAACCCGCCAGTCGGTGAAAGTGGATCGCTGGGCAGAACAGGTCCCTAAGGATGTCTACGATCGTATTGCCGAGGACAAGAAATCCGACGGAATCCTTAATGAAACACTGTTTGCCGTCAAAGAACGGGGAAAGCCCAACGAAGAAATTCGACTGGACGACGGTCAAGGAAAACCAGTTTCACGCATGGCCCAACTGGCAGCCTGGTGAGGCTCTCACGACGCGAAATTGTAATCACATTAAATCGGGGGCATTCAAATCAATCAGGTGCCACCGTATTACCGTCGTCGGTCAAGCAGTGCTCGTTAACCGACCGACCGAAATGATTCTGCCAAGTTGATCGGCCAGTGCGCGACAATCTTCGGTCACGCAGTGCTCAATGGCCCGTCGGTAGAAAAAACGCTGTGCCCGAAACGACTCCGATGCGGTGGCACAAATCCCCAATTTTTTCTGCACGTCTAAAAAAGTCGGTTATATCCATTGAGAGCTGCGACCCGGTACGCTTCGGCCATCGTGGGATAATTGAATGTCGAATTGATGAAGTACATCAGCGTATTGTTCGGCTTTGGCTGTGCCATAATGGCCTGACCAATGTGGATGATCTCTGTCGCGTTCGCACCAAAACAGTGGATTCCGAGCACTTCCAGCGTTTCTCGATGAAACAGAATTTTCAGCATTCCGGTTGTCCGACCGGTGATTTGAGCACGCGCGATGCTCTTGAAATGTGCGTGGCCAACTTCATAGGGAACCATCGCATCGGTCAATTCTCTTTCCGTCTTCCCCAGCGAACTGATTTCGGGACTGGTATAAATTCCCGCTGGGATATCCAGCGAAGGTGGTGGGCCACACGATTCGCTGCTCCCAGATTCACAAAGCAGATGGCTTGCGGCGAACCGACCCTGGTTGTAGGCGGCACTGGCGAGCGCAGGGGGACCGATGACATCTCCGACGGCGTAAATGTGCGGAACCGTTGTTTGCAGATTTTCATTGACCGGAATGTTGCCACGTTTGTCGGGAGCGATCCCGGCATTTTCCAGCCCAAGTTCATCCGAATTTCCGGTTCGACCGGCCGCCCACAGCAGGACATCCGTCTTCAGTTGCTTTCCTGATTTCAGGTGCAGAATCACGCCATCATCGCACGTTTCGACTCGGTCATAAGCTTCACGATGTCGGACGATGACGCCACGTTCGCGCAGGTGATAGCTTAAAGCATCCACAATTTCTTCGTCGAGAAAATCCAGCAACCGGTCGCGGTTATTAATCAGATTTACTTTGACTTCCAGGTTGCGAAACATTGAGGCGTATTCGCAGCCGATCACGCCCGCGCCGAAAATCGAAATGGATTTCAGATGAAAATCAATTTTGAGGATCGTGTCGCTGTCGAAGACGCGAGGGTGATTGAAATCAATGTCCGCAGGACGATAAGGACGAGCACCCGTGGCAATAACGAAATACTTGCCTCGAAGAGTTGTTCGTGATCCGTCGTCCTGCGTCGCTTCGATCGTGTGTGGATCAAGAAACTTTGCTTTTCCACGAACGATCGGAATATCGTTTCTGTCGTAAAAAGCCGTTCGCATCTTGACTTGCGCTTCGATCACGGTTTTGGCTCGCCGCCGTAATTCCGGAAGCATGAAGTTGGCCGTGATTCCGTGCTCGCGAAACAAGGTGTTATTATTCACTTCGGTCATCTGAAAGATGGCGAATCGGAGCGCCTTGCTGGGGATGGTCCCGCGATGCGTACAGTTGCCACCGACAGCAAGTTCGCGTTCGACAACAGCGACGCTTCGACCGTGCTTGACCGCCTGCATGGCCGCCCCTTCGCCGCCGGGACCTGTCCCAATCACGACAACATCGTATTCCTGAATCGAGTCAGCCATCGAGATCCGTTCCTATTGATGCCCTGTTTTTGCGGGAGCGGTTTTTCACTTTTATGTTTGTCGACCTCGAGCCAGCGTCTGATCGATTGTATTGCAAGGGTTGAAGCCCATGCTACAGGCGAACCCGAGATGAGAATTCATTTTCCCGTTTCGAGACGCTTGCGAAGATCCTTGAACGCGTTGTCAATCTCGTGAAAGAGTTTCGCGTTCATTCCATCGACTTGCGCGATCAAGGTTTTTGCCCGTTCATTGTCGCCGGTCAATTTCGCATAAAGAGCCTGACCAGCAAGCCCATTGATCCGATACTTCCGATCTTCCGCCAGATCGCTGAACGTCGATTGCGCGAATGACATCCGGTTCGTTTTCAGATAAATGAGCCCGAGTGCCGTGTTGGCTCTGGCGATCATTTCGTCTGAAGCACCCGGAAATTTCTTCAGGGCCACCCAAGCCCGCTCATCATCGCGGTGGGTCATCGCCCAATACAATTGAGCGTCTGGAGTTGGCATATCCTTGAATGTCGGCTGACCCGTCGATTCAGTCAGCAGAAGATTCGGCGTTCGCATCGCCCATCCGATACCACTCGAGGAAGCCAGCGTCAGCAGACTTGCACCGATCAACCAGCCCAACTGCTTTCGGATGGGGCGGTCAAAAAGCAGACGTGCTTTCGGCTGAGCTTGAGGTTTGACTGCGACCGTCGCGTCCTCTTTTCCCGAAACCTGCCGGATGATCTGTTTCAGCTCGTTGGCGATGACGGCAAATCCCGCAGGCCTGTCTTCCTTCTTCTTGTTCATCATCCTTTTGATCAAATCGCGCAGCGACACAGGAAGATCAGGTCGGAATTCGCTGAGCGACGGTGGTTTGTCATTGAGGTGTTTGACCGCAACCGCCATCGCCGTTTCACCCGAGAACGGAGGGCGGCCCGCGAACATATGCCAGGCCATAATGCCGTACGAATAGACATCGCTTCGTGAATCAAGCGGCTGACCATTCACCTGCTCGGGACTCATATACAGCGGGGTCCCGAGCGTCAGACCTGTTTGTGTGAGCGAAATTCGTTCGCCCTGCAGTGTCAGCTGTGCCAGACCAAAGTCAGCGACTTTTGCTTCCCCTTTATTCGTCAGCAGAATATTTTCGGGTTTGATATCGCGATGGACGATGCCGTTATCGCTGGCGACTTGAAGGGCCGAGGCCACTTGTCGCAAAATGTGCAACGCAATCTTGACCTCCATCGGTCCCTTGCGATTGAGATAGTCCTTCAGCGTGCGACCTTGCACGTATTCCTGGGCGATGTAATTGATGCCATTGTCTTCGCCGACCATGTAGACCTGAACAATATTCGGATGATTCAGGCTTCCGGCCGCCGCCGCTTCATGACGGAAACGTTTCACGTACTGCTCGTCCGTGACGTACTCGGGGCGCAAGACTTTAACGGCCACCTGCCGCCGAAGAGACGTCTGTTCAGCCAGATAAACTTCGGCCATACCACCTGTGCCAAGCTTTCGCAGCAGGCGGAATTCGCCCAATGTCGTATTGGAAACGTCACCGGGGGTTTTTTCCGAAGTTGAAGACGATTTTCCCAGATCAACCGAGCTTGCGCTCGATGCTGGAGAAACCTCCGAACGCTTGGGCTCGGCCATGGCAATCTATTTTCCGTAACGTGAAATAATCAGACGTTTAAACCGGACCTGATTGTAACAAGCATCACCACAAACGTCTGTCGTTCCCACAATCAACTCGGTTCAGACTTCGGAGGTTCGAACTTCGGAGCGGTGGTCTCGACACTTTCGTCTTTGGGTGTCGGTCGCGAATTGCTGATGCTGTCGTTACGCGTTGAATAGGTGTTGACGTCAATATCGTCTTCGATTCCCCGCAACCCTTTCTTAAACTCAATGACCCCCTTACCAAGACTGCGGGCCACCTCTGGAAGCTTCTTGCCGAACAACAGCAGGGCAATAATTCCAACGAACAACATCTCTGCCGGACCAAGGCTACCAATAAACGCGAATGGATACATGACTGTTTTCCTTTTTAGAAATTCATAATCTCGGTTTGAGCGACAGGACAAACGTTTTGTTTCTTCGTGTGAGCGATGGAAAGCTTCAACACTCTGGTTGCTTACTTTTTCTGGTTGCTTACTTTTTCTTATCGCCAATTTTTTCGTCATCGTCTGGATCGTCATTCTCGTTCAAGCCAGTCTTGAACGACGTCACACTTTGCCCCAGCGATTTCATCACGGATGGAAGTCGACTGCCAAACAGCACGAGAACGATGATTCCAAAGAAAATCATCTCACCGGGCCCTAATAAGGCCAGCGTTGGAACCATAGTCATTCTCCTTCAAATCCGCATTCAGAACATCGAAAAAACGCCACATTTCGATGGGGCGAAAAAACTTAAGCTCGCAAAACTCTTCGCTCGAGACGAAGCTCATGCGATAAGTCAAATCAAACTGAGATCTTCTAAACCGAACCGGGCACGGAATTTAACGAGCGATCACGGCGCTTCAATGAAATTCGAACGTGTTTCCACTCGGTTCGCCCGCGAGAGAGCAGGAGGGAAGAGCGGTGTTCTTATTCTACCTGTAACCAGATACGTGTCAATCTGGCAACTTCGGCAATCCCACACGAAGACAGTTTTCGACTAATGGACACTCCGTACATTTTGGCCGTCGAGCGATGCAGATGCTACGACCATGATGGATCAGCCGGTGCGAAAAATTGATCCATTCCTCTTGCGGCAACAACCCCATCAGATCCCGCTCGACCTGCTCGGCACCAGAATTTTTGGTTAATCCCAGCAAGCGGCTGATTCGTCCCACATGCGTGTCGACCACGACGCCACTCGGAATGCCGAATGCCGTCCCGAGCAGGACATTGGCAGTCTTTCGTCCGACTCCCGGCAGTCGTATCAGTTCATCGAGCGTTTGCGGCAATTCACCTCCGTAGTCGTCCACAACCCCTTGTGCCATGCCGATCAGATTCTTGGCCTTATTGCGAAAAAAGCCGGTGGAACGAATGACCTCTTCAAGCTCCTCAGGAACGGCATTCGCCAGCGACTGAGGTGTCGGATACTTCTTAAAAAGTGCCGGCGTCACCATGTTGACTCGTTCGTCGGTACATTGAGCCGACAGAATTGTTGCAGCGAGAAGCTGGAACGGCGTCTCGTGATTGAGCGCACAAATTGCCTTTGGGTAAGTCGCTCGCAATCCGCGAATGATTCGCTGGACACGTTGAGATTTTTCATCATCCGATCGACGTGAACGAGCTTTTGCCATCGGAAAACACTTTAACTTACGGTGCTGTATGATTTAGTTATGGACTGACATTGACGGACAAGACTAGAATCCCCCGAGTCGCGAATGATGACTTGGGCAGGACTGCTCGCCATTCCTGACCGTTCGTTCCCAAACACGTTTTGTGATGATTTGGCTAATCGAGTGCGAAGGTAGAACGTGACTGACGAGCTTCCCGAACAGTATCGTGAAGGACTACGCCTCTTCAATGAAGAAGAATTCTTTGAATGCCATGATGTCCTGGAAGAATTGTGGTCTGAAACCGTCGGGGCCGAGCGAAAATTCCTTCAGGGCTTGATCCAGGCATCGATCGCTCTCTTTCATTTTGGCAATGAAAATTTTGGCGGGGCGAAAAAATTATATCTTTCAGCGACCAAAAATCTTGATTCTCATGGTGACGAATTCATGGGAATTCAACTGGGCGAGTTTCTGCAGGATTTCCGACGTTGCTTTCAGGAATTGCTCGACAATACCGAAACCTACCCCACGACGGTCGCGATCCGTGACGAACTCGTCCCCAAGATTCGATATGTCTCGCAGGAGCTCATCTGATGGACCCATCGTCTCAAATCGATGCCGAATTAAAGGACTTCTCGGGTCTGGCACCGTTGTTTCCGTTGCCAAACGTCGTGCTGTTTCCGCAGGCCCTTTTACCCCTGCATATCTTCGAATCTCGCTATCGCAAAATGACAGCGGATGCACTGGATGGCGAGCGATTAATCGCCATGAGTTTACTGCGTCCGGGATGGGATCTACTCCCGTCCAGCAAGACCCCTGCGATTCATAACATTGTCGGACTTGGCAAAATCATTGCTCACGAAAAGCTGGATGATGGCCGTTACTATCTCGTGCTACGCGGATTGGCTCGGGCAAAACTGATCGGCGAGCAACAAGTCGGTCTCCCCTACCGGCTGGGGCAACTCGAAATCTGCCGGGAAATCATCAGTGATCAGCCCCCCTTCAGCCGTCAGGACCGGGCAGAAGAACTCGCCAGCCTGTTTGGAAAACTGTTCCCTGAAATCAAACTTCAAAAACTGTTCCTTCACGCGGTCTCGGATCTGCCGTTGGGAACAGTCTGTGACCTTCTACTCGGCTCGTTGCCCTTGCCGTCAGAGGTCTCGCAGCAATTTCAGGACGAACTGGATATTGACGTGCGCAGCCAGAAGCTGTTGGATCTTCTGCATAACGCGGTGAAAGGCTCGAAGCCGAACGAGAAAAAGAGGTTTCCACCCAAATTCAGCGAGAATTGATTTCAAAAGCCTCAACCGCGACTCGGTGCATAAACGCGAGTGAAGTAGTATGTGGCAAGCCCAAAGCCGATGGCAATCACAATCCATCGAACGACATTCTTATCGAGTTTTCGAGAAACACTGGCACCGACAAACCCGCCGGCGATCCC
This sequence comes from uncultured Schlesneria sp., assembly GCA_903899985.1. Lineage (GTDB taxonomy): Bacteria > Planctomycetota > Planctomycetia > Planctomycetales > Planctomycetaceae > Schlesneria. The sequence continues at coordinate 68,830 of CAIULL010000281.1, forward strand.
TGCCAGAAGCATCGGACCTCCATAATGCCAGTCGACTCGTCCGTAAATCATAAAGATCAGAACCGAGACGCCGTTAATCGCCGACGCCAACAAGCTTTTTAGCGCGTTCATGCGGTGGATATCTCCCAACCCCATGAGCGCCAGCGAACTGAGCATCAGGATCCCGATCCCCGCACCGAAGTAGCCTCCGTACAACGCGATCAGGAACTGAAATCCGATAATTCCCACCAACGTCGATCTCGACGGCTGAGCATGAGGTTGTCCGATCCCGGTCCATTTCGTGATTGCCGGCTGAAGCAGAAATAGCGCCGATGCCGCCAGAATCAACCAGGGAACCATCTGCTGAAAGATTTTCTCAGGCTGCGTCACGACCAGCAATGTTCCAACCAGACTACCAATCAGTGAAGGGATGATCAAGGGGGCAATCCAGCGTCCTTGCCCGGACATTTCGCGTCGATAGCCCCAAGTGGCTGCAAGGGAGCCTGGAAAGAGCGAGAACGTACTGGTCGCGTTCGCGATGACGGCCGCCGCCTCAGAAGACCCCAGAATCCAGGTCAACGCTGGAAACGTTAATAGCGTACCGCCACCAGCCACCGAATTAATGGCCCCGGCAACGAATGCAGCACTACATAAGAAAATGAATTGAGCGATCATATCCGAATAATACGCGGAATGACCTGAAGCAGAAACCGTCCACGCGACAAGGTTCAGCATCACCTTGAAAATGAATTTATCGAACGAGTTCCCGCACGGCCCGACCGACCTGTTCCGTCGTCGCCGTTCCACCCAGATCCGGCGTCCGCGGACCGGAGTTGCGTAAGAGCTCTGCCACTGCCGAATGGATCAATGCCGCTGCCGTCTCTAAACCGAGATGACCAAGCATCATCCCAGCCGACAAAATGGCCGCAAGAGGGTTGGCAATCCCCTGACCGGCAATGTCAGGCGCGGAACCGTGGACGGGCTCGAACAGGCTTGGATGGCGGCGAGTCGGGTCGAGATTGCCACTGGCCGCCAGTCCCATGCTGCCGACAATGATTGCCGAAAGATCTGTCAGAATGTCTCCAAAGAGATTACTCGCCACCACCACATCAAACGATTCAGGACGACGGACGAATTCCATAACGGCTCGGTCAACCAGTAGCGATTCCGTCTGAACCTGTGGATATTCCGCAGCAACAGCCGCAAAGACTTCGTCCCAAAGAACCATTCCATATCCCTGGGCATTGCTCTTCGTGATTGATGCAACACGCCGACGCGGCCTCGTAACCCCCTGCTCAAATGCCGCCCGAATAATCCGTTCGCAGCCGCGTCGAGTAAACACGGACGTCTGGATCGCCACATCATGATCCGTGTGCTGATACACCCGGCCTCCCACGTTGGCGTATTCCCCTTCTGTGTTTTCACGGAAAACAAGCATATCAATTGAACCAGGAGCCTTGTTTCGAAGCGGGCTCTCGACACCTTCAAATAAATAAGCCGGACGCAAACAGACGCATTGATCGAAGCGACGGCGAATCGGTAGCAACAACCCATTCAAGGTCAGATGGTCCTGCACCTTGGGATGTCCAACGGCCCCCAATAGGATTGAGTCGAATTCTGCCAGCTGATCAAGGAAGTCGACCGGCGCCATTTGACCATGTTCAAAATAATAATCCGTTCCCCACGGGAAATGAGTCCAATCAAGCTGGTTCCCTGATCGCGACACGGCAGCGTCCGCAACTTGAACTGCGTGTCGCGTGACTTCAGGACCAATTCCATCTCCGCCAATCACCGCAATTCGATACGTAGACTTCATCTCATTTCCTTCCAACCTGCCAAGATCCGAGTTTCAATGAGTTCTAAAGACAAAAGGCCCGGCTGTTGGGACAACCGGGCCTCGTTTTCATTATCGCACTTCAAATTCGATTTGACTGAGCTATTTGCTGCCACCAAAAATCTTGCTATTCGCTCCGTCTGACTGATTCTGTGGTGCCTGGCGTCCCTTCGAGTAGGCTCCAGAAACGTTACCGTTCGATGACCGGTCACCAGATGAATCTTTCGTCGACTCGCTTGCCGAACCGGCCTTCAAGTTCCAGGGTCGGTTTTGACCGGGGAGGAACGTCCGTCGTTTTGTGTGGTAACCAATGTAAGCGAGGAAGTCATTCAACTTGATGACGCGTACCCCGTTCGACCGGGCTTCCTTGTTCATGTCATTGAAATGATTCTGGATTTTCTTGACTTTGTTCTTCGCTTCCTCGCCGGTGACATCATGCAGTTCAGGGATATTACCTTTCACGAGAAACCGTGTTTGAACTGTAATTTTGGCATCAGGAGGAGTCCGGTCACCATTGTCATCAACTTCGTTATCGATCACGCAGCCGGCAACGGCCATCATCTGATGGAACTGCTCGCGATCACTTCGCCCATCACCATCCAGGTCAATGTCACCAATGACCGAGATCTTTTCGATCAGACCGGGACTCCAGATCGGGGTATAAATCAAATCTCCCGAGACCATCGGTCGGTACAAGTCCTCTTCGATGACTCGAGCTTCCGCCATATGTGGCTCAAGGATCCGAACAACTTCGATCTTCCCTTTGATGTCTTCGGCACCGCGACCAACACCGAGGTTTTCTTTCGCATAAACACTGAAGGTCATTCGTGGTTTGAGAAAATCGGCGTCACCAAGATTAATCCAGACCGTATTTGTGTTGTGCTCGACGCGACGAATGACGCCGTCAGCGGCTTCAAAGCTCAGTTTTTCCAGGTTGTCAATTTTGTCCTTCAGAACGTCGATACGAATTTCGAGACCGGAAATCTGGCTGTTCAGAGCTTTTCGTTCTTTTTCTCGTGACTCTTTTTCCTGGTTAAGTTCATCGACGGCAGCGTTGAGCTTGGCCTTGATACTGGAGATTTCCTGAATCTTGGCATTCACCTTCTCGTCTCGGTCCCCGATGACTCCCAACTTGTCGCGTTCGGCATCTTTGGTCTGCTGGCTGTAATTATCCACCTGAGCTTGATACTGGTTTTTCAGTGCGAGAACTTCTTTTTCCAGCGAAGCGATCTTTGCTGCTTTGGAGTCGCGATCGTCTGACGCAGCATTCAGTGCGTCTCGAAGCTTTCGCAATGTTTCAAAGACAGTCGCACCTGCGGCGTCTTTACCATTCGTCAGCATTTCCGTCTCAAGCCCACGGACCACCGTAGCCTGATTTTGTGGATTATTGGGATCATCGACCTGGTCGAACTTGATCCCAATCTTGGTTTTCAAGATCTGAACCTGATCGTCCAATGTCTTTTGAACGCGATTCAGCTTCTGATTTTCTTCGTTCAATTTCGCAATTTCGGCGGATTTGTCATTCGACTCACGATTGAACACATACGAAACGATTCCCAGGATCACCGAGAGCATCACGAACATAATCAATGCGTAATGAACGGCACCAGGTTTGTTGGCGGCGGCAGCCATGGCTTTCCCTTAGGCGAGAACCGGACGATGTGGAACAAGCGACAACCTGACGACGAAGCAATCGCTGGATTTGGACGAAATCGTTGTCAGTAATCAGTGTATGGGGCGCTTTACGCGAGTCAAGCAGTTTCTATCGTGGAACGTCCTATTCCTGTTTTCTTGCCCTTGTTACGAAATCGGATGATTCCTCAAAAACGGCAGATTCCTTCAAAACAGTCTCTTAGCGCACAGATCTCTATCTCTATGCAGACTCAATCTTCTCTGTCGGCAACCTGTGATTGTCTTGTTGGCAAAATCCGACTGTATTCCCGGCCGACTGGCAATCAGCGTCCGATGCTGCACAATGTTCCGGTTCTGACAGCGATTTGGCCTCAGCCTTGCTCGAAACCTCGCATCAGAAGAAAAAGAAACTTCGATTCCTTAACTTTCGTGACGGTCTTCGAATCTGGCCGACTGTGCTTAACCTCCCACGCACCGGACCGACCAGACGTACATGAAAAGAATGAAAACGAATGACAGAAGGACGCTCCAGATACCACGTGAAGAAAGACCGTCGAATGAAGTATGCTTCTGAATGCAACCTCAAGCATAAAAATGGTTTAAGCAGAATTATGATTTCCAGAGAATTCCATTCACGTCATCGGTTTCTGGTCATACTGTCACCCGTCATGTTGCTGTTTCTGGTTGGCTGCCCCTCAGCAAAACCTCAATCAGACACAAAACAGGCGGCACAACCTTTTCGCGGCAGCGTGCTGGAAGTTGTCGCGCCCAAATCGCTGAATCTACCAGTTTATTGGGAAGTCATGCTTCAGGAATGGTCCTCGCAAACGGGGGCTTCGACCAGATTTGTGGAATTCGACACCAACGATGGCGCCTTGGCTGAATCGGCGGTCAAACCGGAATCGGGCGGGCGAATTGTCTTATTTCCGTTCCGTGATTTTTGCCGTTTTGAAACTCAACTGACACCGTTATCCGCATTCGACACCAGGCTTGATTCACGCGAAATCTTTAAGGGACTTCGTGAACGGGCTCTTTCACGAGAACGTGAATTCATGGCAGTCCCTGTGTCCGCGCCAGTTCTCGTCTGCTATTTCAGGAATGATTTGCTCCGCGCAGCTCGTCGAAAAGCCCCGGAAACCTGGAACGATTATCTCGAACTGATCGAAACATTAGACACCTGGGCACCTGGGCTTTCGGCCGTCGAACCGCTCGCGCCTGAATTCCGGGCGACGACATTTTTTGCGAAATCACTCGCCTTCTGCAAGCACCCGGAAAACTACTCCGTCTGGTTCGACATCGACACGGCGAAACCGACATTGAATTCTCCTGGCTTCGTCGAAGCCCTCGAAATGGCACGACGCACGTGGCGTAAGCTTCCCCCCGAAGTCGCGAATTATTCTCCTGCCGATTGTCGCCGCATGCTGTTGACGGGAAAAGCGGCCATGGCATTGTCATTTGAACCACTCAGCTCAGAACTCGTCGCCCGATCCCAATCAGACGAAAGCTCAAAAGTTCAAAGAATTGATGGAATAGAAATCGGCGTCTGCCGGCTCCCGGGATCGCGACGGGTATTCAATCGCAATTCAAAGAAATGGGACACAATGGCGGCGGGGACGGTTCATGCTCCCGCGTTATGTGGATTTGCCGGACTGGCTGTCGGCGTTGCGCTTCCCGCTAAAAAAGAACAGGAAGCGGCCGCGTTGGACTTGCTGGTTAACTTAAGCACCTCCGCGTTATTCGACGAAGCTTTTGCCTCGCTCCCTAAGGGCCCCTGTCGAGAATCGCAATTGACGTTGGCCCCAAACTGGTTTGGCCCGGAACTCTCATCAGAAGAGGCAAGTCAATATGCTGATGCCGTCGCACAATCCTTGCGAGATATGCAGCTCGTCTATGAATTACCGGTGATCGGCGCCGAGGAATTTCGCCAGGCTGCGGCCATTGCTCTGCAGCCGCTGATTCGAGGCGAGGCTGATTCAGAGCAAACATCCAGCGCGATGCAGCTCGCGTTTGAATCGATCGTCGAACGGCTTGGACCTGATGTCGTCAGGGATTCGCATCGCCGAGGACTTGGTCTGTCTCCACGCACAACAAAATAGACGAAATGCAAACAGCTCTCGCTCGGAGTTCTTCGAGCGAGAGCTGTTCCGTATTCAAAAACCGGGCAAACTTGCCGGGATCTCAGTTTGTTTCTGCTGCGGCTTCAGCGGGCTTGACGTTAATTCGGCGTCCTTCTTGATCGAAGAAAACCGTTCCGCCAACCAGAGCGAACAAGGTGTAGTCACGACCGATGCCAACACCCTTGCCTGGATGCCATTTTGTACCGTTTTGACGAATGAGAATGTTGCCAGGAATGACAGCCTGACCACCAAATTTCTTTACGCCAAGTCGTTTGGCCTTTGAATCACGACCGTTGCGACTGGAGCCCTGCCCCTTCTTATGTGCCATGCTGAATCCCCTTCACATCAACAAACCAACAAATTCTGACGACCAAAAATTGCACGAAGCATGACAAAGCAGCCCGTCGCAGAACGTCCAGATTCGCGCCAGTTCGGCGCGGGGCAAGATTGTGGCTGATTTTCCGAGAAATCGCAAGGTTGCCGCAAATTATTGCTGAGGCTGAGGAGGAAGCCCTGGCTCAACGGGTTGTATGACCGACGACCCTTGTGGGAAGACCCCGTCGCTGACAATCGGTCCACGAGTCCACGGAACTGGTGATGCCGTCGGCTGTGACCGATGTGCTTCTCGATCTTCAGCATCGCCATAAGCCTTGTCTGGCCAAGGGCCTTCGTTCAGACTGATTTCGTTGTAGTCGAGCAAAGTTCCTTTTTCAAGTTGCACGTTTTTCACGGCAAGTTGATATTCGACCAGCGTCCGGTAGTACGCTGATTCTGCATCGGAAAGCCGCCGCTGTGCATCCAGCAACGAATCGAGTGGCAAATCTCCCACGTCGACGGCAACCTGGATTGCTTCGACCTGGTCTGCGGCTGCATTGCGACGATTCAAGTTCGTCTCATGCAGCTGATACGCTCGTTCAACTTCCGCAAACGAGTTACTCAAATCATAAACAACGGCACGTTCCTGTTCGAACAGCAATTCGCGATCTCGGGCCAGTTGGAGTTCCGCATGACGAACTGCGGCATATGCCCTGCGGAAGCCGATCGGAAACGACAGTTCCACGCCGGTTTGCCATTCCTGATAATCACCACTCACCAGGTTCGCAACCGCGTTATTGAACTCACCAGGAGGACCGCCGTTGGGAAATAAATCATTTCCGAATCCGCGCCAGCGATATCGACCGGTTAAATTCAACTGAGGCAGCAGGAAGTTCTTGTTGGCCACCAGTTCGGCTTCGCGTTTCTTGATTTGCCATTTCTGTCGACGAAGCTCGCTGCGTCGAGTCAAAGCTTCGTTCAAACTGCATTCCCAGTTATAAACAACCTTTGCCCGCAGCGGTTCGTCGCTTGGCCTGATCAGGCGTCCGTCACTGATCGGCAAGCCGATCAGCAATCGCAACCGTCGCTCAGCGACGTAAACTCCCCCGTTTCCTCGAAAAGTTCCTCCGGAACTGCCGTTTACGTTGCGAGTTCCATCCATCAACTTGCCGTTTAACGCATTTTGAGCGTCTTCCTGGAAGCGATAGTATTGCTCGCGAGCCTGAGCCTCTTTGCTCGCTTCGCCCCCTTTACGACCTTTCTCGTACTGAGCGTGAATCCGTCTCCACGTATCTAATGCCGAATTACGGGCCGCGACCTTTGCATCCAGATCTCGATAGGCGAAGTACAAATCCCAGTATGCGTTTTCAACGTCACTAATGAAATTCCGGACCCCAATCTCGAAATCTGCAAGTGCAATATCGGTGTTGATTCGGGCAATCACAACACCGTAAACCAACCCTGGCACAGCGTTTGGACCGGCAATACGATTAAATTCCGTACCGGCTCCCTGCAACAACGGGTGCTTGGCTTCAATGTCAAACCAGGTCGTAAATGCACTGGGAAACTCGTTACCAGGTGCGTTATTCGCATCATACTGCGTGTAGTTCTTGACAGCGAATTGAGTACCAGTCGCGGTGGTCTTCGAAAGTTGAGTCTGTGAAACCGTGAAATCCTGGTGCAGGATGCGTGTTCCGCCCCCGAAGAAGACGTTATTCAAGGCTCGGTTATTGTGTTCGATCGACGTATTCGTCGTAAATTGAGCGTCAAACGCACTTAAAGCGGCTTCGACACCGAACCGGCCATCTGTTTCAACCAGCGACGGATCGTTCACAGACTTCGCCGTGTCGGGCGCTCGAAGAACTGTCGCGCCCAGGTCCTTTAAGACTTTTGTATTCGAAAGCGCATGTCGCATCGTCTCTTCGAGCGACAACTCGTAATAATCTTGAGTTTCGACGGTCGTCAGCGACAGCGGCCTGGGCGTCGATGTGAACGGATCATTCCCCGGGTCTGACTCTGAGGGGACCTCGATCTGACGTGTCAGGTGCGAATAGTGGAAAGCATCAACACCCGTCGAGGCCGGAGGTGTCTTCGCATGGCGCAGACATCCGCAGATGACCAGGCTGATACCGGCCACCCAAAGACATGCAATCCACGAATATCCCCGACGCATTCTCGTCGTCCTTGACGAAACGAAGCCGTTCAACCGAAGAGGCACCTCCGGTTTTCGATTTCCCATCTTCTCTGATCGGCACCCGGCCTGAGTACCCGCGCAATAATCTTGTGACTTTCGGACGGAGTCGGAACCGCAACTTCAACGAGAACCTAATAATCTACGCACACCACCCAAAGAGACGGGTTAACCCAGATACTCAAGACTCTGGTATTGAATGTTGATGTTCGACACAGGAGCCTGAATCGGCTCCATGGGGCAGAAATTGCCGATTGTTTCGTTCATTTCAACGAATGAAGCAGCCGTAATGGCCGACTGACTCTGGACGCTTCGCACCAGCATGATTAACCTGCATCGGACGCTTTCAGCCGAATTTGGGACGATCAAGGGATTCGCCGACCATGAGTGATACGACGGTCTTTAACTCGGGATCGAAAGGTGGCCCTCCACAAACAATCCTGGTCCAAACACAGGCCCCGAGCCGCTGGCGTGGCTGGCTGATCAAATTACTGCTCGTTGCGCTCGGCTTTTCACTGCTGGCCAATTTAGGGTTGTACAACGCCTATCGGCAATACTTCGCAAATGTCGATCCCCCGCGTGAACGATTCCATTCTGGCAGTACCACCGCCACTGAAAAGATCGCACTGTTGAAAATGGAAGGGACGATCATGCCCCCATTTACAGAACGATTGATCAGTCAAATTGAAAAAGCGACAAAAGACGACAATGTCAAAGCCGCTCTTCTGGTCATCGACAGCCCCGGGGGTCTGGTCGCCGACAGTCATCAGATTTATCACCGCCTGCAGAAACTGAGCAAATCAAAACCGGTCTACGTGCAAATGAAGCGGATGGCCGCTTCGGGCGGTTATTACATCGCCATGGGTGCCGGGCCACAAGCCAGGATTTTTGCTGAACCGACAACGTGGACCGGATCAATCGGGGTCATCATGCCTCGCTATGACTTCAGTAAAATCTCGGAAAAGTATGGCGTATCCTCTGATCCCCTGACGAAAGGGGATCACAAAGATACACTCAATCCCTTTAAGCCTATGACCGATGACGACCGGAAATTGTGGGATAACATCCTTGATCAGTCATACCAGAAGTTTATTTCCGTGATCGACGAAAACCGTGAAGCTCTCGACCGCGACGGCGTCAAAGCCCTGGCAACGGGTCAGATCTACACAGCCGACGATGCCATAAAAAACAAGCTCATCGACGCAATTGGCTATCAGGAAGAGGCACTGGAAGCGCTCAAGGAAAAAATCAATCTCAAAAACCCTCGTATCGTCGGCTACGAAACACCGATTACGATCGTCGATATTGTCCTGGGCAACTCCAAAGCCCAGCAAACAACCGATCCCTGGAAATCATTTGTCGAATCGACCGTGCCACGAGCCATGTACTATTGTTCGTGGCTGCCGACGTTGCCATGATCCAAGTAGCGCAGCGTGAATGCCCCAGGACTGACCGCGTGTGGCCAGTAACGCAATAGCTTCATCGTTTAACCCGCAGCCAGCGGCGAAGGCGAATCGGCGTTCAGCCGATTTCTTCAGACGTTGCCCCAGCCGCGAAGTTTCTTAATGCCCCTACGAGAAATGACACCTCGGCTGACGTCAATTCCGCCGTATTGCTCCCGCTTCTCTTCGAGGCGCGGTTAAACGATGGCGATAGCTCTGTTGTTTAACCCGAAGCCAGCGGCGCAGGCGGATCGGCGTCCAGTCGATCTCTTCGACCGTTGCCAAACATCTTCCAACAATGTGAAAGACGACGACAATCGCCAAACGGTCAATGACGCCTCGGGTTCGTCAGCGACCCCGCACGCCCCGCTTCTCTTCGAGGCGCGGTTAAACGCAATACCGTTCAAAGAATCATAACAATCGACTGCTTAAAACTTTTGGAGAGCGTTGGTTTCTTTCTGTGATGAGGGCGGCACTTTTGCCAGTG
>CAIULL010000282.1 GCA_903899985.1 uncultured Schlesneria sp.
AACAGGAAACCGTCGTCTGATCTCAGAAAGGTCTTCCGTTTCAATCAGAACCCCTTCTTCTTTTAATGCGACGATGTCATTTTTCCAGCTGGATACATCTCTGCGATCTGGAAACCGAACCTCGATTGCACCACATCGAGTAAAACCATTTTCCATCCCGGTGAAGGACGTCAGTCCATTTGACCAATCTGGCCAAAGCTGGTGTGTTGCACCACGCAATCGTGCCTCTGGAGTCCGAGCGTTCACCAGATTACCCGGTGGCAGCATCCCGGCCCCGGCCCAACTGGCCTCACGACCAAACTGTCCTTGCTCGAGAACACGCACGGACAACCCGTATCCAGAGAGTTCCCAGGCAATCGACAATCCGATCACCCCACCACCGATTACTATCACGTCAGTCATATTGGCAAACAAAAAGTATGGTTTCAGCGAATCACATCAGGCTCGATTTATTTTTTTCCCTTTTTGATGCCGCTTGGCAGCGATGACGCGTAAGACAAGGCCAGGGTCTTCCCATCCATATGATAAACATCCTTTATCGCGGCTTCGGGTGTCGCGCCCCCCTGCAGTTTGCTGACGAATTGCCCGAACGATTGAACGTCCCCGCGTTTCAGTAAGTACTCGACGACAGTAAATCCGATGGGCCCAACCTCGCTCGGAGCAAATGTTCCATTAACAAAAACTTTTTCTGGTTCCGTCAAGCTGGACTCTTGAATAATGCCACCTGCCAGACGAGGCAACCTGGCAAGATAGACGTTTCCTGCGGATTTACGATGAGCCAGCGCCAACCCCGTTCCACGAACAAGCCAATCCGGCAACCCCTTGCTCCCTCGCTTGAGAAACGCGCCTGTCACATGCTCAATCACGTTGACATGCAATCCCGGTGACGATTCCGTTACGGTGTCACCCACGTCCTGAAGGGCGATGAATGCATCTTCCATCGTGGAGTTGACCTGCGAATGTCCGATGACTTCGGGAGGAACCTCACGCCGATGGACAGAATTATTGAACTCTTCGTATCCAAATCGCTCTTTGAAAACAAAAACGGCGAGTTTGCCTTTCCAGAGCGGTTCGTCCTTGATCTTAAACGTCTGTTTTAGCGATGCCGCCTGTTCGCTGGCCCATTTTTCAATCTGCTCTAATCGCTCGTTAGATACATCACCGTAAAGCAAGAACTCGGCCGATTCACGATGGTTTGGTTCGGTTGTGGCGAACGTCTTTTTCCATTCACCTGCCGAGGCTTTTTTACGACGATCCAGCCATTCTTCAGGAGTAAATCTGGAGAGCGCCGCAGCTTCCCGCTCGGCAAGCGAAGGGAAGTTTTTCTTCGCGTCGTCGCCGTCGAAAGTCGCCCCTTCGAGAATCCAAGTTTTGAGATTCTCATACCACTTGCGGGTAATCCCCGTTTGATTGCCCGCGGGCATCACAGGCAAATCATCGCCGTTTACGAGCCGCCACAAACGGCTATTTTCAAGGCTGCCGCCGACCACGACGACACCGGTTTCTCCACCCTTCATCAATTTTTCGAACGACATTACCGAGAATCCGCTTCGTTTCACATTATCGTTATGGCAGCGGCCACAGGTGTCTACCAGTTCGGGCATCAGGTCTTTCATAAAGTGAACCGTCTCTTTACCGGTCTCTTTGGCGATCACCAGTTTTCGCGGCGAAGGGGCGGGCTTGCCGCTGGCTGCAGCTTTGGAAAGATCTGCCAGAGAGGTCGATTTATCCCCTTCGAACCTGGCGCCTTCGGCGATCCAGGTTCCGATCTGCAGAATTTCTTTTTGCGTGAGTGCCTCTTTTCCTTTTGGCATTCGCTGCTGATCGTTAACGGTTACCAGCCGCTGAAACAACAGGCTCCCTTCGGCATTTCCGGGGATCACAACGCCCCCGTTCGCGCCACCCTTCTCTAATCCAGCAAATGTTTCAAGGCTGAGACCACCTCGACCTTCTTCGCCGTGACAACTGACACACTTGCTGACGAGAATTGGAGCCACATTTTTCGCAAAGCTGGCAGTCCCTTTGCCGTTGGCTTTGCCAAGCAACGTCTTGGCTTTTTCCAGCTGAAGCTGAACAGACTTCAGTACCGGATCGGTCTCTTTCAATTCCGCATCTTTGATGAATTTGGCGAGCCGTTCCTCGGCTGACTGAATCGCGGCACCAGCGTCATCGAACTTCTTTTTTGAGACCAGAGACGAGATCTTGCTGATCTCGCTTCCAATCTCTTTCAATTCCTTCTTTTGATCTGCGGTGATTGCAGCTCGCAATGAACCGACCATCAGCATCGCCAGAATCAGGCAACAGATGCAAATCGTGGAAATTGTTCGTCGCATTGATGTTTCACCCACAGAAGAGGAATCAGTTTTACCAGCCACCGCATGGCCCCCCTTTTTTGACTTTAAGGATTATACGGCAATCACATTCCGCACGACAGACTTCACGCAATTTCGCCGAACGGTTTAATCCTTAGGACGGACAGATTGTGAGTCACACAACAAAGCGGTAATCTCAAACCTCGAGAGATTTGAGAAAGTTCGTTTTTCCTCGCATTTTTAATTCTTGTTGGTTGGTAGCAAACGATGTCGACGCTGACTTCGGCGATGGAAAGAAAGCGAGACCGCTTGCTGGAGATTCTCTCTGGCTACGGCCGCGTCGCAGTTGCGTTTTCGGCAGGTGTTGACAGTACGGTCGTCGCCATGGCGGCTCAACTCGCATGCGGTGCTGATGCCGTTGCGGTTACAGCAGTCAGCCTGAGTCTTGCTGAAGGTGAACTGGACGAGGCCAGACAACTTGCGACACGAATTGGAATTCGCCACGTCATCCTTTCAACGCAAGAGTTTTCTGACTCGAACTACCTTAAAAACCCGTCAAATCGCTGCTATTTTTGTAAGTCTGAACTTTATTCGCGTTTGACCGAACTGGCGCCAACGCTGGGCGTCGATGTCTTGGCGAATGGTGCGAATCTTGATGACAGAGGGGATTATCGACCCGGAATGCAAGCGGCCGCCGAATTCCAAATTCGATCCCCTCTTGTCGAAGCGGAACTGACCAAGTCTGAAGTCCGAGAACTGGCAAAGTCGTGGGATCTTCCCGTATGGGATAAGCCTGCCACACCGTGCCTTTCAAGTCGGATTGCTTATGGCGTCGAGGTCACTGCAGAGCGCGTCCAACGAATTGATCAAGCCGAACGATTCTTAAAACAGCTGCTGAACTTGCGGGAATTGCGGGTTCGCTGTGAAGCCAACGATCTCGCTCGAATCGAGATTCCGTTAGAAGAATTGAGCAAACTTCTATCCCCTTCTCTACGCGAACGCGTTCGTGCAGAACTTCACTCGCTCGGTTTCCGATATGTGACCGTCGACCTGGATGGATTCCGGTCAGGCAGCATGAACGGAGTGATCCCGATGGAACAACTGCTCGGTCAGTAACTCATAACGGAAGAATCTGTTAACCTGTCTGCAATAGAAGACGGGAATTCGGTGTTCCGTCTGAATGAGGTCTTGTTCAAGCAATGGAGAACTGGCATGGCGGAAACAGGCAAGAAAGACAAAGGAAAGAAGGAAGTACAGAAGAAAGCCGTTCTGTCTTTGAAAGAAAAGCGAAAATTGAAGAACGAAAAGAAGAGCAAGTAACGATTGCGGCGACTCCGAAGAGCCGCTCTCGAACCGTGCAAAATTCAAGGGGCTTGCAGGATTCATCATCCTGCAAGCCCCTTTTGTTATTACCATAACATCAAGTCAATTTCGATCGTTTAAACGCGCCTCGAAGAGAAGCGGGAACTGAGCGGCGGATTTGCCGCCAGCCGCGGCGTCATTTTCGAGTTCAGGCATTGCATAACAAACCCAGTTCCAGCGACGCTTGAAGAAATCGGCTGGACGCCGATTCGCCTGCGCCGCTGGCTGCGGATTAAACGAAAGAAATCCAAGTCCGCTCCGATTCCTGATCGTCATCGTTTAACCGCGCCTCGAAGAGAAGCTGGAACTGAGCGGCGGATTTGCCGTAAGCCGCGGCGTCATTTTCGAGTTCAGGCATTGCATAACAAACCCAGCCCCAGCGACGCTTGAAAAAATCGGCTGGACGCCGATTCGCCTGCGCAGTGGCTGCGGGTTAAACAATGAATCGGCGCATTCGATTAACCGATCCCGGGGACTGGAAAGGCTTTCGTAAACTCGCGGATTTCACCTTTTACGGATTCAATGACAGCCGCATCTTCGGATGTCTTGAGAACGCGTAAAATCCACGCTCCGACGCGTTTCATTTCTGCCTGTCGCATACCACGTGTTGTGAGTGCCGCAGTACCGATGCGGATACCGCTCGGGTCAAGTGCTTTGCGCTGATCATACGGAATCATATTCTTGTTGACCGTGATCCCGGCATGATCAAGTGCCTTCTCGGCAATCTTCCCGGTCAGCCCAATCGATGTCACATCGCACAACATCAGGTGATTATCGGTTCCGCCACTTGCCAGTTTAATTCCACCGGACATCAGTGTTTCGGCCAGTGTTCTCGCGTTGTCGACGATCTGTCTTCCATAATCTTTGAAGGATGGTTGCATCGCTTCCTGAAAGCAGAGCGCTTTGGCGGCGATGATGTGCATCAACGGTCCCCCTTGCAATCCCGGGAAAACCGCTTTATCGATCTCTTTGGCGTACTCTTCCTTGCACAGAACGAAGCCTGACCGAGGCCCTCTCAGGGTCTTGTGTGAAGTACTGGTTACAAAATCCGACACCGGTACGGGACTGTTGTGGATGCCGGCAGCGACGAGTCCGGCATAGTGAGCCATGTCGACCCATAATTTCGCGCCGACCTCACGTGCGATTTCTGCAAACTTGGCGTGGTCGATTTCACGCGGGTATGCGCTCGCGCCGGCAACGATCAATTTCGGCTTATGCTCGCGTGCCAACTTGGCCACCTGGTCAAAGTCAATCCGATGATCCGATTCGCGAACGCCGTACGCAATCGGCTGATAGAGCTGCCCGGAAAAATTCAGCGGCATGCCATGCGTCAGGTGCCCCCCCATCGCCAGATTCATCGCCAGGAAGACATCGCCGGGCTTTAATGTGGCCTGATAGACCGCCATGTTTGCCTGCGAGCCTGCGTGCGGTTGAACATTCGCATGTTCTGCCCCGAACAGCTTACGCGCTCGTTCAATCGCAAGGCTTTCGACAACGTCAACGTATTCGCAACCGCCGTAATATCTTCGCCCCGGGTAGCCTTCCGCGTATTTATTGGTCAGGACCGTTCCCGCAGCTTCGAGAATCGCAGCACTGGTGTAATTTTCTGACGCGATCAATTCGAGACCGTCATGCTGTCGAACCCGTTCGTTCTGAATGGCGGACCAGAGGGCAGGATCAGCAGATTGCAAGGCAGACATTTTTTGGCAGACTCCGAGGAAAAAGTATCGATCAAGTTTGCGAGATCGCGCGTATCGCATCACATTGGCCGAAATCGCGTCAAGCTTTCCCGCAGCTTGGTAGGATTCTAGTCGACCCGCAAAACAGTGTATGATATGCGGAAACTACATTGAATCGCCACTCTTACCACCGGACAACTGCGACTCGTGATCCCCGAAAACCCGGCCGATGTCGATTCCGAACTAAAAAGTTCTCCCATTCTTTGCGGGGAACGTGTCGCATTTACGGGGACGCTTGCTTCGATGACACATCATCAGGCGATGGATCTTGTCGGTCAACATGGTGGTACAGCCATGCAACATGTCGGTCAGCAGACTTCAATCCTCGTTGTCGGCGAAGAGGGCTGGCCACTGGAGCCTGATGGACTTCCGTCGATCAAACTCGAAACAGCTCGTCAACTGCACGACAAGGGTGATCCCATCCGTATTGTGTCGGAGTCGGAATGGCTGAAGTTACTGGGAATCGAACCGCCTGAAAGAAAGTCTCAGAAACTTTACACGCCGGCGATGCTCTGTCAGTTACTGAACGTTTCCGTTCATACAATCCGTCGTTGGGAACGGGCTGGACTGATCAAGGCAGTCAAGAAAGTTTACCGTCTGCCGTATTTTGATTTTGATGAAGTGGCCAGCGCGCGTCGCTTGTGTGAACTGGCGGCGTCGGGCGTGCGAGCCGATCAGATTTCATCCAGCCTGCAAAGGCTGCATGCGGTTTTACCAAATCTCGTCAGGCCGCTGGCTCAGCTGGAAGTATTGGCACGAGGGGCAAATGGCCTGGTCTTCCGTGACGATTTGGGGTTGATTGAAACGTCGGGTCAACGACTTTTTGATTTTGACCCGCCAGAGTCAGATCAGGACCAAAACGAAGGACCGTCAACAATCCCGATCCGCCCTGCTCTTTCACTGGAATCCTCAGATCGGGAACGGTGGTCCGCCGAAGACTGGTTTCGCGAAGGGTGTCAACTGGCTGACGCAAACGAGATTGATCACGCCATCGAAGCACTGCGAATGGCGACGATCGGTGATCCACTAAACCCGTCTTATCATTTTCATCTTGCGGATGCCTTGTATCGTCAGAAGAAACCTCATGCAGCGATCGAGCGATACCATATGGCGGTGGAACTCGATCATAAATTCCTGGAAGCGTGGACACAGCTCGGATGTGTTCTTTCCGAAATCAAAGATTCTGCGGGTGCACAGGCCGCGTTCCAAATCGCGCTTGAACTACACCCTGATTACCCCGAGGTTCATTTTCATCTCGCAGGTGTGCTTGAGGAACAGCACGAAAAGGAAAAAGCCGCCCTCCACTGGCGTCGGTACCTGGATTTTGACCAGCGAGGCCCATGGGCCGAAATCGCTCGCGAACGGTTGGCAGATATCGAGATGTAGCAGCGACTTCTCTTCGCCACTAATCACAACACGCGTAGTACGCCCATTTTCCCGCGTGCCAACGCTTGCTGCTTGGATCGTTGCCAACCAAAACCAACAACTGCGAAACACAAAACGTCGCGGTACCCGAAAAACCCAAAGACCGGCTGACTCAAATCAATGGTGAGCGGCAGCGGCGTGGCTGCCGGAATCGCCATAAGCGAACGCCTGAGGGTCGGTGTCATTAATGCCTGAACTGTGAGTCAACATCCAAAGGTTAACACCGGTCATCAGGAACAGTAGAACACAAAAGAGAAAACCCAACAGCTTTCCCATCATCTGCCCGGCTGCTTTGTCCGCATTGCCAAAATCGACAAGTTCTGACGGCTCAAATTTCAATGCCTTCGCCGCTTCGAGTCGAGAATCGGCGTGAAGGGTATCATGAGCCACTTCATGTGTATGGGAATCAGAATGAGCGGTCATCGACAAATCTCTCCGGCCGAGTTCGGCCCGTAAGCCGTAGTTCCTTAAAACATCAATCTGCCTCAAGCAGTATTACCTTATTCTTAGCGGAATTCGTTCGCATGTCGAGTCTATTCAACACCGCGACGGCAGCTCCGTGACAACATTCCCGAAATCGAGACGAGTCGGAAGAGTTCTCCAATCATCTTTGCTAAGCTCAGGGACGTCCAATACTTTCTTTTTTGCGCTCGCATTTGAAGGAATTCGAGAATGAGACTGAGTTTTCTGACCGGCGTCGTGGGATATGTTTTTTTTAATGCGATTCTGGTTCAAGCAGCGCCGCCGGTTCCTGACACTGTCATCTGGGAAGAGGGAATCGAATACACGAATCCCGATGATCAGCATCTTCAACTGAATCTGGCCCGACCAAAGACCGGCGAAGGCCCCTTCCCTGCCGTGATCTGCATCCACGGCGGCGGTTTTCGCGCCGGCAAACGAGATGGCTATGACACACTTTGTGTGAAATTGGCTGAACGAGGATACGTCGCTGCGACAATCTCGTATCGCCTGGCACCGAAATTCCAATTCCCCGCCGCAGTCCACGATACCAAGGCTGCCGTCCGATGGATGCGAGCCAACGCCAAGACCTATAAGGTTGATCCGGCTCGAATCGGCGTCACCGGCGGTTCAGCCGGTGGCCATCTCGCCCAATTTCTGGCGGTCACAGCCCACGTTCCAAGATTCGAAGGAACCGGCGGTAACCCCGATCAATCCAGCGCGGTCAATTGCGTCGTGAACGTTTACGGCCCAAGCGACTTCACTAAGTCGTACGGCAAGAGTGTCGACGCGCATGAAGTTCTACCCCTCTGGTTTGGCGGAAACCTCGACACGAAGCGCGACCTACATATCCAGGGAAGCCCTCTCTATTGGGTTACTCCCGAAGCCGCACCAACGCTGTGCATTCACGGGACTGAAGACAAGTACGTCGCTCACGAACAAGCGGTCTGGCTGGTCGATAAACTGAAAGCAGCAACCGTCGAAGCCGAACTCCTAACCCTCGAAGGAGCCGGCCACGGCTTCAAAGGTGTTGACGCCGAAAAAGCTGAGAAAGCGTTGTTCGAGTATTTTGACAAGAAGCTGAAAAAATAATAATCGGAGCCGAAAACATCGGTTGAATTTTTAGATCCAATCTGCCTAGGAGTGCCGGAAATGCCTGATTTGACAATTCGCAAAGGACTTTGGTCCGAATTCGTGGATGTCGCTGAAAAGCAGCACAAGAGTCCGGAAGCCTTGGTTGAACAAGTTCTGAAGGAGTACATCCAACGCGTCAGCGACGAAGACTTGTTGAAACGCTCCGTTTCAACAGCTCGTCGTGCGCCGTTTAGAATTGATGCCACCGAAGAAGTTGTTCGTACCTTTCGCAAGAGGACATAAGGTCTCCCATGACCCCGCGCAAGCAACGGCTTTCGGTCGTACTTGATACGAACGTGCTCGTTCGTGCCTTCAAAACCTCTTCCAATACAAATTGGAACCGTCGGATTCTGCGTCTGTGGCTAATCGAAGGGAAATTGCAACTCATCGTTTCGCCAGAGCTACTCGACGAGTATCTGGGAGTTTTTGAAAATGTTCTGGGAATGGAACCAGATCTGGTGAAAGAATGGCAAATCCGCTTTGAATCTGACCATCGATCATCACTCGTGAATCTCGGCCGTCGTTACACGGCAAGTCGCGATCCAGACGACAATATCGTGCTTGCGACGGCTTTTTCCGGCATCGCAAAGTACTTGATCACGAACGATCGCGATTTGCTCGATCTCCCTGACGAATTTCAACGGACGCTGAAATTCCAAATCATCACGCCGTCAGAGTTTGTGAGTTGGTGGGACGATTCCGCTTAGATTCCAAATGTTTTGGCGTTGTAAATTTTTTTAAATCTCGCCACCAATCGTTTGTCCCGTTCTTGGTTTCGGCGACGACCCTGAGATCGGTTGATAAACAAGCAGGTGGCATCCACGATTGGACAAAATCTAACTTGACAGCAGAAAAAGTGTGATCCGAGCCGTTTTCATTCACGTTCCCACTGATTATTACTGATTTCCGGCCTTCTTTTTGATATCGAATCGAGGAAAACGCCAAGTAGCTCACTCGGACCGAGTGAAAGAAGCGTTCCCAAGCGGGAGCTTGGGAACGAGAAAAAAATGCGACGCCATGTTCAGTCGTTCTTGCCGGGAAGTTTACCTTCCTTGATCAGGTCGAAATAGACTTTGCCGTCAGCGTTCTTTTCGATGATCGATTTTTCCCAGGCGGCTTTGAAGACCTTCAGAGCTTCTTCCGTCTTCTTCTCTTTGTCAGCAGCCTGGAAATCTTTTGGCTTGAATCGATCGTGATAGACCTTGCCGAAATCGTTCAGGCCGTGTCCCTTTGCCTTTTTATCGGCACCTGGTTTATGACAGACGTCGCATTTCGTCTTCAACCCCTCAACCGTTTCCAGGAATGGTTTATAGTCCTTATCGTCTTTGTAGCCGTCCTTTAAGTAACCCGGCATCGGTGGGAAGGCATTGGCCGTTCCGGCGCAGAATCCACACAACACGACTGACAATAGCGCGGCTTGCAATTTCATCGACATTTCCTTTTTGTACGAATTGTTTTTCCCCAATCAGGGAACCAGGGGGCGTCATCCATCAGCCATCCCCTGCCCCGGCAAATTTAACGCGGTGAGCCTTTAAAGTCACCGCACCATCGTGGTTAGTGCTATGTCAAACTTCCAGTTAGGACTCGGTGCCATGGCATCGGAAGTCTTTGAGTTCCAAGATTTCTTCCAAAGTAGCCATCATCGCTCCGCGTGATGAGCATGCGTCGGAAACGATTCAGACGTTGCCTTAGCTTCGGGGCAAAGGGTTCGTTTGGATACTTTTTTGAAAACATGCTGGCTGTCGTACGACGGGTTCTCGAACAATGCTCATCACGCGGAGCGATGATGGCTACTTTGGTC
>CAIULL010000283.1 GCA_903899985.1 uncultured Schlesneria sp.
ACTCACGACGATTCGAAGCCAATGTCTCCACCTTCCAAGGCATCGTTCGCACCCTCATAAAAGAAAGCCAAACAATAACCACTTGGTGTTACCCATGTCCCCGAACAACTGTTACCTTTGTCTCCAGTCTATACAGAGGACCGTCAAGCAGTGGCACGGTTTTCAGAGGAACCCGTGTTATCTCGACGAAAGATCTTTCAGCGTGCTGCCATTTCGAGCCAGTCAACAGCCATAGCGATTTATGGTACAACTGTCGGAGCTCGATTTCGCCTGATGGATTTTCTTGATGCCCTGGATCGAATGGTACAACGCTCTCTTAAAGCCTGCCTGGACGCCGGCCCCGGCGACCATCGGGCTGATCTGGCAGATTCTCTACCCGATCATCCTGATCAGCTTTGGATTCGTATTCATGCAGGCGATGCGACGCACCGTGCCGTGGTGGGTGGCGTTGCCCTTCGCCATTAATCTCGTGTCGAACCTGATTTTCACACCGATCCAATTTGGGATGCGGAACCTGCCACTCGCGGCGGTCGATATCCTCATCGTGTGGTTCACGATTATCTGGATGATGGTCGTTATCTGGAGGTACTATCGCTGGGTGGCGGTGGCACAAATACCTTATTTCGTGTGGGTGTCGCTGGCGACGGTACTGCAACTGAGCATTACCTGGATGAATTGGGGAAAATCATGATCCGTAAGGGACTGGCGTTCACTTTTTTGATCCTGACGGGGTCCTTCGTCATGGCAGCAGAAGTGCGGCAATTGTTGTTTGACTTTCCCGGCGCTGACTCAGCGAAGGAATGGCAAACCATCAACGACGGCGTGATGGGGGGTGTGTCCGACGGGAAATTCAAAATCACTGACACAAAGACGCTGGAGTTCTACGGCACACTTTCGCTGGAGAACAACGGCGGCTTTGCCTCGGTAAGAACCAGGGCTAAGCAACTTGGCCTGGCAAAAGGGGATACCGTTGTTGTCAAGGTTCGGGGTGACGGGCGGGAATATACCTTGAACCTCTACGTCAACAAGCCCTTGATCGCCTTCTCGTACAAGGCGACTGTGCAGACGAAGAAGGACGAATGGATCGAGATCCAAGTCCCGCTCGACAAATTCGAAGCGACTTCGTTCGGGCGGGTGGTCAAAGACGCCGGGCCGGTCGATCCGAAGGATGTGAACTCCCTGGGCTTCATGCTCAGCGATAAGAAGGCCGGGTCATTCAAGATGGAGATTGAGTCGATCAAGGTTGAGCATACCGGGAAGTGAAAGGCAGCATTCAACGCAGGTTCAAGTAAATGCCAAGACAATCACAGTCGCCGTTAGACTTTGAACGATGAATCAACACCCGACAAATTCGATGGGTATCGGCAAAGGACGGATCGAAGCTCTGGCCGATGGTGTGTTCGCGATCGCGATGACACTCCTGATCCTGGAGCTTAAGGTTCCCGCCTTGCCGCCGGATCAGATTGACCAGCTTCCGAATCGATTGCTGCAGCTTTGGCCCAAGGTCGCCACCTTCATCATCAGCTTTCTGATCTGCGGAGTTTACTGGGTGGGGCACCACGCCCAATTGAACTTTGTTCGCCGTTCCGACCGGATTTTCATGTGGCTGAACATCGTGTTCTTGATGGTGATCTCGGCAATCCCTTTTTCAGCGGCGCTGATCGGCGAGTATCCACAACAGCCGGTCGCGATCTGGGTCTATTGCGGCAATCTGATCCTGGCGGGGGCGATTCTCTTCGTGCAATTGCAATATGCTGCCGGACGGGGCCAATTATTCGATCAGGACATCGACTCCCGGTTCGTCACACTCGGCGGCCAGCGAATTCTGATGGGACCCGCAGTTTATCTTGTGGCTTTGCTTATGGCTGGTGTTTTGCCGATTGCCAGCCTTATCTTGTGCGGGGTGGCTCCGGTGCTTTACTTGCGACCTGGGCGAGTCGATCATTACTGGAAATACGGGCATCGTCAGCCCGTCACGCACGACAACCTTCCAAATTGAGCCGACCAGCGGCTTGATAGCGCTGCTTAAAAGGAACGATTCGATGTCAAAAGCATTACTGGTGATCGATCTGCAAAATGACTACTTCCCCGGGGGAGCGTTTCCTTTGTGGAACACCGATGTCGTCCTGAAAAATATCGAGCACGCGATCACGAAGGCGAACTCGCTGGGCGTTCCCGTCATTCATATCCAGCACATCGCCAACAGCAAGCAGGGGATTGCTCCGTTCTTTAACGCAGGAACGCCGGGTGCTGATATTCATCCTCGCATCCTGGCCGCTGCTCCCAAAGCTCCGATTGTCATTAAAGAATTCGCCGACAGCTTCGAGAAGACAACCCTCGAGGAAACGTTGTCCGAGCTCGGCGTCACCGAGCTCCTCGTCTGTGGCATGATGACCCAGAACTGTGTAACTCATACAGCGATTTCAAAAGCGGCCGAGAAGTACACGGTCACGATCCTGCCCGATTGTTGCACCACGGTCAGTGAGATTCTGCACTTGATCGCGCTGCATGCCGTTTCGACGCGAGTAAAGCTTGTGCCATCGTCGGAGGCGATGTGATCTGCCACGCTGGCAGGCTGCTCCTACGTAGCATGGGCTTCAGCCCGTGCGACACGAAACTGCCGTATCCGCACGGGCTGAAGCCCATGCGACAAGTTACTGCGAGCGTATGGCGGCATACGCTCGTCTCACTTTTATTATCAATATCTCTCGACCAACATTAGACTAACAAGCCGTCAATGTTGATCCTTTAGTCTGCCGGATGGCCCCCTTCAGCGCTTCTGCGGCCGTCCAGAGTGACGCACCAAGCAAAACAGTATCTTTCAAGAGAAACTGGCCTGGAACTGACAAGGCTGGAAAACCGAGCGACGGTTCCCATCCTGGTGTCGTCACGATGAAACTCAGCGTCCCAACGAACATCGCGGCGGCGGCCATGCTACCGTAGGCCGATAATCGCGGCCAGACGGGACGGGTTGCGATCAATAGACCCACGGCGATCTCAGCCACGCCGAGAATCGCCGAGAACTGGGTCACGCTGAAGATCTGATAGAGCCAACTCATCAGCGGACTGTTTTCCACAAAAGGACGAATCCCTTCCGCTTCGTAATTTGTGAACTTCATCCCGCCAATCCAGACAAAAACCAACACCAGACTATATCGGGTCACGTGAGTGCTGGCTGCTTGAAGCAGCGAAACGAGATAATCTTCCTGCGCGATCGGAACGAGAATTGGTTTGGTTACAACCGTTTGCGTTGCGACGGACATGGCGACATTCCTGTGAATAAGTCTGTGAACGTTTCTCTTACTCGCGGCAGTCGCCGCGACCCACCAACTTAGACGCCACCACCATTCGCTTTCTTACCCCGCTTGACCTTTTAATTTGGTAGTTCACACAATCATTCGTCGAATCGATTTGACGAGGCATCCACAGGTTTGAGTACAACCGATGACCGATACGGAATTTCTTGAGGCTTTCGAGAGTTGTTCATTGCCCGAAGTTCAATGGACACACGCGGCACACGTTCGCATGGCGTGGCTGTGTCTCCAAAAGATGCCGCTGTCAGATGCCGTCCCGATCGTGCGACAGAGGATCAAGCGTTACAACGACTCGCTGAAAAAGTCTTTGGCCTATCACGAAACGATTACGCAAGCCTTTCTGATTCTCATCAGCGACCGAATGCAGCGCCTTGGCGACCACCTGTCGTTTGCCGATTTTTGCCGCGAGAACGCTGACATCCTCGACCGGAACATGACCGCTTTGTTGAATTATTATCGCAAGGAGACGCTGTTCTCGCAGGGAGCCAGAGAAGCCTTTGTCGAACCGGATCTGGCAACACTGCCGAACGCGCCAGCGAGGTTTCCTCTCAAACCAAAGTAGCGATTATCGCTTCGATGTTTTCGATTTTTGCGAGGACGGCGGTCGACGGCGGTTTGAAAGAGTTTTTCGACCGCGAAAAGGGAGAAGAGTTTTGGCCAGGAATCTGACAATTTATGCAAAAAGGATCTAATTTCGAACCATCTCAATCACGTGATCGGCGGCACTCAGTAGTTCGGGACTATTGTCGGCAAGGACGAGCGTGTGGCCGTTAGCAATCAGTTCTCGAAAGCATGAAATCAGTTTGGCCACGTCGTTGGGGTGCAAACCGGTGGTAGGCTCGTCGCAAATAATCAGGTTGGGCCCACGGTTAGGTATCGCTAAGCGGGCGGCAAGCTTTAAACGCTGGGCTTCCCCGCCCGACAACGTTTCTGACGGCTGGCCGAGAACCAGGTAATCGAGACCGATCTGCTTGAGCAATTGAAATCGATATTGCACTCGAGGCTGGCTGCGGAAGAAGGTGGCGGCGTCTGAGACACTCATCGACAGTACGTCGGCGATCGAACGGCCGCGATACTTCACGTCGAGTAGTTCTGGTCGATAACGGGTACCGTGGCATTCGGGACAGACCAGTGTCACGTCAGGCAGAAACTGCATGGCGTGCTTTAACAGGCCGGTCCCCAGGCAACTGCGACAGCGGCCACCACTGGAAGAATTGAAACTGAAATGCTGAGCGGTAAAGCCTCGCTGCCTGGCATCAGCTGTGGCGGCGAACGTCTGCCGAATTTCGTCGAAGACTTCCAGCCAGGTCGCAGGATTACTGCGGGATGATTTTGTCAGTGGTGACTGGTCGACCAGAACGGCATCGACCAGTTCGTTGCCACCAGATAACTCGCATGTTCCTGCCGAATCGATTGAGCAAGGCTGACCCAGTCGGTGGCATATGACGGGATAAAGTACCTGAGTCACCAGCGATGTTTTTCCACTTCCACTTGGTCCTTTGACGACACACAACTTTCCCAAGGGAAATTCGACGGCGAAGTCGTGCAGGTTGTGATGCTGGACTTTGGATAAACGGATTTTTGGCGTTTTCGATGACAGCTTTTTCTGAGCGGTCCTCTTTCCCTCAGTCGATTTCGCCGGGTCTAACGCAGATTGTGGTCCCTGATAGACGATGGTGCCACCTGCCGGACCGGCACCGGGACCGAGTTCAACAACATAATCGGCGGCGGCGACAATGGTCGGTGAGTGATCAACCGCAATCACACTGTTTCGCAGCGCTTGAACTCGTCGCAACGCCGCAATCACGCAGGGCAATTCGGTGGTTTCGAGACCTGCAGAGGGTTCGTCGACGACAACCAGCGTGCCAGTGATTCGCGATCCAATCACGGCGGCCAGCATCAAGCGACGTGCTTCTCCGCCTGATAGCGTCTCGGCTGAGCGACCCAGAGTCAGATAATCGAGACCCAATTCGGTGACCGCGTTCAATCGCTGTTCGATGTCATTACGAATCAGCTCGGTGCGTTTAAGCTCGTCATCACTCAACGAACGCGATAGCCCTTGAAGAACAGCATTGACGGCCCCGGCGGTCAAGCAAAACAGGTCAGCAATCGACTTATTCGCAACCTTGACCGCTCGAGCTTCGTCGCGAAACCGAGTCCCTTCGCAGGCCAGACAGGTTAAATTCTCTGAAGCGGCGATCGTGCTTCGACCGGTCCCTTTACACGTCAGGCAGGCCCCGGACGAAAAGTGGCTGAACAGCCGTGGTTCAACCGGTAAGAATTTCTGACCACAACCGGTACAGGTCAGGTCCCGGCGGAAGACTAAGTTTTTCCACGGTCGGCCATCGATCAATCGTGTATTGGCTTCGATAACAGCATTCCCCGCGTCAATTAAGAGAGTGCATTGACCTTCTCCTTCACGCAACGCCGCTTCAGCACTCTCAAACAGTCGTTCTGACGAAACCTTTCCGACAACGATGCGGTCGATGATGACCAGAACTTCACCAGACTTTGGCCAGGCGGGATTTGTGCCGAGGTCATGAGTCACACCATCCCAGATCGCTCGCGAGAACCCTCGGGCCAGCCAGATCTTGGCCGGATCTTTTTCCTTTCGATCAGCGACGTTGAAACCGATTTGACATCGTGTCCCT
Source organism: uncultured Schlesneria sp. (assembly GCA_903899985.1). Classification (GTDB taxonomy): domain Bacteria; phylum Planctomycetota; class Planctomycetia; order Planctomycetales; family Planctomycetaceae; genus Schlesneria. The sequence goes on from CAIULL010000283.1 coordinate 5,966, forward strand.
GCCGCCATGACGTTGATCGACTGCACGATGTCAGCGGCGGATTGTGATCGGACTTCCTGCTGACACGTCGGGCAAATAATTCGACCAAGTCGAGAAAACAACAGTCGCAATCCGTCGAGTATGTCAGCCAGGGTGCCTACCGTGGATCGACCACTGTGACGCTGTCGCCGAAGTCGGTCGCTGCGGATCGCGATGGCGGGCGGAACATGAGCGATTCGGTCGGCATCGGGGCGATCGATCCGTTCAAGATGTTGCCGAGCCGAAATCGAAAAACTTTCGATGTAACGACGTTGACCTTCGGCATAAAGCGTATCAAATGCCAGACTGCTTTTTCCGGAACCGCTGACACCGGAAAGAACGACCAGTTGCCCCAGCGGGAGATCAAGGTCGATATTTTTCAGGTTGTGAACTCGGACACCGCGCAGTTCCATGCGGCGAGAGACCAGTTCGGCGGTGACAGATCTTTCAATCGTCGTATCAGACATCGGTCGACTTTAAAAGGTTCGGATCGCAGGATCGTTTAACTGCGCCGCGAAGTGAAGCGAGCACCACAGCAATAGAAACGTAAACCGAGGTGTCGTTTTTCCCAACCCCATTACGATCGCTTACTCAACGAAATTCAAAGAGAATCGGCTGAACGCCGATTCTCCTGCGCCGATGGCTACGGGTTAAACGACAAACTCACATTGGCCATTGTGACACCATCCTGATGGAAAATCGCTGGCTGGCCAATTTCGAAATTTGAACGCCCGACCCCAGAACGTGCCAGCCATGAGGAATCTTCGGATAAGCCGAGTCTTCTCTTACTGCCGATCAAAGAGCACTGCTTGACGGAAGACCGTCAAGCAGTGGCACATGACTTGAGAACGATCACGAATTCATTCTGGCTTTCACGTGATCGACGATTTCCTTCACGGGAACACGAATCTGTTCCAGCGTATCGCGGTCGCGGATTGTGACGGTGTCGCCCGACATGGTGTCGCTGTCGATTGTCACACAGTACGGAGTGCCGATTTCGTCCATACGTCGGTAGCGGCGACCGATGGCTGCCTGCTGATCGTATTGCACGGCAATCCCGGCCTGTTTGAAGGCACGATAAATCTCGGCGGCCTTTTCTGGCATCCCATCCTTCTTGATCAATGGGAAGACGGCGACTTTGATCGGAGCCAGCTTCGGATGCAGCTTGAGCATGACGCGTGACTGCATCACTCCCTTTTCGTCTGGTTGCTCGTCTTCGTAATACGATTCGCAAAGGAAGGCGAGTGTCGCTCGGTCGCAGCCTGCGGCGGGTTCGATGACGTGAGGCACGAATCGTTCTCGAGACTGGTCATCGAAGTAACTGAGATCCTTGCCGCTGCCGACGTATTTCGGCTTGCCATCGGGACCGAGTTCCACAACCAGCTTGCCATCCTGTTTGCAGAGCTTTCCTTCCGAATGCGATCGCAGGTCAAAGTCGCCACGATGGGCAACCCCTTCCAGTTCGCCGTACGAACCCGCTTCCAGGAAGGGGAAGGCGTATTCGAGATCGGCGGTTCCGACCGAGTAATGTGCCAGTTCTTCGGGTGCGTGTTCGCGCAGAATCAGGTTACTGGTCGAGATTCCGTGTTTGATGTACCAGTTGTATCGACGGTCGCGCCAGTACTGGTACCATTGTAAAGACTGACCCGGATGACAGAAAAATTCCATCTCCATCTGTTCGAATTCACGCGAACGGAAGGTGAAGTTTCTGGGCGTGATCTCGTTCCGAAAGCTTTTACCAATCTGGGCAATCCCGAAGGGAATCTTGACCCGGCTGGAATCGCAGACGTTCTTGAAGTTAACGAACATCCCTTGAGCCGTCTCGGGCCGCATGAACGCCTTGGTATCGTCAGAACGGACTGCCCCGGTGTGCGTTTCGAACATCAGGTTGAAATCGCGAGGTTCGGTCAACTGACACTTGTCGTGCTCGCCCGGATGCTTGGACGGTTTGAGCGGGCACTCGCTGGTGCCGATATGATCGGCACGAAAACGGCCTTTACATTCACGGCAGTCGACAAGTTTGTCCGCGAACAGATCGAAGTGACCTGACACTTTCCAGACCTGGGGGTGCATGATGATCGATGTTTCGACGCCGACCATGTCAAAGCTGCTGGGGGCACCTGCCGGTTGCGAGATTTCGTCATGTTCGGTGATCATGTCGGACCACCAGGCCTGACGGACATTCCGCTTTAATTCGACACCGAGCGGTCCATAGTCCCAGAAGCCATTAAGGCCACCGTAGATTTCTGATGACTGAAAGACGAAACCCCGTCGCTTCGCGAGCGCGACAATCTTGTCCATGCGATTTTCGACGGCCATGTCAGGAAGAACCTTGAAAAGAAAAAGAAACAGGAAAGATCAGGCCTGAATCAGAAACAGGTGTGTCCGAACATTCGGCCACACCCATTTCCCAATTCATCGAGATTGTTTTCACGACAATGTGAATTCTGGAAGACGAATAACTTCGCCACCCTTGAGTGCCGATTCGTGAGCGAGAATCCCGACGCTGGTCCAGTTTGCTGACAGCGTGGCATTGGGCCAGGGGTCACGGTCTTCGATCAAGGCGCTGACCATTTCGTGGACCAGGTGCGGATGGGATCCCCCATGCCCACCACCTTGAATGAACGACAGGTGATCGGCATCCTGAATCGTCTGGGTGAATTTGCGGATCGGTTCGGGCAGCCGATGAGCAAAATCAGGGACTTCAACTTTGGACGCAATTTCGTGTTCTGGCTTCTTGGCCGTGTGGATCACGTGTGGTTCCCCTTCGACCAGCGTCCATTCAAAACTTTTCTTCGTCCCATAGACATCAAAGCTTTCGCGATACTGGCGGGCAACGTCATACAGAAATCGCCAGATATGTGCGGAAACATCCGAGTCTTTAATCTTGATGTGGCAGGACTCGACGGCGAATTTGTTGCCGGACTTCTGCGCGATGTCGTCCCGAACGGTCCCGGAACCAAAGCAGCTGACGTACGCGGCTCTGCCGTTGACGAGGCCGAGGCACGGGCTGACGACGTGCGTCGCGTAGTGCATCGGAATCATTTTTTCCCAGTAGGCGGGCCAGCCGTCCATGTCTTGCGGGTGCGAAGCGGCCAGATGCTGAATCTTGCCCAGTTCACCTTTTTCATAAAGGTCCTTGATGAACAGGAACTCGCGTGAATAGACGACGGTTTCGGCCATCATATATTTCAGGCCTGTCTGCTTGACCAGTTCGCAGATCTGCCGGCATTCCTCGACAGTGGTTGCCATGGGGACAGTACACATCACGTGCTTGCCCGCTCGAAGCGCCTGCAAGGACATACTGGCATGGTCGGGAATCGGTGAATTGATATGGACGAAATCGACTTTGGGGTCTTTCAGGACTTCGCTGTAGTCCGTAAAGCGTTTTTCGATTTTGAACCGGTCGCCGATCGTATTCAGATGCTCTTTGTTCCGTTGGCAAATGGCATAGACGTTTGCGTTAGGATGAGCCTGATAAATCGGAATGAACTCGGCACCGAAACCCAATCCGATCATTGCGACATTAACTTGTTTGTTAGACATGGTGAGAAACCTCTCGGAAATGAATTTGGTCTCTTATCGAGACATCGCGGAGTCGGTATACGAAGTTGTTTTTATGGATTTTGACGAGGCGAGCGGCACCAGCAGACGCCGTTTTCGATCGACGGATGTGCTGACAACCGAAGCTGACGAACAAGGTGGCTGACCCTGACCGACTTGCCCATTGATCTTAATTTTGCTCCTCGACAGCGTCATTTTGTAATCCAAATGTGAACGGGTTGCCAACGACCGACTGTCAACGGGCTTTTTTCTCGGGGCAAATTTCTTCGTTCGCCCGTCGTTCGATCAACCAACGGCTGTTGGCTTGAGTCCTTATCCCACAGAAAATTCGAAAAAGACAAGAATTTTTCGCGGGACAATACGTTACCCAATCTTGAAGGGGACGTGTCATCGTGGCTTTCGGTGCCAGAACGGCACCGGAGACTCCGGAAAAGGAAAGCCTTCACGTTCTGCCGGTCAAAGGTCCTTGCGTGACAAAACCTGGACATGCAGTGGCATCCCGAGAGTGAAGTCTGACAACACAATTCCGCGTGAGACTTGGTTCCGTTTGCTTTTCCTTTTTCAAAAGGCTTCGCTTCGATGGAAAGATCTGGCGATTCACGAAACCGAAGCGATCTTGAGGAAAATGTCGCTGCCGCAGAAATCAATTTGGAAATCTTTTGTTTCAGGACTAAAAAACATCCGTTGACAGATCTTTATAGCGCGCATAATGAAAACCACGGAGGCAGCTGAGACTGTTACAAAACGAGCTGACGTGTTTTGTCCTCGTGCCCCAGGCTGTGGATCGGCTGAGGCGTTTTGCCGTTCGATTGGGTTTAGCTTCAGAGAAGCGAGACAACAATGTATTGCCGTGCTTTAGTTCGCCCCGCGTGTGTATTTTTCTCATTCCTCGCTGTTGCCCCATTGTCCGCACAGGACCAGGATTGGGGCAAAAAGATGTTCGACAAGCGCGAAATCAAGTTTGGTTCCGTCGCCAAGAACTCTGATGTCACGTTTAAATTCACCGTGAAGAACATTTTTAAAGAAGCCATTCAGGTTTCCAGCCTTTCCACATCGTGCGGTTGCATTTCCTGGCAGGAAAAAGCCCCCATCACGATTCCATCAGGACAATCGCAAGAACTGACAATTCGTCTCGACACGGTTCGTCACCAGGGTGACAAGCATGTGACGGCCTTTGCTTCGCTGCTTGAGCCGACACGTGGTTCGAATTCAACGGTCTCGATTCCCGTCGAAGGCCGCATCCGCCAGGATGTCATTTTGCAAAGCAATACCCTGAATTTCGGTCAGGTCGACCAGGGTCGTGCGATGGAACATCGACTGAACGTGTCCTATTCCGGGGGCCGACCCGACTGGAAGGTGACCCAGGTGAAAGTGAATAACCCACACCTTTCAACAAAAATTGTTGAAAAAGGGCGAAGCGGGGGAACAGCCAACTATGACGTTGTGGTCACCTTGGACGGAAACACCCCTGTTTCGAAGCTGCGAGATCAAATGCTGATCGTGACAAATGATGTCGGCGACAGCGGATACGCCGTCAGTGTTGAAGCGCAAGTTGAACCGGACATTGTTGTTGCAGACGTACAGTTCGGGCAGGTCGCTGCCGGTCAGCCAAAGACGGTAATGGTGGTGGTCCGAGGGAAGAAACCGTTCAAGATCGAAAAAGTTGAATCTGCGAAAAAGGACGATCAATTCAAAGTGAAACCTTCTGACGCAGTCTCACAAGTCCACATGTTGTCCATGACTTTCACTCCTTCTGCTCAAGACGGGTTGTTTGAAGAGGAATTCTTTCTTACTATCTCCGGTCGTGAGCAACAGGTGACCTTTAAGGCCAAAGGTCGCGTCGTAGAACAATCAGTTACGGTTGCAAAACCAGTGGTTCCATAACCGTAACTGTAAGTTGCTCAGCACGATCGCTTGTCGTGTTTGCAGGAAGTGTGAGCAATGTCGAATACGCTCGTTGTCCGGTGTTTAACGTCGATCGGAATCTTTCTGACCGCAGTCTCGACGCTGCACGCACAAGACGCCGACTGGGCGCGAGCGATGATCGACAAGGATCAGCTCAAGATCAATTACAAGAGCGTCGCCAAGGGTCAGGACGTCAATTTCAAGATCCGGATCAACAATGTTCATCCCGACGATATTCAGGTAACCGCACTATCGACGTCGTGCGGTTGCCTTTCCTGGGATGAAAACCGGGTGGCTCCCAACGGTCAACTGGTTCTGCCTGCGGCGATCAATATTCCCGCTGGGCAGTCCAAAAATGTGACGCTGAGACTCGACACGATTCGTCATCACGGTGAGAAAAAAGGGACGTTCGGGACGGTCACGTTCTTTATTCCGTCCAAGAATCAGTTCGGTCTGGCCACAATCTTTGCTGAAGGTTACATCCGAACGGATGTTGTGCTGCAACCAGGTTCTGTCAATTTCGGGTCAGTTTCACCCAACAAAGGTGCCGAACAACGGCTGACAGTGAACTACGCCGGACGGAACAACTGGACCTTGTCTTCAGCCAAATTTAACAGCCCTTATCTCTCGGCGGAAATCGTGGAAAAGTCCCGTGGAAACGGGTTGGTTAATTATGACCTCATCGTGAAATTGAAAGACACGGCTCCGATCGGACCGATTCGTGATCAGATGGTGCTGGTCACCGATGATGCCAATAATCCTCAAATTCCAGTTCAGGTCGAGGGGAAAATTGAACCGGATATTGTCGTCACAGACGCAAACTTCGGGACATTGATACCCGGAAAACCAAAAGAGATTCAGGTCATCGTCCGATCAACGAAAACCCCGGTGAAACCGTTCAAAATTGAAAAGTTCGAGCGGACTGAACAAGATTCGTCGGTTAAGGTCAAGAAAACCGACGAACTGAAACCATTGCATCAATTGACCCTGACATTCACACCTCCGAATAAGCCCGGATTATTTGAGGAAACGTTTTTCCTGACAATCAGTGGCCAGGAAGAACCGATTACCTTCAAGGCAAAAGGGCGAATTCTGGAAGCTCAATAGCTTTCCGATTTGAAACATCAGTTCACAGCCTCGCTCAAAAAATTGAAATTGAAAAGGAGTCTATAGATGGCGTATTTCAAGGATAATTCCGAGTCGATTGGTCGGACTCCGCTCATCAAGATCAACCGCTTAACTGAAGGCCTTCACGCAACAATCCTGGCCAAGATTGAAGGCCGTAACCCCGCTTATAGCGTCAAGTGCCGGATTGGCGCGGCGATGATCTGGGATGCAGAAGCCAACGGCACGTTGAAACCGGGCATGCATGTCGTCGAGCCAACCAGTGGTAACACGGGGATTGCTCTTGCGTATGTCTGTGCCGCACGCGGATACACTTTGACCCTAACAATGCCCGAAACCATGTCGGTTGAACGCCGAATGATGTTACGCAGCTTCGGTGCGAACCTGATTCTGACTCCCGGTGCCGACGGGATGAGGGGGGCGATCTCTAAGGCTGAAGAGCTTTCCAAGCAGGAAGGCTGGTTCATGCCGCAGCAATTCAAGAATCCGGCCAATCCCGCAATCCATTTCAAAACCACCGGCCCCGAGATTTACAACGACACCGATGGCAAGATCGACATTTTTGTGGCGGGAGTGGGGACCGGCGGCACGATCACAGGGGTCTCGAAGTATCTGAAGCACGAGAAGCACCTGCCGATCAAGACCATTGCGGTCGAACCAGCAAACAGCCCGGTTTTGTCGGGTGGTGCTCCTGGCAAGCATAAGATCCAGGGGATCGGCGCAGGTTTTGTGCCCGATATCCTGGATCGGTCGATTATTGATGAAGTGCTGCAGGTAACCGATGATGAAGCGATTGAAACAGCGAAAAAACTGATGAAACTTGAGGGAATCACGTGTGGTATCAGTTGCGGGGCCGCCATGGCAGCCGCGCTGAAAGTCGCCGCCCGACCTGAATCCGCAGGGAAAATCATCGTTACGGTGCTTCCTGACAGCGGCGAACGCTACCTTTCGACCGCTCTGTTTGAAGATCTTCGCGGTTAATCAGCGTTCAACTTGCATCCACGGACACAATAGTTATACTTTTGCGTTCCGCACTGGCCGTATTTAGCCAGTGGCATTCAAAACAAAAGATTTCAGCACGCGATTTGAGGTTGTCATGGGTTCGGAATGCGCAATTTGTTCAAAGAAACCGGTTCGCGGCAACCAGAAGGTCGAGCGCGGTAAGGCGAAGTATCTGGGTGGTAACGGTCGCAAAACGACGGGAATCACCAAGCGATGGTTTCGTCCAAACCTTCAGTCGCTGCGGATGCAAGATGGCGAAACCTCGAAGCGAGTTCGCGTCTGTGTTCAATGCCTCCGTTCAGGGCTGGTTGTAAAGCGCGTCGTGAAGAAGCCATTCACGATCGAAGGCTGATCGCATCGCGGTTCGATCGTTATTGCAAACTTGGGGGGATGACTTTGTTGTCAGCCCCCTGTTTTGTCTTTGAATGAGACCGGCAATGGAACTCTCGCGCGATGTCGTACGCAAAGTTGCCGACTTGGCACGCCTGAAGGTATCCGACAACGAATTGGGTTCGCTCGCCAACGATCTGAGCGCCATGATCGGATACGTGCAGGTATTGAACGAGGTCGACACGACGGATGTGCCACCGATGGTTCACGCCGTTGAACTGCACAATGTGCTGAGACCTGACACGGTGGTCGATTCTCTTCCGCGTTCCGAGGCCCTGTCGAACGCACCCCGTTCAGACGGCAGTTATTTTCTCGTGCCGCCAATCATCGACGGCGAATGAGGCCCGCGCGCGATCCGCAACAGAATCTGGTTTAACTGGTTGCCTGTTTTGCAAGTTGGCGGCTTGTTTCCGTTCGCGAATTCACAACTTCAGCAGCGGGCTTGTCCGGAACGCTTACCCAAAAAAAGACCCTGGAAAGATGGCAGCAGCGATGACAGCGCGTGGCCTTGGTCAGAAACCAGAGGATCCCCGAATTCCCGCTTGAGCTTAAATAAACGTCATTCGTTTTGCACCGAGGGCAACGCATCGTCAACTCCACGCGAGAAATGAGTTTCAATTCTCTCAACAGACCTGGCACAAACTTGCTGTTTCTCGTGGTCTTGTAGTTTGATCAACGTTGTCTGAAAACCCCAATTTTTGCACGAATGACACGATAAGCTTAAACCGACTGGCTGGAAAGACAACTTTCTGAGATTGGCTCTGGAACGACAAGCGATTCGGTAGGCTCAAGCAACAGCTCGTACATCCCGTCGTTATTCAGCTTGAAAAACTGACGAAACCAAAGCATTCGCTGGACATTCGGTTGCGGAGGCGTCAGGGCAAACCGAGTTCCACACTTCTCTTGCCAGTCGAACAACATCCCGAAAAAGCCACTGGGGATATACTTGACATACAGCATGTCAATGGCGATCGAATCGCAGCCTTCCTCGTCGATCAGGCGAAAGAGGCCTTCACGCAACAAGGCCAAATCGGCACCATCCCAGATTTCCATCTCGCCCAGATGCAGCAGAAGGAAATCATTCCGAACGTCGATCAGCATCCGTTTAAACCGTCGCTGAGCAATCATGCATGGCCCTGTCGTGTCGTGGAGAGTTGTCCGAATGTGAATCTCGAAAGACAGTCTTCCGAGCACGGACATTCAGCAACGCAAACACTGGGCCGACAAATAATTTCGTTCGCTTTTGGTCGCGCCTGACACCGTAAACAACACACAATCAACGAGTTACAGCGATTCTGAAAAGTGATCAACGACCCCGGTCGTCCTGAAAGCGGTGATATTTAACAACGTGGCGAACAGGCAACGTGGCGGGTCGGCATCATTCTTTTGAAACGCGCATTTCTGGTTTCACGGACTGAAAAAAGAACCCACTCGTCGAAGTCGGCGATCCCGTGGCGCTGCTTGAGGGAAGACTGTCAGGCGGTGCTGACAGAGACAACAAATGTCGATTTCAAGTCAATCGTCACTTGGATTGGTGAACGCCGCGATGTTCGGCTCTCTGGAGTCGATCGTTCAATGCCCGTCCTAGACCACGATCAGGAAATCGGACGGCGATGATTTCGTCGAGTCCGGCGGCATCCAGTCGATGCAGTGCCTGAAAGAAATTGGCAGCGGCCGTCACGAGGCTGCCCGTCGGTGATAACAATTCAATCTTGGCGAATTGCTGTAACTCTGTGTCATTGCAAAGCACAAGCAAACCGGTACGAGAGGATTCCACGGATGATGGGATTTCATTGACGATCTTCAGCGGCGTTCGCGGTGCATAGTGACTCGCCAGCATCCCCGGCGCTATCGGCGTTTTTGACACCGTTGATTCCGGAAGATTCACGGTCCCAATCAATGCCTCGATTTCCTCCAGAGAAATTCCACCGGGTCGCAGCAACGTGACTCCGTGCTTATCGATCTGCAGAATCGTCGATTCGATTCCGACGCGACAGGGACCACCATCAAGAATCGCGTCGACTCGAAGACCGAGTTGCTGGTAAACATGTTCAGCCGTGGTGGGACTCAACCTTCCAAACGGATTGGCACTTGGAGCGGCAACGGGAACATTCGCCAGCCTTAACACCTGACGTGTCAATTCATGGTCTGGAATTCTGACTCCGACATTCGGTAAACCTGATGTCACCAAGTCTGGAATTGCGGGGACTTTTGGTAAAACGAGTGTCAGTGGGCCGGGCCAGAACCGCTCCGCCAACTGCACCGCGACCCGGGGAAATTCGCTCACGATTCGCGGCATCCAGTCGATATCAGGGACATGGACGATCAGTGGATCAAAGAATGGACGCTCTTTTGCGGCAAAAATCCTGGCCACAGCGATGGGGTCCAGCGCATTGGCACCCAATCCGTAAACGGTTTCCGTTGGCAAGGCAACGAGTCCACCCTCCTGTAAGATCGACGCAGCGCGTTCAATGGTGACGATGAGATTATTTGATTCAGACATCGAACCGTCGAACGTTTTTAAAAGGGGGAATCAATCGGACCCATGACACAAACATCAACACGATACAAATATTTTATCAGGGAGGTTTTCAGACCATCGGGAATATGACGCGCATCTCATCTTCGCCGGAGGCGAGAAGGAATCAGCTGTTCTCCTGCGGCCAGAACCATTCCCGCCAGCAGTCCAATTCCATGAGCCCAGTTTGCCACGTTTGGAATGACGAAAACACAGGCGACGAACCAGCCGAGCATCATAAAAACCGTTTGTTGGGGTAGCCCAAGGCGGCTGCGTGGATCGAGTTTTCCTTTGATCCACATGTAACCAAACAAACCATAGACGACCCCCGACATTCCGCCAAACCACGGATTACCCGTCCATCGTCTGTGAAAGTTAAGTCCATGAAACCAGAGCTGTCCCAGGTTTGGGGACCAGAACTGGGCCAGGTTTGAGAATGCGGCAATCACCAGAATCATTGCAAAAAACCGGGAAGAGCCTCGACGGGATTCAATTTGCAAGCCGAACTGGTAGGTCCACAGCAAATTGAAAACGATATGCATCAAGTTGAAGTGCAGAAAAATCGGTGAAAAAATTCGCCAGATTTCGCCGTGCAGAATCTGCTGAATTGATCCATCTGTCGAAATCCAGAGTCGACTGACAAATGGGTCGTTGTGTACAGGTTTGAGTCCTGTCAGGATCCCGACCAGAATCGAGATGGCAATCAAACCGAATGTCACTGGACATTGCTGTGCCACCGCGGGACTCCACGAATTCGCGACGTCGATTGTGTTCGCGCGAGCGGATTCCCTGCGAACCTGTCTCTCTTTCAGCCGCTCTTTCGCAATCTCAGCTGCGTCACGATAACGCTGATGATTTGGGTCGGCCAGAAAATTTGGCAATTCTTGCTTTGCTGACGCCACACGATCGTCGTCCTGGACCCAAACCCGAAAGCCGTCCGTTCCGTTATCGATCGAACACTCGGTCCCCACAGAGCGCAAAAAGTCCGCAAATCGCTCGGCATGGTCCAGGTTCGAAAGAGAGCCGACTTGACGCATTAAAAAATCGCCCTCGCATTAGGTAAGTACTCAGCGATCGCATACGACAGTGTGTCTATGGCGGCCACGTTTGTCGAGCTGAAGCTGTGAAAACGAGGCAATTGTAACCACAAATTCCAGGCAAACCGTCAAAACACAATCTGTTCTCATGTATAGCGAACTTCTCGATGCTGTTCTTCAAAGTACTCGGGCAACAGTGTATCTGCCTGCAGAAGTCCTTTCCGTGTCAAGGTGATCTCATCGCCGTTGACGGTCAAATATCCCTTGGCTTCCTGTGCGGCAAGGGGTTTGGCAAATTCTTCCAGGATGTCGACGCCGAACTTGTGACGGAACGGGACAGCTGAAATATGTCCCTCTTTCATCTGCAGAATCATCTCGCGAATTAATCGCTGATGGGGCGTCGGACGTAGCGCGCGATTGATTGGTAAAGATCCTGATTCCACGGTGGTCAGATAATCCTCAAGCTGATCGAGGTTCTGATAATGAACCCCCTGGAAGTGTCCGAATGAGGAAACTCCGGCCGCAAGCAGATCACACCCGCGCCAGACGTTGTCTCGGTAGATGAAATGATCGGTTTCCGGATTTTTGACCATTTCGTTGCCACTTGAAACGTGATATCCGTCGGCCTCGAACGCGGTCATTGCTTCATCAACCCAGCGACGTTTTGTTGTCCAATTGGCGACCGGAGAAGAAATCCCTAACTCTTTCATTTCTTTCGAAATTAAAGTATTGAACGGCAGCTCCATCTGATAGATCGTCAGGTTGTCGGGCTTGAGCTGACGTGCCTGCTCGATGCATTTGGCCCAGTTTTCATCGGTTTCTCCGACCATCCCCGCGATCAAATCGATGTTCACCTGTGGAAATCCAACCTGCTGAATCCATTCATAGGCACGGAAGATTTCCGGCGAAAGATGGGCACGGCCGTTCTCTTCCAGGATCGTATCGTTGAAATTCTCGACCCCCAGTGAGATCCGTGTGATTCCGATCTCTTTCAACGTTTGCAGCTTTTCCAGGCTCAGCGTTCCTGGTTCGCATTCAAAAGTCACTTCCTCGGCATGGTCCCAGGATACAGAACGACTGAGTTCATCCCTGAGAAAATGAAGTTGTCTCGAACTGAGATACGACGGCGTCCCGCCACCGAAATAGACAAACTTCAACTCGCGACCAGGTACGGCTGGCTGGTGGCTGAGGAGTTCAACTTCCTTCGCCAGGGCTTCCACGTAGCGTGAAATGGCATTCGCGTTCTGATTCGTATAGACGCGGAAATAACAGAACTTGCATCGCTTCCGACAAAACGGGATGTGGAGATAAAGACCCATCGGCACGGAGCGGTCAGGGGGGGCTTCAAACGCGGCACGAATTTCGGGGACCACATCGCGGTTCCACAACGAAAACGGCGGATAGTTCGAAATGAAGTAGCTGCCAACTTCAGTTGTAGCAGGGGCGATTTCCAGGGCAGGTGTGGTTTCGGCAAGCATCGGAAAGTTCCGGTCATAAGATTCGAACAGGCGGGAAATCGACGGCGGGAATTCAAATCAAAACATCGAAAACGTATTCGATTGACAGCAATCGGCGTTCCCTTTCTCTATTGAACCACTGACGGAGGATAATCCGCAAGGGCAACACGGCGAAACATCTTGCAAAAACGGTGGCAATGGAATGTGGCAATGCTTTGAAATTTCTCAAACGCTATCGCTTTGACTCGTTAACCCTTCGTCAAGGACCACCGTATGTCCGGGTACCGTCATACGGTGTCACAAAGTTGATTTCGAACGGTGAATCTTCTGGAAGAAAGCGACTTCGCGGCGATGTCTTAAGAAACAGACGCGACTGTCGCATCAGGGTTTCTGCGTGCGAGTATCGACGCTAGGCAAAATCAATTGCATAATAATGTGATTGAAAATTGCTGACACAATTTGTGGAGCCCAGAAATGAACTTCTTGCCGGTTAACACAAATCCCGCAGATGAGTTTCGCCGACAGATCCCTCAACTTTCACGACGGGATTTGTTGTCTCGCGTCGGAATGGGTTTCGGCGGTATCGCGCTGGCGGAACTGATTGGTCCACAACGCTCGGCGATGGCGGTGGGTGGGGCTCTTCCAGCGACTCATCATCCGGCGACGGCAAAACGGGTCATTTACCTTTTCCAGAGCGGCGGTCCATCGCAATTAGAAACCTTCGATTACAAACCGATCCTCAATGAACGACAGGGTGAACCGCTTCCCGATTCTGTCCGCCAGGGCCAGCGGTTGACCGGGATGTCGGGGAATCAATCGTCGCTTCCGCTGGCGGGGTCAATCTTCAAATTTGCTCAGCACGGTCAGTCAGGAGCGTGGCTCAGTGAGTTATTGCCGCACACGGCGAAGTGCGTCGATGATCTTGCCATCATCCGTTCGATGACGACGGAAGCCATTAACCACGATCCAGCGATCACATTCCTGCAAACCGGCAACCAGCTATCGGGACGCCCCAGCATCGGAGCGTGGCTGTCGTATGGACTTGGCAGTGACAACGAAAATCTTCCTGCATTCGTCGTCCTGATCACCAAGGGGAAAGGTGATCAGCCACTGTATTCACGCCTCTGGGGGACCGGCTTCCTGCCATCCAATTACCAGGGGGTTCAGTTTAGATCCGGCAAGGAACCAGTACTTTACCTCAATAATCCCGCTGGCATCGATCGCAACAGCCGTCGTAACATGCTGGACCGACTGCAGGAACTTCATCAGCTGGAACTGGAATCGACGGGGGATCTCGAGATCAACACGAGAATTGCTCAGTATGAAATGGCCTTCCGCATGCAGTCGAGCGTTCCTGAAGTGACCGACCTTTCGTCCGAGCCCGCGCATATTTTCGACCTTTACGGTCCGGACGCAAAACAGCCGGGGACGTTCGCCGCGAACTGCCTGCTGGCACGTCGGTTAGCCGAACGAGGAGTGAAATTTATTCAGCTCTATCACCAGGGTTGGGATCAGCACGGCGGTCTGCCAAACGGGATTCGAACCCAATGTCGAGAGACCGATCAGCCCGCTGCGGCACTATTAACCGACCTCAAACAACGAGGGTTATTGAACGACACACTGGTTATTTGGGGTGGCGAGTTTGGCCGAACGAATTACTCGCAAGGTAAGCTCACCGCAACCGACTACGGACGTGATCATCACCCAAGATGCTTCAGCATGTGGATGGCCGGCGGCGGGATTAAAGGAGGAACCGTCTATGGCGAGACGTGTCCGTTCGGCTACAACGTCGTCAAAGACGAAGTTCGGGTTCGAGATTTTCATGCAACATTGCTGCATCTCCTCGGTATCGACCACGAACGCTTGTCATACAAATTCCAGGGCCTGGACGCTCGGCTGACTGGTGTTGAGGAAACACGAGTCATCTCGGAAATCTTGCACAGAGCTTGAGAAAGTTAACGCGCGCGAACTCCCATGCTTTTGAATCGCAGGGCTCAAACCCCTAAAGCGAGAACGATAACCCAGCTCTAAGCCCATCGTCCGACGCGCACGAACCGGCTGTGCCGGACCTGCAGCAACGCGCGAACGACATCCCTATTCTGAACCCTTCATCCGACGCGCATGAACCGGCTGTGCCGGGCCGGGCGGGGTGACTACTTCAATTGGGTTTTATTCGCTATAGTCTTTAGAATGTTCGTAGATCAAGTCAGCATTTTTTGTAAGGCGGGGGACGGCGGTCCGGGGGCGTGCAGCTTTCGGCGTGAGGCTCATATTCCGCGCGGTGGTCCCGACGGTGGCGACGGCGGTCGCGGCGGTCATGTGGTGATCGAAGCAGACGAAAACGTCAGCAGCCTGGTCCATCTGGTTGGTGTTCGTCACTGGAATGCCGAGAATGGTCAACCAGGCCAACCGACTTTGAAAACAGGAAAAAACGGCGAGGACACGGTGATTCGGGTCCCGCCCGGCACGATTCTGCGTGACGCGACGCGGGATTTTATCTTGAAAGACCTGGTCGAGCACGGCGAACGAGTGATCATTGCAAAGGCTGGTGAGGGGGGTAAAGGGAACACGCGGTTCATGTCCTCCACGAACCGGGCTCCTCGTGAATTCGGACCGGGCGAACCAGGCGAGCGGCGCGATGTCATCCTCGAATTGAAGGTGATTGCTGACGTCGGTTTGATCGGAAAACCTAATGCCGGGAAATCGACGCTATTAAGTCGGCTTTCCCGTGCAACCCCCGAGATTGCCAATTATCCCTTCACGACGAAGTACCCCAATCTCGGCATCGTCCGGGTCGGACAGGAACGTCAGTTTGTGATGGCGGACATTCCCGGATTGATCGAAGGTGCTCATGCCGGAGTCGGATTGGGGCACGAGTTCCTGAAGCATGTGGAGCGAACAAAAATGTTCATTCACCTTGTGGAACCGGCGCCTGACGATCAAACCGACCCGATCGAAAACTACCTCAATATCCGTGAGGAATTGCGGTTGTACGATGAAGAACTGGCCAAACGACCGGAAATCGTCTGCGTCACAAAATGTGAACTTGAAGACGCGGATGCCGCAGCGGAACTGCTTGAAGAACGAATTGGTCGTCCAGTGCTGAGAATTTCATCGGTTGCTGGCAAGGGCCTGCCGCAGTTGCTGCAGCAGACAATCCGCATGTTGGACGAACTTGAGCATCCCGATTCGGTATTTCGCCAGTAATCCCCGCCGAACCTGTTCGAATCAGGATGTCAGTCGCCGTTTGTAATTCGGTCTGAATCGTCGACGGATTTCTGGCATCAGGCCGTAGGCAAGGGCGAGAACTTTGAGTGGATGTAACGTCGGTGTTGTCGACTGTTGTTCCATCTGAAGCTTGCAACTACTGCATTCGGTGATGCCGAATTCAATCTGGTCAGAACGCATTTGTTCAATCAACTTGCGACCGATGGCCAACGATTCGTGAAAGTGTTTCTTTGTGAGGCCGAATGTCCCTGCAAGTCCCGAACAGCCGTTGTCGATATTTGATGTCTTGAACTGGGGAATCAGACGACAAATCTCAAGCAATGGCGTCGTACGTCCCAAGGCACGCAAATGGCATGGTGTGTGGTAGGCAGCAATATGCGGCAATGCCTCAAAGTCCGTTTTCAGTTCGTTTCGTGATTGCAGCCCGGCCAGAAAATCACCCGCTTCGACAACACGATCTGCCACCAGCTGGACATCGGGATGATCGAGGAATTTCGGATATTCCAACTTCAAGCAAACCGCAGCGGCGGGTTCGGTACAGACGATGGGACAACCTTCGCGTGCAAATTCTGCCAGGATTCGAACATTCGTCATGGCTAATTGACGGGCGGCCTCAAGATCGCCCGTTGAGATCAACGCCATCCCTGATCGCAATTGTGTAGGAGGAACATGCAAGGTCAGGCCCTGATGCTCGACGATTCTGCCGAACGCGAATGCCAGTTCAGGATCATGAGCATTCGCATAATGGTCAACGAAATAGACAACCGGAACAGGGTTCTTAAGCGAAACGGGGGGTGATAACCATTTCCTTGGAGCCATTTGGAGAAAGGTCCGCCGACTGAACGGAGGAAGTTTGCGACGGCACGAGACGCCAACCAGTCGCTCCATGATCCAGCGGAAACTTCGGGTGTTCAGCAGGGGATTGATCAACCACGAGAGTCGACATAACGAATTGCTCCAGGCGTGGACTCGCGCGAGAAACCATTCCGGTGTCTTCGGCCCATTTGCAGCGACATACTGTGCTTTGGCTTCGAGCATCAAGTGAGGAACATCGATTTCGGTCGGGCATTCGAGCTGACACTGTTTGCAGTTGAAACAGACGTCTGACAACATCTGCATCTCGACCGATGCCAGCTCGTGTTGAGGCAGCCTTCCATCGGCAATTGCTCGAATGGCATTGGCCTTGGCTCGGGGGGACCGCTCTTCGGCGGGATCTGACCGGAAGAACGGACACATTCGCGAATCGGATTCCTGGGTCCGACAGGCTCCACAACCGTGACAAGCCATCGCAGTCGCAGAGAATTCACCCGGTGACCAATGGAGTTGCAATTCTACCAGTGGTTCCAGCGCTTCGGATTGCGGTCGAAGATGATTGACCGTCAGGTGTGGATCGTGGCTGAGAACTTTATTGGGATTAAGCAGATGATCGGGGTCGAAAAGGGTCTTGACCTCCTGAAAGACACGATACAGTTCACCATATTGCGATTGAAGAAAGGCCGTGCGTGAGAGACCGAGTCCATGCTCGCCACTGATCGACCCACCGACCGAAATCGCCGCCTGATAAAGATCCCGTGCCATTTCTTCCAAAAGGGTTGGATCGAATGGTGACGGCAGGAACGGGCGCATGTGCAATTGACCGACCGCCGCATGGGCATAAAGTGATGCCGTCACTTCATGTTTTTGCCAGATACGCCGTGCTTTCGAAACGTACTCCAGCAACATGTCAGGGGGGACTGCGATGTCTTCGACAATCGGGACCGGTGACGTTTCTCCACGTGCCCGGTTCAAGAGCGGGATCACACGATTTGGCAATGACCAGAGGAATTCCACTTCGTCGAAGGTCGTCGCTTCAAAAACCGGGTGACCGGCATCGGGCAATTCTTTGAGGGCCTGCAGCAGGTCTCGAACGCTTCGCGTTGTTTCCGACTGACTGAATCCCGTCAGCTCAACGATCAAAGCGGCTTCCGCAGCGGCCGGAATCATGACCCTGAAACGCGGGTCAAGGTCGCGAGCCAGCGTTAATAACCGGCGATCAACCAGGTCGCAGGCGCTCGGATGGTGTGCCGCCGTTGTCTGCACCGCCTGAATTGCCGACTCGATCGATTCGAACACGATCATCAGAGCCGAGCGATGAGCGGGTAACGCTGACGTTTTCAGCGTTACCGCTGTGAACAGTCCGAGTGTCCCTTCGGAGCCGATCAGCAGGCGAGGAAGCGAGACATTGGATTCAGAAAGAACATCCCGCAGCATATAGCCAGCTCGATTACGGACCTGTCGAGCGGATTGTTTGACGTTAATCAGTTCCGCATTACGTGCCAGTAAGATCGAAAGACGATTGACGAGCGATTGCTTGACCGCCACCGCCTCGTCCGCGTTCGACTCGGTGACACCCCGCGACTTCGGGTCGAACGCTTTTTCAATTCCCGCCTCAAAGCGAGATCCATTCGCCATGACAAGTTCGATACTGACAACATGGTCTCGTGTCGAACCAACTCGAATCGAATGAGAACCCGCAGCATCGAGAGCCAGCATGCTGCCCACGGTGGTGGTCGCCGTATTTGACGGATCGGGAGCGAAATAACGACCCGATTCGCGGAGTAAATGATTGAGCTGGCTATGAACAACCCCGGGTTGAACTCGAACCGTCTGCGTCCCGATATCCTCGACGGCATGCATGTGACGGGAGAAGTCGATCACGATACCTGGCCCGAGAGCCTCGCCCGCGACGCTGGTTCCCGCCCCACGAGGGACCAGCGGAAGGTGGTTTTCCGCAGCATAACGAACCAGCGTCACGACATCGTCTCGATCACGAGGATGAGCCACGCCGAGGGGAGTGATCTGATGCAAGCTGCCATCAGTCGCGTAGAGTGCTCGCGCAAGCGGATTGCAAAGAATCTCCCCTCGGAAGATTCCCGCCATGTCTTCAATGAGTCGCGATTGACGAAAGTCCACGGTTCAGTTTTTTAGAGTTCAGTTTGCTGACACATCCTTAACCCGATGCGGCAGGATGTGATTTGTTGCGTAGAACTTCTGCAAGATCGTGTCGTAGATTGAATAGGGATCTTCGTGAAACACCATTTCCCGGCAAGCCGGATGAATCAGCCAATCGCCGCGGGCAATCTCACCTTCCAACTGTCCCACGCCCCAACCAGAGTATCCTGAAAAGACACGAAACGAATGTTTGAGACTATCGCTGGCCGCAGCTTCTCCGATCACTTGCTCGAAAGCGTCCGGGCTGCCGCCGACGAATAATCCGGGCAAAACTGACGGACTATTGTCCTGAAAGGCCGAATCATCGTGTAAAATCACGAGTGCTGATGGCTCGACAGGTCCGCCGCAAAATACGACGTCGTCGGTCTCGGGCAGATCAAAGTGGCCAGCAAGAGCATGTGCGACCTTGATTGACGAGGGCCGATTGATGACAAGCCCCATCGCACCCTGTTCGCCGTGTTCGAGCAGTAAAACTACCGTTTTATAAAAATTATCATCACGCAGCCGTTTGGCAGCGATCAGAAACCGACCTCGTAACGATTCGGTCATATTGGCACCGTCGGAATTGCATTGACTGAAAGGAACCAAATTCGACAGACACGAAGTTCTGTCGGCCGCTGATTCTATCGATGCCCTGACGCAAACGAAACCAGTTCGACGGAACTGGCAGCTTTGACAACGATGAATTCCGTATCACACGCCTTGAAAACGCATGAGAAGTTTGACCGTTGCAAACTCCTGGTGATTTGCAAGCGTAGATCACGACCGATCCCGGGACAGCATGGCAGGAGTCAGAGACAAAGGGTTCGTGCCTGACGGAACGACCGGCATCTTCTAATTCGAAAACGGATCGGAATCGTCGAGTGTTTCCGATCCGAAAGAATCCGAACCGAAAGAATCAGCGCCAACACCGACCAGAGAGGGGATGTCTTCCTCTTCAGAAACGTCCTGGCTTTCACCGCTTCCGTGTCCGAGTGGCCAAATGTGGAATCCCCCTTTGAAAGTCGGAGTGATCTCCCACACGCCCCAGATCCCACGACCTTCGTTGTAACCCAGGTAGGAAACGTCGTGTCTTCCGAGATATCGTTTTGACCACCAGCAATTACCCGAATCTCGCTCGTAACTTCCGGAAATCAAAAACTCGCCAACGATGTCTCGGCCTTCACCGCGCATCTTCCCTTCGCGGAATGTTAAAAACAGTTCCATCGTCTGACGTCCAGACAATCCGGGCTGCAAAAAATATCCTTCCCAGGGTCCGGAAGGGAATCGATCGTCCTGTTCCAGTGTTGGATCAGATTCGTGATCAGTCGGAGAAGGCATTTGAGGACCCATGTGTCACATTTGACATCGAGAAGTTTATCGTCGCAATCAGTTTTGCGATTCTTCGGGACTGACCAGTGCCGGTCAATAGGGTTTCTACTTTGCGGGATGCGGATCTGCGTTTCGATTTGCCCCGGGGACCCAGAGAACATCACCTTTTCCGTCGTCATTGGCGCATCGGGCCAGCACGAAAAGCAGGTCAGAAAGACGATTCAGGTAAATCTGGACCTGCGGATTGATCCTCTCGACGTGCGCCAGTCGAATCACTTCGATTTCGGCACGACGACAAACGGTTCGAGCCACATGCAGATTTGCCGAGGCCACGGAGCCTGCGGGAAGTACAAAACTGGTCAATGGTTGCAGTCTTTCGGTGGCAGAATCAATCCAGCGTTCCAGCTGTGCCACCTGCTCCACCGTCATTCGCAGCGGCGTATAGGTGGGTGGCACATCAGTTTCTGGAACACAAAGGTCGGCCCCAACGTCGAAAAGGTCATTCTGAATCGATGTCAGCATTCGAACAAGTTCTGCGGCCGGCCCGACAGCGATGACGCAACCGAGAACGGAATTCAATTCATCGACCGTGCCATAAGCCACGATTCGCTGGTCCGTTTTGGGAACTCGCCGACCATCTCCGAGAGAAGTCTCGCCCGAATCGCCTGTTCTGGTGTAGATGCAGTTGAGATAAACCATTTGCGGACTTTGTTTCAAAGATAATCGGTTACGGAAATGGCCTTCGGACTCTTTTCGAGAAAGGCTGGTCAATCATAGTTCAGCTCTTGGAACTGCCCACATGACTTCAGCAATTCCTGCCGACAAGATCAATGAACCGGTGTGGAATTGGCTAACGCTTTGTCAATCTTCTGAATCAGGGAGCCACTGTATGACAATCTTCGGTCATGCAGTGCCCTTTCAGCCTGAGAACGGAAGTAACTGCGTCTCCGAAGACTCCGAAACAGTGGCACAAACACTGATTGAGTTGTTTAACAACGTAAGGGCCATCGGCCGTTTCAAGACGCAAGTCACGCAGCGCGACGAGCGTCCTTCGTGACTGTTTCGATCTGGCAACAATGGTCTTGCCCGGTCATCAGACCCCGTCGGCCGAAGTCTCGCCAGAAATTTCGGTGCAGCTTTTCCAGCGGAGATTGAAAGGTTACGGTGAAATAATTGCCATGTTCGCGAGCACCGAACAACCAGTCCCATGCGGCTTGCTGAAACAATGATTCGCCGTAGCTCACTGTTTCGAACTGACCTGGAAAACAGGCAAGATGCCGCTTCCAGCACTGCGCACGGTGTTGTGTATCCGTGCCATTTGAAACAACGTCCTTTCGGACGAAGACCAGATCACCACCTGGTTTCAAACAGGAAAGGAGATTCGCGGTTGCCGTTCGAGTCCGCAAATCGAGCAAATTATTTCGATAGACCGACAAATCCTGAACGACGATCAAATCGTATTCGTGATTGGCGACAGGAAACGATTCATCGAGTCGTACCAACTTAAAGTTGAATTGAGGAAACCTTTGTCGTGCGTCGTCGATCACATGTGACGAGTCGTCGATCGCATCCACTTGGTAGGCAAGCCCGTCGAGGAATGGAACCAGTTCCCCATGTCCGCAACCCGCGACCAGGACATGACCGCCGAATCGCAGGCCGTGACCAACCAGTACGTGTTTCAGCAATTGAACAGGGTATTTCAGGCCGGTATTGATGTGAGAATCGGAGGAGGGTTGATACAAGCGAACCATGATCTACCTCCTGATTAATTAGGTTGATACCGAATTTGACTGAGTCGAATTAAGAACGATCGGTCGAATTGACTGATGCGAATTCGAAGTTCCGATAGACTTCGCTCTTTTTGCGAGCTGACGTGAGCGCGTTGTATACGCCTACGGTTAAGCACGGTCAAGATCGCTCAGTATCAGTCGAACAGGAATCACGACTCGCCCCATCGTGGAGGGTGTGTCATCCACGATGGGTTGTTCGGCCAGTGATTGGGCAGCGAGAGCCAGTTCATCCAGATTTAATCCGCAATAATTGCTGCCAGGCTGAGATCGGTCGGCAATCATCGACCGCAGCAGATCTGACGCTCGACGCGCATGTCGTTCGACTCCGGTGATTTGACCTTCGCGAGCCTTCACACCTGCCGCAGCCAGTTTGATCAGACTCTTCAGAAAATCAGCCAGTTCACCCCGCCGACCAGCAGCGATCCATAGTCCTTCCCATTCTTCATGAGCTTCCCAGTAGAAGCCCGCGTTGAAAAGATCAACAGCTGAAAGAAACTCGATGGAGTCGCCAGGACGCGCGGGATCCAACGGATATGGCACGGCGTGTGAATGCCCATAGCTGTGACCGCTTGGATTGGTCACCGGATGGGGATGCCTTCCTGGAACAAAGGCGTAAGCCGGGAAGGGGACTTCAGGGGCATAACGATCAATCGGCATGAAAAAAAAGCGCCTGCTCACCAGAATTTGTGGGTAAAAATTGGCTCGGGTAGCTTACCAAGTTGATGGTACAAAGCGATTTCGATCGCTTCATAAGTGCGAAATCCGTAGGCTTTTTTGGTAGTCAGTTTCGCCTTGTTGTTGAATCCCTC
>CAIULL010000284.1 GCA_903899985.1 uncultured Schlesneria sp.
GATGATCGATGCCTTCATGGGGATCGAAGAATGGGAACGAACCGGATACCAGAACATGAACGTGACACAATTCCAGTTGTAGTTGGACCAGGCAGGATAACCGTCACATTAAGTGATCGGTGACGACAGCATTGCTCAAACGAAAACAGCCCGACCGCTGATTGATCAGCGATCGGGCTGCATGAATTCAGGTGCTGCCTGAGCAGTTACTGCACTTCAGGGTCCCAGGCACTGGCCACCGGGGTGTCCGGAGCCAGAACATAGACTTCAACTCGACGATTCTTCTGACGAGTTGCTTCCGATGTATTCGGTTCAACCGGCTGATGTGGTCCGTAGCCTGAAATTCCCATGCGGTTTTCGTTGATTCCTGACTTTCGCAACGCTCGCATAACCGACAAGGCTCGGTGGGCTGACAAACCCATATTGTCGTGGTGTTTGTCGGCGGTCGATTTTCTCGAGACCGGCTTGTCGTCGGTGTGGCCCGAGACGAGAACTTTCAAATTACGTGCGTCGTTCTGATTCATGATCTGAGCGAACTCTTCAAGAATCTGTTTGGCTCGCGGTTGAACTTCGTCGCTCCCTGACGCGAACAGCAGATCGTTCGAGAACTTGCTGACTCCCGTTTGCGGATCGAAGTCGAAATCCGGGTACTTCTTCCGGAGTGCTTCCAGTTGTTTATTGGTGCCCGACGACATCGGATTGCTTGGTTTACTGACCATCAAGGTCCGCATGCGGTTTTCCAACTCACTGTTGGTTGAAGCCAGGTTGCCAAGTCGGGCGTTTGCCGCGTCCAGGCTTTGCTTCGCCGCGAGGTATTGTTGTTCCAGGGCCGCTTTGTCAGCAGCAAGCTGAGCTGCGGTGCCGCCCATCCCGTTTCGTTCCATCGCCAGAGCTTTGTTCTGTTGATAGAGCTGTTGGGCACGCAACTGGCTTTGTTGAAGTGCGTTCCGTGGAGGTCCTTGCATACATCCTATTGGTAAGAGGGCAAACGCCATCAGACCAGTCGACAGGCAGACCCGAAAACGAGACATCGAAAGGCTCCTCGGTTAAGCGCACCGATACCGATCCGTGAGGTCGATGCCGAACGAAAGCCCCCAATAGATGGAGACGCAACGAAACGCCATCAACAACACGAAGACGCTACGGTCAACGTACGATGAGATTGTGAATTGGATTTTTGAGATTGGATATCGATGGGCGGCTCGCCAGCAGGTTCTGTCCGTCGTTCCCGCAACGGACAGGCTGCACGAGCCATTGTCGGCGGATTTATAGTCATGAGTCCAAAAGCTGCCAAGAGGAGTATTAAACGAAATCTGCTTGTGTGCCGTCTGTTTCTAACCGAAACCCCGTCACATTTGGTGTGATTCGGCGGTTTTTGCCGGGAGTGAGGTGTTTTGGGCAATCAGACGGGCAGAAATCAGCGGGCAAACAGTTCCACCGGAGATTTTCGCGATGAATCGTGACGACGAAATCACGTTTTCTGAACATCGCGAGGGGTCGCCGAGTGAGGTGCGCAGGTTTCGACGAAAGACTACGCTCCCCCAAACTGGAAATAGCGACTTCCCCGCTCAACGGATCAAGTCCATCGAATACAATTTGGCACGTGAACTATCATTCGATGGGAACACGCCAATAAACACTGCTCTTATCGATAGAGACAATCTCGCCTTTTAGTTTATGCTGGGCACGAAAATCGTCGACGGCCGCTCGACAATTTGGCCATGACCAATAATCGTCCACGATCACGAAGCCACCAGGACTCACTTTGTGGAACAACGATGTTAATGCGTCCATTGTTGATTCGTACAAGTCGCCATCTAATCGCAATACTGCTAGTTGTTCAATCGGTGCAATTGGCAGCGTATCTTTGAACCACCCTTTAAGAAACTTAACTTGGTCGTCAAGCAGCCCGAATCGATCGAAGTTGGCCCGAACCTGTTCAAGCGAAACTTTCAAGTAGTTACATTCAGACAGGTCATACTGAGGCTTGTCACGATCCTGAGCAACCAACGGTTTTGGAAGGCCCTCAAACGAGTCCGCCACCCAGACCGTTCGATCTTTGACGTCAAATCGCTCAAGGACCGCGCGCATAAAAATTGTCGAGCCACCTCTCCACACACCCGTCTCAATGAAATCACCGGGGACATTTTCTGCAAGCACCGTTCTCATGCATTCTTCAATATTGTTCATCCGCTGAAGGCCCGTCATGCTGTACCCAAAACAGGGCCAATCGATCCCTTCATTTCGTAATTCAGCATTGAACTGATTCGTTCGGACGATCAAGTATCCTCGGCGCGCCAGGCCATCAATAATAAAATTCTTCAGGTACTGAATCAGTCCCCATTTCGAACGATTAACATTTACGATACGCCAACCGCTTTCGTCATAAATGTCAGCGATCAGGCAGCGTTTCAGGAGGTCCAGATACAGGTCCTTGGATCCAACTTCGGTTTCAGATGTTCCAAGCAACTTTAAATCTCCCCGGAAGGCCTTTGGCATAAGAAAGAGTACGTGAAAAAGATCATACAGGTGTGCAGGCAGAGCTTCAAGCGTTAACTTGCGAGGGAGTGATTCAAGAGGGCATTTGAAAATCCAAATTCGCAATAAATACTATGGCAGGCAATTTGCATTTCCATGAGGGAGAAAGGAGATCCTCGCATGCATTTTACCCTGTCACAGTGGCCCCAACGACGGCGGCAGAATACGACAGGGTCCAGGACGACCCCGAAACCTTTTGTTACTGATTTCCAACGGAATCTGATCAAAGACTTATTTGCCCCCCCGAACCATCCCCTGAAGGAGGTCGTCCACGAGTTGACTCGCGAAGGTGTATGGAAGGCGTTCTTTGGGCGTTGGAGGCGGGTGCTCGATGGCAAGATTTACCAGAACGATATCCCTCTTTTGCAACTTGCTGGCGACAACACAAAGAGTGGACGGCGGCCGGATTGTTCGTCCTTGCGTGGGAAAGGTTGATCAAGGCCGTGGACTGGCGAAAACTACTGGACTGGTCGCAGGCAATGGGTGATGGCACCTTTTCGCCTGCAAAAAAGGGGGCTTGAGGCGGGTAAGACCAGGAAAGGCAATGGAACAAAACTCATGCTGATGACGGACGCTCAGGGAATCCCTATCTCGGTATTCACAACATCGGCTCAGGCGGCCGAAGTCAGTACGATTGAGATGTTGGTCGATTCATGTTTCGGGGAAACGTCTCAATCGACTTCTTTATGACAAGGCCGCAGACGCCGACCGGCTTCGAGACGCCCTCCAGCTGCGTGGCATCGAACAAATCACGCCATAACGCAAGGAGCGCATGCACCCTTCCCGACGGGATGGTCGATCACCGCGGCGGGATCGGCACCGGTGGAAAATCGAACGAACAATCAGTTGGCTGGGTTTCCAAACAAGGCTCTTGGTTTAGGTATGATTACTATCCGCATCTGTTCGAAGGTTTTGTACATCTGGGCTGCTTGATGCGATGCTTAAAGTGGTTTTGAAATGACCCCGAAGCATTTCTGCCACGGCAAATCCGAGTGGTTTTATAAAGACGTTATCGAGCGTCGTCAGCGGGGGCTGATTGGCATTTGATTCGGGGGGCATAAAGCGCCTGTAAAGTCTACTTTCGGATTCATTATCCCGGCAGAACTGCCGATTATTCTTTTCTTTTTGACGAACATTTGGATTGCGGCTGATTTCAGAAGCGGCGATCAATGGTGGAGCGTCTGCAGTGTCAACTCGCCATGCAGCAACTGTAAATCTTCGTGTTCGCTGTGCACTTCAAGCAGTTCCCTTGACCAGATCCGGTTGCACAGCTCAACAGTCCGATCAACGAGTTTTTTGGAGTGGTTGTGAGATCCGGGTTCAAAAAAGAGTCTGCTTCTTCATACGATGAAATACGATCTTCCGTAAGATTCTTCAGATCTTCATTGATGTTGTTCAGCGATGCTTGCGGTACATGTCGCGGAAACTTTGTTTCGGCATCGGAGGAAGCTCGCGTTGTTTTCCCCACGCGTTCAGCCGGTTGTAGATCATAAACCGAGGGAGTTTCGGCATGACCCAGCGACCGATTTTTCCTGATGTCGTGAACAGCCAGGTGTTCCCGAGAACAAGTCGAGCAAACTTCATCGACAGACGCTTGGTCCAAGGCAAATGCCCCTTTACCGCGATTTCACGCCGCCAGGTCAGCAACTGTGTATGCAGATCGATCTTCACAGGACAGACGTCGCTGCATGACCCGCAAAGACTACAGGCAAATGGCAGGCTGTGGTGCGTGGCGGGGTCTCGCGAAGGAGCGAGAATCGAGCCGATCGGGCCGGGAATGGTCGTTTCGTAACTGTGGCCGCCACTTCGCCGATAAACCGGGCAGGTGTTCATACACGCCCCGCAGCGAATGCAGTTCAGTGAGCGGCGGAAATCGGGTGAACCCAGGATATCACTCCGCCCGTTATCCACCAGAATGATGTGCATCTCACCCCCGCGCATCGGGCCGTGAAAGTGAGAAGAATATGTCGTGATGGGTTGTCCAGTGGCGGACCTGGCCAACAGTCGTAAAAAGACACCAAGATCCTTGGCTCTTGGGATCAGCTTTTCAATTCCCATGCAAGCAATATGAACTTTAGGAAGCGAAACCCCCAGGTCCGCGTTTCCTTCGTTCGTGCAGACGACGAAACCGCCCGTTTCGGCGATGGCAAAATTCACGCCCGTGATTCCGACGTCAGCATTCAAGAATTTTCGCCGCAGTTCATCTCGAGCCGCATTGACGAGATATGGCGGATCTGTTGCTCCGGCGTCAGTTCCCAGATGCTTATGGAACAAATCTCCGATCTCTTCACGTTTGATATGGATTGCTGGCATCACGATATGTGATGGGGGTTCGTTACGAAGCTGAACGATCCATTCGCCAAGGTCGGTGTCGACAACTTCAATCTCGTTTCGTTCAAGAAACGGGTTGAGATGACATTCTTCGGTGAGCATTGATTTGCTCTTCACCACTTTTTTGGCACCGTGTTTCTTGATGATGTCGAGCACGATTTGATTGTGCTCGGCCGGTGTTCGTGCCCAGTGCACAGTGGCACCTAGCTTCGTGGCGTTCCGCTCGAACTCCTCAAGGTAATCAGCCAGCCGCGACATCGTATGCAGTTTGATCCCCGACGCACGCTCACGTAGTTCTTCCCATTCGGGCAGAGTCGATGCCGCTTTATCTCGCTTGGATCGGATAAACCACAATGATTGATCATGCCAATGGGCACGGGCATCATCTGACACAAATGCAGTGGCATTATCGGAGTGTTCGTGATGGACAGCAGTTTGGGTCATAATAAGCAGCTGAATGAGGTAGGTTTGTTGATGCGGAAAACATCCATTCAGACGTCCAAGACGCTGATGATCTTAAGCTTCAGATTCAACAATGAAGGTCAAAATCTTCTTGGGCGATCAGAATTCTCTCGAGACCTGATCTGATTAAGTATAGGCCCTACTTCGGCGTTTCGACCAGTCGCAGGTTACGGAACGCAAGATCAGTTGTTGGATCGTGACCTTGCAGACTGAGATGTCCGGCAGCGACTCGACGACCTTCCCGAGGGTTGTCGTTCTCGGGGCGTTCATCCGTCCAGTCGACAACTTGAGTTCCGTCGACCCATGTCGAAATGTGCGTGCCATCAGCAACCAACGTTCCTGTCAACCATGTTCGATCGTCGGATACGACACTTCTGGCCGAGACGCGTTTGAAAATCGCACCCGTGCCATGATCGTCCGGTTTTGTACGGTCTCCGTTTTTGAATCCGTTATGAATCTGAAATTCATACCCGTGTGAAGGGGCTTCCTCGGTCCCCTTCATCGCCCGAAAGAAAATTCCACTATTCAGCTTGTCCCCATTCGTAATCGCATCAAACTGCAGAACAAAGTTTCCAGCCTTCGTATCTGTTTCCAAAAAGCCACGACCGTTGGTGACGTGAATCGTTCCCTCTTTGACGACAAACTTGCTCTTTGAACCCGGCACTTCGTGCCAACCATTAAGCGTTTTGCCATCGAACAACGGCTTGGCTCCAAGCGGCTTGAGATACACATTCCGGAACTCGATTTTGCCGCCATTCATCTGCAATCCGATATGCCCGGTCGCAAGCGGATTGGACGTCGTGTCAGAGTACTCCAGAACCTGTTCCCCATCAAATTTCACCACGACTTGCGGCCCGGCAACGCGGACGTGGTACGAGTGCCATTCACCATCGCCAAGGACCTGCTTTGTCGGGTTCGCTCGCCCGACAAGACTTGCCGTGGCAAACGACGGCCTTGAGTCACACATATTCAATTCATAACAATCGACAGCAGGGTTCGTTGGATTCGCGGGGGTTCTCAGAAAGATACCGCTGTTGCCACCTTTCTCGACACGGTAGTCGCATCGCAGTTCGTAATCGGCAAATCGAGTCGTGGAGACGAGCAACCCCTGATTGGCTGCATCGCTGCTGTCTGCCGTAATCACTCCATTTTTTACGGACCAACCAAGCTTGTTATTGGGCTTCCAGCCAAACAACGTCTGACCATCAAACAGTCGAATCCAACCCTCCGAAATCTCTTCACGAGTCAGCCAGTTTGATCCGTCCGCTGGCTTCGACCGAAAGTCCACGTTCGGGGCGCTCGGTTCTTTCGTCTTGACCGCATCGACTTTCGGTATCGATTTTTCCGTTTTCGCCTTGGCGGAGTCCGCTTTTTGCACCTGCTTGGCCTGCGACAGCAGTGGCGAATTCGACTCTTGCGAAAGGCAGAAGTCGCGGCAGAAAAACGCCATCACAAGGACCGACGAGACAGTCAAACGATTCATGGTCGGGTCTCCGCGCAAATCCATGGGGTTGTCAAAATCAATTCGGATGTCGAGATGACATCACTGGAGTTTCGAACCGACAGGCGAGATTGGATTCATCGGGCCGGTTGAAAAACGGATTCCATCAAGCCGCGTTCGTTAAGCGACACATCTCATCTGTCATGCGCCGCGACAACGATGTTTTAGCGTTGGGCGAACTTTCCCGCCAATGCGTCATGCTCGATTTCGAACACCTTCTTAAGTCGCCTGACGTGTCGTTCTTCGTTTGTGAAGCTCGCGTTGACAAATGCGCGGACGAGTTCAGCGGCCAATTCTTCGCCGATGATGCGCGCTCCCAGACAAAGCACGTTCATATCATCGTGCTCGACTCCCTGGTGTGCTGAATAGATGTCGTGGCACACCCCGGCTCGAATTCCGGGAATCTTATTGGCTGCCACACTGATCCCGACGCCGCTACCGCAAACGAGTATTCCCCGGTCTGCTTGTCGAGCCAGAATTGTTTCCCCGACTTTTCGGGCGAAGTCAGGGTAGTCCACTGAGCAGTTCGAGTCGGTTCCACAATCCACAACTTCGTGTCCGGCCGCCTGGACAACGGCGACGACCCGTTGTTTAAAAGGAAAGCCGCCATGATCACAGCCGAGAGCTATTCGCATAATGGGTTCGCCAAACACTTCTATGGGGAATCGATCGAAGAATCCGAGTGCTTCGTCAATGGGATCAATCTTAACCGAACCGGCAGAGTATCGAAAACGACATGGAAAAACACGAACATGTCGCTTTTCGTGCGTTCTTGATTTGCCGGTTGATTAACGAATCCGTATTAACTTGTCTCGGAGTGTTTATCACCGATGCGATTGTAACCTGAGACACGTCCACGAATCAGGGAAGATCGCTTTTGCCCATCAAATATTTATCACATTCCCGAGCAGCACCACGTCCCTCGTTGATGGCCCAAACAATCAGGCTTTGACCGCGACGGCAGTCACCAGCCGCAAACACTCCTGGAACATTCGTGTTGAACTGCCCATGAGCTGCCTCATAATTCGAACGACCATCCAGCTTCACGCCAAGCTGCTCGGCGACCGGTGATTCGGGGCCCAAGAAGCCAAGTGCCAGGAATACCAGATCGGCGGGAATCTCTTGTTCTGTTCCCGGAATGACTTTGAATGGAGGGGCAGGTTCCGCCTTCGCAATTTTCAGCGCGCGAACCTCTCCCTTGTCATTTCCGAGGAATTCGACCGTCGTCGTGCTAAAAAGTCGTGGATCGTTACCAAACGCAGCAGCGACTTCGGCATGGCCATAGTCGACCCGGAAGATTTTCGGCCATTGTGGCCAGGGATTGTTTGCCGCTCGCGAAGTGGGTGGTTCCGGGACAATTTCCAGGTTGATGACCCCTTTACAACCGTGCCGCATCGATGTGCCGATACAGTCGTTGCCGGTATCACCACCACCGATCACGACAACATGTTTGTCTTTCGCGTTGATGTAACGGTTATCAGACAATTGTGAATCAAGCAGACTCTTGGTGTTTTTGTAGAGGAACTCCATCGCCATATGGATTCCCTTAAGTTCCCGTCCGGGAATCGGTAGATCGCGTGGCTTGGTTGCACCCGTACAGAGAACGATCGCATCATACTGTTCACGCAAATCCATTGGGCTGATATCTCGCCCAATCTCTGTGCTGGGTTGAAACTTGACCCCTTCGGTTGCAAGCAGGTCGATACGCCGCTGGACGACGTGCTTTTCCAGCTTCATGTTGGGAATGCCGTACATCAGCAATCCGCCGATTCGATCAGCCCGCTCGAAAACAGTGACTTCGTGCCCGACGCTGTTCAGCTGCGCGGCGGCCGCCAATCCAGCCGGACCTGAACCAACAATAGCGACGCGCTTGCCGGTTCTCGTCTGTGGTGGATTTGGTTGCACCCACCCCTGATCAAATCCATGATCGATGATCGAGCATTCAATATTTTTGATGGTGACCGCTGGCTTGGTAATCCCCAGCACGCACGAACCTTCGCACGGAGCCGGGCAGACTCGCCCCGTGAATTCCGGAAAATTGTTGGTCTTGTGCAGTCGATCAAGCGCTTCGCGCCAATGACCGCGATACACGAGATCGTTCCATTCCGGAATCAGATTGTTGACCGGGCAACCTGCCGCCATTCCGGCCATGAGTGAACCGGTATGACAGAATGGAACTCCGCAATCCATGCACCGGGCACCCTGAGTGCGCAGTTCCGAATCGGGCATGTGCTCGTGGAATTCGTTCCAATTGAGAATCCGCAATCGCGGGTCTGTCTCATTCGGTGTCTGACGTTGAAACTCTTTAAAACCTGTCGGCTTGCCCATTTGAATACCAAAGACTTAAAAACACGGAATAAACACTAATCAATATCTTCAGAGCGCGATTCGCTCGTGCTCCAGTTTCGGAAAGTGACAGAAATTTACCAAAATTCCCAATTTCAAACCTGAGGACTTAAGGTAGTGCTGAACTTTCGCCCGATGAATGTCAGCCAGGACTGAAACAGCCTTGATCTCAAGAATAATTTTATCAAAGCAAATAAAGTCCGGCTCGTACTCTCTTTCTAATTGATGCCCTTTGTAAATGAATGGCAACGGCCTCTTGGAGACAAAAGGAATGCCACGCAAGTTAAACTCAATCTTTTAGCATTGGTGATAGACTTCTTCCAAAAAACGTGGACCAACTTCTTTATAGACCCCGAAACAAGCCCCCATGGTCTGATAAGACTCTTCCCGATGAAGGATCTCAGTCATCTTACGGCCTTCAGAATCATCACGAAGAAATGCTGAAATTCAGGAAGTTTTGAACCACGAAACACACGAAATACACGAAAAAAATTAAAGCAGTGAAGTTTTTTACCTTAAACTAATTGATTGCACATAATTTGCGACCGGCATTTTTCGTTTCAGTCATTTGTTGTCGAGATTGCCGAGGATGTTGAAGATAAAATCAATTACTTTCCGAGAGTGGGGTATTAAATTGTCTTCCCACTTTTTTCGTGTTTTTTGTGTATTTCGTGGTTCAATTTCTTAATTCGCATTTCTTAAGCCTTCAGTTTTTCCTTTTCTTTTTGCTGTTCGGCCAAGGCTCGCTTGTAGTCGATTGGCATCACTTTTACGAAGCGTGGCAGTTCTTCATCCCAGTTTTGAAGGATTCCCTCCGCGACTGTTGATCCCGTATGTTTGTAATGCTTCGCGATCAATTCCTTCAGTTCTGAAATGTCGTGAGCACTTTCCATTTTTTCCAGCGCCACCATTTCCAGGTTGCAATTGGAAAGTAGCTGGCCACCTCGGTCGTAAACATACGCAATTCCGCCAGACATCCCCGCCGCAAAATTGCGACCCGTTGCTCCGAGAATGACGGCACGGCCACCGGTCATATATTCGCAACCGTGGTCTCCGACACCTTCGACAACGCAAGAGGCTCCGGAGTTTCGCACACAGAAACGTTCCGCAGCACGTCCACGGAAGAAGGCTTCCCCTTCTGTGGCGCCATACAGCGCGACGTTACCGATAATGATGTTTTCCTCGGGCTTAAACTTCGATGCGGCTGGCGGGTAGACGATGATCCGACCGCCGCTGAGTCCCTTCCCGACGAAATCGTTCGCATCACCTTCCACTTCAATCGTGATCCCTGAAACCAGCCATCCCCCCAGCGTCTGGCCGGCGGAACCCTTGCAGCGGATGTGGATCGTGTTATCGGGCAATCCATGTTCGCCCCACTTCTTCGAAACTTCGTGACTGAGAATCGTTCCCAGGGCGCGATCGATGTTCTGAACCTCAATATTCAGTCGAGTCGGCTTCTTATGCTGGATGGCATCCTGTGACTCTCGGATCAATTCATTATCAATCTGCAGTTCAATGCCATGCTTCTGCTTGATGGTGCAGTAAGTCTGGACATTGGCATGCGGCTTGGTCGCTGGCGTCAGGATCTTTGTCAGATCCAGGTGTTTCAGCTTCCAGTGGTTGATCGAATTGTCGTATTCCAGGACTTCACTGTGACCGACCATCTCGTCAATCGTGCGGAAGCCAAGGGAAGCCATGATTTCCCGAGCTTCTTCCGCCACCATGAACAGGTAATTGATGACGTGTTCCGGTTTTCCAGCGAACATCTTTCGAAGTTCAACATCTTGCGTCGCCACACCGACAGGACACGTATTCAAATGGCACTTTCGCATCATGATGCAGCCGAGTGTGATCAGCGGCGCGGTTGCGAAACCGAATTCCTCGGCTCCCAGAAGGCAGGCGATGACAACGTCACGACCCGTCTTCAGTTGACCATCCGTTTCCAGGCGAACTCGGCTGCGCAAATCATTCAGCACCAGTGTCTGATGCGTTTCTGCGATTCCCAGTTCCCACGGCATCCCGGCATGCTTGATACTGGTCAGCGGTGACGCACCCGTCCCGCCCGAATCACCAGAGATCAGGATCTTGTCAGCATGTCCCTTGGCCACACCCGCCGCGACCGTACCGACACCCACTTCCGAAACCAGCTTCACGCTGATGCGTGCCGAGGGGTTCGAATTCTTCAGGTCGAAAATCAGTTGAGACAAATCTTCGATCGAGTAAATATCATGATGTGGTGGCGGACTGATCAGCCCAACACCGGGCGTCGAATGACGCGTCGCTGCGATGATCTTGTCGACCTTAAAGCCCGGAAGTTCCCCTCCTTCACCGGGCTTGGCACCCTGTGAAACCTTGATCTGAAGCTCGTCGGCATTCGTCAGATACCAGCTCGTCACACCAAATCGACCGGATGCGACCTGCTTAATGGCCGATCGTTTCGAATCGCCATTCGATTCCGGCTGGAATCGTTTGTAGTCTTCGCCCCCTTCACCGGTGTTGCTCTTGCCACCGATACGGTTCATGGCGATTGCCAGGGTTTCGTGAGCTTCTGCCGAGATCGAACCGTAGCTCATGGCTCCCGTGCAGAAACGACGAACGATCGAAGCGACCGAATCGACTTCTTCCAGCGGAACAGGCGTCAGCCCCGTCTTGAATTTGAGCATCCCGCGCAAATGGCATTCGCGAGTCGTTTGCTCGTTCACCATCTTGGAGAATTCTTTATAGGCGGCTTTATCTCCCTGTCGGGCGGCCTTCTGGATATTCGCGATATTGTGAGGATTCCAGGCATGCTTCTCGCCCGAGGATCTCCACGCGAACAGCCCAAAATTCGGCAGCACGGGAAGGTTGTTCTTGTCACGCGTCGGATATCCGATTTCATGACGTCGGAACGCCTCTTCACCGAGGATTTCAAAGCCGACGCCACTGATGCGGCTGGCCGTCCCTCGGAAACATTTCTTCATGACTTCTTCGCTGATCCCGACCGCCTCGAAGATCTGGGCTCCCTTATAGCTGGCCAGGGTGGAAATCCCCATCTTTGCCATGACCTTGAGGATTCCCTGCTTGGTGGCTTTTCGGTAAGCGGCCGTGATTTGTTCGTGCGTCCATTCCCCTGCCAGTTCGCCGTCGTCCTGCAGCTGCCACAGGGCTTCGAAGGCCATATACGGATTGATTGCGTCGGCACCGTATCCCGTCAGCAGGCAGAAGTGATGCACCTCACGAGCTTCGCCGGTCTCGACGACGATCCCGATCCGCGTTCGTTCTTCATTACGAACAAGGTGATGATGAACCGCTCCGGTTGCCAGCAGTGCACTGACCGGTAATCGGTGTGCGCTGGCGAGTCGATCAGACAGAATGATCAGGCTGAATCCGTCGACGATCGCCTGCCGGGCTTCACCACAGATTCGGTCAAGTGCCCATTTCAGGCCTGCCGAACCCTGTGACTTCGGATAGGTGATATCGATCGTCTTGGTTTTCCAGTCGCGATAGTTCAAATGCTTGATCGCAGCCAGTTCCTCGTTGGTCAGGATCGGGTGCGGAATCGCCAGCCGATGACATTGTGCTTCGGTCGAGTCGAGCAGGTTCCCTTCAGGTCCGATGTAACATTCCAGCGACATGATGACTTCCTCCCGCGTACTGTCGATGGCGGGATTGGTTACCTGAGCAAACAATTGCTTGAAATAGTCGTAGATCAGCCGAGGCTGATCGCTCATGCATGCGAGTGCCGAGTCATCACCCATCGAACCGATCGGGTCCTTCTTGGTGGTGATCATCGGGACGAGCATGAACTGCAATGTTTCGGTGGTATATCCGAAAGACTGCATATGCGCGAGCAATTCTTCGCCAACCATCCGGTGCGGGGGCTCGGCAGCGGGTAGCTCACGAAGCTGCAGACGCTGACGTCGCAGCCAGTCGTTATAGGGCCTGCGGTTTGAGAAATCCTTTTTCAATTCTTCGTCAGGGATCAATCGACCCTGCTTGAAATCGACGAGGAACATCTTGCCGGGCTGTAGCCGTCCCTTGATCTTGACGTTAGCGGGATCGATGTCGAGCACACCCACTTCACTGGCCATGATGACACGATCGTCGTGCGTGACATAATAACGGCTTGGTCGCAGGCCATTCCGGTCAAGAGTCGCGCCAATCACAGTACCATCGGTAAACGAAATCGAGGCCGGGCCGTCCCATGGTTCTTGCAGCGCCGAATGATACTCGTAGAACGCTCGTTTGTCCTCGGGCATGGTGTCATGATTCTGCCACGCCTCAGGGACCATCATCATGACCGCTTCGGGCAAGCTGCGCCCGGCCATCACCAGAGTTTCCAGGGCGTTGTCAAAATTTCCCGAGTCGGAACAATGCGGTTCGATCAGCGGGAACAACTTGCTGAGGTCATCCTTGAACAGTTCGCTCTTCATCATCCCCTGCCGGGCGAACATCCAGTTGCCATTGCCCCGAACGGTATTGATTTCACCGTTGTGAGCGATGTATCGCTGCGGATGTGCACGATCCCAGCTGGGGAACGTGTTCGTGGAGAATCGGCTGTGCACCATGGCCAGGTGCGAAACATACTCGGGATCTTGCAGGTCGTTATAGAACGCCGAAACTTGTTCGGACGTGAGCATCCCCTTGTAGATCAAAACTTTTGACGACAACGAGCAAATATAAAACTTGAGTGCTTGAGGAAGGTTCCCTTCGCGAATCACGTGGCTGGCGCGTTTACGAATGACAAACAACTGTCTTTCAAACGCATCTTGATCCAGTCCCGGCTTGGACGCGACGAACAATTGCTCGAATGCAGGCATCGCGGCGCGAGCCGATGGGCCGATGTCGGCTCCGTCCGGATCATGGGGAACGTCTCTCCAGCCGATCAGGGTCTGGCCTTGCTCGCTGATCAGTCGCTCGACAGCCTCTTTCGCCGTCTTTCGTTGTGCAGGATCTGTCGGCAGAAAGACCAGTCCCAAGCCGTAACTACCAGGAGCCGGCAATGTCTTTTTCAAATCTCGCTGGACAATCTTCGAGATGAAGTCATGAGGAATGGCCGTCAGAATCCCGGCGCCGTCACCGGTGTTTACTTCACATCCACACGCGCCTCGATGCGCCATGTGTTTGAGCATTCGCAAGGCGTCAACAACAATTTGACGGGACTTTTCCCCTTTAATATGCGCGACGAATCCCACCCCGCACGAATCGTGCTCATTCGCAGGGTCGTAAAGCCCTTGTGGTTTTGGCGTACCGTCGGAAAAAAACAGTTCCGGCTGACGTGTA
This sequence comes from uncultured Schlesneria sp., assembly GCA_903899985.1. GTDB lineage: Bacteria > Planctomycetota > Planctomycetia > Planctomycetales > Planctomycetaceae > Schlesneria. The sequence continues at coordinate 14,441 of CAIULL010000284.1, forward strand.
AAAAGTGGATCGGTCATTTCAAATTTTTCTAACGAGGAATCGATGATGAAGAGGCTATGTGGGGTTCGACCGAATGATTTGAGTTGTTCGAATCATTCGGTCCGTTTGAACGGGAGAACGTTTCGGGGTCTTGATGCAACAGTTCAAGAAACCGGGTAATGGCCGTGGTAAATGGCTTTGTTCGACGGTAAACAATATCGAGGCGACGGACCCAGTCGACGTCTTCCAGTTCGATGGCGACGAGTGAGCCATAGTCAATTTCGCGGCGAACGGTTGGTATTGGAAGCAAGCCGACACCGGAGCCGACTTCGACGGCTCGTTTGATATTTTCAATATTGTCGAAAGCGTGAACGACATTGACCGAGACTTTCGCCTGCTTCAGCCAGCGATCCGTCTCTTGTCGCATTCGGAGTTCTGACGTAAATCCAACAAGTGATTCGCCGTCCAGTTCTGCGGCGAGAATACTGGTTTGTGCAGCGAGTCGGTGTTGCGGTGCGACCACCACAACAATCTTCTGATCTTGCCAAGTCTCGTAGACCAGATCTGCTCGACGAGGTGCAAATGACATCAGGCCCAGGTCGACGGTCTCATTTTCAACGCTCGACAGAACTTCCGCAGGATGAACGTATTGCAGGTCAAGAGCCGCGTCGGGATAAAGACGCTCGAACTCTTTCACATAGCAATCCATCTGCAGAAGTCCGACGGAGTAGATCGATGCAACACGCACCGGCCCAACAACTTTGTCCCGTCGCTGCAGGATTCGATCTTCGAGTCGCCGATAACCGTCGATGAGCTCGCGGCATCCGTCGAAATAGATTCGGCCTTCGGGAGTCAACTGCAGCGGCCGGATGGCTCGGTTCAGCAGATCGCAACCCAGATGTGCTTCCAGAGACTTGATTGTTTCGCTGGCAGCAGGCTGTGAAACCCCATACGCCTTCGCTCCCTTGGAAAAACTTCCCTGGTGCGCTACTTCGCAAAACAATTCGAGATCGCGGAGGTTCATGGACCGTATGCCTACGTTATCAGTAGGCCAAATAAGTTAGATAGCTAAGTATCGGAATTGCCGATGCGGATAATATCGAGCATCTGGAATGATCGTCAACGAAGCGAACCGTTTTTTTCCACGTTTTTTCGACGATTGGCAACGTGTAACAACTACGGCAGCAGTGCTTTTTGGAAAAACCACGGTACAGAATGAGATCGCTGTTTCAAAAAAGAGCACGGTGCAGGCTTCGCTCGTAATCGTATGGCAGGGTGAGGGTTCTGCCGAGCCTTAAGGCAAATACAACCTTCGTTCGCACCAATTGCCGAGACCTGAAAACAATCAAAAGAACAATTGGAACACCGATCAGCACTCATCTTCGCTAATCAGAGAATTCAAAATTCTACGAAGCATCATTTCTTGAACTGCATCGCTGCGGCGACGGCGAGTTCATCGCAACGCTCGTTTTCAGGGTGGCCAGTATGTCCGCGAACCAGCGTGAAGCGCACTTGATGCTTGTTCAACAGTTCGTCCAACTGCTGCCACAGCTCAACATTTTTGACCGGCTTCCAGGAAGTTCCTTCCTTCCGGCGCCAGCCGTTGCGCTTCCAGCCGGGCATCCATTCCGAACAACCTTTGGCAACGTAAGTGCTGTCAGTGACAACTTCTACGTCGGAACGAGATTTCAGGGCCGCCAAGCCCGAGATCACAGCTTGCAGCTCCATCTGATTGTTGGTCGTCAGAGGAACTCCGCCAGAAATTTCTTTTTCTTTTCCTGTCGCAGGGTGACGCAGGATGCAGCCCCACCCGCCAGGCCCAGGATTCCCCCGACAGGCTCCATCGGAAAAGATCCGCACGAACGGCAGAGGAGCTGTATCTGAGGGTTGGGCCGACATACGAAACGCTACTGCCGAGATTTCTTGGTTTAAACGGACATCGACAGGCTACCCGTCCAAGTACGATTAACGTTCGCGGAACACAATGCGGCCGCGGTTCAAATCGTAAGGAGAAACTTCGACGACAACATGATCGCCCGGCACAATACGGATGAAGTTCTTGCGCATTTTCCCAGCAACGTGAGCCATTACCATGTGACCCGTCTTAAGCTTCACGCGAAACTGCGTGTTTGCCAATGCTTCGACAACATCGCCTTCAACTTCGATGGCCTCTTCTTTGGCCATAAACCAAAACCTCCAACAGTCGTTTAATAATCGCGGCAATCCATTTCGCCGCTCATGAGAGAATCATCGATTGTAGCGGTTTGATCATCGAAATACCACAGCGTCTTGCGAGATCTTGATCCTCGCCCGCGAAAACCATTTTCGTCAGAAGAGCCGCACTTCAGCAAGCGCGAGCGGACTCTTTAATGAGCGCTGTTGTGCAAGTGGTCTTTTCATTTATCCCCGGCTCGCCTTGCTCATTTGATGAGTCCAACACAATTGCTGGGTTCACAAAACAAACTCTGGCGAGCCGGTCAGAGATCAAACGCCGAGCGCTTTGGGCTGATCCCCTCCCCTCAGGGGTGCAGAATACCCAGCGAGCCCGAGTCGAATGACTGCGACTTTACTTGCCGTTCTCGGCTTCAAAGTTCTTCAGGAATTCAATCAAGGCATCGACGCCCGCTTCGGGGAATGCGTTGTAGATGCTGGCTCGCATTCCTCCGACACTGCGATGTCCTTTCAGCCCGTCGAAACCGGCTTTTGTCGCGGCTGAACAGAATTTCGCATCCAGGTCGGCATCGCCTGTCACAAAGGTGACGTTCATCTGCGAGCGGCTTCCGACGGCGGCGGTGGCTTTGAAGAGCTTGCTCTGGTCCAGGTACGAATAAAGCTTTCCAGCTTTTCGCTGGTTTCGTTCGCCGACCGCAGGCAGACCACCATCCTTTTTGATCCATTTCAGGACCAGGCCAACCAAATAAATCGCGAATGTCGGTGGGGTGTTATACATCGACTCGTTCTTGGCGTGAGTCCGGTACTGAAGCATCGTCGGCAGGTTTTTCGCACCTCGCTCAATTAACTCGTCGCGGATCAAGAGCAGTGTCACGCCTGAGGGACCGAGATTTTTCTGGGCACCGGCGTAAATCAGGGCGTGCTTCGACACGTCGATTGGCCGCGAATAGATATCGCTGCTTGCGTCGCAGATCAGGTCGACACCGGCGGGAACAGGTGGCAGGCCGGGCCATTGAGTTCCGAAAATCGTGTTGTTCGATGTGTAATGAGCGTAGACCGGCTTTTCACTGAACGAACTTGTCGCCGGAATGTAGGAAAAATTCTTATCCTGGCTGGAGCAGGCAATGTGAGTTTTTCCAAACCGCCGAGCCTCTTCCTCTGCCTTTTCAGACCAGGAACCGGTGACGAGATAATCCGCTGTCTGGTCCGGAGACAGAAAATTCATGGGAATCTGGAAGAATTGAGTCGAAGCGCCCCCTTGCAGGAAAAGGACTTTGTAACCGGCTGGAACGCCGCCGACTTCGCGAACGAGTGCTTCGGTTTCTTCGTAGACGGCTAAGAACGCTTTTCCACGGTGCGAATGTTCAAGGATACCAATTCCGGTTTTACCAAGTGACAAAAGATTCTCGCGAGCCTCTTCCAAGACGGATTCGGGGAGTACTGCGGGGCCTGCTGAGAAATTCCAAATTCGCTGAGTCATTCCGAACGATCCCTTGTCAATAACGCTAATTCCAATCAATTCCACGCAGAATTCAGACGGAAAGATCTCCGAAAGTCCTGCAAAAAAGCCGTTCGTCGAGAATGATTTGCCACGAAATCTCAACGGGACAGAATCTTAACTCGAAGATCGAGCTGAAATATAGTCGCCCAGGCAGCAGATTCCACGGAACAAGCCGTTTTTCGGGCAAATTCCGCAGAGTCGGGAATTCGCCTAGATTGAAGCCAGCAGGACTCTTTTGGAAGCGACTTGAAATTGCGAGCGAACTGTGCGTGGAACGACTCACCGTCCAGCACCCCGCATCCCGAAGTATGCCTAAACTGACTTAAAAGTCGGAAAGCTATATAGCCAAACAATGGCCACAGGTTACGATTACCGCTAGAAGTTTTGTTATCGCCTTTTTCCGTCGAAGTTTGCGTTCGCTTCCGAGAGGAGCTGCCATCATGTTTCGTGCAATTCGCATTGGTATCGTTGTGCTTCTCGGATCGTCGCTAATCGGTCAACCGTTTGCTTACGGCAATCACGGTGGCGGCGGCGGCGGTCATGGCGGTGGTGGTGGCCACATGGGCGGCGGCTTCGGCGGCGGCCATATGGGTGGTGGCGGGTTTGGCGGCGGTCACATGGGTGGCGGCGGCTTCAGTGGTGGCCACATGGGCGGCTTTAGTGGAGGCCATATCGGTGGCGGCCATGTTGGTGGGTTCAATGGGGGGGGCGTTCACTATGGCGGCGCCATGCCCTCTCACAACGTCTATCAGGGAGGCCACTTTGGCGGCAGCAATGTGATTCAGCATAACCCCGGTTATGGACTTCATCAGGGGATCAACCACTCAAACAGCGGGATCATCCATAGTCCCGGGATTCAGCATAATCCTGGAGTCATCCAGCACAATCCTGGCGTGACCGGACTCCAGCACAATGCCATTCGGTCAGGGACCACCCAGCACCTCGGCACCCAGCATCTCGGAACGCAGGGGATTGGAACGACGCATCTGGGGAGTCAAAACCATCTTGGTACCCAACATCAGAATCAGGCAACCTTCTACCAGCATCACGGTTTGAATCAGGGGGCGGGATCATCAATCAACCATTCGGGCTTGAATCATGGTTTGAATGGCGTCAATCATTCCGCTCATCAAGGCTCGCAGTTTCTCAGTAATCACGCCGGGCAAACGGGCGCCGGGCTTCATCGTACTGCTGGTTCCATCAACCATGTGAATTCCGTGCATGCGACAAACCTGTCGAGCCATCAGTTCCTGGCAAATCACCATGCCGGAACTTCGGTCACCGCCGCCCATGCTGGTTCGTTTATCCATAATCAGGGAAATCATCTGCATAACACGGGTTTCAACCAGGGAAACTTTAATTACAACCATAATCACATCGCAAACTGGAACAACGGGCACTGGAATAACGGCCACTGGAACAACGGAAATTGGCATAACGGCAATTGGAATAACTGGAACAACAACCGGTTTTGGTATGGTGGCCTGGGAGGTTTCGGTTTTGGTGGATTCTGGCCATGGTACGGCGGTTTCTGGCCTTACTACGGGTACGGTTGGGGTTGGGGTCCTGGACTCGGCTTCGGGTTGGGTTACGGACTTGGCTATGGCCTCGGCTACGGTGGCCTCGGATATTATGGCGGCTACGGTCTGGGCTATTATGGCCTGAACGGTTTCGGCTGGGGATATGGCCTGAACAGTCTCGGCTTCGGTTATGGCTTGAACAACGCTTATTCAAGCTGGGGCTGTTTCGCTTACCAGCCATGTTGTGCCTTCCAGCCGATTACCTACGGCTACGCCAGTGCGATGCCAGGGTATGCCGGATATAGCGGTCTGGGTATCGGTTCCAATGCGATCGCCTATGCTCCGATGTCACAATTGAGTGCACTGGGAGTCGCGACCGCCACGGATGCTCCCCCTGCGGTTCCTCCGACGAATGCGACACCACCGAACCTGGATAAGACTTCCGGAGCCGCGAGTGGACTGCCAACGGCCGAAGAATTCGCTCAAATCGGTGAATCCGCGTTCAAGAGCCGCGATTACAAGGGAGCTGTTCGAGCCTGGCGTCACGGATTGGTTGACGATCCTCAAAACGGCGTCTTGATCCTGATGCTGGCTCAAGGGTTGTTTGCGACGGAAAACTTCAGTGAATCAGCAGGCGCGGTTCAGGCTGCAATGCAGACGCTGCCACAAGAAAAATGGGACGTCGTCGTCAAGAACTTCCGCGACTTGTACGGCAAGGGTGAAGATTACACGTCTCAAGTTCGCGCTCTGGAAAAAGCCGCCCGAGCGAAAACAGACGACCCCGCGCTGCGATTCCTGCTTGGTTATCACTACGGCTTTCTGGGCTATCCCGCCGAAGCGGTGAAGCAACTGGAAAAATGCCTCAGCCTGGCACCACAAGACGAAGTCTCACGTAAGTTACTGCGAGTCTTCGACGACAAGCTGCCCAAGAAAGACGAACTTCCAGGCCCTGGCGAACCACCAGAAACAAGAAAGCCACCTGTCCCGGCACCCAACGACGTCGTGCCACCTCCAGCACTCAACGCCGAACCTTCAAACGCAGGTCTGACCGGTAAGCAAGGTGAGGAAACCGTCCCTGCCCGAAGCGACAAAGAACCGAAGTAATTTCGCCATCAACTTGAGAGAGTCAACTCAACGAAACCCCACCGCCCCCGAGGCGGTGGTTAACGGGCCTTTGCCCTACCAAATTGTTTTGTTTCGTGGGCCGGTGAATATTTCGGGTGTGTTCGTGCAAAGGCCCGCTGACCATCTTCACCCGAAAAACGGGTCAGAGCCCTCATGGGTGGTGTCTGGTCACTGTGGGAGAACGACAGCTATGGGGGCAGAACCATTTTTCGGGCAAAGTTCCGCTGACCAGCGCTGCGGTTGCAGTGTGGGGCTCTTACACAAACCCTACTTCAAATCAATCGTGACTTTTTCGATCTGACCACTGAATTTGAACGGAACCTGGTAGGACAGAGTCACTGGCGTCCCAGCGTCTTCGCCGACGTCGAGTGTTTCGTCGAGCGCGATACGGATCGGCATCGTTCGTTCGATTCGTCCCTTGGCAACTTCTTTGCCGTCGACGCTTAATGTGGATGTGCCCCCTTTGCCGATGCCGCCGCCGTCATAGACGAAGTCCATCTTGACCGTGTGCTTGCCAGTTGAAAGGGGATCTTTGCCGGCGACTTCGTAATGTGCGACGTCAACGAAGCTGTAATGGAACACCGGTTTCCCTTTTTCCAGATACAGAGCCCACCCGCCGAACAGACCACCTTGCGTCAGGATGATTCCATTCGCGTCAGCCTTCACTTCCACCTCGGCCGTGAGCGACCATGACTTGTTCTTGGTGTCAGGTGCTGCCCCTTCTGGAATACGCGTCATCCCTTCCTTATACGTAAACGACTTTCGGCCTCGTGTGAGGCTTGGGCGAATGGCGGGGTCAAGCCGGGTGGTCTTGCTGTTGTCGATTGGTAAGACATTGTATTGGGCTGCTTCTGTGTAAAAGAGAAGTTGCAGATCTTTCAGCTTGTCCGGCATTTTTGCAGCGAGATTTTCGGATTGCGAGAAGTCTTTGCTTGTGTCATACAATTCCCAAACATATCCGTTGATTTCATCGACACCGGCTCCGGCGGGATCCCAAGGCGTGTTGGGTGGAGTCGTACACGCAACCCAGCCTTCGGAATAGATGGCTCGATTACCACCGAGTTCAAAGTACTGTTTGGTTCGTCGGCTCTTCGCCTTTCCGTCCGCAAAGCTGTAAGCCATGCTGATCCCTTCGATCGGCTTTTGCGTGACGCCATTCACTGAATCTGGTGCCGAGACGCCACAGACTTCCAGGATCGTTGGGACGATGTCGATGCAATGATGCCACTGTGTTCGCAGTTCTCCTCTGGCCGCTATTCCCTTTGGCCATGAAATGACCATCCCGTTGCGAGTTCCGCCGTAATGGCTGGCAATCTGCTTCGTCCATTGGAAGGGGGCACACATTGCATGCGCCCACGCGGCGGGATAATGGTTGTAGGTCGTCCACTTGCCGATGTCGTCGACCCTTTTCAATACTTCCTTCAGATCTTCAGGGACTCCATTGAAGAATGTCATTTCATTCAAAAGTCCTTGCGGGCTCCCTTCCGCACTCGCCCCGTTATCACCGGCGATAAAGATTACCAGCGTGTTTTCGAGTTGCCCCGTCTGCTTGATGGCTTCAATGACCCGGCCGACGTTGTAGTCGGTCTGCTCGAGAAAACCGGCGTAAACTTCCATGAAGCGGGCATAGACCTTTTGCTGTTCGGCGGTCAGTGTATTCCAGGCTGGCAAGCCTGGTGCCAGCGGCGTCAGTTTGCTGTCTTGAGGAATGACACCCAGTTTCTTCTGGCGTTCGTGCGTTTCTTCACGGACTTTATCCCAGCCCTGGTCGAACTTTCCCTTGTACTTGTCGATCCATTCCTGTTTCGGGTGATGCGGAGCATGAGTCGCTCCAGGTGCGTAGTAGCAGAAGAAGGGCTTTTCCGGGGCAACAACCTTCTGCATGCTGATCCACTTGATCGCCTGGTCTGCCATGTCGTAGTCAAAGTTGTAGTCGGGTTTGCCGAGATAAGGCTCAATCGGTTTGGTTCCCTCGGTGACAGCGGGTCGCCACTGGCTGGTATCGCCGCCGATGAATCCATAAAAATGGTCGAACCCAAGTCCTGTGGGCCAAAGATCAAATGGGCCCGCCTGGCTGGATTGCCAGTCGGGGACGTTATGGTTCTTGCCAAACCAGGCGGTGCCATAACCATTTTGCTTCAGTAGCTCGGCCACTGTCGCGGTATCCTTTTGCATGACCGAATCATAGCCTGGAAAGCCGGTCGCAGCTTCCATGATGACGCCGGTGTGGCAGGTGTGGTGATTCCGACCGGTGATCAGTGCCGCTCGCGTCGGACTGCACAATGCCGTGGTATGAAATTGGTTGTACTTCAAGCCGTTATCGGCAAGCTTCTGAAATGTTGGTGTCGAGCAAGGTCCTCCGAAGGTACTGGTTGCCCCGAATCCCACGTCGTCCAACAACACCAGCAGAACATTCGGCGCGTTTTTGGGTGCTTGAGTCGGTTGCGGGAAATCGGTTTTCGATTCCTTGGCCCGCAGATTGATGATCCCCTTAAATGGTTGAGGCGGAGCTGGAAGAACGCTGGACGTATTCGCCACTTGTGCTGAACTTCCCTTGGATTCTTGCGCGATCGACTCTGTCCATTGGGAGGATGCTGCTATCCACCCGAAAAGGCCCGCCATCGTCATCACGATCAACGTATTGAGGTGCTCTCGTCGAAACATGTTGTCCTCAGCTGAATTAATGTTGATTCAAAACGAGAAATGACGCCTCAGCGACGATCGGCTCATTCTTGAGTGATCTTCATTGCGCGGGGCGTGATGATGGCTGCTTCGGTCGGAGGCGATTCCCTGCAGTCTCTCCACCGCTCTTGAATCGTTCATCATTGTTCATGAGCACTGCTTGACCGAAGACGGTCAAGCAGTGGCACTTGATTTTTAAGACTTGTTGAGATCCTAGTTTTTCCCCGGTCGCTTTTGTGCGAGCAACCAGTCGTAAAACTCGGGGTTATTGTAGGTTTCAGTCCATGAATCATGGCCGGCCTCAGGATAGATCGTCAATTTGGGCTCGCCCCCATTTTTCTTGATGGCGTCGATCATCGATTGAGACAATTCCACGGGAACACCCGTGTCTTTGGCGCCATGGAACGCCCAGATCGGAAGCTTCGCCAATCGTCTTGCTGACTGGACATCACCACCGCCACAGATTGGCGCAATGGCTGCCAACCGATTTGGTGCGTGTGCCGCCATACGCCAGGTTCCGAAGCCCCCCATGCTGAGGCCGGTTAAGTAGATTCGGTCCTGGTCAACTTTGTATTTTCGTTCGAGATCGTCCAGCAGCAGCGACAGTTCGAACGGTTCCCACGATTTCCCTTTTGGGCATTGTGGTGAGACGACGATCATGGGGAATTCTTTCCCGGCGGCGATCAGCTTTGGAGGTCCGTGAACTTTCACCTGATCGAGATTATCGCCTCGTTCGCCGGAGCCATGCAGGAAGACCATCAGTGGCCACGTCTCTTTTTTGTCGTAATCCTTCGGCAGATAGAGCAGATAGTCCATTTCGACATGGATCGTGACGTCAAGCTTTGCCGCTTTTTGAGGTTGGTCCTGACAATAAGCGACGGTTGGTCCGATGGGGGATGACAACAGGGCGAGGGTGAGCAGCAAGTTGTGTTTCATTTTGGCTTTTCGCGAATTGAGGATGGGATTGATCCCGGTGTTTGTATCGGACTCAGGACTCCAATTCCAGCCACGAGACGATGCTGGATCATCACGACGGAGAAGGACTGAATGCGTCTTGTCCCACGTTTTTCAATACCGGTTCAGCAAGTTCTGCCGGTTAAGGTTTTTCCCTTCGCTGGCAGTCAGCAGATTTTGCGTGAAGAGGTCAAATGTCAGGTTTTGACTCGTTTTCAGGTATTGTTCAACTGACGGATTAATAATTATAAGACGCGCGCTCAGGTGATCATATGGGCTCTTTTCCAGTCAACCAGTTTCGATCGCTGCAAAATCAGGAATGGAATGAGTGATTCGACATTCAAGTCGTTGTTGAGGTTTATGACCGCGAATATCGCTGTGGTGTTGCTCGGATTTCTCTTTTTTCCGACACATACCATGGCGGTGGGACAGTGCTATTCGACGGTGTTTGCCAATTTTGATCCAATCTATGTTCTGCAGCGGATCTCGTTACTCGCCGTTTGTCTCTTGATTGAGTGGCGGTTTGTCGGCTGGAAGGATTGTTCGCTCAGAAAACTTCTGTGGCCTTCTCGTTCGGCCATGCATGATCTCGTGATCGGCACAATCAATCTCTGCGGATTCGCGATCATTCTGTTTCTATTTTTCACGGCGAACGTGATACCCGTATTACCCGCCAGCACACGCGAGTTGGTTGGGATCGAATGGACTTCTCGTACCGACAATCTGCCGTTGCAAATCGTATTCTGGTTTGTATTACGTGATTTTGTTCTCTACTGGTTTCATCGATTGTTACATGAGTTTGCGTTCGCGTGGGAAATTCACAAATACCATCACTCCGCAACGGTGTTTACAATGTTGACAGCGAGCCGCGTGCACTTTCTTGAGCGAGCGCTCAGTCACGTATTCGTCACGCTTCCCCTGGTAATGCTGGGAATGCCTGGGGAACCCTTTCTCGCGATCACGATCCTTAATGATGCTTTGAGTCGATTTCGCCATTCGATGGTGAATTGGGGTTTTGGGTGGTTTGGCTGGATTGTGGTCTCGCCAATCGCTCACCGAATACATCATTCGTACCTTCCCGAACATTGGGACGTGAACTACGGAGATTCTCTGACGATCTGGGACCGACTTTTCGGCACCTATTACGGCGGTGGCATCTTGAATTCAGAAGTTGGCGTGACCGACAATCTGATTGACAACGTCGATGTCATCAGCGGATTGCTGATTCCCTATGCAAAGGCGATCCAGCGTTTTGGCGATTCCCTCACGACGAATGAATGGTGGCAGACATCCCGCCGCCGACAAGAAGAGGTGAATGTCGAGATCATTCAAGACGCTCACGACGATTCTGTTGCACGGCGAGCTGCTTGAGTACGAGGGAAGAATCCCTCGCGAAGTCTCCGAATGGTTTCGCTTTTTAAGCCAGATTCGTAAGATTTCTCTCGCAGTCAGACTTTGAACAGTCAAGTTTATGACCGTTCGTGGGATGGATGAGGCCCGAAGATCAAACAACGTGAAAATGCGCGCGACGATGGCTCCGGACCGGGGATTGCCATGGGTTTGCGGCGTCGATCATTCTGAACCTTCGGGGATTACTGGTGTGCTTTCTCGCTGATGATGAAGCGTCTTTGGCTGCCGGTATGACCTCGATTGTCGCATCACTCGCTCAAGGAATTCTGAAAATGATGGTTTTAGAAAAGATGAAATACATTTCGATTTGCATCGTGTCTTTACTCACCGCGGGTGGGATTGCCTACGGCAAATTGCAGGATGAACCGGCTCGATTCAATCAAGGACTTCGGGGCAATATCGTTGAAGTCAAGGAGGGCAAACCTTTAACTGTCACAATCTCGCTGGATGAACAAGAAACGTGGCTGAATCTGGATGTTTCAGGTTCGGCAAAAGTATGGACGGCGTATGAGATTGGGCAGTTGTCCGATTTGAAGGAAGGGCAATACGTTTCATTGCGTTTAGCAGATGATTACCGCACTGTGAACGAGATTCACATCAAGGGAGACGTTCTGATCGGTGAGATCAAGTCGATGGCTCAATCGGGCAAATTGAGTTTTAATCCTTATGAAGATGATGAAGAAGCGAGTGATAAACTGACGGAAGTCGAACTCGCTCCAGACGCGATCTTGCGGATTGGCCTACTGCCTGCCGCACGCGAGGAATTTAAACCGGGGATGGAAGTCCAGCTTGAATTTGGTCGCGATGGAAAATTCGTTCATGCGATGACGGCATTTGCCGACGAGGATGCGATGTTCTATGGAGGACTTAGCGAGCTGAGCGCAGATTCCTCCAAGATTTCCATTGAACAACCGGGTGACGACGATGAGCCGTCCACGATTCGATCGTATAAAGTCACTCCTGAAACGATTGTGTGGCTGGACCTGAAGCCCGTTAAACTGGCCGACTTGAAAGCGGGTGCCTGGATCGTCGGGCGATTATCCGACGACGGAAATACCGTTCGGGCGATTAAAGCAGAGTCGCCGGAACCGGAAGATGACGATGATGACGACAAATAGCGAACGTCGTTCGGATGATGGCTGATGAAATGTCATCGAATTGAAATGCTGAAACGAAAAATACGCGAGGCACCAGTTTGGAAACTGGTGCCTCGTTTCTATTTCCGGACTTTATTTCGTCCGACCGATTCGTTAAACGCAATTTTCAATGGGACTTCTTGGAGGCCTTAGAAATCGCCTTCGCGACGATGTCAAATGCGTCAGCAGTCGGCAAAGCTGCCAGGACCTTGAATGCTTCGGAGAGGACTCGTTTCGTCTCAGCCACGCCGATTGAAGTCTTGTCCGTGTCAACCTTACGGGACACCTCGTTGTAAAAGTCATTCACATTCATTGATTCAGTACTCCAGTTTAGGGAACCCTTGAACGCGGAAGACGCTACAACGAAAGTGGATCGAAGACAAGTGGAATTCGAGTCGCGTTTTAACGTAAATTGCCTGCGATTTGGTCCGTCACGGTTTCGACAACTTTGTTTGTCATCCCCGTGATGGGCACAATCCGGACTGATTAACTGAGAGACGAAGAGAGGTGACCGATTATCGTATCGTGCCTCCAGCCCAACTATAATGAGTTAGCCGGATCTCAATACTCAGTATCGTGCCAAATGGTCGAGGAAGACTTCGTTGACCTCAACCTCTTCGAACAGCCGACCAACAACAATTTCGAAGCCTGGAAGTAAAACCGGAAACTTCATCGCGGCAGTGGAATTCAAGGTCGCGTGCGAAGTTCGTTTTCCGGGGCAAAGGCCCGTTAACCACCTCCGCAGGGGAGGTGGAGTTTCGTGATAGCGCTGTGGCTTACTTTTTGGCTCTCAGGGCAGCAATCTGTTCGTCGGTCACTGTAATCCGAAAAGGTTGCTTTGGATGTTTCTCACTGATCGTAAATTTTGCTGACAGGTTTTCGGCCTGGGTGATCTCTTTCGGACCTTGCAGGTCAGTCACTCGAAATTCTCCCGTGGAATTCGGGTGGACATGGAAAAATGCCTTGCCCTGCTCGTCCGTGTTGTGGGCGACGCACCAGGCGTTATCGGAGTCGTACTTGCGTCTAACGGCGAATCCTTCGACGGGTTTGCCTGCTGAATTCGTCACCCGGACTTCCACTGGTAAAGATGGCGCAAATTGAAGGTCGCCCAGGTCCGTAACGGTTCCTGCTTCTAATCGAAAGGGCTTGTCAATCAGGGCCGGTGACCATTCGTCGTTATAGGGGGATTCGAACCTCAGTCGCATTTGGATTCCTGCTGGCACGTGGATCGGCTGTCGCTCGTTGATGGTCAGCCAGTGAACGTACTCAAAGTCGCGGTCAGACCCTGATTTGATTGCCTGAAACAGACTGAACCAGTCTGGCTGGTCATCCTTCGTAGGAAGCCACCAGGGCATGATGGGAAGTCGGTTGATCTCAACAATCGGGCAGACGATCACCTTCGCGGCAGGGAACAAAGGAAAATGTGAAACATCGATTCGTTGGTTTTCGTCTGGCTTGAGCGACCCGACGCGGACCTTAAACGGGATGGAATTCTGATCGAATGCCATGAGACCGTAGAATTCCCGCGCCGGCTGCTGCACGATTTCAAATCGTCCGTCACGATCGGTTCGAACCAGACCTTGAACTCCATAGAATTTACTGAGAAGAGTAACCACCGGGTGATCGAGTGGAGGATTGGACGGAACTTTATCCAGCAATTTCCAATCGTTTTCGGACAGGAGTGCCAGATTGTTGCGAGCGGTCGAATTCCAGCCGATGACAATCGCGTCTGGTACTGCTGATCCGGTCACCCCATTGACGACTTGACCATGATAGGTGATCGCTTTTGGCAGTCGAAAAACCAGATCTTCCGGGCTGTCTGGATCGATTTTCAAAGGTTCGAAGCGTATCACGCCTCCGTTGTCGAAAAACGTGGCATTGTATGTCCCTTCAAGAACCCGACGACCGCGAAAAAGTGACCTTGGGTCAAGCCTGATCGACTGTCGGTCAGCGCCAATTCGCTGGACATGCAGGTTCATCCAGTGCTCGGGCTTCTCCAGCCAGTTGTCTTTGGCTGCCTCAAACCGAAATCGATGAAGTCGATTCGGCTTGGGGAGTTCGATCCGGACCGGTTCCGAGTTGGATAACATTCCCGTGACAGGAAAATACGAATCGTCATCGGGTTTCGTAATCGTCGTTTCATATCGCGAGTTCGGCGGGATGATATCGCCTCGCGAACGATCGGGGTTGTCGTTTGGCAGATAGAAGCTGAAGAGGCCTTTCTCGTCGGTCAGCACTTCACCGCATGGAAACGCTCCATTGATCAGTCCTTCACCCGCAGTTCGCACGTGGCGACATGTGACAACAGCGCCGGCAATCGGCTGGCCGTCAGGGGCAACAACAGTGCCTGTCAGTGCACGTTTCCTGAACTCCGAGTTTCGAGGAACAAAGGGAAGACGGAGCTGGGTGTGTGGTCCCCAGAATAAGACTTCACAGCGTCCTGTACCGTAGTCCGAATGTTGAATTTGCATGACACAAGCAAATTGACCGGGTTCAATTAATGGAACGGCAATTCGACCATATTCGTCGGTCCAATCGCCGACCACTCGCGCTTCGGAATCCTCGCCAGAAGCGGCTGCTGAGATGTCATCCTGGATTGTGGTTCGTTTGGGATTGTTTGCGGATCTAGATGAAAAGGTCAGGGTGACTTTTGCATAGGGGATCTGGTCGCCGAGTGCATCGACAACGACATGGGTATGTTTCGGAAAATTACTGAGTATCGTTTGGGCGCGACGTGAGATTTCCTGGTTCACGTGATTAACAGCACGCTCAATCGGTGCACGAGCGTAGTAGCTGATCGACTGCAGTTCGCGAGTCGCTTTCTCTCGCGTCTCCAGGCTTTCCGCGCCGAGTTGAGGAATCAGGGCATCAATCGTGGATGATTGCTTTTCCCGTTCCTCCAGTGTCGGGGCGAAGGACTTTGGGAACGCAGGGCCTTCCGATACGGGGCGGCCAATTGACGAGAGAAACTGCTTTCCGTTTTTCGGTGTCAGAGAACGCGGTCCCTCTTCCGCCGCAGGGTCGATTTCCGGCTCATCTCGTTTCTGATCTGCTCCATTGACTGTATGAGGCTTCAGGCAGGTGGCTGTCGACGTCAGCCCGAAAAGCAGAACAGGAATCAACCAGTGGTTTCCGAATAAAGACATGTGATGCTCCCCCCGAACTGCGATCCTCTGGCTGCCACGAATGCGGCATTCGCTTCGCCGTGAAAGTCTATCACGATGCTGTCATTCGCAAAAATAAATTGCCAGCAGCATGAACTGGTTTTCTCTTAAATCCCCCCTCCCCAAAAAAAGGGAATCGGCAGCGTGAAAACAAAAAACGAGTGGTGATGCATCGCACCACCACTCGCTGTTTACTGAGCCCGATGAAAGTCGCTTAGCCCTTGATCAAAGCGGCCAGCTTTTCAAGAAGTCCGTCAAGCAATGGCTTGATCAATTCGCCGACGCCGGGGATGCCGACAGCTTTTTCGGCTTTTTCCTGCAGGGTCTTCTGGCCCCCTTCGAGCAGGCTCAAGACACCGCCGCGACCTGCTGCGGGCAATTTATTGAACAGGCCACTCAAGCCTTCGAACTGTCCAACCAGTTTTTCGAGGTTTGGAACCGCAGCCTTCGCCGTATCGACGTCGGTGATTCCATCAAGTGCTCCATCAATGGACTTGAAATAACCAGTGAAGTCTTCGGTCAACGCTTTGACCGGATCGACAGCAGCCTCAGCGGCCATTTTCGCTTTTTCAATTGCCATGGCTGCGGATTCGCTTGCCTCTTCAACCTTACCCATCGTTTCACGAGCGACTTCTTTAACGACTGGCTTGGCCTGACTCAGGAACCACAGCAAACCGCCAAGAAGGGCTGCCAATGCCAGAATCGGCAACAGCCAGTTGGTTGATTCTTTTGCGGCTTCGCTGCCGGCCTGACCCACTTTTGATGCTGTATCCGATGCGAAACTGGTCAGATCGCTCAGCCCTTGCACCCCAGCCAGACCCTTGGCCAGGTCGCCTGGAATCGCCCGCGCGATATTCGACTTCTGTGAAAGAAGCAACTTCAGCAGGCCGGCTGCGTCAAGGCCGCCCGATTTCACTTGTTTGCTGAGCACGCTGAGTGCGAAAGGAGCAATCATGGGCAACAATTTTGAGACAAGTGCTGTGTTACCAGCGAGGAACTTGGCGATTGGACCGATGAGTGCCGTCAAGCCACCACTCCCCAACAGGTCTCCCAGAATGTTGGTCCCCTTCTTTGCCAACTCGTCAGCGCCCCCTTTGGCGATGACGCTTCCGAGATTATCCGAGAGCGAATCATCGACGGAGCGCAGGGTATTGAAGAGTTTTTCGGCTCCATTTGGTTTCGCGGCAGCCCCACCGATACCGCTCAGCAATGTTGGCACGATCGCTCCGAGTGCCTTCTGGACCAGGTCTGGGCTTTCGCCGGTTAACGATGCCAATTGCTTGAGGGTATCACCCCCCAAAAGTTTCAGAATCAGTTCAACGATGTTCATGATTAATACTCCGTGGCTGAATTTGAGTCGGTGTCTCTCAGTTGAAGATCGCACGCATCATTAGCGTGACAGAAATCTTTCCAACAGCGTAGTCAGACTTTAAGCGATCTTCAACAGTGCGACCCGATGGCGACGAAAGATATGAATTATTCGTCAAACATTCATAAATGTTTCTTCAAGAATTCGTTATGACAAGATTGATGGCGACATCAATCTTCCTTAGTTGAGTGTTTCAGTCTGGATGTTTATTCAGTTTACCCGGCGACAGATGAACCGCTCATGAGGTGAGGATCAGAGGGTTAGACGGGGACCGGCGGGTTTGTCAGGGTCGATACGATTTCGACAACCAATCCGAGGATCATGGTGACGTTCAGAAAAGAAAGCAGCACATGGGCAAGAACCACACGGCGAACGTGTCGACTACGAATCGTAATGTCTGAGACCTGGTAACAGATGGCGAGTGTGAACGAGAAGTACATAAAATCCCAGAAATCGGGCATTGCGTCTTCAGGGAATTCCAGCGGCGGGCGATCTGCCGGCTCTCCCTCGACCGGTGTGGGGTCGTAATACATACGGGCGTAATGAATGCCAAACATCACGTGCAGCAAACCCCATGACAGAAAGACAGCCAGGAGCGAAAGCCCGAGATGAACGTTAGCGAATAGCGGTGTCCATGTCTTGGAGCGATGCAGCATTAATCCGACCCCAGACAGACTGAGTCCCGATAGAACTCCAGCCAAAAAAAGTACCATCCAGTTGCTGGATTCCACCTTTTCCGCCAGTTCCCGCGTTGTTTCGGCATCGGCATTCGCCAATCGCACGAGCAGAATGGCGAGATAAGTTGAGATGGCCAGGTCGTAGCCCAGTAGAATCCGAAGGTCGAATTCCAACGGAAACGAAAGCACAAATGCGATGACGCCGATCAGTCCCGCACAGATCAGTCGGACTAACATGGATGTCCAGTGGAACGAGTTCACGTCAGCATCTGCCTATGTTAAATGGAATTTAGGATTCAATTTACGTCATTGAGGTCATGAAGGGTGATCGCATCGCGAAATCCTCGAAGAGGTATTCGTTTGCCGATCGACAGGGACTTAAAAACTGCTGCATTTCTCGTCGAAGTTACCAAGCGGATCAGCAAAAGGCGAAATGGCGATTGACGAAAATCAAATGGCGGAAATTCCGTGCGCGAGATTGTCCGGTCCATTTCCGATGTAAGTCTTTTTTCGCGAAGGATCGTGTGATGTTCATCCAAGGCAGTGCGGCATCTGGAATCATTTGTGCGTTAATTATGTGACTCCACATTCGCCTCGCGCAGTTTCGGTACGCAAGTGAGCCAATTTCGGAATATTTCTTACACGCCATTCGTTGCCAGATGATAGACAGATGCCTATTTTATGGGGGTGTGGTTTGCTCATGATTGCCTCGTGTTTGACGCGCGATCTGAGGACCTTTTCTACTGTCATCGATCGATCCGTAAAACGGGCGCTTCGCGTTATCGAACTTAGAGGAATCTCACTATGCGTTGGGAAGGTGGTCGACAGAGCGAAAACATCGAGGACCGTCGTAATATGAAACCCGCTGTGATGGCGGCTGGCGGTCTGGGTGTGATGATTGTCATGGTCATTGCTGCGTTACTGGGTCTTGATCCTCGCAAAGTCCAGCAAGTGATGAATGGGCCGGGTGGTGCACAAGGGGGACGCGGCGCACAGACCGTTCAACGGGAACTGACCGCAGAAGAAAAGAGAAGTCGTGATTTTGCCGCGACAATCCTGGCGTTCACGGAAGATGTCTGGCGCGAACAGTTCAGTCGTGCTGGCGAGAAATACGTTCCTCCGAAAATGGTGTTGTTTTCTAACGCCGTGGCAACCGGGTGCGGAAATGCCCCTTCGGCGGTCGGACCCTTTTATTGCCCTGCCGACAGAACTGTTTATCTCGATCCTTCCTTTTTTGAAGAGCTTCGCGTGAAAATGGGGGGATCTGACGGCGAGTTTTCACAAGCCTACGTCGTCGCGCATGAAATTGGCCACCATGTGCAGAACCTGCTCGGTTACAGCGAAATTGTCGATCGGAAACGCCAGACAGAATCCAAGACAGAATTCAATAAATGGTCGGTCAGACTGGAATTGCAGGCCGACTACCTCGCGGGCGTCTGGGCACATTACGGACAGGAAAAGTTTACATTTATCGAAGCGGGTGATGTCGCGACTGCGATGAAATCTGCCAAGGCCATCGGTGATGACCGTATTCAGAAAAATGCGCGGGGTTTCACATCACCTGA
This sequence comes from uncultured Schlesneria sp., assembly GCA_903899985.1. GTDB lineage: Bacteria > Planctomycetota > Planctomycetia > Planctomycetales > Planctomycetaceae > Schlesneria. The sequence goes on from CAIULL010000284.1 coordinate 33,695, forward strand.
AAGTTATACGCATGGAACGTCCGAGCAACGAACAAAATGGTTCCGTGAAGGGTTGAGGACAGGTGATTTGAATCGGCTGAAAGATCTCTTCGAATTGCCCTATAACGAACTGTGACAAACTGCGATCTGTCACCATCTATTTTTCTTCGAAATCTCCCAACTCATTGTCTCCCTGAATTAGAGAGCGAATCATGATCGGTTTGACGCGAAAAATTGCTTGCTTGTTGCTGATGGTGGCTGGTTTCACGGGGTTGAATACGAGCCCGTCTAACGCTCAGCAACCCGTTCGGTTGGCGAAAGCCGACGCTCCCGTTGTGGCTGACGGCACTGTCCAGCAGGTTTTTCGAAGTGCGCGTCAGGGGCGGACCGATTACCTGATTCAAATCAGCGTGAAACGTTCAGAGGCTCAAAAGGCCCTCAGTCCAGCAGCGCGAGCACACTTTCCGGCGCCAGGTGAAACAATTTATGTCCACGTGGGAGATGGCCACAAACAAGTACCCGAAGAAGGCTCACAGGTTCGCGTGTTCGTGACCGATCGTGAACAAGGGGGATGGGATGGTGCGTTTCCAGACTGGTTTGACGCAACCGGCAACCGCCCCGTCGAACCACGTCGCGAAGATCCTGCCGCAGGTATCAATATCAATAACCTTCCTCCCGCCACAGCCAAATCGAATCTGGGGATGACGACCGAAGTGCTGAAGGTTCAAAACCGGATCGCGATTCGGGTGACAAGTGTGGAACGGGGTGGTCCCGCAGCCAAGGCAGGGCTTGAGGTTGGTGACGTGATTGCAGGGATCGAGGGAGAAGCGATTACCGCTGCAGGACAACTGGAAGCCCTGGCCGCCAAGGGCAAACCGTTTTCGTTGATTGTTGTTGATGTCAACACCGGAAAGGGGACTCAGATCGAACTTGATCCTGGTTCACAAGCCGTTGCCGTTGATCAATCCGAAGTCGCAAAGCCCACCCCCGAACAACCGGCAAAAATATCGCTCGGTATTTCTGCCGAGCCTGTCAGTCTGGGCACGCGAAGCGCACTGAAAGTGACTGGTGTCAAACCAGAAAGCCCGGCAGACAAGGCCGGGGTTGAGGTCGGTGACATCCTGGTTGCTGCGAATGGCGCTCCTTTAACGGGACCTGAACAGCTTCTGGGTGCACTTCGAAAAAGCGGTCCCGTTCTGAAGTTGATGGTTCGTGATACCCGCACCGGTCGCGATACTGAAGTTTCTGTGAATCTCACTGGGACGGCACCAACAAAGCCATTGCCTGCCGGCGTGGATGCCCCGGTCAACGCGAATCCTGGCAGCCTGGGAGCTGTCACCGAACTGGCATTCAACGACGATGACTTTGCGGTCAAAATCACAGAAGTGGAACCGAACAGCGCCGCGTCAAGGGCGGGGCTTCGGCCCGGCCTTCTGGTGGTTGCAGCAAACGGAAAGCCCGTTCTTCATCCAAATGATCTTAACGACGCCGTCCGCAAAAGTAATGGTACTCTCAAGCTGACCGTCGTTGATCCGACCAGCGGTAAGAAGGGCAATCTCGACGTCAATCTGGGCCGTTAATTAAGACTTCACGTGATTGACTTGGGTTCGTCGATTTCCTGGTCAATAGCACGGATCTTTGCTCGCAGCGTCGGGCGGCTGAGACCAAGAATTTCAGCCGCCCGCGATTGCAGTCCTTTAGCGACCTTCATCGCCTGGCTGACTAATAACCGGTCAAAGTGCACCAGTGATCGGCGGTAAACGTCGACGCTCCCCTCGGTCATAGTCCTCTCGACAAAGGCGCCTAACAAACGCCACGCCTCGTCGTTGACACTGACAATGTGAGGTACGACGTCATTATCATTTAATGAATCTGCGTGCAATTCAATCGACAGGAACTCCGGCAGCAATGTCGGGCCGGTCGATGCAATCAACGATTCGCGGATGACGGTCTGCAATTCCCGAATATTGCCGGGCCAACGGTAGCTTTGCAGAAGTTCCAGAGATTCCTGCGAAATGGACTGAACTGACGTTCCAAGCTGTCGATTGAGACGAAACAGGAAGTAGTGTGCCAGCTCAGGGATATCAGCGATTCGATCTCTCAGCGGGGGCAGGTGCAATGTGACCCCGCGCAACCGGTAATAAAGATCGCGGCGAAACTTCCCCTGATCAATCATGACTTCCAGATTTTGATTTGTCGCCGCAATCACGCGAACGTCGACTGTTAGCGTTTCGTTACCGCCGACACGCTGGAATTGGCCGTCCTGCAATAAACGCAAGATCTTCGCCTGTGTCGCATGAGGCATGTCGCCCACTTCGTCGAGAAACAAAGTCCCTCGGTGGCACTGCTCGAATTTGCCGACACGTCGGCGCTCAGCCCCTGTAAAGGCTCCCTTTTCATGACCGAAAAGCTCACTCTCAAGCAGAGTTTCAGGAATGGCAGCACAGTTGATTGCTAAAAAAGGGGAAAGATTCCGCCGGCTGTGCTGATAGACGGCCCGCGCGACAAGTTCCTTTCCGGTACCGCTTTCTCCCAGAATCAGGACATTCACATCTTGTGGCGCGATCCGGCCGATTTGCTTGCAGATTGACTGCATCGACGGACCATTACCAATCAACCGATCTGACGCTTCGTCAGCAAGGTTCGTGTCTTCTATCGCCGCGGCAGCATGCATCAGTCGGCCAATTTTCAACGCTTGATCAACGATCTGGTGCAGTTGATCAAAGTCGAGCGGCTTAACGAGATAGTCGAACGCGCCGACTTTCATCGCTTCGATGGCGGTGTCGGCAGTCCCATGCCCCGTAATGAAAATGATCAACGCCTTGGGATCAATTTCATGGATCTGATGAAACAGCTCCATCCCGGATTGTTTTCCCAGACGGATATCCAGCAGCACAACGTACGGTGATTCGTCGCGTAATACTCGCAGACCATCGACAGCGTTAGACGCGGCAAAAACACGCAGCGATTCACTTTCCAGAATACTTCGAATCGTCTTACAGATGCCGGCCTCGTCATCGATCACTAATAGTGATTCCATTTCGCACCTCAAATTTTGAATCGCCCATCGTCAAGCCGTCGCTTCTTCCAAGTCTGCGTTGACTTGAACCTGGTGAAAATCCTTACTGAATTTCACCAGTGGGATTGTCAGTGTGAATTGAGCTCCGCCCGCAGGGCCGTTGCAGGCAAGAATCGTCCCTTGATGTTCTTCGATGATTCGGTGGGAGACAGCAAGCCCCAACCCGGTGCCCCGCTCTTTGGTCGTTGCAAATGGTTCGAACAAGCGTGATAAAACATGGTTCGAGATTCCTTCCCCCGTGTCCCGGATCGTGAGCACGGCCACATGGTCGCCAGGCTCCCCCTGGCTGCGGGGTAACGTGTCCGTGGTCGGACTTCGTGGAATGTCAACTCCAATAATCGCATCTGCGGCATTAATCGAAAGACGCCCCCCGTCCGGCATTGCCTCAACCGCATTGATCAACAGATTGACCAGCACCTGGTGCAGCTTTTCCGTGTCGCCGTCGACGATTAACGGATTCTCCATCTCGCCTGTGATGATCTCGATTCCCTGTTGTCGTGCTCGCGAATCAATCAGATTCAGTGCTCGCTTCAACGTTTGTCGTAAATCATGTTTGACGATATTCAGTTTTGGAGGGCGGGCAAAATCGAGTAAGCCTTGAATTGTCGTTTCCATGCGTCCGATCTCATCCAGGATCAGTCGCAATTGACTTTCATCAAGGGTTGGCCCCGACGCCTTTCGGATTGCATATTGCAACAAAAGCTTGACCGATGTCAGCGGATTACGAATTTCGTGAGCGACCCCGGCGGCAAGTTCACCTACGGCGGCGAGTCGTTCTGCCTGGAGCACCTCGCGGCGAGCGGACTGCAGTTCACGACTGACCTGCCTCATCCGTTCGGCAACCTGTTCAGCCTGTTGCTGGACATCCTCAAAATTGGACGTTCCATCGATTGCCAGCGTCCCGATATTACTATTACTTTTTGTTTCGGCATCGTGCAAAGTCACGGCAATCCGAGCAATGTTGCGGTCGAGACGACGAGCCAATCTCCAGCCGAGAAAAAGACCCAACAAGGGCCCGACCATAAGAATCGAAAACCGGCCCCAGAGTATTTTATTGGTGACGCTCTCTCGTTGGGCTCGATAGTGCTCAATCGCACTCTGGTTGATCCGAAAGAGTTCCTGAGCGGAATTTCCGACCCGTTCGGCGAGTTCGACGACTTGCTGTCGCTGGTCCGTCAGATTGATTGCCTCGGCGAAAGGTTCATTTCTACTAAACTCACGATCGGTTATTCGGTTGCAGAAGTCACGAAGCGCTGAAAGGGCTTCGTCCAATTTCGCCATAGGAGCCTTTTCCTCCTCGAGATATAGCGAATTTTTGAGTTTCTGGTGTTCGACGGTGATTTGAGCGTCGGCTTCATTCCAACGCTCCCGAAACCCGGGAATCAGTCTGCTGTCCGTGGGGAACTCCGATATCAGATGCCAGACAGCGATCTGCAACGCTTCGGCGGCACGAACCGAGCTCACATTTTCGACAACAACTCGCTGACTCGAACGCTGCACCCACAACACGTACTGAGTCGTTGCCACGCTCATGGCGACCCAGACGACGACGATGCAAAGGATTGGAATCAGGATATGCAACAGCAGTGATTTGGATTTGGGCGTTTTCATAATTCGCTTTCCTGCAATCAACACTGCGAAAAATCAGCACTGCGAAGTCTCGCAAGGAAACGTTTTTTTCATTGTTGGCAAAACAGTTTCATTCTAGGGTGTTTTAAGCGTCCGCTAGCATTATTCATAAAACGGAGTCAGAAAGTCTATTCCGTCACTAACACATGGGACTTCCGTATGTCGATGTTCGGAATTAAGGTTTTCGAAACTCAGTATGGCACATTGAATGCCAGAGTGAGTTTCCAGCTCGCCCTTATTAGATTTTAATTCCATTCTGAAGGTGCCCGATTGCTCTAACTGCCATCGAGGGAATCGGATCCGAATGGTACGAATCAGCGCGTTATTCTGTTCATCAATGTGGACTAGGAAAAATGGATTTGTCTGAATTTGTGGCTGAGCTGGAGCAGTTATTTGAACTGCCGCCAGGAAGTTTGAGCCATTCCTCCGTGATTGAAGAGACTCCCGGCTGGGGATCTCTAAAGTTTCTCTGCCTGATCGGTATGATTGACGATCAGTACGGCGTGGCGTTAAAGCCAAAGCAAATTCATCAATGCACGACAATTGCAGATCTGTATGAATTGGTGAATTCCTTCCCAAAAGCTTGATTAATCAGATATCGCCCGGTTGTGTCGCTGTCATCCAAGTCTCTTTCAGATTTTCATTTTTTGGATGTCGTGATGTCTCTTACCCGCCGAGAATTTGTCGCGTCCGGCCTGGCCGCAATCAGTCTGACTGATCTTGGTCATTCCTTTGCGGCAGCGGACGACGAAGCACTCATCCCGGTTGTGGACACGCATACTCACTTCTACGATCCTACACGGCCGCAAGGTGTCCCTTGGCCATCGAAGGACGATCCCCTGCTCTATCGGCCCGTTCTACCGAGGGAGTTTCAGACGCTGACAAAACCGTTTGGAGTCACGGGAACCGTCATCGTTGAAGCAAGCCCATGGGTGGAAGACAACCAGTGGCTACTCGATCTGGCGACAAGCGACCCGTTTGTTTTCGGTGTCGTGGGGAACCTGTCGCCAGGAACGGAATCTTTTGCAAAGCACCTGGCTCGTTTCGCAAAGAATCCGGTTTATCGCGGGATTCGGGTCAACGCCGACGCGGTTAATAAAGGATTGGAAAGTCCTGCATTCCTGTCCGACTTAAAGACGCTGACCGATGCTGGTCTGGAGCTTGACGTCAACGGTGGGCCGGAAATGCTGCAGATCGTCGATCGCCTGGCGGATCGGCTGCCAGATCTGCGGATTGTGATCAACCATCTCTCTAATGTGAAGATCGACGGAAAAGAGCCCCCCGCCGCATGGCAGGCCGGTCTTAAGGCGTGTGCCACACATCCGAAAGTCTTTCTCAAAGTCTCGGCGCTTGTCGAGAGTGCTCGCGCAGGTCAAAGACAGGCTCCGTCTGATACATCGTTCTATCATCCCATTCTGAATGCCGCCTGGAAAACATTTGGCGAAGACCGGTTAATCTACGGCAGCAACTGGCCCGTCAGCGACAACGCAGGGCCATACAAACTTGTTTTTCAAATCGTGTCCGAATACTTCCGAGATCAGGGACGCATCGCCTCAGAAAAGTTTTTCGCCCGCAACGCCCTGGCGGCATACAGGTGGCCAGCCTGATCGGAAAAGCGGCTGAGGGCGTGTTCGAATCTTCGAGGCCGACTCAAACCGACTTCGCGATTCGGACGTGAAACTGAAAACTACAGGACCTCCCCTTTCCCTTCGCTCAGCGTTTTACCAACCGATTCCAAGCGAGAGGCTATTGATACAATTCTATCAACTTCAACAACCGAAAGCTGGTTCGCCAGAGGACCGAGACGGCAGAAGCGATGCACTCAAGGAAGAGGGAAACAACACGGGCGAGGGTGTCCGATGTCCTACCTGTAATCGCCCTCTTTCCATGCTCAAATGGCTTCCCCCATTTCGTGTCGAGTTGGAATCATGGGGTAAGCACTATGGGGATATTGCAGATGTTGGCGACGACTTGATTGTATCGGAGCGTTTCAGACAAGTATTCGAAAACAGCGGCCTGCAAGGTTTGGTGAGCTTTGAACCCGTGGTCATCATCAAAGTCCTGTATCGCCGAGGCAAGCCGAAGGAACCGTTGCCACGCTACTTCAAGGCGGCTGTCGTACGCAGTACGACAACTATCAACCAAGAAGCGTCCGGATTTGTCTGGGAAAACGTGGCCAAGATCTGTCCTGAATGCTTATTTGACACGCTCAAACGTTACCAAGCCCTTATTATCAAAGAAGAAACATGGACGGGTGAAGATATCTTTTTTCCTCGTGGGGGACATGGGCCGATCGTCAGCGAACGATTCAAGAATGTATTCGATAAAAACAGGATGCTTGGAGCGGTGTTCATTCCTGTGGAAGAAGCTGGGTACGACAATTTTCCTTGGGAAGCACAAGCCGAATCAACATGATGACTCCCGGCAATGTGTAACCGTGTACCTGCACAAGCTCGAGGATTGTCGCGAATGCAAGTTTCGTAGAAGGTCACTATGGGGACACTGCACTTACTCAATTTTACGAAGCTTGGACATAATAGACGGGCACGTTTCAACCTGATTGAAGTCCGCCATAATGCGATAGCAGAAAATGACTTTCAGTCGCATCTGTCGACATAGACTCGGAGCGTTTTCGCCGAAGTGCAGTGTCCCCGATCTTTGCCGTTACCTACAACGACTTCAGCTTGACGGCCGCCAGTGTCACTGAGCCTGCCACTGTGGTTTCTGCGGTCATTGGCAACTTGGCCTCCATGTTTCTCTTCCGACGCTGCAAAGCTTGAGACGCTGATTTCATGACATTGCAATGCACGGATAAGTGAAAGCACGGGGAAGCAAAGGTACGGGGACGCCGCTGATTTTGAACGCAGCCGACAGCTTCTGAATCTTGATTTTCATGAGGATTCGTCGAACGTTGAAAAAGTGGCTGTCCCTTTACCGGCTTCCTCCCCGTGTTTCACCCCTCATTCCACGGCTGTTCCCCAGAATTCTAAAGGTTCTGTTGCGTACTCCAAGACGGGGGCGGCAGCTGTGTCGCAGACGTGTTGTGGTTATGTTGAGGGGAAGCCAAAGCTGTTTTTGAATTTGAAACCAAGCCACAAAGACGCCGCTTTTGCGCGGGTTCAAACAATGGTTGTGGAACAAAGTCTTCCGAGCGGCCGTTATCGTTGTGGAAGCGGCAGGCCAGCGGATTATGATTCTTGCAGCACTTCGATATCGAGCGGATTCGCTGAAACGAATTCTGCCAGTTCGGTTGCGTTAAACACGCCTGTCGTCGCGCCCATCGACTGAACGCAACTGGCTCCCATGGCCGCTCCGAGCTTTAAACAATCGGCCACGGATCTGTCGCGAAGGACTCCATACAGGAATCCCGCCGAGAATGCGTCTCCCGTTCCTGTTGCATCAACGGTTTTCACTGGAAAGACACCTGCCTGCAATCTGGTGTGCGGGCCAATCAGTACGGCTCCGCGCTCTCCTTGCGTGACAATGGCTGTCCTTGCGCCAAGATCTCGCAGCGCCTCGGCTTGCTTTACAGTATTTTTCTGGCCTGTGATTCGTTCGGCTTCGTCATTATTACAGAAAAAGTAGTCGGTCCACGGCAGCACGGGATTCAGCCAGGCCATTGTGTCAGTTGAATCTGACAGAACAACATTAAGTGCTGTGGGAACCCCGTTCTCACGCGCAATCTGGAATAATCGGACCGTTCGTTCGGGTGTCAAAGAATCCATCAGACAGAAGCCACCGACAAACAACATCTTCGCCGCGCGAATTGCGTCTTCGCTGACACGCAGTCCGTCGTATTCTGCGTTGGCACCAACGCAATGAATAAACCGGCGATCTTCTCCAGCCACATTCAGAACGAAGGTAGTGCTGGTAGGGGTCGTCTCGCTTGTTTCCAGTTGTGATGTGTCAACCCCCGAAGCGTCCAGCAGGTTCCGAACCTCACGACCGAACAAGTCAATTCCCACGCGGCCAGAAATGCCGGATTTCAAACCGATTCGAGCCATATCGACGGCCACATTTGCAGGACATCCGCCGATTGAAAATTCAATGCGATCTGTCTTGATCAACACACCTTGCGCCGGCATCCTCGCGAGTGGATGGCAGACCGTATCCGCCACGACGATTCCCGCACAAAGACAGTCGAGCGGTGCTGGCATCAGAAAGGCCTTTCTGGTCGTACGTCCTTGAAGGCAATGAACAGGACCTAAGGGACTTATAGGGCCTATCAGACTTATGGGACGGCGTGTCGGAGAGATGGTCTGGGGGGCGGTCGGCAGGATCGCCGAACGCTCCCATTTCCAATACGGACTTAAACGTGCAATTCTTCGGCTTTGCGGTTCAGGTCGGCTGCGTATTGCCTTCGAATTGGTTCAATGACGTTGGCAACAAAGCTGTCAACCTGCTCGGGGGCACGGCCAACAAACCGGCGTGGATCTAAAGCTCCGGTCAAATCGACGTTGGCGAAACTTGGCTCCGATTTCAACCGGTCGATCAGGTCGTTCGACAGCCCATGTTCCTTCACTTGTTTACCCGCTTCAATACTGTGAACTCGGATTCGTTCATGCAGTTCCTGCCGGTCGCCCCCTGCCCTGACCCCTGCCATCAGAATTTCTTCCGTGGCCATGAAGGGGAGTTCTTCGTCGAGATGTCTGGCGATGACCTTGGGGTACACAACGAGTCCGTCGACGACATTACGGTAGAGAATCAGGATCGCGTCGATCGCCAAAAATGCCTGTGGGATCGTCAGCCGACGGTTGGCGCTGTCGTCCAGGGTTCGTTCCATCCACTGAGTCGCTGTTGTTTGAGCGGTTGATGATGTCAGGCTCATTACGAACCGAGCGAGGCCGCACATGCGTTCCGATCGCATCGGGTTACGTTTGTACGCCATCGCTGAAGAGCCGATCTGATGCTTCTCAAACGGTTCTTCGATTTCCTTACGACTTTGCAAAAGTCGAAGATCGCTGCCCGCTTTATGAGCCGACTGGGCTAATCCGCCTAAAACGTCAATGACTTGTGAGTCGACCTTGCGTGAATACGTCTGCCCCGTGACGGAGTACGAGGTTTCGAATCCCAGCTTGCGGCAAACCAACTGGTCCAGTTCTTCGACCTTCGCGTGGTTCCCGTCAAACAGTGCCAGGAAAGTGGCCTGAGTTCCCGTCGTCCCTTTCACTCCCCGTAATTTCAAGCTGGCGATGCGATGCGAGATTTCTTCCAGATCAAGCACCAGGTCGTAGCACCATAATGTCGCTCGTTTGCCGACAGTGACAGGTTGAGCTGGCTGGAGGTGAGTGAAACCGAGGCACGGAAGATCGCGGTATTCGACTGCGAATTTTGCCAACTGATCGATTGTTGCCACGAGTTTCGCCCGCAGCAGTTCCAGACCACGTCGCATCAGGATCAAATCGGTATTGTCGGTGACGTAGCAACTGGTCGCACCGAGATGGATGATGGGCTTCGCAGCGGGGCAGACGTCACCGTAGGCATGCACGTGAGCCATCACATCATGACGCAGTCGCTTTTCATGCCGGGCAGCCGCCTCAAAATCGATGTCGTCGACCTTCGCCTTCAGTTCATCAACCTGAGCCTGCGAGATATCAAGTCCCAGTTCCCGTTCGGCTTCGGCCAGAACAACCCACAGTTTTCTCCAAGTTGAATGCTTGGTTTGAGGCGACCAGAGTTGACTCATCTCGGTCGAGGCGTATCGGCCGATTAACGGATTGTCGTAAACATCGTGATTCAAAACACGCTACCTTTTCAGACGGTTGATTGTGATCCGCAGAGCGATCAGCCTAACGATTCTCAAGCGGCGAGATAACCCATGCAAATCCGAATTGCAACCTTGACCGACATTCGGGTTTTCTGAAGAGCGAAAAATAGTGAAGATTCGTGCTATCATAAGAGTCTTGACCGATTTGAACGGACGAATATTGCAAGACCCAATCAATCTTACGCAGGCCGTTTTACTCACATGACTGAACCCATTGCCTACCTCAACGGCCAGTTCGTCCCCATTTCACAGGCATCATTATCGGTCTTCGATCTGGGGATCGTCGCCGGGGCTTCGATCACAGAAATGACTCGGACATTTCGGCATGTCCCGTTTCGGCTTAAAGAGCATCTGGATCGGTTGGAACAGTCTTTGAAACTGACGCAGATTGATCCTCGTCTCTCGCGTGAGGAATTGGTTTCAATCTGCGAGCAAGTCATTTCCGAGAATCAGCGTCTGATCCCTGCTGACCATGATCTGGGACTGATCGTCTTCGTGACTTCCGGGCAAAATTTGACCTATCTTGGTCTCAACGAATTGTCCCGTGCAAAAACCCCTTCGGTCTGTGTGCACACGTTTCCGCTACCGTTTGAGTTATGGTCCGAACGATATGAAACCGGACTCCACCTGGTGACGACCTCGATCGGTTCACTTCCCGACGACGTGATCGATACACGCATCAAACATCGAAGCCGATTGCATTGGCATCTGGCCGATATTCAGGCAAAAAAAGTTGACCCGACGGCAATGGCAGTGCTGCTCGATCAGGACGGTTTTTTGACCGAAACCGCCACCGGCAATGTTTGCGTCGTCGAAGGGTCCACGATCGTGACCCCGTCTCAGCATGTGCTGCACGGGATCAGTCGTGACGTCGTCGCAGATCTCGCCGCATCGCTCGGTCTGACATTTGTCACCGCAAGGGTCAAGCCGGACGAACTGGCTCGTGCCAGCGAAGCATTCCTCACTTCAACGCCGAATTGCATGCTTCCCGTTACCAGATTCAATAATCGCCCCATTGGTCACGGAACGCCCGGTCCAGTGTTTCGGCAATTGATTTCGGCCTGGAGCAATCTGGTCGGACTGGACATCATCGGACAAATGCGAGACGGAGCCAGATCACGCCGATGAGGTCATCAACATATTGTGTTGCGAGCTTTCGCCCGCAACACAATATGTTTTGGCGCACGGGCTGAAGCCCATGCTACGGATCGTGACTCGCCGGATTCAATTTGCGAAAACTGACAACCACCAAAGTGTGTCACGTGTCAGGAGGAGAACACAGCAACTTGGAAACCAGCGCACCGATCCCTAGAATTCGTCGTGACGAGTTGACAGTCGAAGTGCTTTCAGGAAATTTGCAGTGTCAGACGAATTGTATGACGACCACATTCTCGACCACTTTGAGTCGCCTTACCACAAAGGGCATTTAGATTGCCCGACGTGTTCGCATTCTGACAAGAATCCAATTTGCGGCGATCAGGTGACGATCGAGTTGTCGATTGACGAAAATCAACGTGTGACACAGGCGTTTTTTGATGGCAAAGGCTGTGCGATCAGTCAGGCCGCCGCATCAATTCTGTGCGAGTCGATCGAAGGGAAAACGCTTGCGGAACTCCACGAATTTCAGGCAAAAGACATGCTTGATCTGCTGAAAGTTCGGCTCACCGCCAGCCGCCAGAAGTGCGGACTGCTGGGCTTTAAAGTACTGAAAACAATGCTCTACTCGCTGGAACAGCCGGGTGCCACCGCATGAGGAGCCTTTACGGTTACGCAGTTGACTGAAATCAATGGCTGGAACGCGAACCAGGGGCTTGACAACAGGCAGGAAATCGTTCGCCGACGTTGTTCAATCGACTGTCGGACCCAAGAGGTTTCGGGTGCCGACACGCCGCTGCGACTGAAAAAATTCGCATGCAATGGCAAATCATGTCAGCGCCTACGAGCCCATGATGTCTTTTTCTTTGGCATCGGCCATGGAATTGACTTTGCCTTCATATTGTTTTGTCAATTCTTGAATCTGCTCTTTCAGCTGATCATGCACGTCCTCGTTAATCAGCTTGTCTTTCATCGACGTATCGGCGTGCTTATTCGCGTCGCGACGGATATTGCGAATGGCGACTCGAGCGTCTTCTGCCAGATCTTTCAATCGGGAAACCATTTGCTTTCGGCGTTCTGTCGAAAGCGGTGGGATGTTCAGCCGAATCACTTTGCCGTCTGAATTGGGGGCAAGACCGATGTCGCTGGACTGAATCGCCTTGGCAATCTCGTTGATGACCCCCTGGTCAAAGGGCCGAATCATGATCTGTTGTGCTTCAGGCACGCTGATGGTAGCGATCTGTTTCAGCGGCGTTGGCGAGCCGTAGTAATCGACTCTAATCGAATCGACTAAACCCGTCGTGGCACGGCCAGTTCGCAAACCCTGGAAATGTTCGTGAGCGACCGTAGCGGCTTTCTCCATGCGCTCTTCAGCATCCAGCAGAATTTCGTCCTGATCCATAGTGATGAGGCTCCGTAGTTGTCATTCAGGTCGCCGGTGCACCGACGCGAGTTCCAAGCCGCTCACCTGCGATCACGCGTTCGATATTACCAGATTTCTGATAATTGAGCACGACGATGGGAATATTATGTTCCATACAATGATGAATCGCCTGAGCGTCCATCACCTGCAGGTTTTGACGCAACACGTCTTGATAAGAGATTTCTGAATAGCGTACCGCATGGGGATTCTTCAGAGGATCGTCTGAATAGACTCCGTCGACGCGAGTTGCTTTAACAACCAGGTCGGCATCAATTTCCCGAGCACGCAGCGCAGCGGCGGTATCGGTCGTCACAAACGGGCTTCCAGTGCCGGCTGCAAGGATTACAACCCGACCTTTTTCAAGATGGCGGATACATCGCCGACGGATGAATGGCTCGGCGACGGGAGGGATCGCGATCGCGCTTTGTACACGAGTCGGGATCCCATAGTGTTCCATCACGTCCTGCAACGCCAATGCATTGATCGAAGTCGCCAACATCCCCATGTAGTGTGCCGTGGCAGGCACGACAATGGAATTTGTTGACGAAAATTCTTTGCCCCGAAGGATATTGCCCCCGCCGCAAACAATGGCGAGCTGGACACCACTTTCAACGACTCGCTTGATCTGCTCGCAGATAATCTGGACTTCGGCGAGGCTGATGCCAGATTCACCGGGTCGAGCAAAACTTTCGCCGCTCAGTTTCAGTAAGACTCGTTTGTACTTAGGGGGCGTCCCGGCTGCCATCAGGAAAAGATCTCCGATCAATTCGAACGAGGTTCAGTTGCCAAGAATCCATCGAGTAAACGATATTGGTTTCAGGCCGCTTTCAGCAAGTGCCTGATTAACGGTTTTCGAATCGTCCTTGGCGAACAACTGGAAGCCCAAAACACCTTGTTCGGCGTAGTAAGTTTTCATCCGGCCATCCACCATTTTTTCGATGATGTTTGCGGGCTTACCAGAAGCAGCCGCTTCAGCCGTCAGTCGGGCTCTTTCGGCAGTAACGTCGGCAGCGGAAAGCTCTTCCGGGTTAGTGACGACCGGCTTCAACGCAGCGATGTGCATCGCGACGTCACGCAGAACTGGAGCCGTTTTGTTCTCGCCACTGGCACAGAACAGCACGCCTGTCTTACCGTCGTGATGCGTGTAAGCGCCAGCAGGACCTGACACTCGAAGAACTCGTGCAAGGACCATCTTTTCGCGAATCTTACCGACGACTTCTTCCAGCAATGTCGCCAAAGTTGTCCCTGGACGGTCTGGGCTTGGTTGGGCCAGCAATTCGGCAGCGGTAGATGCACCCGGGCCATTCAATAATTGTTTCAAGCACTGATCAGCAAGAAAAATGAAGTCATCTGCTTTAGCAACTGGAGCTGATTCGCATTGAATCTCGACCATGCCCGCAAGTGCCCCATCGGCTGTGACTGCGGTCTTAATCAAGCCTTCACTGGTGGCATTTTCAGCTCGCTTAATCGAAACCTTCTTATTCGATTCCTTCAGCAGCTCGATCGCTCGCGCTTGATCACCATTTGCCTCTGTGAGAGCCCGTTTGACTTCCATCATCGGCAGATTGGTCAGATCACGCAGTTCCTTGACTGCCTGAGCGGTGATCTCGGCCATGACATCGACTCCTCAAAAGAATTTTCAGTACAAAAACAGGGTGTCCATCCATCCTGACATCACGTGTCAAGTCGAAGTTCACAAAACGACCGACCACTTTTCAGGCCGGTCGTCTCCGGTGAACCATCAAAAAACGGAGACACACACAACGAAATGTTGCATCACGTAACGCAGGTTTACGACTGGATAGAAGGCCGAGCCTTGTATTGTTCTTCCAGCGGCTGCTCGACTTCCTCTTTCGGCACCATGTTCCGACCTTCCGCAACGGCGGCGGTCAGGTGCTTCAGTACGAGTTGAATCGAACGGATACTGTCATCGTTTCCAGGGATCGGCAAATCAACGTCGTCTGGGTTGCAGTCGGTGTCGAGGAGCGCAATCACTTTAATACCAACGAGATGCGCTTCGTGAACGACGTTGTGTTCCTTCTTGGGATCAACAACGATAATTGCTTCAGGAAGACGATTCATCAAGCGCAGACCGTTAATGTTTCGCAACATCTTGCGATGCTCGCGCAACAGCTTCGACTGCATCTTCTTTGAATAGGTGTTGATATCACCCGAGGAGAAGATTTGATCCAGTTCTTCCAGTCGCTTCATACGAGTTCGCATGGTCCGGAAATTCGTGAAAATACCCCCCAGCCAACGATAGTCAACGTATGGCATGTTGACGGAATTGGCACAGTCGCGAATCGTTTCTGCTGCTTGCTTTTTCGTACCGCAGAACAGGACCAGACTTCCCTGGGAAGCGACCTTTTGCAGATACTTTTTTGCTCGCAGTAAACCACGAATGGTTTCTTTGATATCGATGATGTGGATGAGATTCCTGCGACCGTAAATATAAGGCCGCATCTTGGGGTTCCATCGACTGGTTCGATGCCCGTAATGGATGCCCGCTTCGAGAAAATCTTTCACCACAATTTCTGACACGTTACCGACTCCTCCACGCAATATGTGCGGGTCCAGAATCCAATTCTGTTGTTACAAGACGCAAAGCCACAAAGGTGCGGCTTCTCCCACGGCCCGCATCGTAACGGCGGCCCGCAATCCCGTCAAATGATCACCCTGTCTAATAGCTGAACCGACGAAAAATCATCCTCCGACGCGAATAGCGTCGAAGTCCAAGTCTGGCTGCTGCCCGGGCTGTTAACGCCAACAAATACGCCTCCGTGAGGCCAAACGGCTTCACAGAGGCGTCAGTTGAATGCCCCAGGCTTTAATGACAAATCCGGCGAATAACCATCCTTGATTAGGGCATACCATATGACCGCCGCATTATCTTGCGCAATTTGAGGTTGTCAACTCAAAAACAACATCGATTTGCGATACGATGCGATCGATGGCAGAAACATTGACGAACGACTCAACTCCACAGTCCAGGACGTCTTACGATGGCTGTTTTCAGGCAACGACGACGGGCCGGTTTCCTTTTTTTTGTATTCGCGCTCGCTTGTGCGAAATTCGGTTCTGCAGAAGACGCCTCAAAATCTGCGTTGATGCCAAATATCCTTGTGTTGCTCGCAGATGATCTGGGCTGGGGTGATATCGGCTTGCACGGTGGAATCGCGAGGACTCCAAATATCGACAGGCTTGCACAGGAAGGCATGGAGCTGAAACGGTATTACGCTTATCCGTTGTGCAGTCCGACGCGCGCGGCAATGCTGACCGGACAGATGCCGCGACGTTTCGGGATCGTTCACGCGCTTCAGGCAAGAGACGCGGGTCTGCCTGCTGGCTTGCCAACTCTTCCTCGAACACTTAAGTCCGCTGGTTACCAGACCATGCTCGTTGGTAAATGGCATTTAGGTGCCTCGAGTCATCCGCTCAACAGCGGATTCGACAATTTCTACGGATTCCTGGGCCCGGAAATTGACTATTACGCTCATACAAGTCGAAACGGCCAGGTGGATTGGCAGCGGAATGGAAAAACGACCCAGGAAGCAGGTTATTCGACATTTCTATTCGCTGACGAAGCGGCCTATCTGATTGAAGAGCGGGAATACAGTCGGCCATTTTTCCTGCAAATATCGTTTAACGCCCCACATTTTCCGTTTGCTGCACCTCCTGAATACGAAGCGAAATATCCAAGCCTTCGTCGACCAGCAGCGACGCGAGTCGCAATGATCGATGCACTCGACAATGCCATTGGACGGATTCTCGAAACATTGGATGAACAGGGTTTGCGACAAAATACCCTGGTCATATTCCTTTCCGACAACGGAGCTGACCAGGCGGGGCGTAACTCACCGTTCCGAGGAAGCAAAGGCTCAACTTTTGAAGGAGGGATTCACGTCCCCTGCCTGATCAGATGGCCGCAGGAAATTGCTGCCGGTTCTGTTTGCGAGCAACCCGTCACGGCTCAAGATCTTTATCCTACGCTTGTTGCTGCATCAGGGTTGTCTCTTGAGAACGAGAAAGAACTCGATGGTAGAAATCGCTGGCCATCAATTCGATCTGGTAATGAGCAGAGCGATGGTCCATTCCTGATTTCGGCCGCGAATTCGGCGTTGTTCGACGAAAACTGGAAATTCATCGAAACCGAAAACGGAAAAACAATGCTCTTCGAAATCATCAAAGATCCTGCTGAAGCACACGACCTGATCTCCGAGCAGCCCGCAATTGCTGAACGCCTTCAAACCCGACTGTCAGAGATGAGACAGGCGTTTCCGCCTGTCTCATCGCGACGCCCCCCTGGCAGGCCTCGATAATCCAGGCGATTCTTCGACGAATGTTCTTTTGTCATCGAATTGAAAAACGCGTTAGAATTTCACCTGAACATCGCCAACCGCCCGATCTGAAAGAGAGCTAAATGAAGCACGTGCTGATCACAGCCACTTTAATATCAACGATCATGTCGCCCGCCTGGTTGACTGCTGCGGATGCACCAGCTGCCAAACCGTTGACCAAACCGATGATTGGACGACTCGCCGCGTCAAAAGTACTGTTTCTGGGGAACAGCATCACGTTACATGGACCGGCCCCTGCGATCGGTTGGGCAGGAAACTGGGGGATGGCAGCCAGCGTGAAGGAAAAGGATTATGTTCATTTGCTGACAGCCGACATTGCCAGGGCAACGGGTCAGTCTCCTGAAATCCGCGTACGAAATATCGCTGACTTTGAAAGAGGGTACGACACCTTCGATTTTGAAAAACAGTTTCGAGACGATCTTGTTGTTCTGGCCATCGGCGAAAATGTTGCTGAACTGACCACCGATGAAGCCAGAGCCAACTACGCGAAAGCGTTCGCCCGACTCTTGTCCATTCTCCATCAGCAAAGTGAGTCGACCGTTTTTGTGCGTGGTTGCTTTTGGAAGAATGAGACCAAAGACGCAATCATGCGCAAGGCAACGGCTGATGCCGGAGCGACATTTGTGGATATCAAAGAGTTAGGTGGTGACGAATCCAACGCCGCACGATCCGAACGATCGATCGAGCACGCAGGCGTCGCGGGTCACCCTGGCGACAAAGGGATGCGCGCCATCGCTGACGCGGTCTTTGTCGCAATTCAAAAAAAATCGAAACCCGTCACGCAATAAGGGGCGGGTCTTCGCAATAACGGATCAATCAAATCAATGAACACTTCAATTGTGCTTGCTCAACTTAACGGTCGGCCAGAGATATTTCATAGCCTTCAGGGTGAAGGTGTTTCGATCGGCGTTCCCAGCGTGTTTGTTCGCTGCAGTGGTTGCAATTTGCAGTGTCACTGGTGTGACACGGAATACACCTGGAACTGGCTGGGGACGAAGTACATTCACGACAAAGACCAACCAGACCATCCTGCAAAACATGATCGAAGTGCCGTTCAAACACGATTGTCACCTGACGAGGTCGCTAAGGCCGTAAGTTTATACTGTTGTGACAACGTCGTATTTACCGGAGGTGAACCGATGTTGCAGCAGGATCAGCTTATGGAAGTGGCCCGTATCCTTCGGGCGACGAATAGCGAGTACGAATTCGAGGTAGAAACCAATGGTACGATCCTGCCAAAAGCCGGATTTGATGAGCTTATTACGAGATATAATGTCTCACCCAAGCTCAGCAATTCCGGGATGTCGCATTCCTCTCGGCTGATTCCCGAGACGATTGCCGTATTTGTTCAAAATCCCAAGGCGGTATTTAAATTTGTGTGCTCAGAAGCGGGTGATGAAGAGGAGATTGCTGCGTTCGAGCGAGATTATCGCGTTCCACGTCGACGAATTCTGGTTATGCCTGAGGCCATCGACCAGCGGTCGCTGGAGCAACGGAGATCCGTTGTCTTCGAGCTGTGTAAGGCGAGCGGATGGCGTTATACGGACCGGCTGCATGTCGCAATATTTGGAGATCGGAGGGGAGTCTAAGTTTCCGATCGCTTTTTCCGCGTGTTCGCGGATGCGGTTTTTTTGCCGGCCTGAAATCCTCGCTACGAGATCTGAATTCCATTTGTGAATAGATGGCTCGGTTTTATTGTCGCCGCCTCTGCAACGACGTCATACCGGAGAAACACCTCGCCGTGAGAGTTCACTCGATGGCTTTTCAGCGAGAGCTTACGCACGTTTTCGTAAGTGAAACCCATACCGTCAAACGACGTCGAAGCTGATCGTCCGCCAAAGATAAACGGTGCGAGTGTAATACAGACTTCGTCGACAAACCCGGCGTTCAGCATCGAGAAATTGAGTTCTCCGCCACCTTCCAGCAATAACCTGTTAATTCCATGGGCTGGTAAGCGACGAACAACTTCCACGAGATTGACACGCCCGGTTGTATCAAGAGAAACCATCTCGATTTGAGCGTATCGACGGGCCAAATCGCGAAGGTTGGATGGTGTGCGCGAAGTCGTAAAAACCAGTTTTTCGGTTTCCCCGTTTGTGAAGAATCTCATTTCGGCGAGATTTGGCGGCAATGAGGCACAAACGCAAATGTTCTTGGGATGCCTCGAACCTTTTGCCGACATGCGACGCGCAATGAGTTCGGGATTTCGAATGATCAGCGGCGGGTCTTCAGCGAGAAGAGTTCTACTGCCGATGATCACTCCGTCCGCATCGGCCCGGAAATTCTCCATTTCCCAACGATCCTCGTCGCTACCGAAATTGACTTTGCCGCTGTTGACCGGTGCGAGTTTACCGTCGACCGATTCTGCAACATTCAATCTGACAAATGGACGACCGGGAGAGACGTCGCTTCGGTGCGTTTCCATCCGAGAAAAATCCCATCATCATGCATTCAAGCCTGTTGGCGAAACGACGTCATTGCCGCTCGGGGAACAGGCTGAAATTCGTTCCGATGTCAAAATAATCTTCGTTTTCAGTTCGCTTCAGAAAATTCACAACCTGGTATGTGAGTGGAGTCAACAAGACTTCCGTGGCGACTTTCAGCAGGTAATTGGTCAGCATGACTTGTACGACCAGGTCGTTGGACCAGATTCCCCAGAATGCTAACGGGTAGAAAAGGACGGAATCGACGGCTTCACCGGCGATCGTTGATCCGATCGTCCGAGCCCAAAGGTGTTCGCCTCGGGTCCAGACTTTCATTTTCGCCAGGACCACAGAATTCACCCACTCGCCGATCAGAAATGCCAGGAGCGATGCTGCAACAATTCTCCATGTACTTCCAAATACCGTCTCCCATGCTGCTTGGTTTGGCCATGCCTCTGACGGGGGGAGTTGAACGATAATCCAGGACATGATGCTGGAAAAAATCAATGCCGAGAAACCCGCCCAGATCACCTTTCGCGATCGGGCGTATCCATAGACCTCGGTGAGGACGTCCCCGAACAGATAGCTCAACGGTAAAAAAACGACTCCTGCGCCGAAGTTGTAACCACCGATCCGCGCGACTTTTCCTGCCGCAATGAATTCACTGCAGAAAAGGACTGTGACAAATGCAACCATCAGCAAGTCATAGAACCGGTAATTCCGGTGAGGATTCGAGACAGGTTGCTGGTCCACGTGGGGAAGATTGCTCATGAATCAACGGCTCTAGCTTACGGTGAAATTGTCTGAGGGATTATAGCGGGGCAGGCAAACGAAGAAGGTCGAAACGGGGCAGGATTCTGACCTCGGCAGCCAATCGATGTGCTGCTTTCCAAATGGGTTCGGACGTTTCCGGAGAAGGAAGGGACGGGAGAAGTTCAGCAACTGGCATGGCCCGATAGGCGAGAGTCCAAAGGTCCTTCTTGAGGATAACGCCATCAAAAAGTAACAAGTCGATATCGATCGTCACTTGTTTCTTGCAGTTGTCTGATCGTACTCGACCAAGTTCGTTTTCAATTCGCTTCAGGGTCACGACGAGATCGTTCTTTGTCGATCTTGTCCGGACCAGAAGTGCTGCATTGATGTAGTCAGGCAAGCCTGAATTGATGTCGTCAGGCAAGCCTGCATTGATGCCGTCAGGCAAGCCTGAATTGATGCCGTCAGGCAAGCCTGAATTGATGCCGTCAGGCAAGCCTGCGGTCATTGAGGCATCGACAATGGCGGGAGACTGCCATGCACTTGATACGGCGTCGATAACGAGCTCATTGCTTAGTTTTCTGATGGCTTCAGAAAGATTGAAAGTGGCGTCGGTGTTCGATCCGAGTCCCAGGCAAGCCCGGTAGCATTCCTGTGACTGTGGCTTGGATTGGAAAGGCTGATCGAGTCCGTTTTTTAAGGCAACTGCCGATGCTGGAAGCGGATCGGCGGGTGTCTTGCCAGGGAGCGCTCTTTGAGACCGACTGGCAAGCCAGTCTCGGTTTCGTTCAATCTGGACTCCCACCGATCGGCTACCTGGAACAGCACCTGGTTTTTCGATTCGAACGCGCACACGGTCAATGCGCGAGTCAGCCAGGACTATTTGAGCAACGTCGGCCGCAAGGGCCTCGACCGTAAAGCGACCAATACGCATGGCGTGAGTCGAAACACGGTCGGCCACGCTTTGATAGTCGACGGAATCCGAAATATCATCGGTGATGCCAGCTCGTTCAACACTGGTATCAAGGTCGATATTGATGACAAATTCCTGGGGTTGCTCGCGCTCCCAGGCGTTGACGCCAATGATTCCTCGTAGGATCAAATCGCGAATAAAAATCGTATCCATGCGCCCCGCTCAATTTTCATGTCCTGGCAGTCGCCCATCGGTCGAAATCGAGGCTTAGATGTGAGTAATCACGTCTTCAGCTTTGAATCGAACCTTTGGTAGCGTTGCATATTTATCGCTGCCAGAACGATAGCCCGCTGCGGCCACGACTGATGCGCCGTAGCCGAGTGCCGATAAGCCGAGGATTTCGTCATACTTGGCTGGCTCAAAACCTTCAATCGGGCAGGCGTCAATTCCCAGGAGCGCTGCCGTTGACATGAAAAAGCCAAGGGCGATGTAAACCTGTCGTGAAGCCCAGGCATTGATGTCGATCGAAGGCTTTGAGAGCGAGCCAACCATCATTTGACGATAGCTTTCCAGGGATTCGACCGTCGTTCCGCGCACTTCTGCCGTTCTGGCCACAAAGCGTTCAATATCCGACTCGCTCAAATTTTTTCGGATCGCAAAAACGACAAGATGTGACGCGTCGACGATTTGAGACTGCCCCCAACTCGCTGGTTTCAAGAGTGCCCGTTTGGCGGGGTCAGTGACGACGAAAAATTTCCATGGCTGCAATCCGAATGACGACGGAGTCAGCACAAGTGCCCGTTCCAGTGTTTTCCAGTCGGTTTCCGGGATCACTTTCGTCGAGTCAAACACTTTTGTGGCGTATCTCCATTCCAGTTGTTTTTCGATGACGTCATTAGAAACAGGCTTCATTTTCAACGACTCCAAAAGGATCACGGCCGAGAATTGCATCATCCGGGCAAGGCTTGAAGATGCCACTAGATCATAGGAGTGTTTGTAAAGACAGCAAGTCGATTGAAAAAATGAATTCTGTCATACGGATCTTCACGAAAGACGCAGACAAATAGCGGTTTTTTCGCAACTTTCGACGCTCTCAGACTGCTCGAAGGCCGTGTTTGGATCACATTCACTTCAGCCTTGAGATTTCTCCAGCCTGTTTAATTCGTACTCAATTATCCTCAGTCTGTGAATTTCCCGCGAAATCACAACTTTCCTCTATACTCTTTTGGCAAGGCCGTTATACTTGCGAGCACGAGCCTCGGCTCTATCTATCCTGTGGACGATTGATGCCATCGGATAAACCCTTTCAGGGTGCGATGGGTTTTATTATGGACGCTGCTTGCGTCCGGCACATCTCGTCCTGAACCCCGTGAGCAATGCGTTGGAAGACGGGTCTTTCCAGTCAGTGTTTCATTTTGAGCACTGGTGGAATTCCCCTGACTTGCGGGTTCCTAAATACGCGGCCTCATGCCAGAACAACGGCACGATGACGGTCGTGGGACGGGTGTCGTTCCATCGCAAATTGAGTGATTTTTTGAAGTGACGCGACCGGTGTGCGTCACTTCACTGAACAGCATCGGCTTGATCATTGCCGATGTCGTGCTCATGCTGCGTGAAGCGATTCCATTTCTCACGCTCGAGTCCTGCAGCGTTGCATCTGCTTCCGACGGCCAGCTTGGAGTTTTCGTTGAGTTTTGCTGATCTCGGGCTTTGTGAGCCCATATTGAATGCGATTAAATCGGAAGGTTATGAAACCCCGACCCCTATTCAAGCACAAGCGATTCCGCACGCGTTAACTGGTCGCGACCTTTTCGGTTGCGCCCAAACCGGTACGGGAAAAACAGCGGCATTCGCACTGCCGATTATCCATCTACTGATGGAAGCGGGGGTTCCTTCCGCCAAAGTTCGTCGACCGATTCGAGCATTGATCCTGGCCCCGACCCGCGAATTGGCGATTCAAATCGCCGATTGCATTCTCGCGTACAGCCAGCATACGCAGATTCGTCACACGTTGATATTTGGTGGTGTCAGCCAGGTTCCACAAGTACGCGCTTTGCAACGCGGAATTGATATCGTCGTGGCAACACCAGGCCGACTCTGTGACCTGATGGGGCAAGGGTTTGTTGACCTCAGCCATGTCGAAACATTCGTCCTGGATGAAGCCGACCGCATGCTGGACATGGGGTTCATTCATGATATCCGGCATATTGCCGAGCGAGTTCCGAAGGTCCGGCAAACGTTGTTTTTCTCGGCAACGATGCCACGTGAAATTCGCGATCTGTCGACGTCGCTGTTAACAAACCCCGTGACGATTGAAATCACTCCTGTTGCAACCGCTGCCGAAACGGTCGAACAGGGGATCTATATCATTCCGAATTCGAACAAGCCTCGTTTGCTGCAGACATTGCTGACTCAGCCAGAACTGACGCGTGCCCTGGTCTTTACGAGAACAAAGCACGGCGCGGATAAGGTTTTGCGTCACCTCATGCAGGCTGGCGTGCGTGCTGACACGATTCACGGTGGAAAATCGCAATCAAAGCGACAACGTGCTCTTTCGGACTTTAAGACAAACCGATTGCGAGTTCTGGTGGCAACAGATATTGCCGCAAGAGGAATCGATGTCGACGGCATTTCGCACGTCATCAATTATGATCTGCCGGTCGAAATCGAATCGTACGTACATCGTATCGGTCGAACGGGTCGTGCAGGTGCCAACGGAATCGCGTTAACGTTTTGCGATCCTTCGGAACGCTCGAAGTTACGTGCCATCGAACGAGCGATTCGTCAGCCAATTAATATCTTGAAAACGCCGAATCTGGTGGTGATCCCCGCTGCTTCAGCGATCACCCACGACTTTGACGACCGCGAACAACATCGACCGGCTCGCCCTGTTGAGAGCGGAGATGGCATGCCACCTCGACGTCCGCAAGGACCTCCTGGCGAACGACGCGCGTTCCAGGGAAACCGAGCTGCTGGCGGACCACCCCGCCGACGAAACTACAGCAGCCGCTGATTCGCTTGTTGTTAAGCATCAGCTCCGCGTAAATATCTTGCGGACACCTGCGGAAAGCCGCAGGTGTCTTGCATTGATTTCATCGCGTGCCGCCAGATTTGGGCGTCACGCGATGTTTTTTTGCGCTGACATTCGAGTCCCATCACTGGACGATCTTACGGCAATCGCCTGTAATACCTGCTCGCTCGTCAATAATCGAGTCCTTTGCTGGCAGATTCATGCAGAATGTCTGATTCAACACTCTCTTCGACCAATTTAAAACGGAATCCGTTTGCAGGGATACTGACGATCGTCGGAGCGTTATTACTGACAGCAGTCTATTTTCGCTTCCCACAAGTGACAAGAAACTGGCCCGTGCCAGGACATGTCTTCTTCCGCGGTCTGGTGATCCTGATGGGTCTGTCTGGCCTGATGCAGGTCTTGAATTCGATTTCAAATTCTCCTTTCAGAATTCCAGCCTGGGTCATGGTGACCCAGCACCGGATGTCAATTCCGTTGGAAGGTTGGATCTATCTCGCCATTATCATCGTTCTGTTTACCGGTGCGATGTTGACCAAGCAGAACACGCTGTTTCTTGTCTTTGCTCTGATGGCTGGGCCATTTGTCATTAACGGGTGGATGACCTTTGGGATGTTGCAGGCAGCGCGCGTTCAGCGGTTGGCGATGCGGCGAGCGATGCAGGGTGAATTGTTTTCCGTCGATGTTTCGTTGAGCAACAGCCGTCCGCTATTTGCGATCTGGATGATGTCGGTTCAAGATGAAATCGTGCATCCGCGAGAGTCCCTTTCAGCAACAGTCCTTTTTTCTCGCGTATCTCCACGGACAACTCAATCGGGCCAGTATCAGTTACGGTTGAGTCAACGTGGTCGTTACCGATTTGGTCCGTTACGGGCGGCGTCCCGATTTCCTTTGGGGCTGGTCGAACGCAGTCGGGTATTTCGTGCCTCGGATGAAATCCTGATCTATCCCCGGATTGGAAAAGTCTCGCCGGCGTGGAAACAGAAACTGGCGAACGCGACGGAACTCGTGACGCGAATGCAGCCACATCACGGAGTTTTTCATGATGATTTCCATCAGCTCCGTGAGTTTCGATCTGGTGATAATCCGCGGGCGATTCACTGGAGATCGACAGCCCGGCGAGGCGAACTGATTCTGCGTGAGTTTCAGCAGAATCGCGAACACATGCTGGCGGTTGTTCTTGATCTTTTCTGGCCTCCAACGGCTCCAGAGAGTTTTCGGGAGCAGACGGAATTTGCACTCAGCTTTGTCGCTTCTCTGCTGGCAGAACGCGGACGCGAATGCCGCGACGGACTTTTGACTTTGGCAGCCGCAGGGGATCGCAAATTTCACTGGGAAGGACACGGCACATCGACCAGTCTTGAGTCCCTGCTCGACGGACTGGCTGTTTTCGAAGCGGGTCCGTCAAAAGACATTGTCGAGCTTCTCAGTACGACGCTGCAACACAGCTCGTCGATGACACAAGTCTTGCTCGTGACGACCAGGACGACGACTCTTCCCTATCAAGACTTGTTATCGAGCAGGGTTGACCTCTTGAATCTGAGCGAGATCACACCCGGTCAACTGTTAACTTATGATACAGGTTCACAGTCGAGGCGGATGAGCTGATGTCCATAAAAATATTGGGAGGGAGAGCTCATTAATGGATCTCGCATTTGTTTTTAAAATGAGTCTCTACGGGTTAACCGCTCTTGTCGGAGCGATTCTCGGTTGTGCGGAAAGTGAAGGGGTCGCCTACGGAAGCGGACGTCTTGGGTTTGCCTTGCCGTTCCTGTCCATCCCCATTGTCGTTTGCGGGTACCTGTTTACAGAAGTTCATTGGAGACGCGATCAAACCGTCGGAGCGGGCCTGAATTCTTTCACTGCGAATTTCCTGGGGATCGCTTCTTTGATCGCCACTGGCGTCGAGTTCATGAGCGAGAATCGCGAAGGAAAGCTCCTCGCGGGAACGCACCTTCTGTTATACGTGACCTGGATTGTTCTCTTTCAACAAAAAACCGTAAGGCTCTACTGGTTTTTGATGGCATTGGGAATCCTTCAGCTTGCATTAGCTTCCGTCTTGACGACAAAAGGCTGGTTTGGATTTTGCGCCCTGGCCTATACGTTCGGTGCGGTCTGGACGCTTTCGATTTTCTCGCTGTGGCGCGCAGAACAACAATTTGAAGACGAAGAAAAAATCAGACTGGCTCAATCCGCGTCGAATCCTGCCAGTGATGTCGATTTTTTCCCCCCGAACGACCGTCTGCGAAGCGAGGTGCGTGGTGCCGTTCAACACGAGGGTGGAGCCCGCTGGCTGACCGCAAGATTTGTCAGTGGCGTGCTGTTGACGACCTGTTCCGCTCTTCTTGTTAGTGCGGCGTTTTTTGCGGTGACTCCCCGGGTCTGGGTCGGGTCGACAGTCAGCCTGAATGAAGATCGCGAAGTCCTGAATGCGATCACAAAAAAGACTGGCCTGGCATCAGTCCGTCTAGGGGAACTCGGCCGCATCCTCGAAAGTATGGAGCGAGTTTTTGAAATTCAGCTGAGAAATCTCAATACCGGCAAGTTGATTGCTGTGCAGGAGTACGCGGAACAACTGGGGATGGCAGAACCCCTGTTTCGTTCCGGGGTCCTGACTCACTATCAAAGTGGGCGATGGAGCGTCGATCCTTTCAATGGCCTTTATAACCGCCCCTTTGAACGCCCGGATGAGAGGTCTGAGATCGAGCAGATCGTTCGACGCGATGCAAATGATTCAGGGGTCTTGTTTTGCCTGGGCGTGCCCCAGGTGATCATCGACTCGCATCGGCATATTATTGGCGATCTCAATGAATTAACCGGAGTCGCGACTCAGAATGATCAGAAAAAAGAGTCCGGGCTCATGATCTACAGCGTCGGTTCAACTCTACCCAAACAACAGCCACATCATTATTCGTACGCCGTCTCAGCGAGAACGAGGGAAGCATATGCCCGTAGCGAATATCTAGAGCGGTCGAAAAGACTTCCTCTCAACCTGACTCGATTGCAAAAGCTGACTCACGATATTGTCAACGCGGAAGTCGCCCGACGACAAAAGGCAGAAGCGCAGTCCGTCGCTCGTGAGTTGACTCGGATGGAAATCGCCACGGCGATCGAAGAATATTTAAGAGATTCCGGCGAGTATCGGTATACTCTGGACCAATCGATCCAGGATCCGAAGATTGACCCCATTGAAGACTTCCTGATCAATCGAAAGGAAGGTCACTGCGAATATTTCGCGACCGCTCTGGCGCTGATGTTGCGAGCCGAAAATATCCCTGCGCGCCTGGTGAGTGGATACAAAGGTGGGATTATCCACCCGGAAAAAAAGGATTGGCTTGAGGTCCAGCAGCGGTTTGCGCATGTCTGGGTTGAAGCCTGGGTCGATAAAGTCGGATGGACGACATTCGATGCGACACCCGTCGACGCACGATCAATGAGTGTCGCCGGAATGTCTGCCAAAAAAACTTCGCTTTGGTCTGATATGCAAACGGCATTCGCCGGACTGTGGTCCGATAACATTCTCAATATGTCCCTCGACCGTCAGGAACAGTCGATCTATAAGCCGGTGCGAAAAATGGCGTTTAATCTGGTGATCTTTTTACGCCAGCTGTTTACTTCGCCTCAATCGGCTCTGCGTATGTTGTTTGATATTTTCACGAACCGTAATTACTGGTTCAGTCCTGGTGGCGTGATCTTTATCATTTCTTTATTGCTGGCGCTGGCGGCGTTTGCCTGGTCAGCTCGATGGCTATTTTTGTGGGTCAATCGCTGGCTGGACAAACAAAGTCGTCAGCAAATCCGCAAACAGCATCGAATCGTGGAGTTCTACGAACGATTTACAGGAATGATGAAATCGCATGGACTCAAACGTTCGCCAAACCAGACCCAAAAGGAATTCGCCGAGATGGTCGCGAGTCATTATTCTTCTGACCTGGAACTTGTGGGAGAGAAAGATATTCCAGACCAGATTTCACGACTGTTTTACAAAGTCCGCTTCGGGGAAACAGATTTGACCATCCACGAAGAGAATGAGATCCAGCTCTTACTGGCCAAGCTGGACCGAGCCTTGTCCAAGGATGTCCGTCATCATCGCAACACCAGTTTGGCTTTCGAACGAGAGCGTTCGGGTGTCAGTTGATTCTTTGGTTTGAAAATGAAACCGATCGGTGCTGTGTCAATCATCGAGAATTCATGTGCCATTGCTTGATCGTTTTCGGTCAAGCAGTGCTCTTTCTCGTTCGAAAGTGACGACTATCGACACACGAAATCTGTGGTCACTACGGCTATCATCCCATCGGAAGATGTTATTCATCGGATACTCTTGAAATGCATTGATTGATCTATGGGTTATCGTAGTCTCGAAGAAACTGTTGTTGACCTGGAGCGACACAAGCATCTCGTGCGAATCGATGCCGAGATTGACCCGGTGCTGGAGGCGGCTGAAATTCAGCGGCGAGTCTACCTGGCGGGTGGCCCCGCTCTTTTGTTCGCTCGCGTTAAAGGCTGCCAGTTTCCTATGGTTTCCAATCTTTTCGGAACCATGGAACGAACCCGATTCATTTTTCGTGATTCGCTTGAAAACGTGCGAAAACTGGTCGAGCTGAAAATCGACCCCGGCCAACTTGCAAAAAATCCGTGGCGTTATCGCAGTCTTCCCGCCACGCTGTGGTCGATGTGGACCCGACGCGTTCGGCGCGGGCCGGTAATCGAGAATGAAACGACACTCGACCAGCTTCCTCAATTGAAAAGCTGGCCCAATGACGGAGGGCCGTTTATCACCCTGCCTCAAGTTTATTCCGAGCATCCTGATTTCCCCGGTTTTAAAAACTCAAACCTGGGAATGTATCGCGTTCAGATTGCTGGCAACGATTACGTTCCAAATCGCGAAGTCGGCCTGCATTACCAGATTCACCGAAGTATCGGCGTTCATCATGCTGCCGCAGTGCGAAGCGGCAAGAAATTACCGGTTAACATTTTCGTCGGTGGTCCACCGGCGATGACTCTGGCCGCCGTCATGCCCTTGCCCGAGGGGTTATCGGAACTGCTGTTTGCTGCGGCGCTTGGTCGTCGTCCCGTGAGAATGATTTCTCGTGGTGGCGAATTACCAATTTATGCCGATGCTGATTTCTGCATTGCGGGAACGATCGATCCATCACTCACAAAGCGAGAAGGACCTTTCGGCGATCACCTGGGTTATTACAGTTTGCAGCATGAATTCCCCTATCTGCAGGTCGATCATGTCTATCACCGAACCGGGGCTATCTGGCCATTTACTGTCGTGGGACGTCCGCCGCAGGAAGATACGTCATTTGGAGAGATCATCCATGAGATCACCGGCCCGATCATTCCTTCAGTGTTACCAGGTGTCAAAGCGATCCACGCGGTCGACGCTGCCGGTGTTCACCCATTGCTTCTGGCAATTGGAAGTGAACGTTACGTCCCTTACGCAAGCACGCGTACGCCGCAGGAATTGTTGACAACCGCGAACGCGATTCTTGGACAAGGCCAGTTGTCGCTGGCGAAATACTTATTCATTGTTGCCCACGAAGATCAGCCATCTCTCGATATCCACGATATCGCCGCTTACTTTCGACACGTGCTGGAACGAGTCGACTGGCGAAATGACCTGCATTTTCAGACACGAACGACGATTGATACGCTCGATTATTCCGGTAGCGGATTCAATCAGGGTTCCAAGGTGGTCATTGCCGCAGCCGGGGCCAAACGACGAGACCTCGGAAGAGAATTGCCGCCGGGGCTCTCCTTACCCGACGGTTACCGCAATCCAAGGATCGCGATACCAGGCGTTCTGGTTGTCGAAGCCGCCACCATCAAGTCTGGCGGGCCACTAATCTCTCAGTTCTGCGCCGAGATGCGTCATCAAACGACGACATTCGAATCGTTCCCGCTGATTGTCGTCGTGGACGACAGCGAATTTGCCGCACGAACGCTTAACAACTGGCTTTGGGTGACGTTCACACGATCAAATCCCGCAGCGGACATCGACGGTATCGACGCGAGTATGCACGAAAAGCACTGGGGCTGTCGCGGTCCGCTCGTGATCGACGCTCGAATCAAACCGCATCACGCCCCGCCGCTGATCGAGGATCCACATGTTACACGGCGAGTCGATCAACTTGCCGCACCAGGCGGACCCTTACACGGCATCTTCTAACCTTGGGGTCGCGATCAAAAGTCCCTTCTTCGTTAAGGGCGACGACCTTGTCATTGAAAATGTTTTCTTCGTCTATCGGTGCGAAAGAGCCGCAGGCAACTTTCGATTTTTTCTTCAGGTGTTCTGAAAGAGATCCGATCACCTGATCCAATCGTTGCTGAGAGTTGCAAGGTTCAAGAAAGATACAACCGAGTCATGAAGCTGGCCCTGAAAGAAATCGCAAAACACGCTGAGCGACATGTTGAGAGGATTTACTCTCTGACCACAGAACGACACTTGAGATAACCAATGAGTCTGCTGGAGAGAAAGGGCATCCGATATGGCGACTGGATCAGAATGATAGAACGTGGCACCCAATTTACGGTGAAGTACGACCAGTCAAGACTGATGCTCAAT
The DNA here is from genome assembly GCA_903899985.1 of uncultured Schlesneria sp. Classification (GTDB taxonomy): domain Bacteria; phylum Planctomycetota; class Planctomycetia; order Planctomycetales; family Planctomycetaceae; genus Schlesneria. The sequence goes on from CAIULL010000284.1 coordinate 64,716, forward strand.
CAACCCCATGAAACGATTTTCAAATTGACCCACTACCGTAGTGGGGTAAATCATGGGCGACTTCTTTAAGCCGTGGCGACGAAGCGTCGGCGTTGCGACGCTGGTGATCGCATGCTGTATTCTTTGTCTGTGGGGAGCGAGTCATAACTTCCATATACCGTCGATTGAATGGATGCACGAACATCCAGTTAGTTTGCGCGACGGAGAAATCTTATTTCAAAAGATTACGTTCATTCACAAGGATGGTTCTCTCTTGCCGTTCATTAAGGTTGAATCGGAAACAACGGTTTCGTTATTGACAGTTGCGGCACCGCTGACGCTTCTCTCGGCGTATTTGTTGCTCAGCAAGCCACAGAAGCCGAAGTAGGGACCAACTCAGAGTTAGGACAGCACCAAAAGTTCTGACGTCAATCTGATGTGTTTGACGTCTGCTTGTTACATCGGCACCGTATGGCATCTCTAGACTTGTATTCTTGTGCCATCGAATGCAATTCACTTCCGAGGAAGCTCATTGGAAGCACGATGGTATTCACGAGAAACACTCGAATAGCCACCCCAATGATGAAAATGATGTCTTGATCGGGAGTGCCGTCCCAGTCAGGATCATGGATTTCGGACTGAATCCACAGAAGATCGAGCGTTATCACGATCATGGTTATTATCATATGGCCGCAGAGGAAACCAAAATAACCTCCGCGACGCGATGCGATCAATGGGACGCTAGCAAATACGAGCCACCAGAAAATACCGTATGAAGTGAGTTGCAAGAGCAAATTCTAACACCTTCCATGAAACGAACAGACCCAGCTTATCGCCGGGGTCGTTCGGTTTCGATGGCAATCTCAGAACTTCTCCGACTCTTCGATATTTAGCCTTGATCGAGGGCATCCCGAATTTCGTCGGAACCGAGCCGTCGTTTTTTTGCGCTCGTCGGATGCGGATGATTACTACGACGTCCGTTCGGATCGTATAAATCACCCGGAAAACGTAGGGCCGTTTTCCGAAGAGGAAGTCACGCAACTCAACCGGCGACTTTCCGTTTTCCGCTGAAAGAGGGCAGCGATCTGGGCGTTCGCTCAGTGTTTGTAATGCGGTGATGAATCGATGATACCATCTTGCAGCAGCGATTGGTTCATGACCTGCCGCATACTGGTAGGCCTCTGCTAAATCGTTTCGGGCCAACGGACCAAGGACGACCCGATAGAGATGACTCATGGCGGCGGAATCTGCAATTTGGAGCGTAATTCCGCGTCAGCAACATCCAGTGGAATCCACGTCTCCGGATGATCGATCGCTGCCAACCCTTCTTCAATCGCAGCCCAATCATCGTCAGACTCACTCAACGACGCTAACGCATTGCGAAGCAGTTCGTCTTCAGAGGCATAATGACCCGTCGACAGCTTTTGTCGAAAAATTGCTTCGGTCTGAGCGCTGACTTGAAGTTCCATGAGATTCTCCCGGCTCCGGTCCTTGGGATTTCCTCAAAGATCGTATCATCGGCCCTGGAAATATGCGACATAAGCCTGTGCTACTCGCCCAGGATTTCTCTGGCGATTCGCTTCAAGGCATCGCTTTCGATTTGTCGGACGCGTTCGCGCGTCAGGCCCAGCAGTTCACCGATTTCTTTCAGCGTCTTTGGTTCTGCATCATCAAGGCCGAATCGCATTCGCAGAATTGATGCCTCGCGTGGGTCCATCGTTTCGAGAATTCGATAGACGTGCTTCAAATTGTCTGCGTCAAGCAAATCGTCTTCAGGCCCCTTCGTCCGCTGATCGGCGACCATTTCACTCATCTGCCAGCCACCGTCGTCATCATCCGTCTGGGGTGTCGACATATAAAGGTCGATAGCTGTCTTGACGATACTCAGCTTCTTTTTGGGAAGTCCCAGTTCCTTAGCGACCTCTTCCTGAGTCGGTGCGCGACCCAGTTCATTGTCCAGCTTGGCAGTGGCGCGTCGCCATTTGGTCAGCAATTCCACCATGTAAGCGGGAATACGAATCGTCTTTCCCGTGTTGATCAACGCCCGTTTGATCGACTGCTTGATCCAATAGCTGGCGTACGTACTGAAGCGGGTGTTCATGTCCGGGTCGAAACCCTCGACGGCTCGCAATAGCCCCAGGTTTCCCTCTTCGATCAGGTCCTGCAGCGGCAATCCCCGATTGGCGTAGGCCCGGGCGATATTGACGACTAGTCGCAAGTTTGCGCGAACCATGCGATCGCGAGCATCGAGATCTCCCAATTCAATCCGTCGTGCAAGCTCTTTCTCTTCGTTCGCCGTTAATAACGACGTTTCGTTGATTTCACGAAGATAAGTCTCGAGCGGGGTTTGGGAGGCGGATGAAGTCTCGCGAAATCTGGTGGTCGTTTTAGCCATCGTAAGTTTCTGCCGTTGAGGAGTGTCATTAGGTTCAAGACGCCACCTCCTGTGGCAAAAATAGTGCGGCTGAATACCAACCCACAGTTTCTTTATCGGTAATGACCAGCGGAAAACTCGACGTAAGGCAACTTGAACGATCGTTTCGGTCAGATAAACCTGGCAAAATGCGCAAAAAAACGGCCCTTCGGGTGATACCGAAGGGCCGTCGTTTTTTTTGAACAAATTTCGTTCAACGGGCTTGACATCGGAAAAATGTTAAGCCGATTTCAAAATCTCAGAGGATCAAGTCGCTTCCTCTTCGGTCTTTTCCTTTTCCGTCCCTGATCCGAGCGTAAACAACGGACCGGCAGAGCCCTCCATACCACCCTTGAGCTCCGCCTTGGGCTTCGGAGCCGCAGCGGCGCCTTCGCCAGTCTTCGCTTCTTCGTTCGCACCGCTGAGGTCGAGGTTCGACTTGCGGCTGAGTCCGATTTTGCGATCTGTCGAGTCGATTCTCAGAATGCGAACGTCAAGTTCTTGTCCGACTTTGACGAATGTTTCGGGGTTTTCGACTTTCTGGTCTGAAAGTTCCGAAACGTGCAGCAGGCCTTCGAGTTCTGGCTCCAGTTCCACGAAGACACCGAAATTCGTGATCTTCGTGACTTTGCCGATGACCTGAGCGCCTGGCTGGTACTTTTCGGGAATCGTTGTTTCCCATGGGTCCCCGGCCAGTTGTTTGAGTCCCAGCGCGATTCGCTTGCGTTCCTGATCGACCGAGATCACCTGGCAGGTAATGGGATCACCCTTCTTCAGCATCTCGTTCGCATGCGAGATCTTACGGGTCCAGGACATATCGCTGACGTGCAGCAATCCATCCACGCCCTCTTCCAGTTCGATGAAGGCACCGTAATTAGTCAGGTTGCGAACCGTACCGCTGACCGAAGCGCCCGGTGGGTACTTGGCAGCGACTTCGTCCCAAGGATTCGGCTGAGCTTGCTTCATGCCCAGAGAAATCTCTTGCTTGTCCTTGTTGATTCCGAGGACAACGACGTCCACTTCATCGCCAGGATTAACGAGTTCGGTCGGATGGTTAACTCGCTTGGTCCAGGACATTTCGCTGATGTGAACCAGGCCTTCGATCCCGTCTTCCAGCTTGACGAACGCACCGTAAGACATGACGTTGACCACTTCGCCACGAATCTTCGTGCCGACAGGGTATTTCCCTTCGACATTGTCCCAGGGGCTCTTTTCCTTCTGCTTGAGGCCGAGGGCGATCTTTTCTTTGTCGCGATCGACGTGAAGGATCATCACTTCGACTTCCTGGTCGATCTTGACCATTTCAGACGGGTGACCAATCCGGCCCCAGCTCATGTCGGTGATGTGCAGCAGGCCGTCGATACCGCCCAGGTCGACGAACGCACCGAAGTCGGCGATGTTCTTGACCGTTCCCTTACGCAATTGACCTTCGGTGATGTCGGACAGCAAGTCCTTCTTCATCTTTTCGCGTTGCAGTTCGATCAATCGTCGTCGCGAGACAACGATGTTTCGGCGAGATTCATCAATCTTCAGAATCAAGCATTCAATCGTCTTGTCGCGATAGAATTCGATGTCCTGTGGGCGACGGATATCAACCTGACTGGCTGGCAGGAAGACGTTGACGCCGATGTCGACGAGCAAACCACCCTTGATCTTTCGCAGGACTTTGCCTTCGACAACATCCCCTTCTTTGTGGGTGCTGATGACCTTTTCCCACTCGCGGATCCGGTCCGCCTTCTTTTTCGACAGCAGGATCAGGCCGAATTCGTCTTCGATTTCTTCCAGCAGGACCGAGACTTTATCGCCCGCGACGGGGGGAACTTCCCACTCGTCGATCGGCACGATGCCTTCGCTCTTATAGCCAATGTCGATCAGAACTTCTTCGCCTTCAACGCGAACGACGGTTCCTTCCAGAACTGCGTTAACGTCATAACCTTCATCGCGACGGTTATAGAGATGGTCCAGGCTCCCTTCTTCGAGGTGCTCGGCCTCGGCCAGGGAAATGTCAGCTGCCAGCTCGAGTTCTTCGTCGCTGATGTCAAATTCACGTAATAGATACCGATCAACCATGCTATTCCTGCTGTACTGTTGCGGTGATGGTCAAGGACGCCTCGAATCACCACCGTGGAACTCAGATGCGAAGAGTCGCGACCGTCGTTCCAGGAAAAAAAGACAACTCAACACTGCCGACGAGGAACATCCGCGCCATCCCACAGAGTCGAAGGGGGCGAATTCTAGCAGAGAAACAGGGATTCAGGCTAGTGGAAAGGGGCCGAAACTAGCCTCCGAACACCACTCTCTTGAGTTTTTTTCGCCGGAAAAACGATTTTCTTCTGCCTTGGGTGTCGTCGGTCGTGTCGGCAGCAATTGCAGGCCGATGCCGATGGCACAGATCTTCGGTCCTTCAGCCAGCATTTCAGCAACGTTGTCAGCGAGCTGGGATTCCCTCTCTTGAGGAACTTGACGTTTTGAGCATCGCCAAAGTTCCTCGGTTTCATGGAGCGGGAACTCCAGGCAAACCGCTTGTAGCGGTTCTCGATAGTCAAAAGCTGAAATCACCAGAAGGATAACAATCGGTCTGCGATGGTGATTGAAAGAAATTTTCGCAATTTTGCCGTAAAACTAGTGCTTTTGCTTCGGCACACCGTAGGCGGCCTGTGCCTGGCTGGTGACAAAGGATGATCGCTTCCCGTCAAAACAACGCCGGAGCAAAGACGCTCTCAGTTTGATCGTCGCGGAAAACAGGTGAATCAGCGCGGAGAAATGACGATGTCTTGCGAGTGAGATTGATTCTCGGCCAATCGTGGCGAAGGTAAGAAAAATCGCTTTGGGAAGCGACGATCGCTGATGATAAAAATGCAGCATGCTTTCGACTTTTTGTTCCCATCTCCATGACTCTGATTTTGATGCCCGGGCACCGTCATTCATGTCGTGCCAGATGACTGCATCTGGCACGCACCAGACCTGCCAGCCTGCCTGTATCATCCGCGTGCAGAGATCGATGTCTTCATAGTACATGAAGAATCCCGGATCAAACGAACCGACGTTACGGAGCGCAGCAACGCGTAACAACATTCCGTGCCCCCAGACGTAATCGACCTGAATTGGGGGTTGTTGCTTGTTGGAGTCCTCCAGGCCACTATCAGGAATCCGTTGCCACAACGGCAACCACGTTCGCCAGGCTCCTCCATAAAGTAAGCGTGGAGATCCGTTGGGCATGGGGAGCGTTGAGAGTGTCTTGGGACCAACGACACCAGCTTGAGGTGAGTGGTCCGCAAAGGTGACCAGTCGTTCAATCATCTCCGGGGCGACCGTCGTGTCCTGGTTGATCAGAAGTACGAAGGAGTCATGTCGTTGCATCGCGATTTCGATTCCGCGATTGCAGGCGGCACCAAATCCGGCGTTTTCAGGATTCCGCTGTACTTCCACCGCCGCAAATAAATCTTCGGCCTTCTCAATTGAACCATCGGTCGATGCGTTATCCACGATCAGGATTTTCATCGACTTGGATGTACTGGCTTGTAACGATCTGATGCAGTCGAGAAGCCTGTCTCCGCCTTGATACGCAGGGATGACCACCGTCACAGAACTTGGGTCGACCTCTGCTGCTGTCGCAGGACACGCTGAAACGGGAGAAAGTGTTGATTCCTCGGACATTACTTGCGATCCCGTGATTTAAATCGACGCCAGTAAACACCACTCGCGTCAATCGTGATAACTTCGTCACTAATCCCGTTTGAAACGCGGAAGTCGTTCACCGCCTGTTGGCAGGCCGGGATCAACCAGTAGTCGTCGACAATCACATACCCACCGTCAGAAACTTTTGGATAGAGATTCACCAGAGTATCCATGGTTGACTCGTACATGTCTCCGTCCAGTCGAAGCACGGCGAGCTGTTCGATCGGTGCATTCGGAAGTGTTTCGCTGAAAAAACCGCGCAGAAACCTCACTTGACTGTCGAGCAAATCATATTTCTGGAAATTTCTCTGCACTTCCTCGAGGGAAACGGCTAACTGAGGAAATTCATGGAGTCGTGATGTTTTGTCGGCAGGATATTTTTTGACATCAGGTGCGGGCAAACCTTTGAACGAATCGGCAAGCCAGACGACGCGGTCGGTGATTCCATAAGCCTTCAAAATCGCCCGCATGAAAATACTTGCTCCTCCTCGCCATACACCCGCCTCCAGCAAGTCCCCTGGGATTTTCTCTTGAATGACGCTTTCGACACACTTCCTCAAGTTGTTCATTCGGTGGACGCCGATCATCGAATGGGCTTTGGTCGGCCACGCAAGCCCTTCGTCTCGGGTTGCCGTATCATATGACTGTTTTTTAATCCAGAAACGATCGCCGCCGGACAGTTTATTCGCAATCTTTTGTATCAACGTTGTCGGGGGAAGAATATGGTGCGATTCGTCTTCATAAATGGAATTTAATAAACACCGCTTAATCAGATCGAGATAGAGGTCTGTCGCTACACTCTCCATGAATCATCCTATCTCAAGTGAATTATTTATAAATAGTATTAATTGTGTTGGAAAAACATCTTAATATGGAGTCGCTTTGACAGTCATCTTTACTTGATACTTATTCAATAGGGTAAGTCGCTAAAGATGCTCAACGACGGGCAAGGCGCGATTCTTATTTCTGTAAATCACGATAATCGAATCAAAAAAACGAATTTCTTCAATTTCACTGCCGATACGTGGCACGGATATCGCGGACAGTCGCTGCGGATTTCCGGATGCAAATACGTCAATTCCAGATTGTCCCCAGTAGTGGGAATGTGAATAATCAACGAGATCCTTACAGAGGTCGATGAACGAATATTTCTGATCGCGCCAGTGTCCCCAAAAATTTGTATGTGTGTCTTCCACAAAATAGACTCCGCGATCAGTCAGTCCGTTCAGGAACGCGTAGTCAAAAGTCTTGACCATGTCCGAGCATAAGTGACTGCCGTCATCGAGAATCACGTCGAACGGGCCAAATTCTTGAATCACCCGTTGTAGAAATGCGGTATCCGACTGGTCACCGATTCTCACGTAGATCTTTGAATCCGAGTTTTCAAACTGGACACAGGTTGGATCAATGTCAATTCCTAAAATGACCGAGTCGGGGTGAAAATATCGCTTCCACATTTGTAGTGAACTTCCGTGATACACACCGATTTCAAGAAAACGGATCGGCCGTGTTCGGAACTCACCCAGGATTCGTTCATAAATTGGAAAATAGTGGAGCCACTTAAACCCATTTGGAATGCTGCGCCAGATTTCAAATAACTCACCCTGAGGGTGGGTGGCAGAAGTTTCTTTGTACTTCGGCAGAGGTTGAAGTGATGCTGCGCTCAAATAACGAGATATGCGACGAGGCCGCTGATACCGTAGTCTCAGCCGACGAAGCCAGGACATGACCCGGTTGCTCCACGATAGGACTTGCTGTTGCGTCATTAATTCCCCCTTTGTTGCTCTCGTCAGTTGCATCACCGATTTCTGAAATCGATTCAACGACTGGCAAGAAACTCATTGAACGACGTTGCGGGACGCAAGTCCAGCAATGTCGTCCGCCGCGCTGCGAGGAACTCGTATGACATCGCTTCAATTTCTTCGCGCGAGTACGAAAGCTTTGATGTTGCTGCGCCGCGACTCACAATGCCCAAGCCAAAATCCGTGTCGAGCACGAATGTCTGCAAATCCGTGTGGAAAGACCGAAGCAGAACGATCGCTTTCCAGACGTCACCGCACCACCTTAAGTCGCCGTCGGCCGGAAATTCTTTAAGCGCTTCTGAGTGTGAGCGTGCTCGCAAGGCAATCCTTGCCGATGGGGGATTGCAGTCGTGCATGATAATCACCCCTCGAGGGCTTAATACCTGCAGGCAGTTTAAAACATCATTGTAGGCCTGCTCAAACGTATGTAATCCGTCAACTAAAGCGACGTCGATCTTTGAATCGCCCAGGATCGAATTCCGCCGGGCAAAAAAGTCGTCACTGGTCATTTGATGCAGATGAACTTTGTTCCGCGAAAACATGTTCTGCATCAACATCCGAATCCGATGGCGCACGGGTACAATTGGGTTGGGGTCAACGCCGTGTTTCTGCGATGCTTCAATCGGGAGCAGGCTCTGCCCAAGTTCAACTCCAATTTCGAGGTAAGTCCCACCTCCCAGTTGCGACAAGAGCTTTTGCACAACAGTTTTTCGATCGATGGCCTGTTGAGCACTCGGTACGGTTTCCTGAATTGTCGTTGTCACAATTCTCTTTCACTCTTGGTTGATCACCTCGGAATTTGCAAAAACTGCGCTTGCCTGCCGTGATCGATGAACTCTCAGGAATTGATCTCTCGGCAACTTTCTATTGAAGCATTCCCTGCAAGTCTTCTTGCTTAATTCGGTGAATTCGTTGTCGTCACTTGATTTGTATGACTCAGAAGCGGTTTTCTCAACGCACGCCGGTGTTACCTATGTCCCCGAGCGCGCGACCTCCTTGTGTGCGAACCAAACGCATTGCCCTAAGAACAGCCGGATTTCAATAGATCCGGGAAGCCACGTGAAAGCCCGCCTCAACCATAGGGTGAAAGACATCGCGTTTTTATTCTCGGCCGAGCGAAAATGCAGTGACCCGTTCAGAAACAACTCTTTTTGTTGCTTCCATGTTCGCTTGCATGTGGATACGCACTTTCCGACAATCGGGTTACGCCCGCGAACCTGATTGACTGTGGGCAAATTTCCTTGCAGGAACAACCGCTTTTGAAGGTGACTCTTTTCTCATGACTGATCCACACGATTTCACTCGTAAACTGCAAAAAGATAACGGCTCAAAAATCGTCCTGGTTGTCGGTGACGGACTGGGTGGACTGCCGCTCGAACCGGGTGGCAAGACGGAACTCGAAACGGCGAATACGCCAAACCTGGATGCTCTGGCTCGTCGCGGAACACTCGGACTGAGCACCCCTGTGCTGCCAGGAATTGCACCAGGAAGCGGTCCTGGGCACCTCGGTCTGTTCGGTTATGACCCTGTGAAATACCAAATCGGTCGCGGTGTGCTTGAGGCTCTCGGAATTGACTTTGAACTCGGCCCCAACGACGTCGCCATTCGAGGAAATTTTTGTACGATCGACGCAGCGGGCAATATCACCGATCGACGCGCGGGTCGTATCCCGACGGAAGTCGGAACGAAGCTCAGCGAAAAGCTGAATCAGATCAAGGTCCCAGGCGTTGAAGTCTTTGTTCGGGCGGGTGAAGGTTACCGGACTGTTCTGATCTTCCGAGGTGCTGGCCTGGGTGGCGATGTGGCGGATACCGATCCGCAAAAGACGGGGGTCCCCGCCTTGGAACCCGTCGCTCGTTCGGCTGGCAGCGCAAAGACCGCACAAGTTGCGGCGGAGTTCTTGCGACAAGCCAAGATTGTGCTGAAGGACGATGCTCCCGCAAATTTCCTGACGCTTCGTGGGATTGATACCATGCCGGCCATTCCTCCTTTCCAGGAAGTCTATGGAATGAAGGCGGGGGCGATTGCCGTTTATCCGATGTATCGCGGATTGGCTCGACTTGTCGGCATGGACATCCTCGACGCAGGACACACGCTCGAAGATCAGATGAATCGACTGGAAGCGGCGTGGAACGATTATGATTTCTTCTTCGTACACTGGAAATACACCGATTCGTCCGGCGAAGACGGCAATTTCCCGCTGAAAGTTCAGAGGACGGAAGAACTCGACGCTGCCATCCCGAGAATTACTAAACTGAATCCTGATGTCATTGTTGTGACCGGTGACCACAGTACACCCAGCAAAATGAAGTCACACAGCTGGCATCCCGTGCCCGTCCTCCTGTCGGCGAACCATTGTCGATTTGATGGATCGACAAAGTTTGGTGAATCACAATGCCTGCGCGGAGGGCTCGGCCAGTTTGAGGCGAAGCACCTGATGCTGCTTGCGATGGCTCATGCAGGTCGATTGGAAAAATACGGCGCTTGATGTTTAGCGGATCGTCTCTTTCTTAGCGGAGGCTCACAGCCCCCGCTATTGGAAAACGCGGAGGCTTTAAGCTTACGCTACTCGGGAGAAGAAATACTTGCCGGACGGTTGCTCGTCAAAAACAATTTGAAAGCGAAACAGACCATGATGAATCTCGCGCTCATGATTCCTCGCGTCTCAGCATTGCTTTGCCTTCTTTTGACCGTCACTTTGGTCTCTTGTGCTCAAGCAGCAGAAGAGACCGGTGCGGCGAGCCAGAAAACTCGTTTCATCGACAATTCGCTCCTGATTGCACCCGAATATCCCTGTACATGGCCGACGTATCCGTTCCCTCGATTCCAACTGAGTCATCAGCGAACGATCGGACCGGACTCGGCCTATCACATCGACACGTTATTTATTGACGGTAACACAGGAACGCAGTTGGACGTGCCACCGCATTCGGTCACGCGGCCTGATTTGAATCGGCCCAAATCCGGACCACTTGGCTTGGCGTATACGGACAAAATCGAGCCGTGGCAATTCGGCGGTGAAGCATGCGTTGTTGACGTTCGTGAACTCCTTGATCAGGCTCCAAAAGGGGTTAGCCCCCTTGTCACACCCGATCACGTCAAGCGATTTGAGGCTCGACATCGGCCGTTGAAGTTTGGTGATGTCGTCCTGTTCCGGAGTGATTATTCAGACAAGTATTACCGGCCATTCCCTGAAGGGGCTCGGTTCATCGCAGATGTCGTAGATCGAAAAGCACCTGGTTATCCAGACCCGGATCCTGATTGCATGGAATGTCTCGCGTCTCGCGGTGTGATGACCTTGGGAACCGATAGCGCCAGTATGGGGCCAATGCCGAATCTCGCAGAACCGACTCACTATGCCGGTTTACGTCATGGCATGATCTGGACCGAAGGGGCGACAAACCTGGGTGCACTGCCCGAGACAGGTGCCTTCTACTGTATGATGGGGCCGAAGCACCTAGGGGGGCCCTATAGCGAAGGTCGGGCCTTCTCGATTGTCGGGGGCGACCTGCCCGGACGGTTGATCGATGCTGCCAGAAATAAACGAGTGGTTGATCTTTCTCCGACTCTGGCACCGAATCTGCCGGTCACATCACCGGGAATTGCCACCGGGCAGCATCGTCAGGTCTATCTCAAGGTGGATTTTCTGTACTCCGAATACCTGGACCTGTGGCATCATGGGCACATGATGGATTCGATGGCCGGCACGCATCTGGTCCCACCGTCGTTTGCACTCCCGCCTGAAGGCAAAAGCCCTGACTACGCTCCAGAAATTCGAGGATGGTTAAAGGACTTCGAGCAAAAGTATGGTCCGCGCGGGTTCAGTTCGTTGACGACGGAAAAGATCCCCTTGGACTGGACTTGCGGACCCTTGCGAGTCATCGATGTCCGTCACCTTGTGGGGACCACGGACGCCAAAATCTGGCCTGCATCGCCAACGATCACGGCGTCTCTGATTAAAGATTTCGAACAAAAGAAGTCACCGCTGAAGCCCGGCGACGTCGTCTTGTTTCATACAGGGCATCTCGATCGCCACCTGAAACCGCAACCAGATGATTCGGGAGTCTGGGCCGATCCCCTATCGGGGAAAAGCGAAGGCTGGCCGGCACCCGATGCGGAGGCGATCGTTTATTTAAAAAGCCGTGGAATCCGTTGTGTTGCCACGGATGCGCCGGATCTGGGTGGTGTCGACCCACGACAGGCATTAACGACATATTGGGCGCTCGGAAGTCGCGAGATGGTTGGCGTCGAATTCCTGTACAACGTCAGTCATGTCTCCGACGGGGGATACTTCCTTTTTGCGCCACTCAAAATTCGAGACTGCCACGGCGGACCGGGTCGTGCGATCGTGTTCAACTGACTCTCTTCAACTCGCCGAGAAGAAAGCAGTATCGCCGTTTGCTTTCTGATTCATCGCGGCTGTCAAACGCCGAGTTGCTTTCGCTTCAGTTCAACTATCGTCTCGGCGGAGGATGAAGCGGACTTCGGTTCGACTCAATGCCTCGCTGGATCGTTTCGTCGAAGTTCAGCCCTGAAAACACTCGATATGACGGTCAGGGGTTAGGGAGGCGTGGCGTGGTTGTGCCGAGGCGACGGGCGTCAATTCCAGGTTGTGATTTCTCGGATGTACGCGGGCCGGCCAAATGAGCGACAGACGAATCGCTGGCGCTTCGAATGTCTGCTCCCGCGAATTTGATTTCTGTTGCGACCAGCCCTTCAAATTGTTCGTCGTCCTGAGGCTCAAGCCGGTTTCGACTTCGATCGAATGCGGTCAGTAAGACGGTTCCCGGCTCGACAACCGATTCGTGCGACTTCATTTCAATCGATTTTGCGATGTCTGATCGTGGTCGATCCGAGTCAATCACGATCAACCCGGAATCGGGTCGATCAAGCTGAAAAACGCAGTTTTTCGCTTGAATGGCAATCGAAGGCGCACCCTTTGATCGGGCGTAATCTCCTGCAATCCATAACATGGAACCCGAGTCCCTGAGCGTCACCTGATCCAATTGAACAGCGAATTCCGTCGCCAGGCATTTTGTTCCCAGAGTGAGCAACGCACCAGCACCCGTTTTCAATGTGTTTTCGACGCTCACTGATCGAGGTGTTTGAACCAGGGCAACCGACACACCATTTCCATGAAACGCCGAGTTTCGAATCGTTATCTCGGCCGTTTTCGGGTCATGAGCCTGTTGTGAAATCCAGGCAACAGCCGCAACGCCAGGGCGTACTGGCGACGCTTCCACTGAGTCTCGATCGATTTCAGAATTAGATATTTCGCAGTTCAAAATCTGCAGTGACCGAGATCGAACAGTGACCATCGCCACCATGTCGAGTTCCGCAGATTCTGAACGGCGAATCGTCACGTTTTCCAGTACAACATCGTCCGATGCGAGATTCAACGGCGCGTTTCCGACGTGAATTTCTGCCGCAACGCCGATTGATCCTCGAATTGACAGTCGTCGATCAAGGCTGACGTTTGTTGCTTCATACGGACCATGTTGGGTCAGCAGGATGACGCCGTCGTCCGATGGCGGGGGAAGCGGAATGAATTCGCCGCTTCGATGAGCGAGCGAGCCATCCAGTTTGTCGACCGGCTTTGTGTCGTTCTGTTGGTCGCGGGTTGGTTGCGTGATTGCTCCCACGTTTTTTGCGACGTTCAGTAATTCATTGCGAAGCCCGTTGTCGTAGCTGAGTGCAAGTCCGGTTGCGACAGCAACAACCGCTGCCGCTGTCCAGACCCAGGTCCCCATACGAGAGTCCGCTGCTGGCTCCGAAAAATGAGGCATTGCGCCATTGAACAGTCGACGGAATTGTCGAATTCGAGACCGGCCGTGTGAGCTTGGTGCGCCCCAATGTTGTAGCACTTCCTCGAAACTACGAGGACGCATCGATGGCGACGGAGATGTCAGCTGCCGAATCGAGTCTGCGAGCATCGCTGGCGTGTCAGGTGCCCATTTCCGCACATCGTCGATCGTCTGAGTCTGATGGGAGGCGATTTTCACCAGCGGGTCAGCAGACACAAATGGGGGGCGACCCGCAAGGAGTTGCCACAATACACACCCGAGCGAATAAAGCTCGGAACTTGCCGTTGAAGCGGCTCCCGTCCCGATTAATTCCGGGGCCATACCGTCATAATGATCAACGGGCAATGCGTCATGAATTGACGGGAAAGGGCGAATAACCTGACGGACGCCGCCGTTGACAAGTACTGCCAATCCGCTTTCCGTCAGGCGAATATTCGATAGTCGAATGTCGCCATGAACGAGACTACGGGAATTCAAGGCTGCAAGGCCTTCCAGCAACTGCCGGCCGATCTCGACAACGATGGTCGCGGGGAATCGGCCACGACGTATCAGCAGTTCATTCAGCGGCAGGCCAGGGACGTAGCGACTGATGAGAACGAGTTCGTTGTTTTCGGTCGGTAAGATTTCATGGGGGACGACAAGATACGGGTGAACAAATCCTTTCAGTCGTTCCAGGACGAGTTCCATCTGACGGGCCGTTTCGGTGACCCGGTCAATTGGCAGGCGTTCTCGTCTGACCACGCAGCGATCACGGCGATTGAGTCGTCGAGCAAGTATTGTGGAACCATGCTTGCTTCGGCCAAGTTCATCAATCGCCACGAAGGGACCAATTCGAAGTGATTCTCCCTGGCCGATTTCCAGCTTTTTTGCTTGATACGGTGTCAACAGACGGAGCTGGACAAGAGAATCGATCCAGACCGAATCAAAGGCAGGAAGGTCAAAAGAAAGTCGGCGAACCCGGCTACGAGCCCGCCGCAGATCACGGGGGTGACACAGCTGCAACTCGGTGAGTTGTCGAACCAGATGTTCGGATGGCGGTTCATACACGACGCGTGCACCCTATTGAGCGGATTCGCCAAGGATTTCGATATTTACGGCGATCTCGACGACGATTCGCAAGACCACCCGGGAATTAAGATTTTTGTTGTCGCAGAAATCAGAGATTTGAGCAATATGCCGATGTGTAAGCGTGCCGAGTGCTCCGCGTAAATTAATCGCGGCTAATCCGAAAGTAAAGCAGTGAGCCCGGTGCGAGCGGTTTGTCTGGAGCTTCGACTCCATCAACCCGAGGAACTTTTACGACTGTCCCGCGTGAAGTTCCTGAACAGCAGAACCGGGAAGAAACTTGAATCAGCTTTCGCTTTTACCCCGGTCGCGGATCAGCTTGCTGCAGCTTTGAAGGGATTTTTTCTCTTGCTCAGAAAGAGACTGGAACCCGTACTCGTGAACCTTTGCCAGCAACTCATCCAATTGCTGCTCGACTTCAGTGCGTCGAATCAGATCTTGCTGCTCGCGCCGAGCCCTGCGACGTTCTCGCCATTGGTCCAGGGGGCTCAACGAGGAATCGGCTGACTCAAGTGGACTGGAGTCAAAAAGGTTCTCTTCAGCATCTGATAAATCAGAATCGTATTCTGAAATGTCCGATTGCTCGTTGATTTCCGTCTGAAACAATTGAATGACATTCGTCATCAAGACGAAAGTTCCAATCAGCACCACCTGACTCAGGTCCAGATAGGCCCCAAAAATCAGAATGATGATTGCCACGAACATACCAACGTTGAGTGCAGTTCGATTCACAAATTCAGGGTTAATGCGCGTCAGCAAACTCGCTCTTAACACCTGACCGCCATCAAGAGGCAGCACGGGCAAAAGATTAACGAGTAACAGGATCCAGTTCGCGGTGAATATCAGGAATCCCAGGTCTCGCCAGACTTCCGGAGTGTTTGTGTGAAGCCCTTCAATTGGCATCACGAACGGATTAAGCGACCCGGGCAATGTCGCGGGCGCATACCACCCTGGAAACGATAAAATGCAAATCAGAAGATTCACTGCCGGTCCAGCGGCAGCCGTAATTCCCATTCCGAAAGCCCCGCGTGCCGGGCGAACCAGAGCGATCCCTCCGATTGGCGTCAGGTGAACTTCGTCCGCAGTTCCACCTGTCCAGCGAGCAACGAAAACATGAGCAAATTCGTGCAGCAGGGCTGAGAGGTACAACAACACCGTAAACATCAACCCTAACGCCAGGCCATGCGTTGGGCAAACGACGAGTGGAACGATTCCGAACCACCAACTGATTCGCACGTCAGTCGAAAACATTCGCCCCACGAAAACCGATGGGAGCATCCAGTTGAGACGCTCTTTCATTGCGTTTGCACCCCAAACCGACGTTTTCAAACGCCAAAGTCCAGTGGATCAGTGGCATCGATCACAAAAACCTTGTGACTGCCAGCTGCAGCAAGTATCGTATCCCTAATTTCGAGTGCCGACAATCGAATTTTTGACCTGTCCTTCGCGAAACTCAACTTTTCCACAGCGATCACTGACGGTTTGAACGGACATTGTCACGAAGTTTTCGCTGCCCCAATTGCGGGCAAGGCTTCCGACGAACTGCCGAGTTGAAGCGTATACCGAGATTACAGACGGCGAAAAGCCGTGTCCACAAGATGCAAAACCATCCTGGTTGACAAAGTCATCAAAATCTCGGTTCGTCAAAACTTCGGACGCCAGATCGATCCGTAGACTACTTTGCTGAAATCAGTCCGTCTTCGGGACTGCTTGCCGTCGCGTAAAGCCTCTTTGGAATGCGACCTGAATTTGCTGCCAGATAACCGGCTCGACAAGCCAGGCACATTGCTTCAGCCATCAGACGAGGGTTTTTCGCTGAAGCGATCGCCGTATTGAGTAGAACGCCATCGCAACCCAGTTCCATCGCGAACGCCACATCACTCGCCGTTCCGACCCCAGCATCAACAATCACGGGGTAGTTTGGATCGCCCTCTTTCAGGTATTCCAGACAGATGCGAATGTTATTGGGATTCAGAATTCCCTGTCCACTGCCGATCGGGCTGCCAGCCGGCATCACGGACGTTGCTCCCGCGTCTTTCAATCGACGCGCCATGATCGGATCATCCGATGTATAGCACAAGACTTCGAAACCATCTGCGACAAGCTGCTTTGTGGCTTCAAGCGTGGCCAGGGGATCTGGCAGCAACGTTTTTTTATCTGCCAGAACTTCCAGTTTCACCCAACTTGCGCCAGGATTTTCCAGCCCCAATAAAATTTCTCGCCCAAGCCTCGCCGTGCGAACCGCGTCTTCTGCCGTGAAACAGCCTGCTGTATTCGGCAGGATGGTATAGCGGTTCAGGTCGATGAAATCGAGAATGCTGCGACCTGCTGCATCGACGAGTCGTTCTCGTCGAACCGCAACGGTAATGACATCAGCCTGGCTGATCGTCAGACACTCGCGCATCAACTCGAACGTTGCGTATTTGCCGGTGCCGACAATCAATCGGGAAGTGAAGTTGTGC
Source organism: uncultured Schlesneria sp. (assembly GCA_903899985.1). Taxonomy (GTDB): domain Bacteria; phylum Planctomycetota; class Planctomycetia; order Planctomycetales; family Planctomycetaceae; genus Schlesneria. Next base: position 81,919 of record CAIULL010000284.1, read on the forward strand.
GATCCCAGACGAAGCGGCTTAACATCAAGTTCAGTCATAGAAGCAGTTCAGCCCCCTCCAACCAGCGTGACAATTTCAACTTGATCGTCGGCAGCAAGCCTGGTTCGGCCATGTTCGGCTCGTGGAACAACCCGGCGATTCAATTCCACCGCCAGAAATTTCGAGTTCAATTTCAGTTGAGCGATCAAGTTCTCGACTGTTGAATCTGCGGCGATCTGCAGAGCCTCACCATTCACACGAATCGAAATCATTTTTAGTGAGCAGCCATAACCAGAAAAAGAAACCCGGCATCATGATAATGCCGGGCTCATCATTTCAAACACCGTCCCGAAGCGGAATCACCAGCCGTCAGTTACGTTCTCGATATTGACACCTGGAACCATACCTCGCAATGCTCCGTTGCGCGTGGAGATGGCTTTAAACACGTTCACATCAACTTTCTTGGAAACGGCTCTGGTCGAACCATCGGCAAGGGCAAAGCAACACAAGTCGTTGTGACCGCTGCCAAAACTGAAAAAGTTCAACGGGATAGAATTATTACTCGGCAAAGCGGCAGCCCACCACGTGTCAAACACATCAGGGTGATTCTGGTCATCCCAAACCCGGACACAGCAACTAAAGCCGTCGGCCCAGAACCCGAATAACGAATCACCGAGCATCAGTGTGTTCGACGTTCCATCGGTCACATCCCCCATGCGAACCGAACTGCCGTCATACAGCATTCCATTTGGAGTCGTCGGCGCATTCTGGACGGTACCACTTGTGTCGTAAGCACCCATGTTCCCTCGATACGTTGAATACGCCCAGCCTTGAGATTGCCCTGTTCCAGGTCGAGCAGAAGGAAGGGCTTTTGCACTCGGGCACACGTAAGATTGAATGTTCGTTCTGATGTATTGTTCATTCGGTGACGGGACGTTGTTGGCTCCGAACTTCGCCTGACCAAAATCAAGAGTGATCGTCCCTTCACCCATGTTTGAAAGAATGAAGGATTGCCAGCCCCATTCAGGAGGCATGAACCATTTATCGATGGTTGTAAAGACCTTTTGACGTTTGATCACGGTGTCAAGTTGTGCGGGCTCGGGCAAGTTTCCAAGCTGACCTCCACCGGTCCCCGGTTGAATAAAACCTGGTGGGAAACATCGGTACGAGCTTTCATAGTTGTGCATCGCCAGCACGATCTGCTTCAGGTTGTTCAGACACTGAGCCCGCCGACCTGCCTCTCTTGCCTGCTGCACAGCGGGTAACAACAACGCCGCAAGCATGGCGATAATTGCGATCACGACAAGAAGCTCAATCAGAGTAAATCCCTGCCTGGGCGTTGGTCGACGAAGATGATGACGACGAATCATTTATCGGCTCCTTCAGTTTTGAGCGGCGTTCTTGAGGTGTTGTCGTAAACCGATTCCAGCGCATCAGTCCTTGACAAACTGCAATCCATGCTGTGACGCTAACAAAACCGAGGCATCTTTTCAAACCCCGTTTTTTACGGCGATCAAGATTTTTTGTCTTGAGTGTTCGCCGCGTCTCGGTTGGAGTTCAGCCGATACAGGTACTCGCCCGATTTACGGACCAGCAAGACCCCCTCGTCTTCCCGATTGGCGAATGATTCGATATCGATCGAAGCAGGGTCTCGGTAGCCGAGATTGATACGTCGACACGTCTCTTCAGAGATCCCGCTCGCCAAGGTGACACGGACACGGGGTGTTTCGACGCCGTTCTCGTAAGTTCCGCTCCCGCGAACGTGTGTTGAATGGGCCAGCACACCCCACGGGATGTCCTTGAATCGATCCCATTGCTTCGTGAAATAGTCTCGGACGTGATAACCGACTTGTTCAATTAACTTTCCATGAGTGATCGAGATCTCGTGCATGTGCGGAGCATAGATGATCAGCTCGCCCCCGTCGGCGACGACGGGTTCCATCTTGTACATGCATTTGCCAGCCACCCAGAGCTCGTCATACATCGGTGGAGCGCACGAAAGAACTTGCTGATAGGGGCGGTCACACCGTTTGATGTGAACGCGGTTGGAAAGGTCTGCTGCCTCGTTCCACGCGGATTCCGGTGTTCCGTAAAACAGGCCGTGCAGGCTGCAATCTGACGACACAACAAACGTAATCGCACGCCGAGTTTGACGAATCATCTGTGCTGCTGCATCGACGACGCGGCGGACGGGTGTGTCTTTCACTCCGATGATCTCGGCATTCGTGATTAACGCTCCAAGCCAATGGAAGAAATTCAAAATGTCCGGGCCACCGATTCCAGGGAAGAAATATTTGTTCCCTCCCGAAAAACCGACGACTTCGTGCGGAAAGACCGGGCCCAGAACCAGCAACAGGTCATAATCCTGTATCCTGGAATTGATTTGCACCGGAACTTCGAGCGACAAGAGACCATTCGACAGTTCTTCGGTCTCTTTTTTTCCCAGCGTTCCAATCGTCAACAGACGTTCGGGACGGTCCCATTCGTGATTGAATACCTGCATTTGATAAAACAACCGCCGCCGCTCGGTCTCGTCAATTCCGAGCAGTTTCGCGATCTGAGTGTCCGACATCGGTGGATGCGTCCCCAACGCGACAAGGACGTCGAGCGACTGACAGTGAGGGCGAACCTCCTGAAACAGTGCGTCGAATAACAGCGGCAGTGGGGCCGTCCGGGTCGCATCAGGGATGATGAGCAGAATTTTCCGGTCGGCGAAGTCCTCCTTCGACAAACGGGAAAACCATTCACGGACATCGGCCGGGGAAAGAGTCGGAATCAAATCAGCCATTCAGCCATTCCAGAGCTTGGTCATCTTCATCGGGCGTTTTGGGGGGAGATGCGTTGTTCGTTGTCGTTGGTTTTGGAGCGGAATTTCCCGGTTGCGGTTTTGATTTGGATGAGCCGGGGCGTTCACGCGGCAAGACTCGGTCACGTGGATTACCGCCAAGTCCTGCTTTTTCCAGCAAACTCATCGCGAAAGGGTCGACGTCATCCGGTTCGGGAGGAACACCGTCGGGATCGGGCGTATACTGAATTTCAAACGGATGCCGGGCAAACATCAGGGTGTCGCCGGATTGCAGGAACTTTTCGTCAATTCGCTCGCCGTTGACTTTTGTCCCGTTTCGACTGAGGTCAGTCGCTCGCCAATAGCCGTTGATGTATTCCAGCCGGCAGTGATGAGACGAAACGTTGGCGAAGTCGAGCCGAATATCGCAACTGGGGCGTCGACCGACGATTAACTGCGGTTTCAACAGCGGAATCGGATCTCCGCCACCGACGGGAACCAGTTGTCCCAACATTTGATCACGATCCTCCATCAAATGCCTGCGTCCGTCACAAAACCAGAACGGCTGATGTTTTCAATATTTTTCGGCAAACTGCCGGTCGAAACGAGTGTCCGTTAACAATATCTTCAAAATACCCATCAGGGAAAGTGTCTTAAATTGATTTGCGAGAATCAATTGGCAAATTCCGTCTGCCCGGCAAGATTTCATAAAAAAACGGTACAATCTGATTAAACATCACTCGAAAACGGGCGTTTTCGCGAATTCCATGATTTTCAGCATCCCACCTTTTTTGTCCTCCAAATTCGAGGCTGATGAAACCGGCTGACTTGAGGCAAACTTCAAGCAGGGTAGAATCATTCGAGTTGTTCCTATCCTTGAAAGTTCAGAAAGAAAAATCATGGGATTGTTTGACAAGTTGCGTGGCGAACTGATCGACATCGTTGAATGGATCGATGACACCCGTAACACGCTCGTCTGGCGGTTCCCTCGCTACCAGAACGAGATCAAACAAGGGGCCCAGTTGATCGTTCGACCGGGACAAATCGCCGTATTCGTGATGCACGGCAAAGTGGCCGATATGTTCGAACCGGGGACGCATACCCTCAATACACAAAACCTGCCAATCCTCAGCACGATCGCCGGCTGGAAATTTGGTTTTAACAGCCCATTCAAGTCGGAAATCTATTTCATTACCACGCGTCAGATCACCGATCTGAAGTGGGGAACACCCAACCCCATCATGCTGCGTGATCCGGAATTTGGTCCGATCAGGTTGCGAGCCTTCGGAACCTATGCACTGAAGGCGGTCGAACCAAAAGCTCTGCTGACCGAACTCGTCGGTACCGACGGTGTCGTCGAAGCTGACGAAGTGACCGAACTCATGCGAGCGATCATTTCCTCAGCCATGGCTGACATGCTCGCCGAAAAACAGGTTGCAGCTCTCGACCTGGCTTCGAAATATACCGAGTTCTCCGAAGAGCTGAGAAAGTACGTTCAGGAGCGGATTGACGACGAATATGGTCTCGCCATTCCGCAATTGATCATCGTTAACATTTCGCTGCCTGAGGCCGTTGAAAAGGCCCTTGATACCCGCACGAGCATGGGTGTTCTCGGTGATATGACCAAGTTTCAACAGTATTCGCTCGGTGAAGCGATGCGGGAATCCGCGAAACATGGTGGTGGTGGCGAAGGCATCGGACTGGGAATGGGTGTCGCCATGGCTGGCCGCATGATGAACACCCCTGGCGTCGGAATGGGTGTTCCCGCAGGGGGATCGCCTGTCCCACCGCCGCTTCCTGCCTGGCATGTCGCGGTCAATGGACAACCACAGGGGCCGTATTCTCCAGAGCAAGTGCAGCAGTCGATTGCTGCAGGTCGGATTACTTCAGAAACCTTGCTCTGGTCCCCCTCGATCGCCGGATGGACCGCTGCCTCAAAACTCCCCGAATGGGCCGTCTACTTCCAGAAGGCTGCAACGCCCACTCCGCCACCGATTCCTCCACAGTAATCTGAATCGTCTGCGAGTGAGAAAAACGCGAATTCCGCGGGCTGACCGACGAGGGTCAGCCCGTTTTTTTTCGGTATCCAACAGAAGAGGGTCGGGTGTCCCATTCTTCCAGAACCTCCGTGAGCGAGAGATCGGTCTGGATTAGTCCTGCGATTGACGGCTCTATTTTCTCGCCACCTGTAATTTGATTTTGAGCCTTACTGGCTGATTTCCCCTGATCACGACAACAGAGACTTCTTCACCCGGCTTTTTTCCATTTAAGGCTTTGGCCATGTCGTTTTCGGAGCGAATCGGGCGGCCTGCAATCTCGACCACGATATCACCCAGATAAATTGTCCCGTCATCGTCACCAAATGTCCCTCTGATCCCGGCTGCCTCTGCACTGCTGTTTTCAAATACCCGTTCGACCAGGGCACCTCGTGTGATCCCCAATCGACGCGTGAAAGAATCGTCGAACAGCTTGAATCCCAACGCAACTCGTTCCATGCGACTCGACTTGATCAGGTCCGGGACAACCTGATTCACGATGTCGACTGGCACCGCGAAGCCGATCCCTGAGAAAGCTCCTGATTCACTGACGATCATTGTGTTAACACCGATCACTCGGCCGGCACTATCCAGCAGAGGTCCTCCGGAATTTCCCGGATTAATCGCGGCATCGGTCTGGATCACCCCTTCAATCGGACGGCCCGTCATCGATTTGATTTCACGACCTAGCCCGCTGATGACTCCCGTGGTCAATGTTTGATCCAGGCCAAACGGACTGCCGATCGCATAAACTTTTTGCCCGACCTGCAACCCCGCCGATTCGCCGATTGCCACTTTCTTCAGTCTTCCCGGCGGAGCATCAATCTTGAGGACTGCAATATCTTTGTCGAGTTCATATCCGACCAGTCTCGCCTCCCACGAACTGTTGTCGGCCAGATTGACTTTGGCCGCTTGAGCATTACGAACAACGTGAAAGTTGGTGACGACATGCCCTGCATCATCGTAGATAAAGCCTGTCCCTGTTCCTTCCGGGATTTCAAGAACATTGAAGTTCAAGCGGTCACGACGATGAGCCAGTGTGGTGATATGCACGACACTCGGTGAAGCCTCGCGAAAAATCTGAATCGTCGATTTTTCATCATCCGACAAGTCGCCACGGGGTGTAATCGGGCGCGATTCCCTGGCGGCGCGGCCACCGAAACCTGGCAGATAGCCGGCATTCTGCAGCATGATTCCTGCGACGGCCAGCAGCAGCAACGAAACCATCCAAGCGGGAACCGTGGCTGCCTGGGGCGCCGATTGTCGATCGAACCGGTCATTCATGTTGCGATTCCTTCAGGCATGAGCGCGCCGAACGAACACCCGGGAAGAATCTTAGCCTGATCCGCAGCGTCCGCTCGCGGATTCTGGAGCGAAGTAGCAACCGGTGTCAATTGACACGGCTGTCGCTGCACGAGAAATCAGGTCCAGTTCCAACATCAATGTGGTTTCTGTGCCACTGCGTCTTAGTCCTCGAAGAAGCAGCCTCTTTGACAAATATCGCGTGAAGAGCACGGCACGGGCATCGCCCGCAACCCAATCAGAGGCCGAGACTGACGTGACGAAGAAATCCAAGTTTGTGTACTTCGGATCAATTTGGTTTCGTCGTATTTGATGTGTCATCGACGAGTCCTTTCAACGCATTTTTGATCGTCAGAAAAGATATTTTACGCGAAGGATGTTTCACTCGAAGGGGCGGAGTCACGAAGAAGACAGAACAATCGAAATCTTCCCTTCGTGGCGTATCGCCTTCGCGTGAGGCCTTTTTGATCTTCTGATCAAATTCACGCGATGCGCACTCGTTCACGCGATGCGCACTCGGTACGAGAAACCCCCGTGTAACAAGATGCATTTCTACAATTTTCATCGTCGCATCAAGCCAGGGCGAGGCTGCCGGTACGAAATCTTCGAGCCGCACAAAGAAATCAAACGCCAGTAGTACGGCACGACCAAAGACGGTCATGCCATGACGCAAGAAATAAGGTCATCGACAATACCTGTCAAATCGAGTAATCGGCCGATGGTGGCATAAACACCCGGACTCGTCTTGCGGCGACGTAGACAACGTCATCCGGTTTCAACTTCAATTCGGCGTATCTCTCCAGGTTCAAGTCGACATTCAAGGCCAGGCCAAATTCTTCTGAAAAAACACGGACTTTCGCCACCGAACCAGCAGGATTGACTTGCATCACACGAGCTTTCAGGCTCGAAGTTCCAAATGGCGCATGTCCAATATCCAGCTCGTGCGGACGGACATACGCCGTGGCGTTGCGTGATTCGGCGTGTGGATAGTCGGGGTAAGCGATGTTCAAGGCCCCCATCATGGCCATCCCGTTTTCGACGCGTCCGTGAAACACATTCACATTGCCGAGAAAGTCCATCACGAAGGGGGTCGCCGGATGATCAAAAACTTCCTGAGGGGTCCCTGATTGCTCGATGTGCCCCTTGTTCATCACCACAACCCGGTCAGCCACTTCAAACGCTTCCTCCTGATCGTGCGTGACGAACACGGTTGTCAGATGAATTTCGTCATGTAACTGACGTAACCACTGACGAAGCTCCTGTCGGACCTTGGCATCGAGCGCCCCGAAAGGCTCGTCGAGCAACAGCATCCTCGGCTTGACCGCCAGTGCCCGAGCCAGTGCCACTCGCTGACGTTGACCCCCTGACAGCTGGGAAGGATAGCGCTGATGCAAACCTTCCAGGCGAACGAGATGCAACAGTTCGTGAACACGATCGTTGATTTCCGCTTTGGGCCGGTGACGGACCCGCATCCCGAATGCCACATTTTCGAAGACGGTCATGTGACGGAACAAAGCGTAATGCTGGAAGACGAACCCCACTTCCCGATCCTTCGGGGACTGTTGGGTCACATCCTCATTCTCGTACCGCACCTGCCCGCTGTCGGCATTTTCCAGGCCTGCAATGATCCGCAGCAAAGTCGTTTTGCCGGACCCTGACGGTCCCAAAAGCGCCAGCAATGAACCACTGGGGACCTCCAGACTGACGTCGTCGAGGGCCTTGAAATTTCCAAATTGCTTCGACAGATTCTTGACAATGATACTCATGAAAACTCGCTAAATCTTTGGATGACCCGTCACTCGGCCTGCGTGATTTTCGCTGCCTCTTTCAGGTCAGCCTGAGTTTTATGTTCCAGGGCGATCTTGATAAATAACGTGACCAGCGCGAGCATCGTCAACAGCGACGCCACGGCGAACGAACTGGCGTAAGATGCCGCAGTTCCCCCTTCAAACAACGTGTTGACCCGGATCGGCATAGTTTCAGTTTTGCCGATGATTCTTCCGCAGACAACATACACCGCACCAAACTCACCCATCGCCCGTGCATTGCAAAGTATCACTCCGTAGAGCAAACCCCATTTGATGTTCGGAATTGTGACTCGCCAGAACGTTTGCCAGCCATTCGCACCAAGACTGATTGCGGCAATTTCTTCCTCTGATCCGATCGCCTCCATCACGGGAATCAATTCTCGCGCAACAAACGGCAATGTCACAAAGGTCGTCGCCAGTACGATCGCCGGCCAGGCATTTAAAATCTTGACGTCATGCTGTTGCAGCCAGGGGCCGAAATAACCCCTGGCACCAAACAGCAGCACGAACATCAGTCCTGCCACAACGGGCGAAATCGCAAATGGTAAATCGATAATCGTCGTCAGGATCGTCCGGCCGGGAAAGCGAAAGCGAGTGATCGCCCAGGCGGCTGCCACGCCGAAAATGACATTGGCAAACACGGCGATCGGCACCACAAACAATGTCAGTTGAATCGCGTGCAGCGTTGCGGGATCACCGGTCAGGTTCTTCCAATAGGCGCCAAAACCATTCGAAAAGGCATGATAAAAAACATTCGTCACTGGCAGAATCACCAGGACAATCAACACCAGAACGGACAGGCTGATTAACGTCCATCGGACCCACCACGGGTCTTCCTGCGCCGATCGACCGCGCGAGGTCGAAGCGACCTTGGCAGTGGGCAAGTGCTTGGGAATGGAGTGCATCAGTTGGGCCTTCTCTTTAACCGATTCAAGTTCATCTCGATGATCTGTTTTTCTCGCTCAATGAGCCGCTGAATTGGCGGCCTGGGTTCGTCGTTCTAACGTGTTAATCACGATCAGCATCGCAAACGACGCGATCAGCAGCACGATCGCCACAGCCGTTGCTTCGGCGTACTTGAATTCTTCCAGCTTTTGAATGATCAGGAAGGGAGCGATTTCGGTTTCCTTCGGCTTATTGCTCGAAACAAACACAACCGACCCGTATTCGCCAATCGCCCTGGCAAATGTCAGCGCGAACCCCGTCGTTAAGGCGGGAAAAAGCGCGGGAAGCAGCACCCGAGTAAATGTCTGCCAGCGGCTGGCACCCAGACACGCCGCCGCCTCTTCCACATCCGCATCAAGGCTTTCCAGCACAGGTTGTACCGTCCGGACGACAAAAGGAAGGCCAATAAACGTCAGGACCATGATGATTGCTGACTGCGAGTAAGCAAGCTCGATTCCCCACGGAAACAGGAACTGACCCAACCATCCTTTCTTGACATAAAGGCTCGAATAGACCAGCCCTGCCACTGCCGTCGGTAAGGCAAACGGAAGGTCGACCAGCGAATCGAACAATCGTTTGAAAGGAAAATCATATCTGACAAGGACCCAGGCGAGCATCAGTCCAAGGACAGTGTCGATCATTGCCGCCGCAGCCGAGCTACTGAATGTGACGTAGTACGCAGCACGAGCACGCTCAGTCCAGGCCGCAGCAATAAACTGCTGAAGAGTCAGCGACGACGCCTTCGTAAAAAGCGCAACCAGTGGGATCAAAACCAGCAGACACAGATAGGTTAACGCAATGCTGAGGCTCAGGCGAAATCCCGGAAGAATGCGATGTGAGGCCATGAAGAATCAACTTTTCGAGCAATGTTTGAAACTCAATGATTCAGAATCTTGTGCCACTGCATCGGAGTCTTCTCCGACGCAGTGGCTTCTCTTTATTTCGAGGC
>CAIULL010000285.1 GCA_903899985.1 uncultured Schlesneria sp.
GGCCTTGACCAGGAAGGAACTCGAAGCGGTCCAGACATCAGTCACTCGAGGACGTCCCTTTGGCTCGACCGCATGGCAAGAAGCAACGGCTAAACAACTCGGTCTCGAATCCACATTCCGCAACCGGGGCCGCCCGAAAAAGATGATTGATCACGATAATTCCTAGATTATTGGACTTATCCCCTTTTCTTAACGGTATAGCTGGTCCAACACAAATTCCTTGGGGAGGATAGCGCATGTTAGCTCCGGAAGTCGAAGAGTTTGCAAAATTGTTAATGCAATATGTGCGTGATGAGGCCATCACCTCCTGTGATATGTTACGGCGTCCTGACTGTAATTCATTGGTTGCGAAGCGATGGCATCAAAAAATGCAGTCTGGCCGTGTAGATGAACTGTTGACTGAGGCCATTTCCGACTGTGTGGACAGGACATTGTTTTATCTTCTGTACGCAATAGATGAAGGTCTGCTTCAACTCTCCTTCAAGTCGAGTTCAGGCAAAGTAGTCGATCTTAGTTCGGATGGTAAATCAGTAATGAGTGGATGGTGTGCGGGGGGTGGCCAAGAAGATTGGAGGGCACGTTTCTCAAAGATGACCTTTAATGATGATTTGAAAGACCTGGAATAAACTACTCGGTAGCTAATGGACCACGGACCACGACCACGGGGACACAGCTTTACTTTGGATTAATCGGGTACATCGCCTACGAAAGACTCCACTCCGGGGACACAGCTTTTGTGTTGGTTGAGCGACGCAGTGCGAGAGTAAGAGGTGGAAGAAAACGCTAAAGCGTGATGCGCAGAATGGCTGGCGCGAACTGGGTAGATCTGGTATTTTAGGCGAACTCATTCTTTGAAAGGGGACAGGTCCATTAATGACGAAATCAGGTGGTGCAGATCCGGGTCCCCTTTTCTTCGGCCGATAACAGGATTCGGCATGAATTTCTACAATATCATAGACAACACCTCGTACGAGGGAAAATGGACTATGGCGATTTCCATCCATTCTCGCTCCCGTTTGATTGAATGGTGCTGCCCTGATTGCGGTGCAGCCGATTCGTATCCGGCAGGCGCGTTTGATGTAACGGTTGAAGGCGGCAACGCTTACCCTGACATTCTTGGTTGCGGCGCTTACCCTTTGATGATCGTTTCCAGTCGAGTAATTGCCTCGTGGGAACAAAATGATATTGGACCGTTTGTAAAGTTCCCGGTTGGGGTAGCAGCCGCACATGAGACGATGCTGCGGTCAAAAGATGCTCCGCAATATTATCGGGTTGAGATCGCAGGAGATGTGAAGGTGGATATTCCCCGTAGTGGCGGGAAAATCTCGCAATACTGTGCCCGATGCGGACAATTTAGCATTGAATCGTTCACCCTTAAGAAAAAGGCAATATTCGCCGGCTCGTGGGATGGCAGTCCTCTCTTTCGAGACAAACGCCTTTTTCCCAGAGTCATTTTCTGTACGGAAACAGTTAAGCAACTTGCTGAAAAGGAGAAACACACAAATTTTCACTTTGAAGGAATGCTCCCAACCTCGTAAAAATTTACCAACAAAGGGGGCACACCTTTTTCATGAGTTCAGCACGAGTATCTTCGTGGCTGGGGACTCACTGTGTGTCCCTCGATGTTAGGGACATTGACTTTTCTGCTTATTCCACCAAATTCCCGAACGGCATCAAATGGAAGCCGAGGACCACAGACCACAGGGACACAGCTTTTTCGTGGCTTCAAGCGAAGCGTTGTGAATGTCCACGGGGACACAGCATGTTCGTGATTTGGATGACTTCGATTGCTGCGGCCACCTGGCGACCTTCAGACGAACTTCCGTCGTAACCGTCGCACCCGAATCGAGTTAAAGTACAATCCTTCTGCAACCGGAAACGCTCACTGCACGCAACGTGCAGTGTCCCCGCGGTTGAGGGTTTGAGGATTTTAACGTGAACATACCTGGACCCGTCCTCTTTTCTTCGCCGGTTGAGCTATGAATTGCATCGAACAGATATCGGAACTTCTTGATCGAGTACCTCGGCCACCGGAAGACTCAATTCCTTCTGGGGTCACTGCTAATGAGATTGCAAAATTTGAAGAGCGAACGGGGATAAAACTCCCCTTCATGCTACGAAGTTGGCTGAGTCTTACGAATGGCCCGTGCGTTGGGCCGGGTGGATTCTACGGTATTCATCCGCTTCGATCCTACTTGGACATTGAAGAATTCTTGGGCCGGTTTCCTGTTTGGATGACGAGACAATGGATTCCTGTGGCGGGTGACGGCTGCGGCAATCATTACATAATTCCTACGCAAAACGAATTCGGCCTTGGTTATCCTGTCATATTCATTGATATGGGGCTCGCGGCTGATTCACCAAGCTTTCTCGTTGCGTCAGATCTAGCGCATTTCATTGTCGGTGTGTTGCGGAAGGAATTTGGTGACACTGGCTGGCCGTTCAAGCGGGAAATAACACTGGAATTCGACCCTCGAATTTCAGACTATCACACAGTTAAATTCCCTTGGGGGTATCCGCAGGGCAATCGAATTTAGTTTTCGAGCAGAGTAGGTAGACATTAAAAGGGGACAGTTCCATAAATGAAATAAAAACAACTGGACTGTCCCCGTTTATTCAGTCTAGGGATGCAGTATTGAGAAGCCAAGGGTGGGATTTAGGTGGCACTTGACGGGCGTGCCAGTAAGCCGCTTCTTAAAGAACTTGATCGTTTGGGAATTCCCTATACTGGAGGAAATTGAAAAGCATGTCCGCGACACGAGACGATTTTGAACATTGGCTGTGTGAGATGGATGATAGTCTCAAGGAATTCATCAACGTTTTGCCGACCGATGTTTCCACGAAATTGGACTACTCCGCTGAATCGCTTTCGCATTTAGAGGGTTGGTTGCTGACAAACTACAGGAGAGTCGATGAAATTCTCAAGGAATCCGAAAGAGAGATGCTAGACATGGTGGCTCGCTACGTTGGTGAAACGTTACGAAAGAATTTGGGCGGCATTTGGAACATTGACCTAAAGAATAAAAAAAATGTGTACTACCGAATGCCTGTGATTGAAAAGCGAGGTTGTTGGACCGAATGCCCTGTCACGCTCGTCACCGCCTCTACGGATCGGAGAAGTGGCAGTTTCATGACGGAAGTACTCAAGTCACTTGCGAGTCGATACGGTATCGCTTGAACTGTAAAGAGAAGATGAAAGAAAATGGGACAGGATAAAACAACTGGACCTGCCCCCTTTGCTTCGCCATTTCCGGGAATCAAACCCAATTTCTCGCAAAGGTGAGAAACCCAATGACTGACAAAACGTAGGATGTTGAAGCTCTTACAGCTATCTTCCGTGGGCTCGGCGCAGTTGATGCCGAATCATGGGCAAAATCGCAGGCTGAGGAGCAGATTCCACAGCTCGCAATTTTTCTGTTTCTAAAATTGGCGGCATCGCCAATTTGTCATCTCCAAGATCATCAAGGATTGAGAGAAATTCTTCGGCGAGAAGGTAGCAAAAAGGCGCTTACAGCCTTGAATGCCCTTAGCGCTGCTTATGACGGGTCGGTTTTCGACGTTCTCCAAATCGTTCGCGCCGTCCTCTGCGATTACCTGACCGGAATGTCGTTTCTCCTTGACGACACCGCTTCTTCGCGATTCTCGGATTGGCCTTTCGCACAGTCACTCGACCGCATCCACTGGGCTTTATTCCAGACAGACGAGAGTGGAGCCCCTTTCAAGCGACTTACTGGCCTCCATGAGACGGTAAGAGAATTCCTTCCAAAAACTTGCGACGATGTAAAATCGTAATGGTTCAGGACCCGGGTCTTCGTCACCACCAAGGGCACATCTATGAAGTACGGATTGTCAGGCCGATGAGAAATAGAAAATGTTTTCCAGGCCGGTTGTGTTGATTCTTTTCGCCGTCAGCTGCGACCATCTGGAATCAGGGCAAACTGGCAAAATCAGCCGAAAATATGCCTGATCTGAGGCTCTTCTTTTCGCAGATTGACAGGGAATAGGGTTAATAACCCCTATTGACGCAATTTTTGCCGATTCCTATAACCCCGCCCGCCAGGGATGTCGGTGCCCGTACGGGCTTGAGTTACAGTTCGGTTTCACTTCCGATTCGGAGACAGATCATGGGTGAAGGGAATCACCTGTCGGCACCGGGTGCCGTAGGCCAGACCAAGGGACGCTGGACAATGTTGTTTGGAGGCACGATTGCTGCCGTCCTGGCAACGGGAATGCTGATGCAGTACGTGCGCAGCCCGTCCTCAAAAGCTGCAACAGATCCTCCAGCAGGACAGGCACGAGTCGGTAGCTCCGGCAAGAAGCCAGAAGTCCTTGCTCGCGTCGACAAAGACTCGATCACCTATGACACCGTCGCCGAAGAATGCGTCAAGCGTTATGGTCGCGAAGTTCTGGACGATCTGATTCACCGGCTGATCATTCAGCAGGCCTGTGAAGCAAATCAGATTAACGTCAGCGAACAAGAAATTTCTGACGAAATCGGACGGATCGCCAAGCGATTCCATCTGGATGTGAACCAGTGGCTGCAGATGTTGCAGGCCGAACGGAACATCTCGCCGATTCAATACCGTCAAAGCGTGATCTTCCCGATGCTGGCTCTGAAGAAGCTGGCCGGTGAAGAAGTTGACGTGACGGAAAAGGACATTAACGAAGCATTCGTTCGTAATTATGGTCCACGTGTGAAAGCACGCATGATCATGTTCGACAACCAGCGCCGTGCTCAAGCGGGTTGGGACCAGTTGAAGAACAATCCAGACGACTTCGAAACGCTTGCTGCCAAGCTTTCGATTGATCCGAACAGTCGGGCACTCGGCGGACAGATTCCTCCGATTCCACGCTTCAACGGCAACGAGCAACTGGAAAACGCCGCGTTCCGCCTGAAGAAAGACGAAATCTCGGGGGTCATCGAAGTCGGGCCAAGTCGCTATGTCGTCCTCAAATGCGAAGGCCGCACCGAGCCGGTCGTGACCGACATTGATGAAGTTAAGAGTGTGCTGTACGACGAACTGAAGGAATCAAAGATTCAAGCCGACGTCGCCAAGATCTTCGAGAAATTGAAGAAGGAAACGATTGTCGACAACTACCTGACACAAACTTCGAACCGTCCGGAACGTAATGCGTCGGCCTCGGGGCCCGTCGGTGGTGCCGTTCAGCCCACGAGCGGAACGCAGTCCAAGGCGAATTCGTCTCCAGCTCGTTCATCAAATGCGGCGGCACCTGCGAAGACCAGCCGCAACTGAGTTCGTTCACCTGCTGTCAATACCGAGAATCCCAGCGGCGAGTCTCCGATCAGATCGGAGACTCGCTTTTTTTATTCCCCCAGCAGTATCGATTCGAAATCGGTAAACCGTGGTGGAATGGGGTCGCCTCTTCGAAGCCGTTCGACGTCACTTTCATCACCAGGATTCAGAAACTGCAAATGCAATTTCGAGGTTTTTTCTTTCTCTGGGGATTTGCGCATGACGCAGGCGACTACGGAAGATAGACCAAGAACCTGAAACCGACCGCTTTCGACTCCGTACTGCAGCGCCGTCCCCTCATCGATTCCAAATCCAATCAGATCGGGATGTTGTTCGAGCACCGTTTGAAGCCTGATCATCCGGTTTCGTTTAATAAAATGCTGGTCGATGACGGCACCGGGGATCAGGTCGAATCCTTGCCCCATGGTCGGCTGGTCCCGGCCTCCAGCGATCATCACTCGCGACATCACCGCAGCGCCGGCTGACGTTCCGCCGATCACACCATTCCGGCCCAGCAATTCCTTCAGCCGTGATTCGACGCGTGTTCGGCCATACCAGCCGGCTAACCAGGTCTGTTGTCCGCCCCCCAGCCAAACACCTGTTGCTGTTTCCAGCACGCGAGAGAATTCCGGATTATCCGCCTCGGTTCGAGATTCTGTGTGCAGAACGTCAACGGATTTAACATCGTACAGTAACCACGAATCACGATAGTGAGCACGTGACTGCTGGTCGATCGATCCTGCGGGGATCACAACAATCCTGGCATCGCGTCCGCCTGCCAGGTCGACAAAACGCTGACGGATCTGTTCTGATAACTGACCCCCGCCAGCGATCAGCAGTGTCCCCCCCGAAACAGCGACATTGACGGGAGGCCGGTCTTCAATCCGTGCGACACGACGGTAGATTTCGGCACGGACATACACGCCGGCTCCGATTGTCATGAGGGCGGTCACTGCCCAAAAGACAAAACGTCGACGCGGTACCCGCCATCCACGCCGTTTGAAAATCCGTGCTTCCGCAAACCAGTGTCGACCGAGCCATGAAATTGCAGGAAAATTCCAACGAGTCTTCTGATGAACAGACATGATCTCCCTTTTGATTCCAGCGAACGTGGCGGAGAGAAAAGACATGATGTCTATAATAATATCGTCGGAAGTGACGTTGAAAAGTGGTGATTTCGAAATTTCTCAACAAAATCTGATGGCGAATGAATGAAGAATAAAAAAACGCTTGTCCTGCTACGACATGCGAAATCGAGTTGGAAGGATCCTGGGCTTGATGATCAAGAACGTCCATTAAATGGTCGCGGCCGACGGAACGCCGCCCAGATGGGGCGATTGACGAAGGATCAAGACCTTGTCCCCAGGCTGGTGCTCTGTTCGACCGCTTTAAGAACACGAGAGACCGCAGCTTTGTTTTTTGCCGAATGGAATGTTTCGCCATCGACAGAATACCGGGACGACCTTTACCACGCGGAGCCAGTTCAGATCGAAGGGATTTTAAACTCAGTGGATGACTCGGTCGAATCACTGATGATCATCGGGCACAATCCGGGATTAGAGGAATTTTTGACTCAACACACCGGTAACTCAATCATTATGCCAACCGCCGCGTTGGCACGAGTCGATTTTGAACTGGACTCATGGAGTCAATTTACAACCTCGACACAAGGGACGTTGATCCATGTTTGGCGTCCCAAAGAGTTCGGCTTTTAGCTTGTCGCCTCGTTTGAGCGTTCCGTCGAACTGGTTCGATGAAGATTCATTTTCGAACGTGTCGATCACCCGGGCGACAATTTTGCATACCGCGTTGGACTCTGTTTGAAATCAGGTGTGATTACAGCAGGTGAGCCGACAGATCTTCAGACTTGTCCGGGAAAAGCATGCTGACACTTGTTCGGTCGTGAATTGAGCGTATCGCTGCGGCCATCAGGTGGGCCACGGAAACAACTTCCACATTATGAGGAAGTGGGCCGAACGAGGTTTCGATCGTGTCGGTGATGAACATCTTCTTAATGTCACTGTCGGCGATGCGAGCCGCCGCACCTTCTGAAAGGACGCCATGCGTGACGCCCGCGTAGATATCCCTGGCCCCCCGGGACTTCAGTGTCTTGGCCATTTCAACCAATGAACGACCGGTAATTGTGAGATCGTCGACGAGGAACACGTTCTTGTCCTGTACATTTCCAATCACTTCGACGATCTGGACGGTTTCCGTATGATCCGCGCGGTACTTGTTTCCAATCACCACGGGAGCATTCAGCAAGGTCGCATACGCTGCCGCGCCTTTGGCGAAACCGACGTCAGGACTGCAAACGACAAGATCTGACACGTTTAACGACTTGAAATGATTAACCAGCACGATTCGACCGTAAAGGTGGTCAACCGGGATTCGGAAGAAGCCCTGAATCTGCGGACTGTGAAGATCCATCGTCAACACTCGATCAGCACCGGCAGCCTCAATTGCGTCGGCACAGACCCGAGCTCGGATCGAGACGCGTGGCTCGTCCTTTTTGTCTCCCTGTGCATAACTGAAAAAAGGGATGACGGCGGTCACGTTCTGGGCACTGGCTCGTCGAGCCGCGTCGATCCAGAATAACAGCTCCATAAAATTGTCATTGACGGGATAGTGGCAGCCCTGCACGATAAAGACGTCTTTGCCGCGTACATTTTCTTTGATGCGAACAAAAACGTTCCCCTCACTGAAAATATGAGCACGAGCCGGGGTGAGCGATACACCCAGCGTGTTGGCAATCGTCTGCGCAAGGATTGGATTTCCGTTCCCAGCAATGATGGCCAGATCTCCCTGAGGAGCTTGAAAAGGTGCTATTCTTGGCCCGGCCAGATCTGGGCGGATGAAGTCCATCGATCATTTCTCCTCGTTGTTCACCATTCGAAGGGGCGTAAATCGTAGCACCGGAACTGCGGTGATACAAAGCCATCACACTTTGACATCAGCAAAAGTCCGTCAGACACCTGAAGTGATGCTTTGCCAGTCTCTCCTGATCGCAGTATGATCGGCGTATCGCGGTCCGTTCGATTGTTTGAAACCGCTTTCGTCTCTTTTTCAATTCAATGCGAAAATGGCTGACTACACAAAATACGATTCACGCGTCGACTCGCTGGTGATCGAATCCCGCACCAATTGGGATCCTTCCGTCGGGAATCTGTCTGAAGAAGACAAGTTGTTTCTGGCGAAAATGGTTCATCTTTCGCCCGCGAAAGCGGCGAAAGTGTCGTACTCGCGATCTCATACCGGGTTTACTCGAGAGATCACGGTGACCGAGCAGGATATTGCCCGCATTTACGTCGAACAAATGCACTCGTAGTCGATCACATCGTTTGAATGTGATTGCTTCTCAATTTCCTGAAACACGTGTTTCGGTGAACGAATAAAACAACGCTGGGCTGTCTTCTTTCGAAAACAGCCCAGCGTTTTTGTTTCGCATCGTGCAGAAGAGGTTTCAGTTCGAACCGTCGGTATAGGCTCGTGTCACTTCTTCCAGCAGCATTGGTTCTTGCAAGCCACCGCCACTCAATCGGGCTTTCATCCGGTGGCTCCCTTCCTTGGTCACTTTCATCTGGACGCGGAAGGTTACCTGACTGCCCGGAGCGATTTGCTCGATCGGGTTGAAGAACAACTGGCGGCCTTCGATCACCTGATCAACAGGAGCCTTCGCTGACAGGAACTGCATGCCGTTTGGCAGGTCGCAGGCAACCACGACGCCGGTCGCTGCTTTCGACCCTTCGTTCTTCACTCGAATTTCATAACCGGTTTCCGAACCGACTTCGACCGGATCATCAAGATCAACGAGTTCCAGGGTCAGAGACGCGATTCCATCGACGCGGGTTTCGATTTGAGCATCAGCCTGCACGCCCGAGTCAGAGACGACCTGGACCGTTTGAGTGAAGTCACCGAGCTTCAGCGAATTCAATTCACAGGCAACTTGCATCGATTCACCCGGTGCCAGGCGATTGATGAACCATTGGATCGTGTTGATCGACGGATCATACTTACCACCGTGGTCGGCAGAAACGAACTTGAAGCCCTCTGAAACGACCTGCGACACACGGATGTTGCTGTTGACCAGGCTGCCGTCGTTAGTGACGGTCATCGTGTATTTGGCGTTACGTCCCTTGTATCGAAGTGAAGGTCCTTCGACGGCAATTTTCAGGCTGGGAGCGATAACGTTGAATTCCACCAGATCGGTGCTTGATGCTTCGGAACTTGAGGTTGCGACAACGGTGACCGATTGTGGACCACCTTTCGCAGCCGTCAAACCCAGCCGATAACTTCGTGTTTCACCAGGCCCAACCGCTCCGATGTCGATCACCAGCCGATCTTCCCGGGTCGGGTGTTCAAGTCCGGCCGACAATTTGGCTTCGACTTTCACGTCCTGAACCGTCCCTGTACCAGGGTTGGTGACGGTGATCATCTGCGAGGCTGGATCGCCCAGCATCACTTCTTTGGTTGGCGATTTGACCGAGACTTTCAGCAACGGTTCGTGAACCGAAAACGCAGTTGAACTGGTTCCGGTGAAGCGAACCATCGCCGTGGCACCGATATCCCCACGACGGCTGGGAATCATCTTCACGCTGATCTTTTTCTCGCTGCCTGCTTCGAGTTGTTCGATTGTCCACGTCAGTCGGTCAGTTGCTGAAGCTGGCTTCGGCTCGGCTGCGGTGAGTCGAACGTTGGTCGGGAAAATTGCGTCGATTGCAATTTGCGTGACAGGCGTCGAACCGGTGTTCTTCACGATCAAGTCGGCCTGGCATTCCTGACCGACGTTGAACTCACCCCGCTTGAACCATTCCAGCGTGACCTGGGGTGTTTGAGGCCCTGTCTTTACCGGAGCTGTTTCGATTGACGGCGTTCGCGCACTGGCGTCGCTATCGAATGACTCGTCACGAACCGCAACCGTTTCTTTTTGTTTAGCGGCGGGTTTGCGAGTTGTCTTTACCGTTGATTCATCAAATTCCGCGACAGGAGGCGCGCTCTTGGGGCGGCTGTCGCTTCGAATCTGCTGAACAAGAGTTTTCTTGCCAGAAGGCTTGTTATAGTTGGCTTGAGCAACCGATGGGTTGACCTTTTCCTTCGAGGCCGCGGCGGCAGCAGAGCTGTCAGACGCGGTTGGCAGGTCCGTCAGTGACGGTTCTTCGAAGTCAGCCTTGGCTTTTCTGGTTGGCGATTTCGCCGTCACGACCGGCTTTTCCGGCAGTGGTTCGTCAGCCCAGTCGGTCGAATCCGACTTGGCAGTGGCCGAAGCCGAAACGATTGGCTTGGCGACCGTCTCTGGTGTTGGCGCGTCTTCGCCAAACAGATCTTTATAATAGTTTTTGGGTCCTGCATTCGCTGAAGCGTCAGGCTTCTTTGCAGGCCGCTTTGCAATTGGTTTCGCTGAAGTTCCCGCAGTACCAACTGCGGGCCGTCCTGCCGACTGGTCTGCGACAGGGTCAGCAGCGTAGCCGCTTTGATGAAGCGCCATCATTCCCGAGATGGCGAGAATCCAACTCCCGCGTCGCATGATCAGCTCCTTCGAATCGATTCTTGGTGAGTGTCATAACCCAAAGCAAGGTCATTCCCCGCCGGGCAATCACCGACACCGCCGAATCCCATTTCAGCGCGTGCCCGTAATCTGTATCGGTCAGGGTGACCGGAACCATTGAATCGATCCGCACGACTTGAGCTACTTTTACGAATGTAGGGATTCTTCGGACTGGAAATCGAATACGAAATGCCTGAAGTCCGGCATTATTTGCCGAATGGAGTTTAAATGTTTGAGTGAACGACCAAAGCAAAGGGCTGGTCGAGACCGATGGGTGTATAATGAGAAACACGATCCAGACCACGAAGCATCGAGGCTGATGTCATGCCACCGCGCAAGCGACCCGTCCAGGAGGCTGTCCCACGTGCTGCAGCGCCAGCAGATCCTTCGCAGCATCTGTCCGGCTTCATCCATTACCTGAAGGCGGAATGCGGTCTCTCTCAAAATACAATCCTGGCATACCGCCGGGACCTCACCCGATTTGACGCCTGGTATCGAGAGCATGGTCCATCACGACTTCAGCTTGTCGATCTTGGATTACTCACTCGCTATCTGGAAGACCTGCATCAGCATCAGTACGCCGCAACATCGATGGCAAGACACCTGGTTTCCCTGAAGATGTTTTTCCGATACCTCGTGCTGGAAGGGATTCTGCCCGAAAGTGTCGCGGAATTGGTGAACTCACCAAAACTCTGGCAGCATTTACCCAAAGTCCTCAGCCCGGAAAAGGTCGATGAACTGATTGCAGCACCACTACGACAAGACCGTTATCCCTTGCGCGATCGCGCGCTTCTGGCGTTGATGTACGCGACCGGATGCCGTGCTTCGGAAGTCTGCGGGATTACGCCGCGCGATATCCAGCTCGACGAAGGTTATTGCCGTTGTGTTGGTAAGGGAAACAAAGAGCGGATTGTTTCGCTGAATCCGGTCGCACGAGCAGCCGTCGAAGCGTACCTCAAGAACGAGCGAACTCAGCTTGTTCTCACAGAGGACCCGACAACGCCTCTGCTTGTCTCCCGCTGCGGCAAACGTCTGTCGAGGATCACGGTGTGGAAGTTGGTCAAACGCTACGCGGCGCGCATTGGAGCAAGCCGCGAGGTCAGTCCACATACACTACGGCATAGTTTCGCGACACACATGCTGGCAGGTGGTGCCGAAATCCGAGCCCTCCAAGAATTACTCGGACATGCCAGCATTCGGACCACTCAAATCTATACCCAGGTCGACCACAGCCGACTCAAGTCGGTCCATGAAAAATGCCATCCTCGCGGATGAACGACGGCGGACGGGATTCCTATTCACCCAATTTCGCCAGTAATTTCTCACGGACGGTTTGAGGGTCTGCACCCTTCACTGCTTTCATGACCTGACCGATCAGGGCGCCGATCGCCTTCTCGTTGCCACTCTTAAAGTCTGCGATCGCCTTTGCATTTCGTGACAGGACTTCGGTGATCGCGTTCTCGATCGCACCGGTGTCTTGAACGATTGCCAGTCCACGAGAGGTCACCAATTCGCCAATTCGGTCCGCTGAGACCGCATGGCCACCGTCGGCATCCTCAAGCAGTGCCGTAAACACTTCCCGGGCTGATTTGATGGTAATCTGCTTCTTGTTAATTCGGTCCAGCAGTGCAGAGAGCACGGGGGGACGGATCGGAAAGTTCGAAATCGTCTGATTTCGTTCTTTCATTGCGGCCTGCATATCTTGCGTGAGCCAGTTTGCTGCCTGCTTCCCATCGCCACAAGATTTCGCGACCTCTTCGAAGTAATCAGCAACGGCACGCCCCTGATCGATAATGACTGCTGCGTCGTAGGGTGACAACTGGAATTCGTCGATAATTCGTTGCCGACGTGTGGCAGGAAGCTCACACATCGCGGCGCGAATCGAATTGACCTTCTCGACGCTGGTCATCACGGGGACAAGGTCCGGGTCGGGAAAGTATCGATAGTCAGCGGCCTCTTCTTTTTCTCGCAGGGGATAAGTGGTGCCACGGTTGGGATCGAACCCGACCGTCCGCTTGTGCCCTCCTTTCGCTCCCATCCGGATGCCGGTCTGCTGGAATGATTCCCATTGACGAGCGACTTCGTACTCGATCGCCTGCTCGGTAAATCGAAAGCTGTTGAGATTCTTGATCTCGACAATGGGTGTTGGAACTTTTGTTCCATCCGGTTGAGTCACGTGCAAGTTCACATTCGCATCGCAACGCAAACTCCCTTCCTGCATGTTGCAATCCGAGACTTCGAGATACGTCAGCATTAACCTCAGTTCTTCGAGAAATCGTCGAGCTTCGTCTGCAGAACGCAAGTCCGGTTCTGTCACGATCTCAACCAACGGGGTTCCTGCGCGGTTCAGATCGACCTTGCTGTCGCGGCCCCGGCCCGATTCATCGTGCATGTTTTTGCCGGCATCTTCTTCCAGATGCGCCCGCAAGATGCGAACTCGTCGAACCGTCGATTGTTTGCCGCCGTCGCCTGCGGAATCAGCCGTCACAACATCGACCTGGCCGTGATGACTGAACGGCAGATCGAACTGACTGATCTGGTATCCTTTGGGAAGATCCGGGTAGAAGTACTGCTTACGATCCCATTTTGTGTAAGGAGCAATCTGACATCCCAGCCCGAGCGCCGTTTTCACACCGAGGTCATAGGCGTGCTCGTTCAAAACGGGCAGCGCTCCGGGTAGCCCAAGACAAACGGGACAAGTCTGAACGTTCGGATGATCGGGATTGAAGGCTGTCGAACATCCGCAAAAAATCTTTGTCTTCGTCTGAAGTTGAACGTGAATTTCGAGGCCAATAATGATTTCGTAGGACATCACATTCTCAATCGAATAAATCTTGAATAACAAAACTTCACGAACACACCGGGCGATGTCAGCTTCTCACCTGAATCAGGTCAGAAGTTCGAAACGGCCAGGGCAAGTCATGACCCGTCTGACACCGGCACGTCTTATGTTGAACTCGCCGAGTCAATTGTGGCCCAGGTCAATGTTCCGTCGGAAATCTTCTCAGCCAGTTCGGGGACCGTTGCAAGAATGTTTTTGGCAACCGGATCTGGACTTTGACTTAATGCCAGAGCTGCGGCCTGTTGTTCGACAGCCGAGCCCGAAGTCAGTACCTGTTTGAGATCGGCCAGAGCACGCGCATCAGCGTGGCGTCCGACACAGCGCCACATATCTGGAGCGATTGGCCGTTTCGCCGCCCATCTCTCGTGAACAAAATCAACGACCATCGCTGACAACTGGGGATTGGCGCGCTGATCAAGCCCGACAATTGGAGACATTGGGACGCCAATGAACTGGCATTTCAGCACCATCTGGTTCCACTGATCGTCGCTGAACTGCTCGGCGGGATAGGGATTCTGGTGAGCGACGGCGCAGAATACGGCTTTAATATTTGTACGAATACCTTCGGCAGCCCGTAATATGTGCGCTGCAGGGTGCGGCAGTAGTGGCAAAGCCTGATACATCGCGACAAGCTCACCAACTTCACCCGCGCCAAACAATTGATCCAGAACAGCGACAAGTTCGGTCGCTTCAATGTTGGGCAGGGAAAGTAAAAACAAAGCCCGCGTCAGCTGGTCGACGCTCCAGCCACGCGGATTCCAACCCGGCCGAGCCTCGTGAGCTACCGACAGCTCTTCGTCAATCAGTCCGAGGTCTGATTTCCCGACCTTCCGCGGCGCCATTCCAAAGGCAAGATAAAGACCTTTCTTATCGCCCAGGCGAATGGCCCCCTGACGATCGCGGACCCAGCTGGCTGCGGCGGGGTCGAGCCTCATTGCCAGCCAGCTCTCGATTAACTTCTTTATTTTGTCTGTCTCAGGATTCATACTCACTCCTGCCGATTTTGGTACTTCCCCTTCACGAGAAATGACCAATCTCGACTTCGGATTTACGACAAGATGTTCTCAATCGAAACGGTCGTTCGTTAATGTCCGTGACCGCAACTGGTGGGATTGCCGCAGCAGCCAGCCATCGGAAGTTGAGGAACGGGACTCGCGATCGGCAACGCAATTCCCCCGGAGATCACTCGTTCGACGGGTGTATCGAGTGGCGTCTTGCCAGGTTCAGTCTGACTTCGCTGGCAAAGTTCTCCCCAGTTTGAAATCGATTCCTTCATTCCATGTTGCACGGTCACCGTTTTTTGATTCTTGGCGCAATGATAATCGTAAGTTGGCATCTCAAGGTTCTCCCGGAAAGCTGTGACGTTTTTAAAAATCAACCCGATCGTTGTCGGGCTTCCGACAGCATCAGGTCAAAAAGTTCTCGTTGTTTGATAAGTTCAGCAGCAGGATCTGCAGGAACTTCCCCCTCTTCCAGCATCATCCAGCCTGAATAGTCCGCTTTCACATACAGGTCCAGAAGCTGGGGCCAGGGATAATTCTTCACATCGAATCGATGAATGTGGGTCGTCTTACCCAACCGATCCTTTACCAGGTTGAAATTGTGTTCCAACCCAGGGGCTTCAAGGTCCTGCGGATTGGAATTCCAGCAGACGGCCACATTGGGATGATCGGCCACATCAAGAATCGCCTTGATTGTTGGCAACTGTGCACATTGACCATGAACTTCCAGTCGGATTTGTTGTCCGAAACCGGTGGCAAATTCAGCGATCTGGTTCAGAGCTTTTCCAATTTGCGTGATTGTTGTTTCTCGGGGAACATCCTTGTGAAAAGAATCAGGTTTGACCTTAACACCGGAACCACCCACATCGTGGCTTAGCTGAATAAACCGTTTCGTGGCTTCTATTGACGCTTCCAGCACTTTCGGGTCAGGACTGTCAAACCGTTCGTTGCTGCCAATCCCGACCATTTGAACCGAACTCGATTCGAACTGGTCACGAACACGATTTCGCTCGGCTGCCGTCAGACTCGGTTCAACACCATGCTTATGAGTCGTTCTCAGTTCAACGCCGAGTACTTTTGCCTGCTCACAATTCTTCAGCAGCGTGGGCAAGTCCCAATCTTTGCCCCACTGATACGTCACAAGACCGTACCGGATGTCAGCTCCCTTTTTTTCCTGGGAATAACCCGGACGTGTGAATCCCATGGTCGCGACAGAAACGGTGGCGGTCGTTAAGGCTGTCGTCTTAAGAAAGTCTCTTCGAGTCATGTCGGACATGATCTTTTTCCTTTTCGAGTGCTTACGACGAAGCGAGTTGCCGTTCTGCGATTTCGATCGCCTTCAACAGGCCGCGGGCTTTGTTCAACGTTTCTTCGTATTCAGACGCCGCAACACTGTCGGCCACGATGCCCGCTCCTGCTTGAACGTAGGCGGTCTGGCCGATCATGACGATTGTTCGCAGGGCGATACATGTATCCATATGCCCCGTAAAATCGAGGCACCCGACCGCTCCACCGTATGGCCCTCGGCGGTGAGGTTCTAATTCGTCGATGATCTCCATTGCGCGAACTTTCGGAGCACCCGACAGCGTACCTGCTGGCAGTCCCGCACGAAGAGCATCGAGCGCTGTTTTGCCCTGAGCCAACTTGCCCGTCACGGTCGAACTGATATGCATGACATGGCTGTATCGTTCAACGTGCATGATGTCGCTTAACTCAACCGAACCATATTCGGCGACCCGTCCGACGTCGTTTCGAGCGAGGTCGACAAGCATCACATGCTCGGCACGTTCTTTTTCATCCGCAAGAAGTTCCCGTTCAAGGGCTTCGTCCTCGTCTTGCGTTTTACCACGGCGGCGGGTGCCCGCTAACGGACGAATTGTCGTACGCCCATTCTCGACGCGGACCATGATTTCTGGCGAGCTACCGATCAGGTTCACGGCAGGAGTTCGCAAGAGAAACATGAATGGACTGGGATTGACGACTCGCAGTGCCCGGTAAATATCCAGCGGACTGGCGGTGGTATTGACTTCAAGACGCTGACTCAGCACGACCTGAAAGATGTCTCCCGCGCGGATGTAATCCTTCGATTTTTCCACCGCCGCTTCGTAACCCTCGCGGGAAAAATTCGAACGAACCGGGATTTGTGGATCGCCAATCAACGAGACGTCAGCCAGATGAATTGTTTCGGTTGGTGTGTCGAGTTGTTTGCACAGCGCATCGACCCTGCGACAAGCCTCGTCGTACGCAGCCTTCAAATCGGCGCTTCGCACATCGGCATGCACAACGACTTGTATTGTCTTTTGAATCTGATCAAAAATCACCATCTTGTCGTACATGGCGAACGACATGTCCGGCAGCTTGCGATCATCGGTTGGAGGATTCGGCAGATTCTCGGTGTACCGAACCGTGTCGTAACCGGCATAGCCAACGGCGCCACCACAAAACCGGGGCAACCCCGCCAGGTGCGGTGCGCGGTATTGTTCCAGCATCGAATGCAGGTGCTCGAGAGGGTCGTCGACCTGATAGCGGCTGGTCTGGCCTGCCTGTGTCAGCACGATCTGTTTGTCGAAGGCATCTACCTGAAGGAACGGGCCAGCTCCAAGAAAACTGTATCGGCCAACGCGTTCACCACCGACCACGCTTTCAAATAAGAACGAATTCTCATCGTCCTGCAAACGGCAGTACGCGCTGACGGGGGTCAGCGTGTCGCTGATCAGTTGCCGGTAAACCGGTACGAAATTCATCCCTTCGGACAACTGCCGAAAAGTGGCGAAGTCGGGCGTATAAGAAGCCATGTCGTCGAGGGTCTCTCCAGCGGAATTTCTACTGCAATCGATTGCTGGTCCATCGTATCGGGTCCAGGAATTGACGGCTAGCGCTCAACCATCCGGGAATGGATTCTTTTACGCCTCATGCTCATCGCTTTTCACGGATTGTGTCTTCATCCAGGCAGGAGGCTGAAAAAGATCTGAAACGGGAATCGAAAACCCTGGTAGCACCGGTTGTCCGGTAACGACTTGCTGCTCCTTTAAAGTCAGCCCGTCTCCCGGTCCATAAAACTGGTGAACATGTCGAGTGACGGGGTCAATCACCCAGACACCTGTTACTCCCCAGTCGAAATAGGCCTCGACTCGAACAGTCATGGATTCTCGCCGCTCGTTTGTCGAGGCGACTTCAATCACGAGAACCGGACGTGTATCGGTGAGCACTTTGTCGGTTTCCGCAAACCGATTTCCCGGTTCAAACCGGAAACAGGAGACGGCGGGACACCGAACCGTCGGAGGATCCTTCCGAACGATCAGGGGAAGTTCGAAACAAGCGTACATATCCGCAGATTTTTTAAGAAACTTGGCCAGTGATCGAGACAGGTTTCGAACAACGTCTCCGTGTGCATCGTCAGGTGGATTCAGTCGCAGAAAACGCCCTTCAACCAGTTCAATCCAGCGTTCACCCTCCAGAATTCGCTCTTCAAACTGTTCGAGCGTCATCAGATCATGGGCCGTCGATTCTGTTTTGTCTCTCATGTCTCGGTCTCAGGCGACTTGCGGGCCAACATCAACATCCGGTCGGAAATTCTACTCAACGAATCTAGGGGTATTGGATTGCAATCCGCAAGGATGGCAAAAAAGGAGTTTGCCATAGATTGGGCCGCTTTCAAATTGACGCCCGTTGTTACGCATCCTTATGATGTGCCATCAGTAACAACTGATATTTGCCCTGCCTGATGTTCTCCTGCCTGATCAACCCTCCTCGGAGTCGAGCCGCATGCTGGTCTCTTGCTTCACCCGGAAATTGCCGATTGCGCTGGTGTTAGCCTGTTTTAATGCGGTGTCGGCGCAAGAACCGGTGATCAATGGGACTGTTCCCGGGGCGGTCGCTCCTGGAAGCTCGCTGCCACTTCAAATCAACGGCGGCAATTTAGCCCCGGCGAAAAAACTCTGGCTGAGTTTCCCTGCCGAAGCGGGACTCGCCGAAGGAATTGATAAGAACGGCGAAAATCCCGGACAGGTGACTTACCGGGTTAACGTCCCGCCAAACACGCCGTGCGGTATTCAGGCGATGCGAGTTGTGACGGATAAGGGTGTCTCACCTTTGCGGTTCTTGTTTATCGACGATCTGCCATCGATTGCATCCGTGGGATCAAACGTGCAACAGGCAGCGGCCCAAACCGTTTCCATTCCGACGGCAATCGATGGGAGTGTTGCGGGGTTAAGCTGGCAGTATTTTAAATTTCCCGCTCAGGCGGGCCAACGCCTGTCGATCGAAGTCCTGGCCAGACGAATTGGATCGTCGCTCGATCCGATGATTCGACTGCTCGATATCAAAGGCCGTGAGCTTGCTTACAACGACGACACACCCGGACTAAACAGTGATTCGTCCCTCGTTTACACCTTTAAAGACGCGGGTGAGTACATCATCGAGCTTCGAGACATCAAGTACGGAGCCGGCTTCTACAGGCTGCGAATCGGCGATTTTCCTGTGGCCACCGTTGCCTATCCGCTGGCCATTCAGCGGGGGACCGCAGCCAATGTGACGTTGGCCGGTTTTGGGGTCGACGGATTGGCACCGATCTCGGTTGCCGTACCTCAGGATTATCCTTCCGGATGGATGAATGTTAGTTTGAAGCGCCCCAATGGTGCGAGCGGTTACAGTATGGTCGAAGTGGTCTCGACTCCACAATTCCTTGAGCAAGAACCTAACAATGGTCCTGAGCAGGCAAATCGGGTTGAACTTGGTCAAGACATCAATGGACGACTCGACGTTCCCGGCGATGCGGACCGATTCATATTCACCGCGAAAAAAGACCAAACTGTCAGCTTCTTTGGTATCACACGGCAACAGGGATCGCCCACCGACCTGAATTTTAAGATTCTCAATAAGGATGGCGGACAGCTGGCGGCCGCAGAAGACAATGGCACCAACGAAGGTTCGCTCAGCTTTAAATTTCCCGCAGACGGAGACTACGTCCTGTTCGTCGAAGACTTGAATCATCGTGGTGGAAGCGAGCACGCTTATCGTATTGCCGTCACGATGTCGCCACCTCAGTTCTCGCTGGCTGCTTCGCTCGACACGTTTAACATTCCCGCCGGTGGTTCTGTCATGGCGACGGTCACGACGGTGCGAACCGGGTACGCTGGACCGATCGAATTGAGCGCCACCAATCTGCCAGCGGGTGTTACCGCCAGCAAATCGGTGATCGGTGTCGGCCGCAACGACGCGGTCATCACCCTGCAAGCCGCGCCCGAGTTTGCGGCAGGCGAGCTTTACCAGATCAACATCGTCGGCACGGCGAAGATTGGCGACGCCGATGTCACGGTGCCCGCTGAAATTGGCGGTGTTCTGAAAACGCGGAACAACGCCATGCGTTGGTCACCTTCACACCTGAATCGATTCCTGGCCACCTCATCAGCACCCGCTCCAGGTTTTTCATGGCGGGTTGAACCCAATTCCGTCGTCTTCGGAAAAGACCTTTCCAGTAAGGTGAAGCTGATCGCAACGCGAGCCGCCGGATTTGAGGAAGGAGTTGTTGTCGCGATCGCTCCCCCGCAGAACGGCCTTCCTGCTGGCGTCACAATTGCCGTGAAGAATGTCGACAAAGGCCAGACAGAAGCAGAGCTGGTGATCTCGGCCAACAATCAGGCTCCACTCGGTGAGTTCACTGCCGGGCTGACGGGAACGCTGAAGCAAGGTGATAAAACCGTTGTTCAAGGTTTAGCACTTCGGCTGAACTTGACCGTACCGATGACGATTAAGCTTGAGCCCGCGACGGGAAAGATCGCCAAGGGTAGCGAACTGGTTGTGAAAGCGATCGTTGACCGAAACCCGGCTTTCACGGGACCGGTCAACGTGGCGCTGCAAAACCTGCCCGCAGGGATTACAGCCGCGCCAGCAACAATCGCCGCCGATCAGACGGCTGTGGACATCAAGCTGACTGCGGCAGCCGATGCCGCGACCGCGAATGTGAATAATGTGACTGCTAAAGCCGATGCCATGGCCGGGGCCGCGAAATTGGAAGCTGCATCCGCAGCCATCGCTCTGGCTGTGGAATGAGACGACGGTTAGAAACACTTTGTAATTAATACTCGATCACCATCGCGACATGAAAATTACCTGGACGGAGACGAAGACGATGAGAATGAATGCCATTTGCCAAATATTATCGTTGTGCGTTGTCGCTTTGGTGGCTGACTTTGCTCTGGCAGAAACACCGATTGATGTTGGTCAGCCAACTTCGATCGTTGTTGAACCTGGGAAGTTTGAGCTTTCCGGAAAAAGGTCGCGTCAACAATTACTTGTTACGGGGATGTATTCCGGAGACGACCTTCGCGATTTGACGCCCGCCGCGACTTTTGTCTCGTCTAACCCTGCAGTCGTCACCGTTGATGGTTCTGTTGCGTTGCCGGTGGGTAATGGTGAGGCAACACTTACGGCAACAGTGAGCGGCCAGACGTTCTCAGTCCCTGTCGTCGTCAAGAATCTGGAAGCTCCTGCACCTGTCAGTTTCAAAAACGAAACGCAGATGGCATTGACGAAGGCCGGTTGCAATATGGGTGCCTGTCACGGGTCGCCTTCCGGCAAGGGGGGCTTCCGTCTCTCACTGCGAGCCTATGATTCGGCACTCGATATCATGACTGTGCGTTCCGAGTTCTACGGACGGCGGACGAATATCATGGAACCTGGCCAAAGCCTGTTGCTGCAAAAACCGCTCATGGAAGTGGCCCATGGGGGCGGGAAACGACTGAAAAAAGGTGATCCTGCCCATAAAGCTCTGGAACAATGGATCGCGGAAGGAATGCGTCTTGATCCAGCCACCGAGCCAGACCTTGTAAAGATCGTCACTGTCCCTGCCAAGCGGATCCTGCGTCAGCCCGCCGCTCGACAACAGATTATGGTGCTGGGTCATTTCAGCGACGGGTCCATCCGCGATCTGACACAATTGACCGACTTTACCTCGTCAAACGAAAGTGTCGGTTCGGTAAACGCCCAAGGGCTGGTGACGAAGAACGGACGCGGAGAGACAGCGGTCCTCGCTCGCTATCTCGATAAAATGTCGACGACGTACATGACCTTCCTCGAGGAAGTTCCTGGTTTCGCCTGGAACAACCCGCCTGAAAACAATTTCGTTGATACCGCTGTCTTCGAAAAATTGAAGCAACTGCAGATCCTTCCTTCCGACCTTTGCACCGATGATGAATTTCTGCGACGTGTCACCCTGGATCTGACTGGTCGCTTGCCAACCGCTGACGAAGCCAAAGCATTCCTGGCCGAGCGAAGCCCGTCGCAGCGAATGGCGCTGGTTGATCGGTTGCTGGACAGCGACGAGTACGCCGCGTTCTGGGCGTTGAAGTGGGGCGATGTTTTGCGGTCAAACAGCAAAAAGCTGAAGACGGCAGGCGTCCATAAATTCCGGCAGTGGATTTACGAGTCGATGCGGAACGACAAGCCACTCGACCAGTTTGCCACGGAACTGCTGACCGCTAACGGCAGCGTCTTTGAAAATCCCCCGGCGAACTTCTGGCGAGCCAGTCGTGACCCACAGGATGCCACGGAAACAACGGCTCAGTTGTTCCTGGGTGTCCGTATTCAGTGCGCCAAGTGCCACAACCATCCGTTCGAACGATGGACGCAGGACAACTACTACGGTATTGCAGCAGCATTCGTCCGGGTTGGTCGCAAAAACTCGGTCGACGCCGAAGAAGAAGTGATCTTCTCACAAGGTGGGGGTGAAGTCACTCAGCCTCGAACCAATAAACAGATGAAGGTTCACCTGCTGTTGAAAGGGGACGTCGACGTTCCTGCCGAACAGGATCGGCGAGTTGTCTTCGCTCAATGGCTGACGTCTCCGGATAACCCCTTCTTCGCCAAAAGCGTTTCCAACCGAATCTGGGGACATCTGCTCGGTCGCGGTATCGTTGATCCGATCGATGACTTCCGCGACTCAAACCCTCCTTCCAATGCGAAGCTGCTCGACGAACTGGCCCGTCAGTTCGCCGCAAACAATTTCAGCCAGAAATGGGCGATCCGTACGATCTGTAACAGTCGTACGTATCAGCTGAGTTCACGTAAGAATCCGTTCAACAAGGATGACGAGATTTACTGTTCACATGCGAACACACGGCTTTTGTCGGCAGAACAGTTGCTCGACGGAATCTGTGCCGTGACCAATGTGCCAGAACAATTCCCCGGCATGCCACTGGGAACCCGAGCCTGCGAACTGGCCGATCCACCGACCGATCATTACTTCCTGAAAGTCTTCGGTCAGCCACAGCGTGAAATGGCCTGTCAGTGTGAACGTTCGAGCGAATCGAATCTTTCACAGGCATTGCAGATGATTAATGGACCTGTCGTTCACAACAAACTGCGAGCCGACAACGGTCGGATTGCGACGATGTTGAAAGAGAACAAGCCGGAAGAAGAAATCATTACTGCGTTGTACCTGGCCGCCCTGGCAAGAACTCCCTCACCAGAGGAAATGAACGCCTCGAAGCAGCATATCGCGGCTCAGCAGGACCGCCGGCAAGCATTTGAAGACGTCGGCTGGGCGATCTTGAACTCGAAAGAGTTTTTGTTCCAGCACTAACAGGCTTACAAAAATTGGAATCGGATTGGATGCGTTCGTGTTTTGAGTCGCCTAATCCGATTAAACGGGACTGTAGCGTGCCACGTTCCGGACTCGGTCGAAGTCAGTGTCATTGCTGGCGAGGACTACCACGTTATTCGCCTGCATAACGGCGACAATCAGGGCATCTCCGCAAAGCAGTCCGTGCTGTTGGCTAAGATCGGCAGCCAGTAACACATGTTGTTCGTTTACAGGAAGCACCCGGATACCGATCGCCAGGATTTCGTCCAAAGCCTTTCGATAACCATTGAGTCGGCTCAACTCTGAAGGGTTGTTGCGGAGCCGTCGACCAATTCCGGGATAGGGCCAGCCAAACGTCTCGCAAGCTTCCAAGGTCATTAACCGATGAGCGACGTCGCTTAATTCGTGTGTGGAACAATAACCAAAGATATCGCCGAGTTCGACGCGTTCCAAAAGTTGTTGGCTGGGCATTCCAAACTGCGGGTCGGGACCGAAATTATAGACAAAGACGTTTGCGTCGAAAAATACAGAAGCACCCGACGGAATATCCTCAAACTTCACGGGGACTCCTCCACGCCATATTCGTCATCTTCGGCGATCTGACGAAGCACCTTTGGATCACCAGTCCAACCGATAAGACCGTAACTCTGCCGCGTTCGACTAGTCGGTTTGTGACTTTGCTGCGACTCGATCGTCACGATGACTCGTTCATGTTCCTTGAATGGAATCGCTTCGTCGAGCTTGAGAACCCCGTCTACGTAGGTCGCTTCAATTTGTAATGACATTTGAGCATCCCTGTTTTTGCAATAGGTTTGGATGCATATTAACCAAAAATCATGCAGCAAGTCAGTCCGCAGCTGACATCACGACGCATGCCGCATTCGCAGCATTGGTTTTTCGAGCGTTACCACAGTGTTGGCCGGGATGCTTTCATAAACCGACGCACCTGCTCCAATGACCGAATTACGACCGATTGTCGTTGTCCCGCCGAGGACGGTCGCATTTGCATAGACGACCACGTGGTCCTCGATCGTCGGGTGTCGTTTCAGATTACGAATCAGGTTCCCTTGTTCGTCCCGGGCAAAGCTGAGCGCTCCAAGCGTGACGCCTTGATACAGCTTGACGTGGCTGGCAATTTCGCACGTCGCCCCGATCACGACCCCCGTTCCGTGGTCTATGAAAAATGATGGACCAATAGTGGCACCCGGATGGATGTCGATTCCCGTACGACCATGAGCCCACTCCGAAAGCATGCGAGGAATCAGCGGGACTTCCAGCCGGAACAGTTCGTGAGCCAGTCGATAAATCGTAACCGCTTCCAGACCGGGATAGCAGAAGATGATTTCGTCGAGACCCCCGGCGGCCGGGTCGCCGTCATACGCCGCCTGGACATCAGTAGCCAGTACCCGACGGATCGCGGGAAGGGTCGAGAGAAACTCGATCGCCTTTTCCTGTCCTAACGTCTCAAAGTCGGGCTGAAGATCGCCGCAATTCAGGTGATGTTTACGGCGAAAGTCGTGTCGGAGGGCACGAGCAATCTGTTGTGTCAACCGGTCGTGCAGGCTGTCGACCAGGTCGCCAATGTGATAAGTCACGTTGCCGAGATGCAGATTCTGCCGCTTGCGGTAGCCGGGATAGATAATTTCCTTCAAATCCTCGGCAATCTCAATCACCACTTCAACGCTCGGCAGCGGACAGTGACCCAGGTGATTGATCGTCTCAATTTCCTGATACGTGTCGACAATGCGGTCAGTCAATTCAGGAAGACGTTCCTTGAGACGAATATCCGTGGCCATAAGCCAGTCCTTCTTTCGGCGAATTACAAACTCGAATGTCGCTTTATCTTAACTGTGCTTGATTCAGCGTCGACAGACACGCGGTAGCACACGATTGGGAAGCACGACGATTGTAGGGGATCTCTTTTCATCGAATCAATCATTGTTCGGAATCGGCGGAGTATTCAGTATCGGTTGACTTAATCCTACATTCCGCAAGGACCAACACCTTCACAAGGACGCCAATGCCCGCACAATCGTAAAAGTCTTCCTCTTCTACGGATTATATCAAGTCCAAACCAGTCAGACTTTGCGGGCGAGCCGGTCATTTCTGAACCCAGCGAATCAAATCCGACGATGACGCTAGGAGTTGTCTGATAGGACGCACTGCGTCTGTTGGAATATCTCCATGTTGTTGGCCGATTCGCCAGAGATGCAATTCATGAACGACGGACCGCCAGCGGAATACTGGCTGGAAACTCGCCGTCCATTTTGTAATCTCGTTTTCCTGTTGCCGTTGCTCATCGCCTATGAGTCCGGTGTCGGACTCGCCAGCAGCGCGCGCGGCGAGTCGATCCGCAACGGTGCCGACGCCTGGATCAGGCACTGGCTGCATCAAGTGGGGATTGAGGTTGTCTGGTTATTGCCTGTGCTGCTGATCGGCACGTTATTGACCTGGCACCTGACGACACGTCAGCCATGGAGGATGGCCTGGGATACGCTCGGCGGTATGGTTGCCGAAAGTCTGCTCTATGCCTTTCTGCTGATCATGCTCGGTCAACTGACTGACTACGGATTTCGTCATGCGCCGCTGATCCATCTGCAATTGGATGAACCCACGCAGCACGGTTTCTTAATCCGGCTGGTCACGTTCATGGGAGCAGGCATTTACGAAGAGTTTCTGTTTCGACTTTGTCTTTTGCCGGTGACATACGCAGTTTTTCGAGCGGCCATGGCTCCGAAAGGTTGGGCCATCGTTGGAACAGTGATCACAACCAGCTTCATCTTTTCGCTCGCACACTATCTCGGACCGACATCCGACGGTCAGGTTTTGGCGATCATTACTGAGGCAGTCACTCGCGTTCAGTCAAACCGCGAATTGTGGTTCGGGTTTGCGTTCAGAACATTGGCGGGCATGTTCTTCGCCGCACTCTATTTCTTGCGGGGCTTCGGGATCACCGTTGGTGCCCATGCCGCTTATGACGTGTTCGTCGGTGTCGTGCTGGTAAGTGAAATCTGATTACCCGTTACGCGTAAGTTCCGGGATCTTGCGGGTTATGTGCCACTGCCTGACGGTCTTTCGTCAAGCAGTGGCGAGCGACACAATGATCGTCGATTTTGAAGCCACTGCTTCTCCGAAGACTCCGACGTAGTGGCGCATCACGACGGAGGCCAAAGAAACGTCTTAACGTTGACTGGCCGCTTCAAGCTCAACCGATCACGCCTGACGCGTCAATTCCGCCATCAAGACTCCCGCAGCCACAGAGACGTTCAGCGACGGAACAGTCCCTTTCGAGGTGAGCTTACAGATCTGGTCGCACTTATCGAGCGACAACCGACGAAGCCCATGTTCTTCGTTCCCGAGGATCAACAGCCACGAACGGTCTCGCGGGATTGCTGACACATCCTGTTCTGCATGCTCGGATGAACCGAGCAACCAGATTCCTGCGGTCTTGGCGACGTTCATTGCGCGGGCCAGATTGGTCGGTTCTCCGAACGGAACGTATTCCAGTCCCCCGGCGGCCACGTCGTAAACGGTTGCGGTCAGCGGAGCCGACCGGTCACGGGTCATCACGATCCCCTTGATCCCGAAGAACGACGCCGTTCGAAAAATTGCTCCAACGTTGTGTGGGTCCTGCAGACAATCGAGCGCCAGCCAAAGACCGGGGCTCGATTCCGCATTGGCGAATAACTCTTCGATCAACAGCCCGTTTCGTTCGCGAACGGTTGCCTGAGCTGCACCTGTCCGTTCAAACTTCTGATCAGCTGCAGGTCGTCGCGTTTCCTCTGCAAACGTCGTTCGAATCGGAATTTCGTGCTGTTTGGCAAGTTCGATCACATCGGCCCACGCCGGTGATGGTTTTCCCGCAGGCAACCGAACATCGACAACGTCTTCAGGCCGAGTCTGCAGGGCTGCCAGCACGCTGTGGGGGTTTTTCAATATCAATGACATACAGAATCTCAGTCAAAAGGTGAGGCAGACAATGTTAATAAGTCAGTTTGATTATCGTTGCCGAGTCAGAGAGGTGTTTGAGCGGTGACGGCCGGTTTTGTTTTCTGCGGCTTGCCGAGCAACAGACAGGCGGAAAGTAATGTGGCTGGACAAACAATGACCCAATAGGGAATTGCCCAAATATGCGTTTCGCCCCGAAACCTTCCGCCCGCTGACGACTCGGGGATTGTTGAAACTCCGATACCGAAGCCGAACCAGGGCCACCAAAAATCAAAATCCTGACCCTGCTCGAAAATGTTTGGAAAATCAAACGAACTGTTCCACCATACAAACGGAGTCTGCGGGCTCTGGTCACGGTCATCCACGATCATCCAAACCGAGTAATGCGGACATGTGGCTAAGACAAATCGCATATGTTTCGTGTTCATCGTACACCGAAAGTGGTCAGCAACAACGAGGCTTCTCACCCACGCGACAGTCGCCATGCACGCGATTACGAGCATTACGCATCCCGACTTTCGTCGCCATCCGTCAAAAAAGTCACCCATAAGTCACGCTCGTTTACGGAGTGGCACCCGCCTATTCAATTGTGATACGGCGCGGGAATAATCAATTAACATCGTCGACCCTCACGCCCTTCGCTGTCGAAGGACTTCGTAAAACAGAATCCCAGCCGACACGGCGGCATTCAAGGAATTGACACGTCCCAGCATCGGAATCTGGACAAATTGAGTGCAAAGTGCCTGGAGTGCCGGTTGGATTCCCCGTCCTTCGTTTCCGATCAGGACCAGAGTCGCCTTCCGGAAATCGGTTTCAAAGATCGGTTGTTCAGCGTGGTCCGACGCACCCACGATCTGAAAACCTTGCTCACGTAATTCCCGTACCGTGACTTCAAGATCGATTGACTCGGCGATCGGGACATAATTCACGGCACCGACAGAACTGCGAGCGACCTGGCTGTTAACCGACGCTTGTTCATGAGTTCCAACGATCACGCCGTCGATTCCCAGGACTTCCGCCGAACGGACGATCGCACCAAAATTATGCGAATCCTGGATACGGTCGAGCAGGACCAGGACCGGGTTCGATGACAATACTTTTAAAAGTTCAGTCACATTGGAATAAGGAAACGGGGGCATGCGCGCGGCAAGTCCCTGGTGATCTTCCGATCGACACTGCTTGGTGATTTCGGAATCACGAACGGAGATCACATTCAGGCCTCGGTTGATCGCGAGACCAACAGCTTCGGCCCGGGCACCGGGATCACAACGATCACTGTGAAGCAATTCGATGACAGGCCATCGATTCGCCCGTAACGTTTCTAAAACGACGTTACGGCCCCAGATCCAGCAGCGATTGTGATTCGTGAGCAGCGGTCGTCGAAGAGAACTCATCAGATTCGTAAAACTCGAATTGGTAGAACAATAATCATTGCAGCTCGTTCTCAGGCATTCAAACGATGTGCCACTGCTTGACCGTCTTCGGTCAAGCGGTGCTCTTAACCCGCAATAAGAGAAGACACGGTTTCTCCGAAGACTCCAAAGCAGTGGCACAATGTCCTGATTTCGAAGTTTGACAAACTCACCGGCGCGTTACCAGCTGAATGAACGAAATCTGTTTCGATATTTCATCGCCAGTGCAAACACACAAATCGCAATCAGGAAAGCAATCATCGCTCCTGCCAGGGGATTCCAATGCCAAACGTTCCAACTCAGCGTACCAGAGATCATGGTCAGCAATAAGCTGACCCCGGCGAGAAAATTCCACGCCATCATCTGCTCGACAAGCAGCAATGCGATCACTGCGATCAGCAGAGCTCGCGAAAATCCCGTCCCGGTCGAAATCGCTCGTACTTTTTCACCCTCTTCGGATGACGCTTCTTCCCATTCGGTCAAGTACGAAAAATCGATTCCCGGCATCAGGTCGGTCCTGAGATCCTCGACGCGAAGTGAGTTTAGATCGCTCTCGATGGGGTCGACATTGACCGCGTACCAGTCGGTCCGATTGGCTGGCGGCCCCAGTACGATTTTGTGAAACCCACTGTTTGTCGTCGGTTCGGTGATCAGGATGCGACCGTCTTCAGAGGGTTGAAGGGGTTTGGAATCCCCGTTCGGAAGTTGATGAGTCGCCGACGTATCGGTCGCTCGCAGGCCAACATGACTTTGCAATGGCTGGCCCACGAGTACTTCCCGACCCTTCCAACGGTCTGAAACCGCATAATTGACCGTCTCATGGATCAGGGGAATCAAGCTATGGCCCCAAACGGCCCAGGTACTCCATTCCCGATCCACCGATGTCGTAAACAGAATCACCCGACCTCGACCTGATGGAGCATCAATAATGGCGGGATCGCCCGAACTGAAGCGTAGCGCAACCTTCGCCGAACGGTCGTCGTCAACGACCGCCTTGATGTAGACGAACGTCTTCGTCAACTCGAGGCCGGCACCGGTATTCCCTTGAAACGGATTGACGATCGGGTGGTCGAAATCTCCCGCGTTGAACTCAAATGAAACCTCTTTCTTTTTCGCATCCCCGATTCGTTCCCCCAGTTTTGCTGGCAGGATCGGTTGTTTTTCACGATGCAGAATCTGGTTGTAATTGTCGGCGCGGACCTGATCACCCAGACAAAAGACCACACCACCTCCCGCGTCGAGATACCTCCGCAAGACTTCGGCTTCGCGTTCCGTAAACATCGCGACATTACAAATGAAGACACAATCAAACCTGTTAAGTTCTGTACCCAGTAATTCGCTCTCACGAATCACGGTTGGTTGAATCGAGCTCGTTATCGCTCGATTCGGCAGATCGGGTGCAAGTGCCAGTTTCAAGAAGTCGGTCGAATTTCCCATCAGTTCGCCCGATGGCTTTCCGTTGATCAGCAACACCTGCAGTTCATCCCGCACAGGAATAACGAGTGATCGCGAGTCGTCCACTGGCAGTGCGTCGGGCGAGAGACGCACCTTTAAACGATGTTCGCCACCGCTGAAACTCGGATTAAAGTCGACCGTCACTTCCTGGCCCGCAGGCAGGTCGACTCGTTTGGTATCCGCCAGTTGACCGTCGAGCGTCAGTTCAACTAACTGCCCGGACACTCCCACTGAATTGAAGTTCTTGATCGTCGATGAAACTCGAACAGGGCGACCAGATAAAGCGAATGATTCGTCAGTCTTTAATCCAGTCACCGCGACGTTGGTGGCCTTCTGTTCGCCGACATCCAGCCAGACGATCTTAGCGCGTTCAGCAATTTTCTTGATGGCCTCGCGCACTTTAAGAGTTTCGGCAGCATCGGGCGGTCCCCACGTTGCGGATTGAAGATCGGTAATAAAATAGACTTCTTTATGAGTCAGATCGGGGGCGAGCGACAAAAGCGAGTCGATCTCTTTCAACACGATTGACGCATCGACTCGTTCATCGAATAAGGTCAGTTGATCGATCTCTTCGATGACGGAGGCGGATTGATACGCGGGTCGCCGAACAATGACATGCGGTACTGAATCGCTGATCCGCACCAGATTGATTGCGTCCCCTTGTTTGGCTCGACTGACAATTTGTCGCGCCATGTCTTTGGCTCGGTCGAACCGAGTTCGACCGGCCGCTGAATAACCCATGCTGAACGTCGCATCGACAACAACGATCCGGTGCTTTGGA
Organism: uncultured Schlesneria sp.; assembly: GCA_903899985.1. Taxonomy (GTDB): domain Bacteria; phylum Planctomycetota; class Planctomycetia; order Planctomycetales; family Planctomycetaceae; genus Schlesneria. The sequence goes on from CAIULL010000285.1 coordinate 30,821, forward strand.
CCTGCCGATTGAAAGTATTCACCGAGTGTTTCCGCCGTCGGTCGAGACAAGGCGAGCGCAATGCCGGTCAGGATCAATGTTCGAATGATGAGCAGCAGGATCTGTTCGAGTTTGATTCGACGCGACTGTTTCTTGGTCGCGGCGAGCAGAAATCGCATCGCCGCCCATTGAACGGTCTGAAACCGGCGCCGATGCAGCAGGTGAATCAGGATCGGAATGCTGCCCGCAGCCAGCCCCCATAACATCAAGGGACTGGCAAATCCGAAGGCAAGAAGAGGTCTGAACAGGTACATGCCAGTAAGGACTCAGTTGATTCAGGAATATCGGCCAGGCTCGATCTTGGCGGAAGTGCGAGGTGAAACGCAACTCTGACGAAACTTCGTCGCGGAGGCATCGAGCCTCGGCGCAGCAATTCTGCAGAGGCTGGATGCCTTTGCGATGGTTAAGATGATCCCGACGTCATTAAAAAAAGCCCGGATGCCCTAATGAATCCACGAGGAACGCTTGTCGTTGCCCGACTTCCGTGCTACCAAGCTGTTTTCGTCCCGTGTTTGGTCAAATTGTATGCCGATCCGTATTTCAAACCTGCGTCTTCCCGTTACGGCACCCGAAGCCGATCTCCCACAACATCTGGCGAGACGGCTCGGTGTGTCAGTCGGCGATCTCGCCCAATGGCGAATTCTCAAAAAAAGCCTTGATGCCCGTTCATCCATGGATCTTCAGTTCGTCTATACGACCCTGATCGAACTGACCGAAGACTGTACCCGTCGATCGAGAGTCCCCTTCGGGCAAACAGGCGAGATCCAGATCTTCGAGCCACCCGAGTTCGACGATGCGTCGCCGGGACACGAGCCATTATCCGAGCGGCCGATCATCGTCGGCTCGGGACCTGCCGGGCTGTTGGCCGCCTACTACCTTGCGATCAAGGGCTATCGTCCACTCATCATCGAGCGAGGCGAAGCGGTCAAGGACCGGGTTTCTGCGGTACGCGACTTCGACCGAGGTGGTGAATTCGATCGCGAAAACAACTATCTGTTCGGCGAAGGGGGAGCGGGTTGCTTCAGCGACGGGAAACTGACCTGCCGCCTGGAAGGACCGGACGTCGACTGGGTCTTAAGGAGTTTCGTCGATTGCGGCGGACGACCGTCACTGGTCTATGAAAATCGACCGCATCTCGGCAGCAACAAGCTGCCCATGATCTGCCGCAACTATCGCCGAAAGATCGAAGCCCTGGGTGGTGAATACAAGTTCGGCTGCCGTTTCGAAGGGATCGACATCCGTGATGGACGCGTTGTCGGAATCAACACGTCATCGGGTCACATGCCGTGCAGCCAGCTGATTCTCGGGATCGGCCACAGTGCTCGTGATACTTATCAGATGCTTTACGATCTCGGTGTCCCGATGATCCAGAAAGCGTTTCAACTTGGTCTGCGAATCGAGCAACCTCAGTCACAGATCAACCACCACAAGTACGGTCGGCCTGAATACGAGACCATCCTCGGCGCCGCCGATTACACGTTGCAGGCGCGAGGGACCAAAGACGTCTTCACGTTCTGCATGTGCGCGGGGGGGATCATCATGCCCAGCATCAGCGAACCCGAGATGTTCTGCTCGAATGGCATGAGCAACTCTCGACACGACACTCCGTTCGCGAATAGCGGCATCATGGTGACGCTCGAACCGAACGAATTCGGCAATTCACACCCTCTGGCCGGGATGCACCTGCAGCAACATTTCGAATCGGTCGCATTCCGGCTGGGACGAGCGAACTATCTCTCACCGATTCAAACCGCCCGGGATTTCCTGAAAGGGAAGGCAACCCACCCCGAAGCGAAACTCGATTGTTCGTATCAACGAGGCGTCCAGCCGGCGCAACTGGATCTGGTATTACCCGCAGTTGTGACGGAGGCCATTCGCAAAAGCTTGCCGATCATGGACAAAAAACTACGCGGCGACTTTCTCAAGAACGCGATTCTGGTCGGTCCCGAAATGCGCGGCAGTTCACCAATAAGAATCGACCGCGATCTGCAGACACGTCAATGTCCGAATATCGCAGGTCTTTATCCGGTCGGTGAAGGAGCCGGCTACGCCGGCGGTATCGTGAGCGCCGCCGTCGACGGCCTCCGTTCAGCTCGAGTCATCGTCCGCCAGTTCAAGGCGTTGCATAACTAAGAACTGACGATTTAACTCGTTCATCCCCCGATCGAATACATCGGACGTTCGGGTTGAATGAAGCGGGCGGTGTTGATTTCGTGGCCTTCTTTCTTCGCTGCGACGCTCGAACGAATCGCGTGTGCGATTTGTTCGTCGGGGGCGTGACCACGCAGGAGGCTGCGGATATCGGTCTCTTCGAGGCTGAAGAGGCAGTTGCGAAGTTTTCCGTCGGCGGTAATTCGGATTCGATTGCAGCTCATGCAAAAGGGCTGGCTGACGGAGGCGATGAATCCGATCCGACCGACTCCGTCGCCGAATTCAAATTCCGTCGCTGGTCCGCCGTGTCCGCTAGCTGTTTCCTGTTCGATTGGTCTCAGTGGCATGATCGACGAGGAAAGAGCGTCGATGATCTCGTGTGCGAACAATACCTTGCCCCGTTCCCAGGCATTGTCGGCGTCGAGTGGCATGTATTCGATGAATCGGACTTCGACACCGGTTTCGCGGGCGAAATGACCGAACGGGACGATTTCATCCTCCGTCATGCCGCGAACGGAAACGGCGTTGATTTTCACGGGATCAAAACCGGCTCGCTGTGCCGCGCGAATCCCTTCGATCACCTGTTCAAAACCGTCTCGTCGAGTGAACTTCTTGAACTTCTCGGGGGTTAGCGCATCCAGGCTGACGTTGATTCGACGTAAGCCAGCGTCGTACAGGCCCTGAGCCTGTTCGGCGAGCATAATTCCGTTCGTTGTCAGCCCGATGTCTTTCACACCGGGAATCGACGCGAGCTTGGCGACGAGCAAATGTAATTCGCGGCGGACCAGCGGTTCGCCTCCGGTCAGCCGCAGCTTGTCGATCCCCATCGGGACGGCCACGCGGACAAATCGTTCGATTTCTTCAAACGTCAGCAGTTCCGACTTTTCCATGAACTGCACGTCTTCGGCGGGCATGCAGTAAAAACAACGAATGTTGCAGCGATCAGTAACGCTGATGCGCAGGTTGTTATGCAACCGCCCGAAGGAATCGATGAGTGGTAATTGTACGCGCATTGAATGTCCAAGCAGCGGATTCGCCGACAACCGGTTGGGAGGGTGAGGCTCCCGCCGAGCCGCTGAGTCGATGTGTGTACCGACTTCGCGGTTCGGCGGGAGCCTCACCATCCAGATGAAAAATCCTCGTTGAGCGATTGTCAGCTTTTATCGTAAAGGCTTCCAGCCCCAACCATATTTTACTTCTGCGACTGAAAACGCAGCGACAGAAGGTGGCGACCGACTATCTGCGCACAATCGCCGGGGCGAGAAATTCTTTCGAATTGAGGACCTGTTGGATTCGGCCTTCAACCTCGTCAGCGATTCCGGACATTTCGGCGGGATGCTGGCGCGTGACGACCCCAGCGCGAAGACATTCGGTTACCAGTACCAGGTTCGCGTGCATTTGAAGCCGAAAGGTTTCTAATTGCTCGTCTGATAAATCTTGTCTCATGAGATTTGACTCAATGGGATCGCCCGATTTGAAGACTCGTTCGCGAACCATCACTGCCAGAGTTTGACCCTGTGTCCGGTAGAGCCGACCATCGACAAACGATCGGCGTAATCGACCCTGCTCGTCAAATCGATACATCAGGTCGTTCCCGAGGTAGACAAACAGCCAACCCTGCGAATTGAAACCCGCCATGAGAGGCTCTGAAAACAATTCCGATTGGAATTCGATTCGCCTGACCAGGGAAACCGCTTCCTGCATCAAGTCTTCGCGGTCAGCTTCATTGCGAGCCATTTTTGATTGAAACCTCATAGTCTGTTTGTTCAGGTCGAAGGACGATTTTAACGATAATACCTGAGATCTCATTCCTCGCCCATTAACGACAGAATGTCTTTTAATGGTGTGAACAGTAGCCAACTGAACCTGTTTCAATGTTATGATATTCGTGTCGACGATCGAAACCATCGACTTTGCTCGATCCCGAATCCAATCTTCCGTCCAAGTCGTTCTGCTTGGAAAGTTGGTGGAACCAATTCGTACATAATGCGAGATCCCGCATGGGCTTTTCCACGGTTGACCTGTCCGATCCGCTCTCGTCAGGCGAGTTTGCCACGCTTGATATGGTCCGTATGACCGAGATTGATCGTCGGCATTCGTTAATTCGCGAGTTTCTCGAACACGAAAATTATGCGGCATTGTTACTCCAACAACCAGCCAATTTCGGCTGGTTGACGGGTGGCGGCCTCAATCAGCGTGGGGGAATGACCGGGAATTCGGGTTGCGTCTTTGTCACTCCCGATGCCCGGCTAATTGCCTGCAGTAACGCCGACACGGCTCAGTTTTTTGAATCGGATGTCGCAGGTCTGGGATTTCAATTGAAGGAACGACCCTGGTTTGAGCCTCGTGCTGTCATGGTCGCTGATCTGTGCCGTGGTCGTCGAGTGGCCAGTGACACAGGGGTCAACGGAACCGATGACGTCAGCCTGCGCCTGCTGGGAATGCGACTGCCGCTGAATGACTATGACATCGAGCACTTGCGAGAAGCGGGTCGGTTGCTGACACACGCAATAGAAGCGACCGCACGAGCATTCACACGGGGGCGAACCGAGGCGGAGACTGCCGGTGAGTTATCGCATCGACTGCTGAAACGGGGAGTGATCCCCGAGCGGATTCAAATCCTCGGCGACGGCCGAGGCCGCCGGTTTCGATATTGGAACCATGATCAATCGACCGTGCAGCGTTACTGTACCATTTCGGTCGTCGGTCGTTATCACGGTTTGTTCGTGGGTGCCGCGAGAACGGTTTCGATCGGAGAACCGCCCAACGATTTGCTAGCGGCCTTTGAACAGGCGGCGTTAATTGCTGCGACGGGAATGTTCTTTTCACAGCCCGAATGGGAACTGTTTGAAGTCTGGAATCGAGTCCGCCGGATTTATGAAAAGACGGGAGCCGCTTCGGAATGGCAACGAGCCGATCAGGCGGATGTTGTCGAGTACGAATTCGGTTCTGTCCCCTTAATGCCGAACAGCGAATTCCGACTGTCCCCGGGCGTCCCGATCTTCTGGCACCCTTCAGTCGGTCCAGTGCTGATGGGAGATACAGTAATCGTCACCAAGGACGGTACCGAAGTTCTCACCCCTCCAAATGAATGGCCAATAGTTCCCATCAGCGTTAAGGGAGTGAGCATTAACATTCCCGGTATTCTGGTCGTGAATAACTGACTGCAATCAACCAGAGAACTCAAACGCACTCCCGCGCTGACCGCTGATCCCAACGAATGTCGCGTCAGTCGAGTAGACATTTCAGCGTCGTGAGGTTCTCTGCCGCATCGAAGACTGATCGGATGGGAATTCGAAAACCCTCGATGACTCGGCTGGCGATTTCGCCGGAGCCTGATTTGAGCAGCAATTGAAATGACTTGTTCTCTACGTGGTATTGCTCGATGGTTTCCGCTTCAGTGTCCACCAACCAGTATTCACGAACGCCGTGTGCCTCGTAGTCTTCGAATTTGATCCCGCGATCGCGGGCTTCGGTTGAGTCCGACAAGACTTCAACCACAAGATCGGGGACCGGGAACTTCATCGTTTCGGGCTGAAATGTCGCTGCCTTTTCGCGGCTGAAGAAGACGACATCCGGTTCGTAATCGTTGCGCGGAAATACGCACAGGCATTTTTCAAATCTTACTTCGCCAAGTCCATGCTGTCTGACGAATGTGTTGAGTAATGTCGCCAGATGGATTGTCGCCAACAGATGCCGATTGCGAGCTGGCGAGTGCATGATGATTTCACCGTCGATAAATTCCACTTTCTGGTCGTCGGACATTTCGTCATAAAAGCGTTCGCGAGCGATCGACTCGACCTGCAAGAGGTCGGTCAACTCCGCCACAATCTCGGGCAGCCGAGGGGAGTTTCGCAGGGGTGTCAGGTCAAGCGTGTTCATAGCGAAAAGGATATCGATTGTCTGCGGTGAGTGACAACGGAATTCGGGGGATCGCCCTTTTATTGCGAAGGACAACGACAGTGATTTGTGGTTACTCGGCTTCGCCTGCCGCAAAAGCCGCTTCAACGGAAACAGAAAAACCCGGAAGCAAGATCGAAGTTGCCGTTTGATCCGTTTTGAATTCACCGGAAACTCGATAGACATCGCCTGCTAGTTCCATCACCGTGATCGTGCGAAGTTCAGGATCGATAATCCAGTATTCCGCAATCCCCGCTCGAGCATATTCGAGTCGCTTCACATCCAGATCTCGTTCGCGATTTTGCGGACCAGGACTGACGACTTCCATCACCAGATCGGCACCATCGGGCTGGGCTCGGTTACCCGATTTAGCCAGTTGTTGCAGTCGTTCAGGTCGCAGGAACAAGACGTCTGGTTCGCGCATTTGTCCCGCCCAAAGCCGAATGGGAAGGGGTGCACGCATCACCTTCCCCAAGCCGCGTTCCCGCACAAACGATCGAAGCAGGTCATACAGAAACTCGACGATCAATTCGTGGAAGTAGGTTGGCGACGGGAGAATCTCCAGGCAACCGTCATTCAGTTCCAGCATGTGGTTCGTCGGCAATGCCAGATACGCCGCTTCGGTCCAGGTTCCCTGGATCGGATATAGCGTCGCAATCTCCCAGGCCGGTTCACCGCGGACTGATCGGCGGTGAGAATCCGTCGCATTGTCGACTGTCGCACTCATGCCATTTCACCTCATTGATCCGGTCCCAAATCGGGAACAA
>CAIULL010000286.1 GCA_903899985.1 uncultured Schlesneria sp.
AACATTTTCATCGGGTAGCCTGAAACACCAATAAAACGGACCTTTCCCTGATGTTGCACTTTCATCAGCGCAGGCAATGTTTCATCAATGATCTGCTGCATCTCAACGAATTCGATATCATGACACAAACAGATGTCGAGGTATTCCACCCCCATCCGATGCAGACTGACATCGACACTTTCGATGACTCGTTTGGCGGAAAAGTCAAAATGAGCTTTGTCATATCGACCGAGCTTCGACCCAAGGATGTACCGGTCGCGCGGGATGCCTCTGAGTGCCGTCCCTAAAAGAACTTCTGACATACCACGACCGTAAAACGGCGAGGTATCAATGAAATTCATGCCAGCGTCGAGCGCGGCAGGGACCGCTTTAAGAGCTTCATTAATATCAACCGGACGAAACTCTGCGCCGAGCGAAGAAGCTCCAAAACTGAGCGATGACAGCTTCAGGCCGGTCTGGCCAAGACTACGATATTCCACGTTTGGAAGTCCTCAAGGAATGCGAATTCAGTGAATAGCTTGCCGTCCAGTCAGGCGGCGGGCGTGAGTGAACTCTGTATCAGACAGCGTACTCGAATCAGTCGTCTATCAACAGGTTGTCGAGAGCTGAACTTTCACGCACACGAGTTTAATCTCAAGACGGCTGAGATTCACGAGTTCGAGGCTTGCGAAGGCGCTTCGGCGCCGGAACCCGCGGATGCGTTTCACGAACGGCGGGAAGTCTTTGCTCTGAAGTCTCGTCGGACAGCACTTGAGGCTGATCGGACTGACGCGACGAAAGGGGCATTTTCGACTCTGAGGGCAGAAGCTTGATTTCCAGACGATCCAGCATCTCGCTCACTAATTCCTGCACGACGTCCCACGTATGGCGAGCGCTTGGCTCCTGCACATAACGTGTCATGACCAGTCCCACCCAGCGCAAAGCAATACTGGTAATGAACATCAATTGAAAGTTTCCGAACGTCCAGCTTCCGAGCGTCCAATGTTGACCGGAAAGTGACCGCATCACTCCACCCGCGAGAATTGATGTCACGCCACCGACCATCCCTGCAATCGCTGTTGTCGCAGCGATGTACATCGTGCGGTTTTCCGTGGGAGAGTTCTTGATCATGAAGCCGTTATTGGCAATCAGAATTCCCGCGTTTAGCACCGCATCGAGCATGAAGCAGGGTGTCAAAATCCAGAATGCAATCGTGGGTGAATGCGGGACCAGCAAAAGCGCCAGCATGTTGCTCGATTTCAGTGCAACGCACATCACGAGCACCGGCTGCGATCCATGTGAATCAGCCCATCGGCCAAGTGTGCGAGACAGCATTGCTCCACCAACCCACGAGATCGTCCATAACAGCAATACGTGGTAAAGATCCATTCCGATTTCAGCCAGAAGGTACAGGCTGATAAAGGGAGCCCCCGCCATTGCTGCGAAGTTCCAAAAGCACATGAAGCCGATATACCGACGGAATTCACGGTTTCGGAAGGGCTCTGAAAGGACCTGCCGCAATCGGGGTGACGGAACCTGCTGGACAGGGGGTTCGAAGACGTTGCGAAACAACAGCAGATCGACGACGCCGCAAGCCGTTCCAACGCAGATCATCACGGAATAGCTGATCTCGATCGACAGTCCACTGTGCAAGATCAAAAACGCGGCGCCCAGCAACGATAAGGCGGCAGTGATCTGCATCCAAAGTTGGCGGCTACCCCAGTAGCTGCTCAGTCCTTCATGCGGAAGGTAGTCACCCATCCAGCTCAGCCAGAGTGGCGAGCTGAAGTGAAGTAATCCCTGGTTGAGTGCGGTTGTCGCGAGCAGCATCCAGACCCAGAACTCGTTGGAAAGTCCGGGAAACATCCAGGGACCCACTGCCGTCGGTAGCAGAAGTAACCGGTGTGTCACTGCTGCCCAGAACCACAAACGACGACGATACTGCAAATGGTTCACAACAACCGCAGAAACGAATTGCATGAACAACATCAGTGTCGGCAATGCGCCGAGAATCCCGATGTGAAACTCGTTCGCCCCCATCGATCGAATGTATTCGATCGTCGCGGGCGATGTCGTGAGTTGCGTATAAGCGGCAGCAAGGCAGCCAGCGACGATGATCGCTCGCTTTGCGCCAGTCAGTGACCACACAATAATTTTTTCCGGTTGAAATTTGATGGTCTGCGAAAGCTGTTGCATCGCAGATCCGTTCGCGAAGACAGGAGTAAGGCGGGAAAGTATTTTCTAACACAGACGCCGCATCGGGCAAATACCGATTTCCGTAGTTTGCGGTAAGACGAATGCTCGAAAGGGTCTTTGTAAATCTGCAGCAATCGCTTCGCAGCGGTGATCGATCTGTTTTCACAGACACATCACTTGAGCTGACACGGAATCACCGCAAAAGTTCATCCGCTTTGCGGCAAATCCATCAATTTCTGGAACCGATCAAGGACCTGGTTTTTCAAGGGCGCGAAATCGGGTTGATCAAATTCACTCGTTTCCACCAGATTGAAGGCCGCGATTCTTGTTTCCATTAATAATTCCATGTCGCGCGTGAGGTCGGCTACGCGAAGTGGAAGTGAACCACTCTGTCGAGTTCCCAGGACATCGCCTGGTCCACGTAATTGAAAATCGACCTCTGCAATCTGAAACCCGTTTGGGGTCGATTCCATCGCGGCAAGTCGTTTCGTCGCTTCCGGAGTCTCAGAATCCGAGAACAGAAAACAGTATCCCTGGAACTTCCCGCGACCAATCCGGCCTCGCAGTTGATGGAGCTGCGACAGTCCAAATCGTTCTGCCTGATTGATGACCATCAATGTCGCATTGGGGACATCCACGCCAACTTCGATCACGGTCGTTGCAACAAGTACATCAAGTTCTCCATTTCGAAATGCATCCATCGTCCGTGTCCGGTTATCGCGATCTAATTGACCGTGGACCAGACCGATGCGAAACTCCTTGAGATCCCCTTGTGAAAGGTTTCTGTAGACCGCCTCGGCACTTCCGGTCGCTTCGACACCAGTGGGCTGAGATGCGTCCTCGTCGACACGCGGACAAACGACATAAGCTTGACGCCCCTCGCGCAGCTTTTGTTTGATAAATTCCCACGACTTGGCGGCAGAACGACTTCCCAAGATCCGGCTGGTGACAACTTTTTGTCGACCGGGTGGAAGATCCGAGATTAATGTGAGGTCGAGATCGCCAAATTGAGTTAAACAGAGGCTGCGAGGAATGGGAGTGGCCGTCATCACAAGGACATGCGGTGAAATTTCGCTCGAGTGAAATTTCGCTCGCTGCATGACGCCGAACTTGTGCTGTTCATCGACAATCGCCAGTCCCAGCTGATGAAATCGGACGTCATCTTGAATGATGGCCTGGGTTCCCACGATCAGTTGCGCTTTGCCAGATGCGATCTCTTCCAGCACGGCACGCCGCTGGGCGGCTGTGAGTGCACCAGTGAGCAGTCTGCGCTCGACGCGACTATCGGCGAGCAGATTGTCGACGGTGTTCCAGTGTTGGAGTGCCAGGACTTCCGTTGGCGCCATAATGGCCGCCTGGGTTCCCGCAGCGATCGCCACCAGCATGGCATAGACTGCCACGGCTGTTTTTCCGGCACCGACGTCGGCCTGCAGCAAACGATGCATGGCCTGATCTCGACCAAGATCGTTGACGATTTCTGAAACAGCCTGGTCCTGTCCTGGCGTGAAACGGAACGAAAATCGCCGCCGAATTCGAGCATCGATCTTTGCACTGGACGGAAGCGGTATCGCAGGACGATCCTTCTTCCAGAATCGCCGTCGCATGGCAAGCCCCAGTTGGAATTCCAGCAGATCATTGAACAAGAGACGACGCATTCCATCCCGGTGCTCTTCCACCGTGGCGGGAAGATGGACCTGCCGTATGGCATTGGAAAGTCCGATGACCTTGGCCCGGGATCGAAAGTTCTCTGGAAGCGGATCGGGAATGAGATGGGCAAACTCGTCCACGACCGTCTTCATCAGCCGGCGCATTTCGTGTTGTGTCAGACCTTCCGTCAACGAATAAACGGGAATAACTCCGCCGCCATCACCGACGTCGTCGTTACCAAGCCATTGAACTTGTGGATGAGAAAACTCCCATCGCCGAAGGCTGAACCGAGGCTTGCCCGAAAAGAGCACGCGCTGCCCCAGCTCAAATTTCTTCAAAATGTAAGGTTGATTAAAGAATACGCCTCGAACGAAGCCGCCATCAGACTGGATGAGGATCGCCGTCATCATCCCTCCTTTTGCGGTTTCTTTGGCATCGCGGTCGATGACGATTCCACATACTGTTCGCAACTCGCCTTCTTTCAAATCGAAGACGCTTGAAACATGTGTCAGATCGAGCACGTCGCGTGGCAGGTTCCACAAGAGATCTGTGACGTTGAGCAGTCCCATGCGAGCGAGCAATTCGGCTCGCGCTGGCCCGACCCCTCGCACAAACTGGGCGGGCTTAAGTAACGGATCGTCAGTGACGGGAAAAGTCATGAATCTCGCACACGGAAGAAAGACGATCAGTATCGACGTTTCCCCAGATGATGACTTTCACGGCGAATTTCTGCCAGCCAAAACGCGATGGTGAGACGCTCTCACGTGACATCGCATTAAACGCCGAGCTCTCCTGATTCAGAAACAAGAGTTCATTACCTTCCTGCGAAGGCGGCTTCAAGCCACGAGCGGAGGGCTGAGGGGTTCTCGATCGTCCGGGTGCTCGAAAGAAAGTTGTGTGTCAATAAAAAGGGGGGGCTGGAAATCCAACCCCCTCTTGCTTGTTGTAGTACTGATATCGCCGAAGCGACACAGGTCGGCCTAGAGTTCACCCGAAGCCGAGGCAATCGAAAGCCTTAATGCTTAGGCCTTCTTCGCAGCCTTCTTCACAGCCTTCTTAGCTGGAGCGGCCTTCTTGACGGCGGCCTTCTTAGCTGGAGCGGCCTTCTTCGCTGGAGCTGCTGGAGCTGCTGCTTTCTTCTTCGCCATTTTCAAGTCCTCTTTCCAAGAGACCCGTGAGTGACTTGTCTCGACCGCTGACGCACCGGGCTAAGCAGTTCGGTAAAGACCAATCATCCACATCGAATCCATTCGACTTGTCAACCTTGACAAGTCGCGACCCAGTCCCGTCATCGTCACTATCCACATCAGTTTGTCGCGGCAGCGGCATGCTGGTGTGACTTGACAGTGATGTCATAACGAGTACTGACATCGAACTGGGCGTCATCCTACGTATTTCGTTTTTTAGTTCAAGCCATTTCTGCTGATTAGAGCAGAGATTTTCACTGTTTTTTCAAAGTTTGCAGAGAGCGTCTGGGAGCACTCTCGAGCATTCGCATCTCATCAACCATTCCTGGCAAGGTACGAAAGCGGTAAAAATATGACATATGTCGTACGTCATTCGGGTCGCAGTAATATTACGGATGTCATAATTGATGACGCGTCAGAAATGTCGAGAAAACAGGCTGTTTAATGACGTCGATGGCTGTTTAAGCGGTTCATTCGCGGTCGTTCTTCTGTGGTCATAAATCCGGTAGAGCTGATTGCAGTCGTTTGTTGACTGTTGTCAAAAAACGATCGGTCTGCGGCTTCGGGACGGCAGGTGCGAACTTCCGAAGCGACTGACTGATGAATAACAGTTGTCAGCCGAAGAGACTCCCGAATAAGATTCGAAACTTCAATCGTGACCTCGAAGACTGTTGTGGAAGGAAGACTCGAGATGAGTTCTGGGCAATTGAGTTTCGGAAACCATGGACTGGATGCCGCGAAAGAGTTACATGCTTCAACGACGGTTTCGGAACCTCGCCTCAAGCAAGGAATCGAGCGAACACGGGATCATTTATTGAGTCTGCAGCACGCGGACGGTTATTGGTGTGCAGAACTGCAGGGAGACACGATCCTTGAATCCGAATACATCCTGCTGCTGGCATTTCTCGGGCAGGGTCAGAGCGTGCGTGCTCGAGAAGCGGCAGCCTACATGCTCGATCATCAATGTGACCACGGTGGCTGGGCCATGTTTCCTGGCGGTCCGCTCGAAATCAGCGGTTCGGTCAAAGCCTACCTCGCCCTGAAGATCACCGGCCACGACCCCAAAGCGGATTACATGGTCAGGGCCCGTGACGCGATCGTCCGCGCGGGGGGCGTTGAAAAGGTCAACAGCTTCACTCGCTATTATCTCGCCATGCTGGGGCTGATTCCGTACAGCCTTTGTCCTGCAGTCCCACCGGAAATGATTCTGCTGCCGCTGTGGGCACCATTCAATATTTACGAAATGTCTGCATGGTCCCGGACGATCATCGTCCCTTTGAGCCTGCTGTGGGCATGCCAGCCGAAGACGACACTTCCCCCCGAACACCAGATCGATGAGCTCTATGCGTCACCAGAACGAACGTTGCCGGGCACAATCGGCGGGGTGAATCATGAAGGACCCGCTCGCGGCTGGGTGAACTGGACGAAATTCTTTCAACGAGTAGACCGAGCGATCAAGCTGGGCGAGCGACTTGGAATCAAACCGCTGCGTAAACGCTCAATCAAATTGTGCGAACAGTGGATCTTGCAGCGACTTGAGAAAAGCGATGGTCTTGGCGCGATCTTTCCACCCATTGTCTGGACACTGATCGGTCTCCGGTGCCTCGGCTACAAAGACGATTCGCCCGTCATCGCCTCGCAATTCAACGAACTGGAAAAGCTAGTCATCCGCGACGTTGACTCCAATGGCGTCGCCAAGGTACGTCTGCAACCCTGCCTGTCACCAGTCTGGGACACGGCAATTGCTACGATTGCGTTGCGCGATGCCGGAGTATCGCGACACGATCCTGCGATTCGCAGGTCGCTGAACTGGATCTTGTCGAAGGAAGTCAAGCAAAAGGGAGACTGGTCACTGAGACATCCCGATGTCGAACCGGGCGGATGGTTTTTTGAATTCAACAACGAGTTTTATCCAGACGTTGATGACACGTGCATGATCCTGATTGCTTTCGGAAAATGCCTTCCCGAAGGGCTTGGGGCCGATTGGACGATGGAGCTGTTCGACGACAGGTTACTCAAAGATCCTAAGGCACCCGTGGTCTTCAGCGGCCGTTCTTCGAAAGCCGAACAGGCGATTGCCGAATTGGAAGCGGCCGCTCCCCTTGTCAGCGCCATGCGTCGCGGTGTCCGCTGGTTGAAAGCGATGCAAAGCAAAGACGGCGGATGGGGCGCTTTTGACGCCGATAACACGCGTGAGGTACTGACTAAGGTGCCGTTTGCCGATCATAATGCCATGATCGATCCAAGCACGTCAGATATCACCGCTCGGGTTCTCGAAAGCTTTGCAGGACTTGGAGTTCGACCAGATAGCGACATCCACAAACGGGCGCTCGATTTCATCTGGAAGGATCAGCAGCCTGATTTCTGCTGGTACGGTCGCTGGGGCGTCAATTACATTTACGGAACATGGCAAGTCATTGTCGGACTCGTCGCCAATGGAATCCCGATCAGTGATCCACGCCTTCAACGAGCTGTCGAGTGGCTGAAAAGCCATCAACAATCGTGTGGTGGCTGGGGTGAGACGGCGAACAGCTACGACGACCCCACTCTGCGAGGGACCGGTGTCCCGACCGCGTCACAAACGGCGTGGGCATTGCTTGGGCTGATCGCTGCTGGAGAAGCCAATTCGGCAGCTGCGCAACGCGGTGTCGATTATTTACTCTCGACCCAGCAACCCGACGGGACCTGGCGGGAAACGGAGTTCACCGGCACGGGATTCCCCAGGGTGTTCTACCTGAAGTACCATTATTACGCGTTGTACTTCCCGCTGATGGCCCTTGCCCGATATGCGAAGGCCATTCTGCGTGAGAAGAATTCGTAGGCTGTCAGAAATTTATGCACGGGCTTAGTGCCACTGAGGCATTGTCCTCGGAGACGCTGAGTCTTCCTGTGATTTGCCGTTATTGAAGAGCACCGGATGACCGAAGACGGTCATCCAGTGGCACCCGAATCTTCCGATTTGGCCCATCCATGCACTGGCTCATTTGGCATAATCAGCAGGCTTTTTACCTTTGAGATACCCACCGAATTTGAATGGTGAAGGCTTATAGTCACCAATGATGTCGTCTTTCAGATTGTCTGTGATCTTGTCTTCAAGTCCGACGCTCCAGAAGGTTGCATTGACCAGCAGTCGGCGGACAGCTTCATTTTCAAGATCGGTCGATGAACCCATAGTCGTGGTGAAGACGCGAGCTGTCTTTCCTGAGCTGCTTTTATAGCTCTTGGTCCAGGCGACCGGCATCATCGGATTGTTCTTGTCCCCTTCCACTGCCGGATCGTTTGGCTTCATCCCTTGCACGACCTGGCCCAGAACAAGAGGAGTGCTGTCGCCGGGTAAGGGGAGCCGAACGCCGTAAACGTCGGTTGGCCCCCAGATCGCTCCATCTTTGATTCCCCGCAGGATGGGATTTGATTCCTGCCCTTTGGCGAAGATTCCACGTGTGCTTTGCGATCCATGATTGCCATGATGGCTGATCCACGTCTCGCCCAGAACCTGACGACCGAACCCTTGGGGATAGGTTTTGTCATCAGTATTCCACGAGTATTTCGAGAATTTCTTTCCTGCAGGAATATTGAACGCGTGCGTCGCGGTCCTTAGTCCGATCACAGGCCGGCCCGATTCGACGTAGTCAACGACATGCTGCATCTGATCGTCCGGCAGATTGCGGAACCGCGTCGCGATGATCATCAGGTCGGCATTCTTCAACGATTCAAGCCCGGGAATGTTGTTGTTGATATCTGGATTGATTTCGCCAGTCTCGGGGTTGATGGCAAACAGCACCGTGCACTTAAAGCCATGATACTTGGAAAGTATCTTTGCCAGTTGAGGCAGAGATTCTTCCGAACGGTATTCTTCGTCCCCCCCGACAAGCACAACATGCTTGCCATTCCCAGGCCCGTCGCCACCGGCTAACGAAATCCAGAGATCGTCTGCAACGGCATTCGTTGTGCCCACTGCGGTGGCAATTACTCCGACGGACATTGCCAACAAAAAAAATCGTTTCAGCATTAATGTATTCAGCACGTTGTCTCTTTCTTCAAGTTGTCGTTCGTAAGCAGGGTTCTAGCGCGTAAAACTTCGTCCGACGTTCAGATCATCAAAAACCGTATTGTCCTTGATGCCCCGATTTGTTTCCTGAAAAACAATCGAGTTCAAATTGTCATGGCGGTAAACCCGCCGTCAACAAGCAGGTTGTGTCCGGTGAGGAAGCTCCCTGCCTTTGGAGAAGCCAGTAACAATAGGGCTCCGGCGAGTTCTTCCGGTGAACCGAATCGAGCCATTGGCGTGTGGCGCATGATGTTCTCGACTCGGTCGGGTGTCAAAACTTTCTTATTCTGTTCGGCGGGAAAGAAACCGGGTGACAGAGCGTTGACTCGAATCCCTTTCGTCGCCCATTCGCGTGCCAGGTTTTGCGTCAGGCTCAGTACGGCTGCTTTCGTCAGAGAATAGGTAAATACTCGCGATAACGGCGGACCGGCACTGACCGACGCGATATTGATGATCGATCCCTTAGTCCCTCGTTCGAGCATGTCCTTTCCCAGGACCTGACATGCCAGTCGAACCCCGCGAAGATTGACGTTCAATATCCGTTCCCATTCTTCTTCGCCGATGTCAAGAAATGGCGTCGGAGAATTGACACCGGCGCCGTTCACCAGAACATTGACTTCACGACCGCTCGTCTTCAGGTGGGAGACCAGAGTATTTAGATCGTCATGTCGAGTCGCATCACACGGAAAATATTCGGCTGATCCACCTCGCTCGCTGATCAATCGGACGCGATCGTGACCATGTTCGTCGTTGCGACCAACGACAAGAACATGAGCACCAGCCGCCGCCAGCGCATCGCAGAACGCACCACCGAGCGTGCCCGTTCCTCCGATTACCACTGCAGTCAGTCCGTTGAGGCCAAACATATCACTCAAATAGTCTCCAGCAGCCATCGCACACTTTCCATGTAACGCAGAAGAAAACAGTCATTGTTGATTGCGAGATTTTGACTGTAACCACGACGATAAACAAGCGGACACGTCCATCATTTCTCGGTTTCCATCCCGCGACAGACGACCTGTCCGTTCGCTATAAAACGAATCGAACGGAAATCGAGTTTCAACAAGGTAGATCACACCATGACACTGCATTGCACAACATTAGGAATGACCCCCAGTTTTGGATTTGGAGATCGGATTGGCCTGGCGACCCCCGGACACGTCGCTGCGATGCACGAAGCGGGGTCAGGAATGGCTCCGATTTTCCCGCAGCAGTCGATTCGAGAGATGACCCGGACCTCGCGCACCCCAGCTCAAGTCATGAATGACGCGTTAAAGGGGGCGGAAGCCAGCGGTTGGACGGGAGTCATCGGCGCCGATGCCGACCATTTGAAGACACCCGCCGACGTCGACGCCACAGCAGCGGTTGGGTTCACGTTTTTTACGATTGATCCGTCGGGATATGTCGATCAGAAAGCGGATGACTATTCCGAACAACTGGTTCGAGAAAAGTTTGATAGTGTTGTGGGAGAAGTCCCCTGGATTAACGCTTATCGCGGGCGAAAGATCACACTTTCCACAGGAGCGACGATTGATCTCACCGAAGCCGCCTGTCTTCGAGCTGCCGTCAAATACGGAAAAGCCATCAATCAGGCCGTTTCGCTGGCAGACCACATTCGTTCCGTGCAAACCGCCGCTGGCCGGGACCATGAGATTGAATTGAGCGTCGACGAAACGGATCAGCCAACGACATTGGCTGAACATTACATCATCGCTGATCAATGTCTTTCGCGAGGGATGAAGCTGGTCAGTCTGGCTCCTCGTTTCATCGGCGATTTCGAAAAGGGGGTCGATTTTAAGGGCGATCTGGCGGCGCTGGACCGCTCGCTCGCCGATCACGCGGCGATTGCCAAACTGCTTGGTCCGTATAAGCTCAGCCTGCATTCAGGATCGGACAAGCTGTCAATGTACGGGTCGTTGGCCAAGGCCACCGGAGGCTGTTTTCACGTCAAGACGGCGGGAACAAGTTACCTCGAAGCGTTGCGCGTCGTCGCTCGACATGACGCAGGGCTGTTTCGCCGCTTAATCGACTTTGCCCGAGAACGTTACAACACCGATAAGGCGACGTACCACGTTTCGGCAACGCTGAATTCCGCTCCAACCACCGCCGAATGCCCGGACATCGCCGAACTCGAACGACACTACCTGGAATGCTGGAAAGACGTGCCTCAAGGTCGAGGTTTCACGAACCAGGGTCGCCAGATCCTGCATTGCACATTCGGATCAACATTGACGGACCCCACGCTAGGCCCGGCAGTAAAAAGCCTTCTCGCAGCGAATGTGAGCACCTATACCGAAATCCTGCGAGAACATTTTGTCAGGCATTTGCAGGCATTGAAGGCCGGAATGTAATCGCAAATTCCGCAAATCGATTTGTGAAAGGCGATCCGAGCTGGACCAATTGCCCGGATCGCCTTTTTATTTTCTGTTAGAGCTTCATTGATTCTTACCGGTCGACAGGTCGTAAGTTGCTCGCTGCACTTTTGACTGGCGATCTGACAATTGTTTGAGCTGGCTGACTGTGTCCGGATCAACGGCCTGCTCGCCTTCAACTAATCGACCGATCTGCTTTGTGCGGCGGTTCACGCGGTACTGCAACGAACGAAGCATCTTCAACTCGGCCAGCTTATTGACCAACTGCTTTTGCTGTTCCTGTTGCTGCTGTTGTTGCTGTTGCTGTTGCTGCTGTTGTTTCTTGTCTTTGATCTTTTCGAGTTCTTTCTGCAGGGCTTCGATGATTTCTTTCAGACCTTCGACGATATCCTGTTCGATGTTCTGAGTAATCTCGGCCACATCAACTCGCTCAAGACGCCGGGAGACCGTCAGCATGTCCTCATGGATCTGTTCGACAGCCTCAGGGAAAGCGACCGACGATCCTTCTTCTTTCAGCAGCGTCAGCGCCTTGGCAGCCAATAGCGAGATTTCATCTTCGTTGCGAGCGAGTTCCACCGCGCGATTTCGGTGGCGATCGGTTCGGTTGTCGACGGGAACCGCATGAATCGCGAGCGTGGCGTTATTCACGGTCTCTTGTTTCAGTAACATATCACGGAAGCGGGCCTCAAGCTGCGCCAGCACGAGTTCTTTCTCTTCCTCACGTAGCTGCCGCAAAATTTCTTCGAGCTTTTCCTTCGCCTTCATCAACTCGGCAATCGCCTTGTCCTGTTTGTCTGAGGCATTCTTCTTATTGTTCTTTTTCAGTTCTTCGATGGCGCGATCCATCTCCTGCTTAGCCCGCTCGATCTCTTCCCGTCCAGCCGTCTTATCGGGTTTCTTCTGAGACGAATCTTCCTCTTGAGGTGATTGCTCAGAAGATTCCTGCTGTTCCTGCCCTTCCTGTTGTTCCTGTCCTTCTTGAGGTTTGCCGTCTTGCGGTTTTCCTTGCTGAGGCTTGCCCTGCTGAGGTTTCGCTTTCTGGGGCTTACCGGATTGAGGTTTTCCCCGTTGAGGCTTGCCTTCCTGTGGTTTTCCTTCCTTGGAATCAGATGATTTCCCGTTTTCACCCGGCTTTGATTTTTTATCGTCCGAGTCCTGATCTCCCTCTTTTTTATCGTCCTTGCCCTCTTCTGACTTCGATTCCTTATCGTCCCCCGATGACTTTTTGGAATCAGGTTTATCACCCGTCTTTTTGTCTCCAGTTTTCGGCTGACCGTCTTTATCCTTCGACGGAGAGCCTTTTCCGCCTTCCGTTTTATCCTTGTTCTCAGAGTCCTTCCCGTCAGCGTCTTTGTCGTCGCCATCCTTGTTGTCCGAGTCTTTATCTTCAGGCTGAGAGTCTTTGTCGCCTGACTCTTTATCGCCGGACTTTCCGGGCTTTTTGTCAGATTCGGCTCCCTGCTCGTTCTTACTTCCCTTTTTCGCTGCGTCTTGTGATGCGATCTTCTCAACCAGTTTTTTGGCGGAGTCGGCGACCTGTTTCTGCTGATTTTCAAGTTCGGTGTTATTGGCACCACGTTCGGTATTCGCTCGGGCGTCGGTTTCTTTGCCGATCAGTTTGTTGACGTCCTTGATCAATTCCTGAATCCGCTTTTTTTCGCGTTCGAGGTCATCCTTGCGAGCCTCACTCATGAGCAGTTCAAGTAACGACTGAAGTTCGGCGACAACCAGTTCCTGTCGCTCAACGGCATCACCAAGCTGATCCTTTTTGAGCAGATCCGTCAGATGCTTGAACTGATCCGAGATTCGACCTTCCTTGCTTTTACCAATAGCTCGCAGCAGCAATTCGGCCCGTGGGGCATCTGTTTTACGAAGGTATTCGCTCAGTTGTTCGAGCGTTCCCTCAAACCGGCGGTATCGCATCTCAATTGCTTCTTGAGTCGACGCCAGGTTGGGAGCGGCCGGCGCATCAGCAGGAGCTTCCGTCGTCGCCTGCGCATCAACGGTGCCAGCCGTTGAGAGACAAATCGCAAACATCCCGATGAAGCAAACCAGAAATCGAACGGGGATCAAACGCCTGACGAACATTGTGCCGCCTCCATTGTGGGTGGACCGAGTCCATAAGAGTCTATCGCTTCTTGTAAGCTTGAGCCATAAACGTTTCAGACGATTTCGTTTTTCGAATTGGCGATGAATGTCGGCGAGCGATTGAGTTTGACTCGAATCCGTCAGAAGTGTTACACACGTGCGATGACTGCAATGCCACGCATTTCGCGGACGAAGGCGTCGATGTCCTGGTGAACTATGGTTTCAATCCCTTTCCATCGACGCAATTTTCTTGAAACCGCAGGCGGAGGTTTTGGTTCGCTCGCGCTGGCTGATTTGCTCGGTCGATCCTCCCTGCTGGCAGACGAACCGCGACCGGAATTCAATGGGGGACTGCATCATCGGGCGAAAGTTCGCCGGGTGATCCAGCTTTTCATGAACGGTGGCGCAAGCCAGATGGATTTGTTTGACTACAAACCGGCGCTTTTCCAGCAGGCGGGTGAAAAGTTCGATCCGGGCGAAGGTCAACGTGTCGAAGCCGCAACAAGTGCTCCCGGAAATGTGCTCAAACCTCCATTCGAATTCCATCAACATGGCGAATGTGGGCGCTGGGTAACCGACCTGTTGCCGCATCTCGCCAGACACGTTGATCAAGTGGCATTTTGCATGGCGATGCAGTCCAAAACGAACGTGCATGGTCCCGGCAGCTACTTGATGAATACGGGTAATCTACTGCCAGGTTTTCCGTGCTTTGGCGCCTGGGTCAGCTACGGATTGGGCAGTCTAACCGACAATCTGCCGACGTTCGTCGTTTTTCCGGATGCACGTGGCCTTCCGTACAACCAGAAGGGGAATTTCTCATCGGGTTTCCTCTCGGCCAGCCATCAAGGGACGATTCTGAATACGACGTCGGCTGAACCGATTGCGAATCTGAAAGCCCCCGAATCGGCAAAGTTCATTACGCCGGAAGCCGATAGCGAAGGGAGGGCGTTGCTTCAGAAATTCAACGCCGAGCACCTGAAAGCGAATGCGGGAGATTCACGTCTGGAAGCACGTATTCGAGCCTATGAATTGGCGGCAAAAATGCAGCTCAGTGCGCCCGAAGCTTTTGATATTGGCAGCGAGACCGAAGCCACTCAAAAGGCCTACGGCCTGGATGAAAAACCAACGGAAGATTTCGGCAAACGATGCCTGCTCGCCCGGCGGTTGATCGAGCGGGGAGTCCGTTTCGTGCAGGTCTGGAGCGGTGCTGGCGGCCCATCGAACAACTGGGACAATCACAACAATATTGTGAAAGAGTTGCCTCCCATTTGCCTTGCCACAGACAAGCCAATCGCCGCATTGCTCAGTGATCTGCAACAGCGCGGTTTACTCGAAGATACGCTTGTCCTGTGGAATACCGAATTCGGCCGCATGCCATTTTCACAGGGAAGTGACGGTCGAGATCATAACGGCGGAACCTTTGTTGGCTGGATGGCAGGAGCAGGAGTGAAAGGGGGAGTCAGCTACGGAGAAAGCGACCCCTGGTCATGGCGCGCGGCTCGGGACATCACAACAACATACGACTTCCACGCCACAGTACTGCACCTGCTGGGCATCGATCACGAACGACTGGCTGTCAGACACAATGGAGCCAACCGACGCCTCACAGACGTGCATGGACACGTCATTCGCGATGTTCTGACTTAGTCGTCTGGCGATACTAAACGATTGGTAAATATCGCTATGGCCGATGGGTTTTGCCGCACGAGCCAAAGGTGATTTTGAATGCCAGAATGGCGATGGAAATTCGAGCACTTTGATTTTCCGATCAGCGAGTCGATCGGTCAACGGCGTCGCGTTTCCGTCGCAATCCCATCAGGAGTCGACTTGGCAACAGCGACCGTCGTGTATTGCGCCGACGGGCAAGTCGTTGACGCTTTAGCCATGACTTTATTGCGATCTTCGGGTTCGTTGTACCCCCCGATCCTGATCGGCGTTCATAGCCACCCCACGATGCGAGCCGAGGAATATCTTCTGAGCTCAAACGAACACTACCTCGACCATGAAAAATTCTTTACGGACGACCTCCGTTTTTGGGCCCATGAGACGCTTGGTATTTCTGTCGAGCGTATAAATAGCGTTCTTTTTGGGTTTTCCAATGGAGGGGCTTTTGCAATCGCGACGACGCTTCGCCATTGCGACCGCTTCGCGGCGGCAATTGCGTTCTCTGTACCGGCGTTTGGGCAACTCCCGGATATTCCTCAATTACCTGTTCTACGACCTTCAGTTTATCTGGCTGCCGGAAATCGGGGAGCGGAAAAGTCCATTCGAAAAAACGTCTTAAAGCTACGAAAAACCCTTCAACGAAATCAGATTCTCGTTGAGTATTGCGAAAGAACGTCGGACCACACACTCGACTTTTGGGCGACCGAATTTGTCACTGCCGTTCGCTGGTTTGAACAAAAGATAAAACGACAACGCGATTGAGATACCGGGTCAATCAGCGCGCGTCTGTGGCATGGACTAACTCAGAAAAATTTTCGGAATCTGTATCGGTTTGTCGGATCGATGTACGCAGGCAAGGAATCGCTTTCTGTTGTTTACCGAGAGAGTACTGCTACCGATGACGCGAGAATTCGACATTTGGTTTTCGGTAATTCGTCACGTTATTGTTAATATCCCCTGGATTCATGATATTGCACGGGTCGAAATCAAAAAAACGGACGTGCTGTCGTTTTTTCTGTACAACAGAATTGGTCTTGGCAAGGCAAACTTCACGTGCCACAAGAAATGAACGATCACTCGAATTCGTTGCCGGACCCGATCGCTCCGCATTTATCCGACTCGTCCGATCCGAAACATCATTCGGAGTTTGAAACCACGCACTGGAGCCTGGTTCTCGCGGCAGGGCATCGTGGTTCATCGGACGCCAATACCGCGCTCCAAAAGCTCTGTCAGAGGTATTGGAAACCTTTGTACGGATATGTTCGTCGTCGCGGCACCGATCAGCATAACGCACACGACCTGACGCAAGCGTTTTTTGCTCGAATCCTGGAAAAGAACTATTTCGCAGACGCTGACCCGGCTCGTGGACGTTTTCGCACGTTTCTGTTGACTGCGTTTCAACATTTCCTTTCGAATGAATGGGCGGCGAAGAAGGCTCAACGACGGGGTGGAGGCAAACTGACTCTTTCGCTCGATTTTGAACGCGAAGATTCGATGTACTTGATTGAGCCCGCTGGCGGCCGTACGCCTGAACAACTTTACGAACGGCAGTGGGCCATCGTGCTCCTTAATCGAGTCATGCAACGGCTCGAACTTGAAATGGGTCAGTCGGGCAAGAGGCTGCAGTTCGAACACCTGAAGGACTTTATCGTCGCAGCTAACGAATCGACGTACCTTGACACGGCGGCCGCCCTGGGGATGACGGCATCGGCGACACGGATGGCAGCCAGTCGAATGCGTCAACGATATCGCGAATTGTTACGCGATGAAATTGCACAAACCGTTTCAGGCCCTGACGAAGTCGAAGATGAAATTCGACATTTATTTGCGGCAGTTGGCAAATAAAGGGGTCGGCTTGAGAGGGGAAACCGTCCAGCCGATTTTCCAGCAAAGCTTATTCGATCGCCAAGTTACGAAAAAAATCCACGTCCATCCGTGGAAATTCTGTTGCGCTCTGAGCGGTTTCCGTCATAGATCAGTGACGAGCGACGTTCTTCGAATCAATTTCCGATCGTTCGGCGAAATTGAGATCCGTGGCCGAAGTCTGCTTTGTCGGAATTTCGTTTCTTTGTTGATTAGCAATTGACCAAAATATCAGACAATTCATCAGGAGCCATAATGTCCGACATTTCGTCATCACCGTTCTGGTCACTCCCCTCTGAAAGATTGCTCGACGATCTGAAAACCTCGGAACTGGGGTTAACTCAGGCCGCTGCCGAAGAACGACTGGCCCAGACCCGACAATTGCGGGCTCATCGACGATCGACGTGGGCGCTGTTATTGGATCAGTTCAAGAACCCGATCATTCTGCTGTTATTCTGCTCGGCAATTTTGTCGTTCACAATTCTCGACGACAGTACAAACGCATGGATCATCATCTTCATTTTGCTGGCGAGTGGACTGCTTGGATTCTGGCAGGAACTGAGCGCCGCAGATGCCGTCGCCAAATTAATGGGGATGATCGAGACGAAGGCTACGGTCATTCGCGACGGAAAGGATCAGGAAATTCCCCTGGGAGCGATCGTACCGGGGGATGTCATCCGACTGAGTGCCGGACATAT
The DNA here is from genome assembly GCA_903899985.1 of uncultured Schlesneria sp. Taxonomy (GTDB): domain Bacteria; phylum Planctomycetota; class Planctomycetia; order Planctomycetales; family Planctomycetaceae; genus Schlesneria. The sequence goes on from CAIULL010000286.1 coordinate 17,744, forward strand.
CATCCCGGGTGACTGTCGACTGCTCACGGCGCGCGACCTGTTCCTGAATGAGGCCGCTCTCACTGGGGAAAGTTTTCCGGCCGAAAAGATGGTCACCGTCCTCGCCGAGGAAACGCCACTCGGGAAACGAGCCAATTCGCTGTATCTCGGCACTCACGTGATCAGCGGAATGGCGACGGCGGTCGTCGTGGGGACGGGCCGCGATACCGAATTTGGCAAGATCTCTGAGCGATTAGAACATAAGCCGCCTGAAACCGGCTTCGAACGAGGGCTGAGTCATTTCGGGCAACTGCTTATCAAGATCGTCGTGGTGATCACTGTCGTTTTGTTTGCCGTCAAAGTTGGCTGGCAACATCAACCCGTGGCAGAATCGTTGATCATTACCCTGGCTCTGGCAGTCGGCATGACCCCACAGTTGCTGCCGGCCATTACCAGCGTTGTCCTGTCGGCTGGTGCCAAGGCGATGGCCAAACACAAGGTGATCGTTAAACAATTGCTTTCAATCGAGAACCTGGGTGGCATGACGATCCTGTGTTCGGACAAGACAGGGACACTGACGGAAGGTCTGATCAAACTGCAGGACACATTGAACGTATCCGGATTGCCAAGCGATCGTGTCGCGCGATTTGCTTATTTCAACGCCCTGTTTCAAACGGGGTTCAACAACCCGATCGATCAGGCGATACTGGACCGGGACAGGTTTGACGCGACCGGCATCGAAAAGCTGGACGAAATTCCCTACGACTTCATTCGCAAACGGCTGAGCGTACGGATTTCGATCGAAGGACAGAAGTTGCTTGTCACCAAGGGGGCACTGGCCAATGTCCTTGAAGTCTGTTCGCATGCGGAAACGGCAACCGGCCAACTCGTTGACCTGGAAACTCAGAAGTCATCGATCGAACGCCAGTTCACGGAAATGAGCAACGAAGGATTGCGCGTCCTGGGATTAGCCATCCGATCGGATAACGTGGCACACGTCAGCAAATCGGACGAGCATGGCATGACGTTCCTGGGGTTCCTCGTCTTTTCTGATCCCCCCAAGGCCGACGCTCGCGAAACGTTAGAACAACTGCGGCAACTCGGTGTCGGCTTGAAGATCATCACCGGCGACAACCGTGCTGTGGCGGCAACGATCAGCCGACGGGTCGGGATCGATTCGCCCGCGATCGTGACTGGCACTGATTTGAGAACTCTCACCAACGAGACTCTGTACGAGCGCGTCCTGGAAGCCGATGTGTTCGCCGAGATTGAACCGAATCAGAAAGAACAGATTATCCGTGCGCTTCAACATTCTGGCGCGGTGGTCGGATACATGGGCGATGGCATCAACGATGCTTCGGCTCTTCACGCGGCCGACGTCGGGATCTCAGTCTCCACCGCCGTTGATGTTGCTCGCGAAGCAGCCCAGGTGGTCCTGCTCGAACAGGATCTGGGAGTTCTGGTGAAGGGCGTACGCGAGGGGCGACGGACGTTCTCGAATACACTCAAATATGTTTTCTTCGCGATTGCCGCCAACTTCGGGTACATGTTCAGCCTGGCGGTCGCGTCGTTGTTTCTGTCCTTCGAACCGTTGCTTGCGTCGCAGATCTTGCTTGTCAATCTGCTGGCCGATTTCCCGGCGATGGCCCTGGCGACTGACAGTGTTGATCCGGAACAGATTGAACGTCCCAGACGCTGGGATGTGGGCTACATTCTGCGGTTTATGATGTCGTTTGGCTTAGCGAGCTCGCTGTTCGACTTCATCACGTTCGGCGCGATTCTCCTGGTATTCGGTGGTGAGAATCACGAACTGTTTCGCACCGGCTGGTTCATCGAATCGACTTTGAGCGGACTCATGATCCTGTTGGTCGTGCGGACACAACGACCGTTTTTCCGCAGTCGACCGGGAACCCTGTTCCTGGTGGCCTCGTCCGCGATCGCGATTCTGGTCCTGACGCTCCCGTTTACGCCGCTCGCAAGTCCCCTGGGGTTAGTCGCCCCACCTCTGAAACTGCTCGGGATCATCCTGATCATCACCCTGCTTTACGGGATCGGGATGGAAGTCATCAAGTCCGTGTTTTATCGCTGCTTCGGCAAGTAGCAGCAAGGTTCCAAGATGAGACTCATATGCAGTTGCAATTGATGGTGATCGCAGTTCTGGGATTTTCACGCGTTCTTAGAAAGTTTGCATCATGGTTATCTCCCTCATGTTTGCGGCAGTTTTTATTGGAACCATTGTTTTTCTAATTTGGCTGTGTGTCAGATATATTCCCAACGACAAGATTGGCATCGTCGAGAAACTCTGGTCTGCGAAGGGGTCACTGTCCGATGGCGAAATCGTGGCCCTGAAAGGTGAAGCTGGTTTTCAACCGAAGGTTCTTCGCGGCGGTCTCCATTTCGGTTATTGGAGGTGGCAATACGCCGTTCATAAACGCCCTTTAATTACCGTGAAACAAGGTAAGTTGGGCTACATCTTTTCTCGCGCCGGCGAAGCTCTCGGCCCCAGTCAAACTCTTGGACGGGTGGTGGATTGTAATCATTACCAGGATGTCGAAGCATTCTTGAGACAAGGACAAAAGGGACGGCAGCGAGCCGTCCTTCGTGAAGGAGTCTATGCCATCAATGTTGCCGTGTTCAGCGTCATTACTGACGATGGTGTGTTTTCGACCGAGAACGACAGCAATCTTAAGGAATGGCACCAGCAGCTTTCGTCACTGCAAGGATTTGATCCAATCGTGATCGGCAGTTCGTCGGAAGCCCACGTTGACGATATTGGAATTGTCACAGCGCACGATGGACCGTCTCTGGATCAGGGAGAAATCATTGCCCCGCCCGTTGGCAACGACCCGACGCAAGGTGACTACCACAACAATTTTCAGGACATTGAAGCATTTCTGCGGGCGGGAGGGCGACGCGGAAAACAATACGCGACCTTGCTGGATGGAACCTATTTTATCAATCGCTGGTTTGCCCAGATCGAGCACATCCCGAAGGAAGTTGTCGCCATCGGTGAAGTCGGGGTTGTCGTGAGCTACTACGGTAAACAGGGGAATGACACTTCCGGCAAAACGTTCCGACACGGCGAACGAGTACATCAGGGTGAGCGAGGCGTGTGGGAAACCACGCTCGGCCCAGGCAAATATCCATTCAATACCTATGCTGGTAAAATCATCCGCGTGCCGACCACGAACTTCGTGTTGCATTGGATTACGGGGAAATCGGAAGGCCACAAGTACGACGAGAATCTGCAGTCGATCGACCTGATTACTCAGGACGCATTCGAACCAATTTTGCCGTTGTCGGTGGTGGTCCATATTGACTATCAGAAAGCTCCGAACGTGATTCAACGATTTGGCGACGTAAAGAAGCTCATTACGCAAACCATCGATCCGATGCTCAGCGCCTATTTCCGAGATGTCGCCCACAAGAAAACGATGTTGGAACTGGTCCATAGTCGGGACGTCATTCAACAGCAGGCGCGTCAGGAACTGCGGGACAAGTTCGAACAGTTCGACATTGAATGCGTCGACGTTCTGATTGGAAAACCGGAGTCGGAAGACGCGGACGACGGAAAGATTGAAAACTTGCTCGAACAGCTTCGTCTTCGACAGTTGTCGTTGGAACAGATTGAAACGTATGGCAAGCAGGAGGCCGCAGCAGCCAAGCGACAAACTTTGAACGATGCAAACGCGAAGTCGGAAATGCAGGAAGCATTGACTCACAGTGCCATCCAGATCAGCATCCAAACGAATGAGGCCGAGGCACAACTGGCACGAGCCAGGAAAGACGCGGAGCGTCGAGTCGTGACAGCCAAGGCGGAAAGTGAAAGCATTTCGCTGGAAGGGCGAGGGCAATCCGACCGTGTCAGTCTCGTAGGAAAAGCCGAAGCCGACGTTCTGCGAAAGAAGGTCGAATCCTTCGGAGATTCACGACTCTACGCCATCAGTCTGGTCGCCGATGCCATGTCACATAGTGAGCAGCCGCTCGTTCCCGAGACGATGTTCTCGTCGGGAAGCGACGGCCAAATGGGAATGCTGGGGACGCTGATGACGATGCTGGTTGCGGAAAAGGCAGGCGTCAAGATCCCTCAGCACCACGGCGACCCGCTGGAAAGTGACGAGACCGGAATCACGATCGAGTAACTCGAACGATAGATAACCAATCCCAGGAGTTCCACATGGCTGAAGAGAGCAGGTGTCCGAATTGTGGAAAACAGCTACCTGTCGATGCTCCAGTCGGAATCTGTCCGCAATGCCTCTTTTGTGTGGCGTTTGACGTTTCGCAAGCCGAAGACGTGAATCCAGATGACGATCCGACAGTGTCTTGTGTCATGGGATCGTTATCTGATGCGACGACGCTTGACCCGATAGACCGTCAGAACGTTGATTCTGTGAACCTTCCGGCAAAGTCCAGCAAGGTCCGATACTTCGGCCATTATGAATTACTTCAGGAAATTGATCGCGGTGGAATGGGAATTGTTTACAAGGCCCGGCAGGTCAATCTCAATCGGGAGGTTGCCTTGAAGATGATTCTGACTGGGCAACAGGCAGGTCAGAATGAAATCAAGCGATTTTATACGGAGGCGGAAGCGGCGGCGCAACTCGACCATCCAGGGATTGTGCCGATCTTTGAGGTTGGTGAGCATGAAGGTCAGCATTTTTTCACCATGCGGTTCGTGGAAGGACAAAGCCTGGCGGCTCGCGTTGCTCGAGGACCGCTGCCTCCACGCGAAGCCGCGCAGCTCGTACATGACGTTGCCCTGGCGGTTCAGTATGCACACGAACACGGGGTGATCCACCGGGATCTTAAGCCTGGTAATATTCTGTTGAACCTTCACGGAAAGCCACAAATCACTGACTTTGGTCTCGCAAAGCTGACAAAAAATGGGTCAGATTTGACCGGGTCAGGCCAGATCCTGGGGACACCCAGTTATATGCCGCCCGAGCAGGCAGGAAGTAAAGTCGGCGAGATCGGACCGCATTCGGACGTCTATTCTTTGGGCGCCATATTGTACTGTCTGTTAACCGGTCGGCCGCCGTTTCATGCTGCCACTCCGGTTGACACGCTCATGCAGGTACTCAATCACGATCCGGCTCCGCTCCGGCAACTCAATCTGCATGTACCACGCGATCTTGAGACGATCGCGCTCAAATGCCTGGAAAAGGAACCTGATCAGCGTTATGTCTCTGCGAATGCGCTCGCCGAAGATCTTCAGCGCTGGATGCGTGGAGTGCCGATCAAGGCGCGTCGCAACACGGTCTGGGAATGGGGTGCGAAATGGGCCAGGCGTAACCCGACTTCCGTGATCAGCATCGCGGCAGGTCTGCTGTTGTTGGTCGTTGGATCCTATGCCGGTTTCGTCATTCGTGAAGGAGTCATCGAAAATCATAATGAAACGCGCGCCATCGGTCTGGTAAAATCCGTTGTGTCAGCGGATATTGATCAAGTAATGCCGACGATCCCCGAACTGTCAGAGTTTCGAAAATGGGCCGACCCTCGATTGCGTCATGAATTTGAAGTCGCAGCAGAGAATTCTCGTCAAAAGCTGAATGCAAGTCTGGCGCTCCTGCCCGTCGATGACACACAAGTTGCTTATCTTAAAGGGCGGCTGCTCGACGCGAGTTCGGCGGAAATAGGGGTCATCCGTGACGCTGTTGAGCCTCACAAGCAGTCTCTACTGGCCGAGTTGTGGAAGGTTGCGGAAACACCAGAAAAGGACCGGCAATCACAACGGCTTCGCGCTGCGGCGGCGCTGGCGAAATACGATTCCACGAACCGCAGATGGACGCAGATCCAGGAAGACGTGGGAAACGATCTCGTGGCCGTCCCCGCAGTTCATGTGTCGTCCTGGATGGATGTACTGCTCCCGGTCAGTGAAAAATTGATCCGGCCCTTGCAAGATGTCTATCGTGACACTCGTCGCCGCGAAACGGAGCGATCGCTGGCGACGGACATTCTCACAGTCTATGCGGCCGATCAGCCGGACGTGTTGGTCGATCTTCTGGCCAATGCCGAGCCGTTTCAGTTTCAGAAGATTTACGACATGCTCATACAGCACCGAGACCGATGCCTCGCACTTGGAAAAGCCGAACTGGAAAAGCAATTGAACGAAGATGCGAGCGAAGACGAAAAAGAGGCGCTGGGACATCGGAAAGCAAACGTTGCAATCGCCCTCTTGAAACTTGGCGAGGCAGAACAAATCTGGGGCTTGCTTAAACACAGCCCCGATCCTCGGGCTCGCAGCAACTTCATCCATTGGCTGAGTCCATTGAATGGGGATCCCCAAGTATTGATTCGTCGACTCCTCGAGAACGACAAAAAGGACGACAAGACAATTCGAATTGCATTGCTGTTGACCCTGGGGGAATTCAGCGAGTCACAACTTCCAGGTGTCGAGCGGGCTCGTTTGTTCGAAACGATAAAAGACATCTACAAGTTTGATCCGGATGCGGGATTACACGCCGCAGCAGAATGGCTGTTAATACAATGGAAGGAGGACCAGTCGATTCAGATCATGAAGGATCAATTGAGTGTGAACGAACAGCAGCTTCGGTCACAGATGCTGAAGGATGAACGGCAGTGGTACATCAATAAACAGGGACAGACATTTGTGATTTTGAACGCGGATGAGTTTCAGATGGGGTCACCTCTTAGCGAATCTGATCGCGTCTCTAACGAAACACCACATCGGCAGCGAATTGGCCGCAAATTGGCGATCGCCTCGAAAGAATTGACCAAGGGAGAATACCGCCGATTTCTGGAAGCGAATTCGAATGCGGTACGCATCGACATCGAACAATTCAGCAAAACGAATGACTCGCCACAAGTCGATTTGAGCTGGTACGATGCTGCACGGTACTGCAATTGGCTGAGCCAAACCGAAGGTCTACCCGAGAACCAATGGTGCTATGAACGGAACGCGGCAAGTGAGTACGCCGAAGGGATGCGCGCGGCACCCGATTTTTTAGAGCGGACGGGCTACCGACTGCCGACAGAGGCAGAGTGGGAGTTTGCCTGTCGTGCTGGGGCAGTCACAAGTCGCTACTACGGCGAGAGCGATGACTTGCTGTTCAAATACGCGTGGTTTGCCCGGAATTCTCCCAAACAATTTGCTCAACCAACGGGCTTACTCAAGCCTAATGATTTTGGTTTGTTTGATACGTTAGGAAACGTCAGCGAGTGGTGTCACGACGCGTTTGGCGAATATCACGTCAATTCGTCGGGCGAAGCGACCGCAGATGTTCGAGACACCAAAGCAGTCCAAAAAGACATCCACCGTGTTTTGCGCGGAGGATCCTACATCCTTCCTGAGTCAAGCATCCGCTCTGCATATCGCTTTAACTACCAGCCGGAAATGGTAGACACAGATTTCGGGTTTCGTCCCGTTCGAACCTGCCCGTCCCCCCGTTAATTTGTTTACCTTATTCGCCAGTCATAGGTCCTTCTGCAATCGAGTTCACGATGCTGCAGGATTCGGGTTCTGGTTCTCCTTCCTTGAGGTCGCGATCGTTGCCGTTGTGTTCACGGACCTCCAGTGGGAGTTTCTGTGCGGGGAGGGCGTCGATGATTCGACCGGCAAACGTGCCTGGTTCGTCGCTACCAATGGCAAGCTCAAACGGAACATGGAATCCGTGCGCGTTACCTGAGCCGAGTTGACCTGCTGTTGCTCCGGCGATCCATTGTTCTCCCCACGGTTCGACAAAGGCGCTGCGCATATTGACGGCGGCCACTGTGTGATCATTGACGGCGAAATCCTTTGGTTTGGGCATGAAATGTGATGCCTTCATTTCGAATCCTGAAGCGGAAATCGAAGCGTCGCTCAATCAACAGCCGCTCTACAACGAATCAACCGGTTGTCACGGAAAACGGGATTTGAGCATGTGTCATCCAGACGTGAAGAAAGTATCTTGAGTTTTCCATTAACACGATAAAATAATGTTTTTAGTGTGATGTCGGTTGTTGTGTTGTGGTCGGCAGGGGTGTCGTTGTCGTTCAGATTCGAGCTTAAGCGGTGAGGGGGTGGGCTTGAATCAATAGAGAGCCGCTGCAAGCGGTTTGCGAGGAGCTATCGCTCCATGCACCTGAGGAACTTTGCCACAATCTCCGGCGTCAAGTTCCTCAAAAGTTGAAAAAAAGAATAATCCGGAGCGATCGCGACCGGCTCACCGGGGAGGAATCATGGGATTCGAATTTGATCGAACTGCGTCGAACTCGATTGAACTTTGACACCAAATTTCGCGACGGCGGGATGATTGTGGACAGGAGGAGAAGATTATTTGAACAGATGGGAATTCATTCAGAAAGACTTTAACCACGGATTGCACCGATGGGCGGGGATTATAGAAGAACGGAATTGTTGTTCGTTTTTTTTGTTTTTATCAGTGCCCATCCGCATTATTCGTGGTGAAAAGAGCTTTTGTACTCTGGTGTTACTTGCTGACGCATTTGGATCGCCAGTGAATTTTCCCTCACACTTTCAAAACCCATCTTGACGGAGTTGGCAGGTCGCTTTACGATCGCCAAGCCGATAGTTCATCTGCGTTATTGTTCGGTAACGTGTGGGATTATTGTCTTCCCTTCGTCCGTTGATTGCCAAGAGACTCGACAAGCCTCTGCTCAACATGATCAACTTACGCAGGTCGGGCGGGTCAACAGGATGTGACCAAGATGCTCTGCCAGCCATCAACTTGTGCTTTGACGATGCTGGCCCCCGCCAAGCTGAATCTATTTCTGCGCGTGGTTCGCAAACGTGCCGACGGCTTTCATGACCTCGAAACTGTCATGACGTCCATCAATTTGTTCGACACGCTTCTGTTCGAACCGACCGATTCATCCGAAGTAACTCTACGCGTCGTGATGGCGTCGTCGCAAAACCAAAATAGCCTGCCCCCTGCTCCGATTCCCACTGATTCAAGCAACCTGGTGATTCGTGCAGCACAACTGCTTAAGGAATATGCGGGAAGTTCAGCGGGTGTCAAAATCACTTTGGTGAAACGGATTCCTTCCGCCGCGGGAATGGGTGGGGGTTCCAGCGATGCAGCGACGACTCTGGCAGGACTCAATCGATTCTGGAATCTCTCGCGAACTCGAGAAGAGCTATCAGAACTCGCTTCTCAACTGGGAAGCGATATTGGATTCTTTCTTGGGGGTTGTTCCACCGCGATCTGTCGTGGGCGGGGTGAGTTGATCGAACCACTTCGGATTCCCACGTCTCTCCATTTTGTTGTCGCACGGCCGAATTCGGGATTATCGACGCCAGCGGTCTTCAAACAATGCCGCCCGAACGAGTCGGGTGCGAGTGTTGAGGAATTCGCAAAGTCGTTGCAGCATCCTGGCAATTGCCGCATGGTGCGATTGTTGCTCAATGATCTGCAAGCGCCTGCAGAATCCCTAAATGACGATGTCAAACAATTGCGACAACAATTTAACAAACTACCCGTTCTCGGCCATCTGATGACCGGAAGCGGTACCTCATACTTCGGAGTTTGCGCATCTTCACGACATGCCGGAATGATGGCGGCGAGATTAAGAGCCGCCGGCGTCCCTTGGGTGCATGTCGCAAGAAGCTGTTCGTAGCGTGTTAAGGAGAACGTCCGTGGAAATCACCGAGATTCGCATCAAGCTGATGAGTGACCCTAATGAACGGCTGCAGGCGTTTTGCTCCCTGACGTTTGACGGAAGTTTCGTTATTCGCGACTTGAAGATCATTCAAGGATCAAAAGGCTCGTTCGTGGCGATGCCCAGTCGAAAACTGACCGATCATTGCCCTCGTTGCTCGGCCAAGAACCACTTGCGGGCTCAGTTCTGCAACGAATGTGGCGTGCGGCTCCATCAGGATCGGGCGATGAAGTCCGATGATGGACGAGCCAAACTTTATGCCGACATCGCGCATCCAATTAATTCGGAGTGTCGTGAGACGATTCAGGAACAGGTTTTGATCGCGTATGTCAGTGAATTAGAGCGATCAAAGCAACCTGGCTATGTTTGTATCTATGATGACTACGGCGAAGATAATTTTGCGCAATTGTGCGACGAAGAGCTTTCGGGAACAGATCTGTCCCGTTTGCAGAGGAATTCAGGTGGGCATCATCGACATGATGGGGCCGAAATCTGTCATCCAACCCCGCACGTCAACGTCTCTGAAGCCTCACCGAATTCCTTTGCAGTCGCGCAACGGAACGGGCATGACGACGAAGAAAAATTCGGTGTCGGAATTATTTGATTTGAAGACGACGCGTCAGGGGTGCCGCGGTTTTACCGTCATCGGTAAGGCAGTGCTCTTCAAGCATGAAGACACAACCATGTTGAAGACTCCTTTGAGGCTTTGCCTCATAGCAAAGTAGCCCTCTCGCTCCGCGAGAGGATAGCCGAATTGCAACAAATCTCGGTCGGCACTTGGAAGCTCTGATGAATCACACGGTAAACGGCAATACGGCTTTCTTCTCGCGGAGCGAGAAGGCTACTTTCGCGGAAATCCCGAAGACTCTAAGACCGCGGCACACCGAACTTGAATGTTGACCGCGTTGACCGCTTAGAACGATCGTTGGACCGCGAACTCTGCAATTTCAGCAAGAATCCGTCTCGCTGGGGTCATTGGCAGCAGTTCAAGTTGTCGACGTGCATCATTCGCCAGACTCTTCGCCTTCTGATGCGTATACTGGAATGCATCGCTGCGTTCAAAGTGAGGGGCCAGTCGATCGCGAGTCGTCTCGTCAGGATGGGCGAGCAACTGGCGAATTTCGGCGGCATCAGCTTCCGAAGCAGTGTTCAGCAAACGAATCAGTGGCAATGTGAGCTTCTGCTTTTGAAGGTCGCTGCCAAGTGATTTGCCGGTCTTTCCTTCGTTGCCCATCAGGTCGAGCACGTCATCGGCAATCTGGAAAGCAAGACCCAGTGATCGCCCGTACTGTTCCATGGCCGTGACAATTGCCGGTTCGGCCTTCGCATAAAGTGCACCCAGATGGCCGCAAAGTGCAGTCAATTCGGCGGTCTTCCCGTCGATAATTTTAAAATATGCTTCTTCGGAAAGATCAAGATTTCCACGTTCTTTAATCTGCGACAGTTCCCCTTCGCAAACGATGTTGGTCGCCCGTCCAATCCGACGGCAGGCATACGTGGTTTCGAGACTGCTGGCGAGATGGAACGAATGAGTGAAAAGGTAGTCGCCGAACAACACGCTGGTTTCATTGTTCCAGCGAGCGTTAACCGTCGCCACGTGACGACGGGTCTCTGCGTCGTCCAGAACATCGTCATGGACGAGGGTCGCCAGGTGAATCATTTCCACAACAGCCGCCAGGACCTTATGGTCCTGACGAATTCCGCCCGAAGCCTTCGCCGTCAGCAGCAACAACATGGGACGTAATCGTTTTCCACGAAAACGAGTTGAATGCTGAAGGATATCGCTGACATACGGATTATCGCTTTGTAGCTCTTCAGCCAGAACTTGCTCGGTCTCCAGCAGTTCAGTTCCGATTGCCAGTTCTACCGCCGTCAATACCGGAACACCCTGCATCACCGAATCGCCTGCACTCTGTTGGATCATTTCACACCGTGACTTCGGATCGGATCTCGCTTTTTCACCCAACGGGTTTCCTGATTAACCGCAGCCGATCCGCTAAGGTTAACCGAGCGTCACCGAAAAACACCAACCCAAATCCATGAATCGTGGGCCACCATCGCCGTCGTTCCGTCTTTGTTAGACTGAACGTAACGGCGATCAACTATTTCTCGGGAAAGTTTAGGTTATCGGCTGACTGATGGAAACGCCAATGCGCCGATTGGTCACGAGCACGATCTCAATCGGCTTTTGGCTGAAGTTTGTCGACTCAACTACCATCCCACTTCGAAAAACAGCGCTCGGCTGAATCTCCACAGACGGGATCTCAACGTTTTCACAGGTTTGATGCGCGGTCCAAGCCCCATTTTTGAATGCGAATTGCGTTGCTGAAATCGAACCGTAATGATGTCTGAAACCAAGACGGAAAGTCTCTTTTGTCTTCCTGAAACGTCTGGAACGTGTTTCCCAGGGTTACTCACCGCATTTCCGAGACATCATGCCACAACAACCTCTCAAGCAAGAGCGAGTCGAATTTGAAGTTCCGCCCTATGGGGGAAGATTTATCTTTCAGATGGTTTTGATGACTTTTGGGGCGATTGCCTTTCAAATCGCGATCAACTTTCTGGTCCCGTTCGGGCCATGGTCCAACAGTTCAATTTCAGTTCAGATGGCACGAGCCGGCTTAGGAAATATTGCTAACGTCACCGTCATGCCCGGAGGAACGTTCAGCTGGAATAATGAAGTTTGGGCTTTGGTGATGTCCGGTCCACCTCCAGTACCGGGAACCGTTCCGGCTCGCGGGGGTCTGGCAACCCGAAGTGCCTCGTCCCGTTTAATTGCGTTTGATCTCAAAACCGGGAAAAAGCGAGAAACCGAGATCACTCTTTCTCCCACGCCGTTGGGGATGATTGTGATTAACGACCAGTTATGGGGCGTTGCTGAAACCGTCGTTTATCGGATCGAAGGGAACGACGTCGTTCCGCGATATCCGTCTCGTCTTCTGATGAATCCGACGAAGCCGTTTAATTACGAAGGCCGATTGGCAGTGATTGACAGGAATCGTACCGATGTCTTCTCTCTCCTCACGTTTCAGGATCGTGAGTGGGTAGATGAAGGTACAGTCGATGTGCCAGCATCAGGGGCGGTTTCCCCGTGGTTTATTCCCGAATTGCGAGTCGTCTCGCACCCAACGGGGACGTTCATGTTCTATACAGAAGGTCAGACGATTCAGTTTCGAGAGGGGCTCAGTTTGAACTCGGCGCCAGATCCCGTTTCGGCGCTCAGGCCTGATAACCAGCAACCCAACCCTGGCACGAATAGACCGGTGCAGTCCGCTGGCTGGAAAACAACATCCATGGCGAACAATTGGGGCAACTCGTGGGAGGTGACTTTTATCAAAGACGAGTTGTTTGCACATAATCTGACGTCTCCGTACAGCGCAACCCCAGTACAACAATACCGTTTTCAGCGTGGAAGCTTTTTGAGCACGACTCCGATGCATTCCCCTGAGTTGCAGAGCTTCGGTGTTGCGGGAGGGGATTCCGGATACATGGTTACGGATGATCTGCGACTGCTCTCCATCGAGGGATCGGAATTCCAGCAAGTGACAACGGGCGTGCTCCTTTCCGAGCGGCTGCGAACTGTTCTGAAATTGTTTGGTCTGCTGTTTTGTTACTTTCTGAGTGGCGGAATGCTGGTTCTGGGAACCACATGGCTCATGAAAATTCATCGCCGACCAGAGTACCTCTTTGGAAAGCGAACCATGACTCAGGCCTCAATCTTGCGCCGGGCGGTCGCTCGCGGCATCGATTTATTCATTACCGTTTTTCCATCGGTTTTCTGGTTTTCCGTAGCAGTGGATTCCCGTGTGCAGATCGAACAAAAATCGGCATCGATGGGAATCACAAATCCCGTTTTGATCGTGGGTTTATCTATTATGGCGATGTGGATCGCTGGAATACTGATCCTCAGTTTCACGGAAGGGATCTGGGGAATCACACCTGGTAAATGGTTGTGCGGGATCCGCACGCTGCGAACGACGTTGCGCCCGTGTGGTTTTCTACGAGCGTTCGCCAGAGAATTACTGGTCTACGTCGACAGTGTCTTTCTGATGACATGGCTGCCCGGCGTTTTGCTGATCGCCTTCACTCCTCACTGGCAACGATTGGGTGATCTGACCGCCGACACGGTTGTTGTTCGCGATCCCCTTAAAACACCGTGAAACGATAGTCTGAAGCTCACGCCGAGGGATATTCTCTTGATTTTAACAGGAACAAGATCCCACACTCGCGCGTCGGGCTATCAAACAACCCGGGTTAATCGTCATTGACGAAGCTGGCTCAATGATGCTCGTTGTTGAAGAACAACATCCCCTTTTTCATCGCGGATCTGTACTCGGATAACGGGATCAGGCTGATCCCAGTCGATCAGGATCGAACCGAAATTCGTATCGAAGTATTGAAGACCGATTCGATGAGAATTGACCTGATTTGCGAATCGGATTCCTGCCTTGGTGAAATTACCGCTTGGAGCATTGAGACTGCTGCTTGTGATGTCGAAGAGCGGGTAACCGATGCCGTTTTCCGCTTTCGATTGAATGCACGAGATTTCTGCGAGATGCCGATCGCCACTCAGCACAACGACTCCATTGGCTTTCGTGTCGCGAAGCAGCTTTAAGAACCGAGCCCGCTCGTGGGGAAAGTTATCCCAGATTTCAGAACCATGTTCGTTTGCGATCAACTGAATACTCGAACCGATAATTCGTAGCTCCGCAGGAACTTTCAACTGCTCGTGTAGCCAGCGCCACTGCGACTCTCCGAGAATCGTCGAATTGGGGTTGATGTTCGCAACATAGATGCCGCGAATTCCTTCCCCTGGTTCACCCGGCTTGTATCCGCGTATTAGTGGACTGCGGAAGTATCGCGTGTCGAGCAGTATTAATTGCACTCGACGTCCAACGGGACCGAATAGACTCGAAGAATAAACGCCTTCCTGTTGACGGCGGGGATCATTTTTCGAAACCTCGAAAAAATCGAGAAACACCTGCTGCGATTCACGCTTCATGGGATAATCCGCGCCGGCGTCGTCCGCTCCAAAATCATGATCGTCCCATGTTCCCACGACAGGACAACTTTGTCTGAGTTTTTGAAACCCAGGCTGATTCGCGAGTAACGTGTATTTCGCTCGCAGCACGTCCATATCGATGGAATCGCCGTAGATATTGTCACCTAAGAACACGAATAGTTGAGGTTTCATCTCAACCACCGCATCCCAGATCGGTTGCGGCTTATCTTGCTTGGCGCATGATCCGAACGCAATTCGTGTCAGTGGAACATCGGCTCCAATGACGGCCTCCTCTGCGAACAATGAGAACACTGAGATCGAAAAGACGACCGTGAAAAGCTTCGACATGGTGAATCCAACTGATAAGCGGGAAAGAAGTGACTTCAACTTGGTTCGACTCTAATCGATCGCTAACCAGGACAGAACTGTGATGCGTAAAACTTTTCATTCAGCAAAGCGTTGCGCAATGTCAATCAAAACGGTCAATCAGAACGCCCCGGCATCTGACACGAGACGACGCTTTTTTTAAACGGACTCCTGACCGGCAAGCTTGGCTGATAAGGTCTTTAAAATAACATCTCGGCAGCCACTTTTTTTGGGAATAGCGGGTCCATTTGTCTTATTTTACCTGTCGCGTTAACAAAATTTCATACGAGTATTTGTGCGATTCATCCTTGAATAAGTAAAAAGCTTTATTTATCCTTTCCCGCCACACTCAATCTGAGTTCTTGTGAACTCCAATTTGACTTGGTTGTGTACTGTAGTTCGACATCTTTAAGAGAGGGGATTTGATGAAGCTGTTTATTCAAGGGTTTGTCTTTAGTGCGGCATTAGCTGTCTGTTCGTCATTTGCAATGGCGTCAATTATCGAAGGGCCGATTTACGACTCTATCAGCAACGTCAATCTTTATGTCGTCAGCAAAGGTACTTGGAGTGACGCGGAAGCTGATGCACAAGCACTTGGCGGGCATCTTGTTACGATTCATAGTGCTGCAGAGAATCAATTCATCGTTGACAACGTTTTGTTGAACTTCACCAGTACTAGTGGTCCAAATCTGACCAACGTTCCTCTGTGGATCGGTTATCACGATCCAGTAAATGGAGACGGTAATGGTGGTACTCATGCCGCAAACTTCGTGTGGGCTGATGGTTCATCATCCACTTATACAAATTGGACCAGCGGCGAACCAAACAACTCCAATGGGACTGAGTACTACGCTGCGATCAATTGGATTTACTCGGTCAACAGCTCATCTGTCGGGACGTGGGATGATACGCCGTTAGCTGGAACCACTGGTTATGGTGGGAACTCGAACGGTACTTACTACGGAATTGCCGCTGTCCCAGCAGTACCCGAGCCTTCCTCGTTTGCACTCCTCGGATTAGGTATTGCAGGGCTCGCAATGCGGGCTTACCGTCGACGTCAAGCGACGATCTGATCGTTGGCCACGTGACGATAAGAAAAGAAGCAGACCACAGATTCCTGTGGCCTGCTTCTTTCGTTTTGGGTTATCCGCTTTTCGTTCTTGCGATTTATTCCAGGCAACGTCAGCTCTAATGATGCTGAGTGCCGCTGTCTTCAAAACGTTAAACTCCGAATCGGTCCCCGAGCAAAGTGCATTTGCCGTCGTTATGGACTTCATTTCTGGTACTTAAGCGAATTGATCTGTATCCCTCACTCGACGAATCGTTATTCGATTCTCGTAACACAGACTGAGGCGAAACCGACAAACAAGCAGACGGGTTTTCGATAGCGACTTTCGGTTTGGAAGTAAGGATTTTGAAAACGCGATGTCAGGCCACACATTACGATGGCAATCCGAGTAAACGCCAGCTAACATATGAAGCATGTTGGATGCGAATAGCCGCTTCTCGCGAGAGTTGATCGTACTTCGTTTACGGGGATTCTTTTATGATTCGTTCGATCTTGTTGGCATTGGTTCTGCTGTTCATGGGTAACTTCGCGAATGCAGAAGAACCAGCAAAAACACCGGAGGCCGTCACAAAGAAGGTTGACATTGGCACGCAGGCGCCCGAATTCAAGTTCAAAGACGCATCCGGCAAAGAGATCACTCTTGCTGAGTTGACTGCAAAGGGACCAGTTCTGGTCCGGCTGACTTGCGGCTGTTCCGGTTGCGATAAGGAACTGGCTTACTTCCAGGCCATGCACGAAGGCTATAAGGATCTCGGCCTGACCTCCGTAGCGATCTTCCGCGAACCCGATTCCAAGGTCGCGGCGTATGTCAAAGAAAAGAAGCTCAACATGCTTTATTCTGTCGATACGAAAGGGGATGCCTGGAATGTCTTCGAGACCAAAACCATGCCGACGAATTTTCTGATCGCCAAGGGTGGCAAGATTGTTTCAGTAGCTGCTGGCTGCGACCCCAGTGGACTGTTGGCAAAAAAACTGTCCGAGAAGGTTGCCAAGACGGTCAACACCGAAACAGTTGACGTCCAGAAGAAAGTTGCAGAGGATACAGCGAAGAAATAATCGTTCTTAAGTCGAAGGATAAAGGATGACACGTTTTCTGGTGGTCGATGACTCCTCTCTTGCGAGACAGATCGTCGGCGACCTTTTAAAGAAGGCGTTTAATGCATCGGTTGTCGAAGCAAACAACGGTGTCGAGGCCATCCATTTTCTGGAAACGCAAGCCCCATTTGATCTGATTTTGAGCGATCTTCAGATGCCGCACATGGACGGACTGGCTTTGCTGTCCGTGGTTCGAGAACGCTTTCCGAGCAACCCCTTCGTGATCCTCACTGCGTTTGGAAGCGAAGAGGTTGCAGTGCAAGCGATCACCGGAGGGGCGGCCAGCTACATTCCAAAGCAGTCGGTGAAAACTCGGTTGCAAGATGTCGTCAAAACGGTGTTGACGGCATCAACGCGTCGAAAAGTACGTGATCGATTGACGCGATTTATCGTCAGTCATGAACTGGAGTTCCGCCTGACGAATGATCGAGAGCTGATTTCGGCGGTTGTTGCGGAACTTCAAGAAGTCGGGCAATCGAGTGGTGCTTTTGACGATCATGAACTCACGCGGATCGGAGTGGCTCTTGAGGAGTCGCTTTCAAACGCCATGATCCACGGAAATCTGGAAATCAGTTCGGAACTCAGAGCGCGAGACGATGACGCTTTCGAACAGATGATTGTTGCTCGCCAGAATGCTGAACCTTACCGAAGTCGTCAAATTCAGGTCTCGTGCAAATTCACTCCGTCCGAAGTTCGATTCAAGATTGTCGATGACGGGCCTGGTTTCGATCTCGAATCGATTCCAGACCCAAGAGATCCGCAGAACTTTCTCAAACCGAGCGGACGCGGATTGCTCTTGATCCGATCGTTTATGGATGAGGTCTACCACAATTCAGCAGGCAATTCGATCACGCTGGTGAAACGCAGAAAGCCACGTTAAGTGACCTCATGGTGTCGGTTGCGTTGGAGTCTCGTTCGGGACAATCACGGTCATGTCGGACGCCGCCGCGAGAGATTTCGAAACCGTGGTCGCGGCAGGATTGGCGCCATTCGGTTCCGATGGTACGCGTTGCATATGCGCTTTCCACCACTCGCGGGCATCCGTTGGTGTCCATGTGCCAGAGATCTGACATGCTTCTAATTCGCTGAGCAGTGCCTGAGCATCCGCAGGGCGACTATCACGCGGTTTCGAAAGGCAACGCAATATCAAACTCTCGAGATCGGGTGAGATCGGTTTGCCAAGTCTGGTCGAAAGAGATTCTGGCGTCTCACTGACGTGTTTCATGCAGACTTCCATGACTGGTCCGAGCGGAAAGACGCTTGTTCCGGTCAGCAGGAAGTATCCAACAGCTCCGATGGCATAAATGTCCGCGCGGGCGTCGATCTTTTGGGTCTGAATTACCGCTTCAGGCGGCATATACAGCGGTGTTCCCGTCATCGCGTTGGGATTTGTGAGATTAGCGCCGTTGTGGTCATCGATTTCCTTCACGAGCCCGAAATCCAGTACTTTGACAAAATCGTAAAGACCGCCGCGACAGGTCAGAAAAATATTCGCTGGCTTGATATCGCGGTGCACCAGGCTCTCTGCATGCGCCTCGGACAATGAGCCACAGATCTGTTTGAGAATGTAAACGGACCTGGCCTCGTTAACCGGTCCGAATCGCCGAACTAAATCTTCGAGGTTCGTGCCATCGAGATACTCCATAGCATAATAAAAGATCCCATCGGGTGTCCGACCGTAATCAAAAATCGCAACCGTGTTCGGGTGAGTTAACGTACTGGTCAGCTGAACTTCGCGTTCAAATCGTGTGGCTGCTTTTGGTGACATCTTGTCGAGGTCCAGCAATTTGACTGCAGTCGGTCGTCGCAGCATCGCATGCCTGGCCATGTAAACCGTCCCCATGCCACCCGAACCAAGCTTCTTTTCCAGTGTATACTGACCAAGCTGTTTGGCAGCGAGTGTCGCCCGCTGCAAAACCTTTTGCTGTTGCTCGATAAAAAGCATGGCCAGGTAGATGCCGATGGCGCTGAGTCCCAACAGGGACATCAAGATCCTGAAGGCTCGGCGCAGCATGTAGGCGGGTCGAAATGCTTCTGACACGTCCATCTCGGTTCCTACACCCATGTCATATTTGTCCAGCCAGCGCCATGCCCCGACTGATGGCACCCCACGGTAGTCCCGATATCCGTTCGCATCGTAACCCGGCTTTGATTCTTGCCTCGACTTCGCTTCGATGGCGCCTGCCGCCAGTCGAGTCAACGGCTGATCCGCGCGATGCAGTTGAGGTCGTTCGCCGTTAACCATATTGACTTGGGGATCACGCAACTCAAGCGTCAGGATTGAATGGGAATTCGGCTGATCGGTGAGCAGTCCGACTTGTTTCAATTGATCGTCGAATCGACTCTGGCTGAGCATCAGCCCGTTATGGTCGAAGGCGTAAGTTTCACCTGTTTTTCCGAATCGAACGACTTGCAGGATATCTGTGAATTTATTTTCAGGTCGAATCCGCAAACCCAGTGTCGCTAAAGGTTTTTTGTCTTCATCGCAGACAACTGCTACGGCGTACATGCAGGGCAAATTTGCTCTCAGCTCACCTTTTTCATCATGAAGGAGAAGCGGACTTGGGAAAGGCTTTGATACCGTGCTTTCAAAGGTCAACGCATCGTCAAAAATCTGCCTGCGGTATCCGACGAGTGGCTTCCCGATGGGAGGTTCTTGATCAGCAGCCAGGACAACTCCCTCGGGCGAAACCAGAAAATATCCGACGTATCCGTCAAGTTTCAGTTGGGGCATTAACCTGCGGCGCAAGTTGTCCTGGGCGTCGGACTGGATGAGTTTTCGTTCGGATTCATCTGTTCCGTCAGCCAAACGCAATAATTCCAGCACCGGTTCCCGCAGACGATCATCGGCGGCGAAAAGCTGTGCATTGATCCGCTGTTCGTCCATCCAGATTTCGAGGGCCGAGACGCTCGCGTCAACCATCGCGGTCAAATCGGCAATCCTCTGTTCGCGTAAGGCGTTTTCGATCGACTGATTGACCCACAAGCCAGTTCCACCGAACAGGATGATTGAAATCACCGGCCACGCCCAAAGTTGCTGGTGCAGAAATCGGCCGGCAGCCAAAAACATTGGCGAGCCACCCAGCGCACGACCAAATCCCCTGGTGGCTCGGCCGACAGCCGATTGCGAAATCAGACTGATCGAAGATCGTTGTCGTTCAGGTGGTATTTCAACATTCATGAAAATCGGGTTGGCCGCCTCCGCAAGCGTGAATAGCGAATTTGAGAGTGATTTTCACTCCAATAGATATCAGTGCATCGATCTGGTTCCAAGCGACTTCTAAAAACTGAACGCGCTTAATTGACGATTTTTTGAGAAACTCACCGGCATTGGAACAGAAGTTGTGAAATGATCGCTACTCGATTATCCAGCGACACACCAACTCCCACTTGGCGTTTGTAA
Source organism: uncultured Schlesneria sp. (assembly GCA_903899985.1). Classification (GTDB taxonomy): domain Bacteria; phylum Planctomycetota; class Planctomycetia; order Planctomycetales; family Planctomycetaceae; genus Schlesneria. Next base: position 38,276 of record CAIULL010000286.1, read on the forward strand.
ACGGACCTTTGCAGTAGAGCGCAGCGTCATTTACCGGTCTAACTTCAGGCCAATCTCCACGTCAACGGCCTGTTAAATCAAATTCGTTTTGTAATCTAATCCATGTTGACTTCCATCGAACAGACCGCTACAACGCATTGCATAGTACCTGGCGAGCAAGGAGGCGTATGTGAATTCGTGGGAAACACAACTGCGAAAGGGTGTTGCCGAACTGGCGATTCTCGCCGTCATTGCCAGGGAAGAAACGTACGGCTACCGGATCGTTGAGACCTTGCAAGGGCTGGACGGCCTTTCGCTTTCGGAGAGCACGGTCTATCCGGTGCTGACCCGGCTGGCTCGGGATGGAGTGCTGCTGGTCCGAGCGGAACCATCACCCTCTGGCCCCACCCGGCGCTACTATCGTCTTTCAACATCAGGTTATCAGCGGTTGCGAGACCTTTCCAAAAGTGTGCGCACTGTATTAGGTTCTTTAACAACGTTACTGGAAGGAGTTCAGTCATGACGGTATTGACCTCGCCAACTTTGTCAGAAGTCTGCCAATCGCTGATCGATGCCCGGCTCGACACCATCGACCGGATGCTGCTCGGCCATGTCCCCCGATCGGATCGGACAGCGATCGTTGGCGAGATCGAATCTCAGATCCATGAATTGCTGGCAGGCTACGAGGTTGAGGCCATCACTCGTGAAGACGTCCTGGACGTTCTTCGTCGACTGGACCCTCCCGAAGCCTATTTAGCGAGCGAAGATGACCACGAGAACCTGATTCGCCCGCGACAATCACTTGCTGGTACAGTCGGGCGAGCAAATCAAAGAGAGATTACTCGAATTCAGGGAAGTAACGCCGGTCGTATCGGCGGAATCGTCGGAATCAGCACTCTTCTCACGGTGCTATTCGGACTACCAATGGGCTGGGTCATCGCCGCCTCACTGGACTCGATACTCCTTTTGTACTCCACAATATTTTTGACTCCACTTCTTGGATTTGCCGGAAGCATCGCGGGCCTGATCCTTTCCATTCGCGGTCGCAGCCAGGGAATCCTGCCAATTTTTGGGATCGTCACCAGCGTGATCGCCTTGCTGGTTTGTCTGATTGGCATCGGGTTTGTCGGATTGCAATTTTTGATAAGTTGAGGAAAACAATTGCTGTCAGTGAATTTGGATTTCCTCTTTCTGTCTTGGACTCATTCGGATATGATGCGTGAGTTCGGCGATGCGTGAACTTCACGAGGTCTGACTCCGATGTGGCTTTTCCGACTCAGTTCGATTCTTGCTCTTACGGTGGCTTTAATGCTCCCGCCGGGGCTGTTTCGTGACTGTTGTTGTTCCAGCCGACATACGATTCAGCGCAGCAGCCAGCCAAAGTTACCCCCTTGCTGCCAGGCGAAAGCTGACGCGAAACGCAAAGCAGCGCTGGTTCGATCTGGTTCGCAAGTCGCTGATGCAAGCTTCCGTCTGGAAAGACCACCTTGCCGATGTCAGCAGACGTTGACGGCGACCGCCATTATCGTGAATGATCAGCGAATCACGAAAAGCAACGAGCTGTCAATTTCATTCCTGCCGATGCGAACCGAGGCCGAATGCCGGTTTCCATCACTCACACTGACCGACGGCTCTTCGTTGCAACGTCGGCAGGCCCTCGATCCTCCGCTGCGCAAGACTCTCTGTCGTTGGATCATTTGATTCCGCAGAATCGCGAAGTGCGCCATGTTCTGTAGAAGAGGCTTCCAGCCTCTGCGCGTTTCGTCGTGCTGGCTTTCGGCCGACACGCGAAGTTGTGGTGAACGGGCTAAAGCCCATTCTACAAAAACTCGTCAATGAGTGTTTTAAGTCTGTTTGAGTGTTTCGTTTCTGAAAAGAATTTTGAGAAAGGTTTTTCCCATGTCGATTCGTCAAGTCAGTGTGATGTTCTGTGCCGTTCTGGCCGTTGGTTTTATGGCTTTTGCCGCCGAAGAAAAAGCCAAGCCATTCAAGGCGACCTGCCCGATTTCCGGCAAAGCCGCTCTGGAAGACAAGACGGCGAGTTACAAGGGTGCCAAGGTCTATTTCTGCTGTGAAAACTGCCCTGGCGCCTTCACGAAGGACACCGCCAAGTATGCCGTGAAAGCTAATCAGCAATTGGTTGCCACCGGCCAGGCGACTGAAGTGAAGTGTCCGCTTTCCGGCGGTCCACTCAATGCCGACAAAAAGGTCGATGTTGGTGGCGTGAGCGTCGCATTCTGCTGCGAAAACTGCCAGGGTAAGGTTGCCGCAGCCAAGGGTGACGCACAAGCCGAACTCGTCTTTTCCGACGCCGCCTTCGCCAAGGGATTCGAAATCAAGAAGTAATCAACCACTCGATGGTTGATTGGTTACACAACGCCAGCAGGTTTCCACGAAGCCTGCTGGCTTTCTTTTTTAGTTTTATGGTAGACGAGATTGGTCTTCCTCCCTTTCTTTTCCTCTTGATCGAATCTCTTTCAATTCCCATGAAAATCTGGTCGGGACTGGCAGTCTCGCTTCGTCGTGGACATAATTCACAGACATCCCGTCTACAAATTATGTTATTGGCTGAAGAGGTGCGGGTCATGAGCATCCCGTTTCGGTTTGTCACGATTGTCAGCTTGATTTCAATTGCCATCAGCCGCATGGTCACGGCTGATGACGCACCGGCAACTTCGCCACCGCAGATCGAACCAGTCGAATTTATCGACGTTGCACGGCCTCAACAGGCTGACCCTGCCAATCGTCGAGCGGCCGCCCCGGCAGTCCCGACAGGCTGGGGATTCGCTGTCTTTTCGCCAGATAATAAGACGGTGGCCACTGTGCTGGTTCCTGATGGAGCCGAATCAAAGGGGGAGGTCATTTTTTGGGATGTTGCCGATCCTAAACCTGGCGTCACATTCGTACAGCCGGGACGAATTGCTGTCGTCGCGTTTTCCCCGGACGGAAAATGGCTGGCGATCGGACCGAACGGCCCTCACTCTGGTGTCAACCTGGTTGATGCCAGGACAGGAAAAACCGGACTGACACTACCCGGTCCGGCCACGAAAACGAACGTCATGGCATGGTCTCCCGACGGTATCCAGCTTGTATTGGGGAGTACGACGGACAAGTCCATTCGAGTGTGGAATGTCCCTGAAAAGAAGCTTGTCAAAGTTTACGAGCCAGAAGCTTCCAGACTGTTCTCGCTCGGTTTCACCAAGACAGGGACGCTACTTGCAGCGGGTGTTCCCGTTGGTGATCGAGATGGATTGGCAATCTTCGATGTCGTCGCGGGAAAGATCGAAAAGACGCTAAAAGGCCATAAAGAACTGATCGAAGCCGCAGCGTTTACGCCGGCCGCCGACAAGCTGACTTCTGTCGGCTGGGATGCCATGGTCCGCGTGTGGGATGTCGAAAAGGGTGAAGAGTCGGCCATTATGAAAGGTCATAAGAAGGGGGTTCGCTCGATCGCGACTTCGGCCGATGGCAAACGAATTGCATCATCCGGTGAACGCGAAATGAAGCTTTGGGACGGGGAAAAACACGAATTACTCGCCGATCTGGGTGGCGAGAATGCCGGTGCCAAATTTGTAACGATGTCGTCAGACGGAGCCTGGTTCGTCTCCATCTCGCGTGATGGAACGGCACGTCTGTGGGATGTCGAGAAGAAAACGGAAAAAGCGAAGCTTGATCGCAACCCTCAGGCGGCGGCCGCTGCGGATGACGATGACTCAGACAATGTAACACCGACTCGACCAGCAACGACACCTGCTAATAGTGACGCACCTGAACCCGAGGCGGTTCAATCACTCGCCTATTCGCGAGATGGAAAATGGATCGCGCTGGCTCGTGAAGATGGAAAAATTTCGATTCGACATGCCGCTGATGGAAAGGTCGCTCGCGAACTCGACGCATTCAGCGATGTCGCCGCCTGTGTCGCATTCAGTCACGACAGTCTGCGGATTGCTGCGGGAAGTTTCGACAAAACGATCAAGGTCTGGGACGTTGTGACAGGCGAACATCAGGTCGATCTGATCGGACATACCAACTGGGTCTTTTCCGTCGCCTTTTCACCCGATGGGCAAACATTGGCGTCGGGCGGTTATGACAAATCGGTCAAGCTCTGGAACCTCGTTGAGAAAAAAGAGATTGCCAACTTGTCCGGCCATACCGCTGGGGTGCGATCGGTCGTCTTCACTTTGGACGGTCAGCATTTGATTTCGGGCAGTGCCGATCGGACGGCGATTGTCTGGAATCTGGCTGACAACAAAGCCGTGTCGACTCTTAAAGGACATGCCGCAGCCATTCGAGCCGTAGCGATTTCACCGGATGGAAGCACCGTTGCAACGGCCAGTGAAGACTCGACAGTCAAACTTTGGAAGACAGCGGACTGGACCGAGCGAGCGTCATTACCGGGGACCGAGGGTGTGATGTTCTGGTGTGTGGCGTTTTCTCCTGCTGGTCGAACCCTGGCAGCAGGCGGATTTGACGGAAGCGTGAAACTGTATGACCCCAGCGATGGAAAAGTCCGACAGACACTTCAAGGGCCGACCGAAGCGATTACAGCGGTCGCCTTCGCTCCCGGCGCCAATGAAATTGTTGCCGGAAGCGTCGACAAATCGATGCGTCGCTGGAAAGCCAAAGTTGCGGCAGCGGCATCAACATCGGAAGCAACCACGACCACCGCGACGATCACCACCGATCCAGAAAAACCAACCGAGCTGAAGTCAGCGGAGGCGGTGACCGCATTAAACGCCATCACGCTGAATGTCGAGCAACCCGTTTCGAGTCTTACCTTCAGCAAAGATGGCAAGCAACTGGCCGTAGGAGGCGGCGGTTACCGCGTTGCGGGGTCATTGCAACTTTGGGACGTACTTAAACGCGAGAAAAAGTGGCAAGGGGACGAATTCAAATTTGGGCTTCCCGCCGTCGCGTTTTCAAACGACGAAAAACGGATCGCCATCGGTAATTTTGCCGACAATTTCCTGCGAATGATCGACATCACCAACGGCAAGCAATTGAAAGAAGTGCGAGGCCATCGAGCCAAGATCCACTCGATCGCTTATTCACCCGACGGGAAGCTGTTCGCCACGGCATCGCTTGACCGAGATATCAAGCTCTGGGATGCGTCAACGAATAAAGAATTGAAAACCTTAATCGGCCACAACGACTATGTTTATTCGATTGCGTTCTCTCCTGACGGCAAGCGTTTGCTCAGCGGCAGCGCCGATCGAACCGCTCGTCTGTGGGACGTTGACTCTGCCAAAGAAGTTGCCCAGCTGAAGGGGCATCAAGGAGCCGTCCAGCAGGCGGTCTTCTCCAAAGATGGACTGTCGATTGCCTGTGCGAGTGCCGACGGGACCGTAAGGATCTATCACGGGACGACCGGCGATTTCTTGTTGACGCTTCGAGGTCATCGAAACAGAGTCGAAACAGTTGGCTTTTCACCAAACGGAAAACTGATCGCGACAGGCTCGGCAGATAAAACGATTCGTCTGTGGGAGCCCGCGAGCGGTGCTGAATTATTGAAGCTTTCACAGGACGGAATCGTACGAGTGGTCCTTTTCTCACCCGATGGAAAGCATCTTGCCTCGGGCAGTGATGACAAGACGGTGAAAATCTGGGACGTGTCCGCCTTTGAAAAACGTGAACCGATCGCACAAACGCCGGCGCCATAGCCGCATCTGTTATCGCCACCCCACCCCCTCCACGGGGGTGGTTATCGGGCCTTTGCCCTAGCGTATGAAGTCGGGCTGACTAACGCCAAAATCAAGACCGTAAAAGTCGGGGACGTGTCCGCCTCTGAAAAGCGTGAAGCTGTTGTACAAACGCCAAACCCGTAACCACATTGGGCAATGCAACCCTACCCCCTCCACGGGGGTCGTTCGAGGGCCTTTGCACCAGGATCTCGGCGGTCAGCAGCCCGGATCTCAATCGCAAACACTAGGGCAAAGGCTCGTTAACCCGCTTTGCCCAAAAAATGGGTCAGACCCCACATGGTTGGTGTTAGGTTTCTCTGTGCAAACGACAGGTAGGGGGTCAAACCCATTTTTCGGGCAAAGGCCCGTTAACCACCCCCGTGGAGGGGGTGGGGTGGCGTTTGGAAAGCGGTTGATGTGTCTATTTCACTGCGAAAACATACTTCACTTCATCTACGCACGGCGTTACTCATACCGCAGCGCTTCGATCGGGTCGAGACGGCTGGCACGACGAGCCGGATAATACCCGAAGAAGACTCCGACGGCGGCGGCGAAAAAGAAGGCGACGATACCTGCCGTGATCGAAACTTCATGCGTCCACTTGGTTCCAGTCGTGAACGAATTGATCAGGGTGACCAGACCGACCGATGCCCCGACGCCAAGCAGAAAGCCGATCATCCCACCGACGCACGACAGCAAAATCGCCTCCACCAGAAACTGCCGCAGGATATCGGATGCTCGCGCACCGACCGCCATCCGAATACCAATCTCGCGAGTTCGTTCGGTGACCGAAACCAGCATGATGTTCATAATGCCGACACCACCGACCAGCAATGAGATCGCCGCGATGCTCGCCAGCATCATCGTGAGTGTCCCCGTGACGGCTCCAAAAATGTTGGCAATCTCGGTGGTATTCTGAACGATGTAATCCCTGGACTGGCCTGGTTGTATCCGATGTCGCTCGGCGAGAAGCTGATCGATTTCCAGTTGAGCTTCTGACATGACCTGCATCGATCGAGCCGAAACCATGATGGCGTTGACATTATCAAATTCCGATCCCTGCAACCGTTTGCGGACCGTCGTGTAGGGAAGCAACACAAGATTGTCCTGATCCTGCCCCACCATGTTGGCTCCCTTTTTCTCGAGAACCCCCACGACGCGGAACGGGATATTTTTGATGCGGATCGTCTCACCGATCGGATTCACCGTCTGGAACAGTTTGGCAACAAGTGTATGGCCAATCACGCAGACCTTATTGGAGCTGGTAATGTCGCGATCTGAAAAAAATGCACCTTGCCGGACAGGCCAGTTGCGCACCACCGGGTAATCCTCACTCACCCCCATGACTTCTCGCGGACTGAAGTTGGAACTGCCGTAGATGACCTGCCCTGCCGCTCCAACCACCGGCGTTGCAGCCAGGACCGACGGACAATCGGTTTCAATCGCTTTCGCATCGCGCGCCGTCAATGTCACGATCGCCTGCTGCAAACCTTCGCGGTTGCGCTGTCCTGGAAAGACCAGGATCATATTGGTCCCCAACGCTTGAAACTGTCCCTGAACCAAGGCATTGGCACTCTGTCCGAGCGAAACCATCGTGGTCACGGCGGCGATGCCGATGACGACCCCAAGGACCGTCAGACCAGCCCGCATGCGGTTCTTGTTCAGGGCACGCCAGGCAATTCGCAAAGTCAGTAGCAGGCTCATAGGGTCCGTGCATTACAAGAATGTCGAGGCGATAAGTTCATTGTTTGCAACGCGATCAATTGAATAACCCGGAAATTCATTAACGTTTTGCCCCAAACTTGGAAGCTTGAATTCCGGTCACCAGGATCATTCCCGGTTGCAGGTCTCCTTCGACCATCTCGGTGTACTGGCTGTCACTTAATCCTGTAATGACCGAGATCGCGCGGAGTTTGGCTCCGTCTTCCACCCAGACATGCCGCCGGTCTCGTTCCTTGCGTAGCAATGTCCGTTCGGCGGCTGACATCGACTTGTCGTTCTGTTGAGCTTCATCGTCGTTCCGTTCCGAGGTTTTTTCGATATGTCCTTCAAGAATGGGAACATCTTCAGGCCTGACGTGTTTGGCGTCAGGATAGAATCGCAAGGCGGCATTAGGAATCTTGATGACATCGCCACGGTAGGCGACCTGAAACGACAGGCTGGCTGTCATCCCCGGCAGCAACTTCAGTTCAGGGTTCGGCGCAGAAACGATGACAGGATATGTGACGACGTTCTGCACCGTTGTCGAGCTGAGGCGAACTTCGAAGACGCGCCCTTCGAACAATTCATCGGGATAGGCATCGACCGTAAAACTGACGGGATACTGTTCGCGTTGTGCCGCCTTGATCAGGCCGATATCGGCCTCGTCGACGGACGCATGGACGTACATTTCTTTTTTCATGTCGGGAGCGATTTTGAAAAGTTCCGGCGTTTGAAACGAGGCGGCGACCGTTTGGCCGGGATCGATCTTCCGATCGATAATCATCCCATCGAGTGTGGCACGGATCTCGGTGTAGCCCAGGTTGGCCAGCGAATTGTCGAGCGTCGCCTGAGCCTGTGCCACTGCCGTCTTCGCTGATTTCAATTGTGCTTCAAGCGAAAGTCGAGCGAATTTGTACTTGTCCATTTCCGCCTGCGCGATGAACGTTGGATCTTCGGCCCGTAACGCCACCGCCCGCTTTTCGTCGTTGATTGCCTGTTGAAGTTGGGCACGCACCCGATCGACATCCGCCTCGCGATTTTTCAGCGATGCGTCATCTCGCGAAACATTGGCGATGTAAAGTTTGGGATCGATCCGAGCCAGCAGATCCCCTTTTTTGACTTCTTGATTGAATTCCGCTTTCAATTCAATCACCGGTCCCGAGACGAAACACCCTATGGCAACTTGCAGTTTTGGTTTGATCGTCCCGGTCGAATTGACCATCGCCTTGATGGTTCCCTGAGCGACTTTTTCCGTGCGCCAGACGACCTGATTCCGTTTTGCCAGGTAATCAATTGCAGCAACGTAAGATCCATAACCGACGCCAGTCAGGCTCAACAGAATCATCGACCAACGGATGAATCGCATCATTAGGGAAACGCCACATGGAACAGGTCGTAAACCGAACGAAGCTTCAGGACTGACATCGACATTCCGTGCTTGTCCGCAGAACATTGGATTGTACGTCCATCCGACCACTCTTTACCACTGGAATCGAAATTGAGTGTCAGTACTTCTCGTAAAAGTTGGAAAGAATTAATTGGAATCCGTCGGACGCAAGCAGCATCGGCTGAGTGGCCGATGCT
>CAIULL010000287.1 GCA_903899985.1 uncultured Schlesneria sp.
AACTTCGTGGTCAACTCGGTTCCCCTGATCAAACAGTTTGCAACACCGTTTCTCAGGCACGATTTGACCACATTTTCATTCTCCTTTCACCGCAATCACTTACGCTGCGCACCTTGTTTGTCGTTGAACCCGATTTATGACTATGTCTTCTTGGACGGAGCTCACACGTGGGCCATCGATGCACTGACGACACTTCTCATTGACAGGCTGCTAAAAGTCGGTGGCTACTTGGACTTCGATGATTACAATTGGACATTAGCCGAATCCCCGACTCTAAATCCAAGAGCGTTCCCATTAACCCGAAAGCTTTATACTCCATCGCAAATCAAAACGAAACAGGTCAAAATGATCATCGATCTTCTTATCAGGAGCAATCCTCGATATCGCGAGGTCGTACCAAACAAGATATTTCAAAAGATTTCTTGAGACGTAATCGCGTTGTTTCTCCAAGACTGATGAAGGAGTAACAGGAACTTTCATGAGACGAAAGCGTTAACACTTTGGTTGTCGTCTAATATACGACTTCGATCTTGCATCGTTAACGAACTGCTATGAATCAGCCACACTCAGAATCGATGGAGTTGAGGAGTGCCAGCGGTCGACAATCGATGTTTAAGCGAAGTTTCTTAACCGCTACAATTCGATTGACTCAAACGCCTTCGTGATTGCATCTTTAATTCGTTGCTTTCCGATCGAGGCACCATAAGTTGTCAGATGATCGTCGTCGATGTAGATCACCTTTCGACCATCCAAGACGAAGGCTTGTGAGTTATGAACGTAGATGTCGTAAATCGGTATGATATCGACGTTTCTCCGTGTTTCAGAAAGTTTCCGAATGAGGTCTCTCCCCGCATTTACCCTTTTTGCGTTTCCGATGGGGAGGTATTGTTTGCGCCCGCTCTCCGGTTTGATTCCTCGAAAGATCATGTATTGCAAAGCGTTTCGGTTTCCAATCATGGCAAGTTCAGGCGGCTGCTCCATCAAAAGTGTTCTCGAAGAATACTTCTCAAGAAGATTGAGTAAATCAGTTGTATCAGCCTCGGAGACATATTCCCATCTGACACAGAGAATCGTGAGATCAGGCTTCCATAATTTGAGAAACTCGGTTCGTGACTTGTCGTAAAGGTACTTCTCTTCCGATGTCAGGTGCAAGCCTTTTTGCGTTTTGCTTAACGGAAGCTTTATAAGCGGAGGAACTCCATTCATGGTGATAATCGATGTTTTTATCTCTAGCTCTTGCGCTATGGATCGGATTGTATCAGCCCACATTGAACCATGGGAATCCCCGAGAACGACGATTCTTGGGAATGAGCTGCTCTGGTTTTCAATGATGATGCCGCCATTTCGATAGGCATCGAGTTGAGAATCTCGCTTTGGAAGATCCACCGTGGCAAACATCGTCTCAACTCTATCATTTCGTCGTCGTCGTGGCTTTAAATCGAAGTAATGCCCGAATGAATGCTGCTTTTCAAATTCCGATCCGTCGTAGTGTGGCAAAGACGACCCGACGAATGCGGAACACCCAAGGGCTAAAATGTACATGACAAAAATTACTGAAACTCTCGCTTTGTGGTTTCGAAGTGGTTTTTCAACGAAATAGTAGGAGAGCAGTGAGAGCAAATATATTGGGGTCAAAAGCATCAGAGTTTGCACATCAAGTCCGAATTGCTTCGCATAAACCAGGACGGGCCAGTGCCAAAGATAAAGCGAGTACGAAATCTGTCCAATATGAACAACGGCCTTATGAGATAAAAGCGAGTGACATAAGCCATTGCTACTGAATGCAATAATAAAAGCGGTGCCGATGACGCTAAATATGATTGCCGCGTTTAAGGTTGAAAGGTTTAAGAAGGACCAGATGACCATCAAGAATCCTGATGGCATTAATACCGAGGGGGTGAGTTGTGGCTTGCTTTCAGCGAGTTCGTCTTGTTTAAGCAGTGCAACGTAACTGCCGGTTGCTAACTCCCACGCCCTGGTCGGCGGTAAATAAAAAGTTGCGATTCGATAAAATCTGCAACCATACAGAAACAGCAAAAGACTCGAGATGACTCCAGCAGCGATAACGCCTCGTAGCCACTGCGGTCGGAGACGGTAAACTACGAATAGGACAACAGGTAAAACGAAATAAAACTGCTCCTCAATCGACAATGACCATGTATGTAGAAATGGAGACTCTTCTGACTGTGGACGCCAATAATCACCGGCATCGCGGAAAAAATATAAATTCGCATAAGAGAATAGCGCTGCTCTGGCTTGTTTCGCGATTTCAGGCCTGTCAGCCCGGAATCCAAAAAGCTGGGCAAAGACTAACGTCGTCGTTGTCATCAGGATCAACGCTGGCAAAATTCGGCGTATTCGTCGAGCCCAGAAGTCACGGAACGAAAACGTTTGGTTTTCGAGGTCTTTTTTCATTCGCGCTGTGATGAGATATCCCGAAATCACGAAAAAGACATCGACGCCAGCAAAACCGCCTCGAATCCATTGGTATTCCATGTGAAACAGGATTACGGCAACGACAGCAAATGCTCTTAGCCCGTCGATTTCGGGCCGATAAGTGAGATGTGACACGCCATATGCCCTCTTTTTGAATCGTTATTTTCAGGCGATTCCTGATGAATTTAATCGCGAACCGAATCCTCGCCATCCCTAGGTTCCGCTCTCAAGTTGGGTCGGGCGATCTGTTTGAGGAAGTTAAGTGATGAAGACGTGAAGAAAAATAATGTTTACCTGTTCCTAAGGTCTCCTGTTAGTGCCGAATCGGTATCACAACTTTTCCGAGGACCTGCTGAGGAAGGTCGAAGCAATCACCCTGGCCCTCATCGTCTCGAAAACGGCTGACGATGCGGTAAACATCCAACCGCTGTAGTTGATCCGCTGGATGGGGAAAGCTTCGTACCAAATTGACCTCATCTGATTTCAGGAATTCTCGTAAGTTGTCAGGAAGCGTGAACGACAACTTGTCGAGCGGAGTTTCCACAACCAGCCAGCGGGGCCCGGCGGAGAGGATAATCTGTCGCATTGTTTTTAAATCGAGGGTAGGTTGTTTTCCAACCCCGAAAAGATTTCGCAAGCTGACCATTTGACGTTTGTATTCGGGGTCACGAGTGCAAAGGTGAAAGGTGTAGACGCCTTGCATTCGACCGTGATAAAGAACCGGTTCGCATGGGGCGATCTGTTCGAGAAAGGCCGTACAATCCCTCAATGATCTGACCGACGGTATTGGATCGAATGGGGCGGAAATAACGGTCGTCACGGCAAATATTGCCACAAGCATATGAAATATGGCTGCCCATAAGCGAATTCGATTGATTGATGTGGCATCCGGAATAGTTGCGTAACCGGGGTTAGAGGAAGGAAGAGGAGATCGAGTGAATTGCATCAGGTTTCTTTGAGGTTGATCGCGTTGGCAACATATGAGGATGCTGCTGACGCAATCGGTGATTCCGATTAAAGCGATGGCAATCAATCCAATTAGTGGAGGACAGCAAATCAAAAGGTACCTTGGGTCCTTTGCCCAGAGAAGTGAAAGGAAGAAATACGGAATAATCACCCAGGTCATTAGCAGGATCGTTGCTTTACGAAAACGTGGGCGCATCAGGCCGATCAATAATCCGACTGCAGCTCCGGCGAGTGCGGGAATTCCAGCGAGAGGCACGACGAAGTTACGAGCATAGTAATTCAGGTTTCGAAGGTAATTAAAAGTCGTACCGTTGAGGACCTCGGATGGGTCTCTGGTGAGTTGGGTAAATTGGCTTGGCCCCCATCGATAGAGCATCGCAGCTATCGGCAGCAGAATTACTAACGCCCCTAAGGCAGCGAGCCACGTGTACCAGCGTAAAAGAATCTGCCAGCGTCTTCGAACCAGCATCCAGGAGGCACCGACCAGTACGACGACGCCAACTAAGGGATGAGTTAAAATGCCCAGTGTTGCCAGCAGGCAGCCGTACCACAAATGGTGTCTTTCAGATGTTTCGTTCGTTGATTCGAAGGCACATAACACATGGTAAAGTCCGCCGATTCCAAACATCATCGCAGGGATATTCGTCATGATCGAATGCGACCAAGTCATCACACCGGGAGTCAAAAGCAACAAACCCGCTGCTGATCCGGCGTCAGGTTCAATCCATCGCCGTAGCCATGCTAACGTATAAAAACCCGCAATTAACGAGCAGGCCAGTACGACTCCTTTGGCAACCTCGGGTGATGGTCCGAACAAAGAAAATGCCGTTGCCTCCAGCAAATAAAATATTGGCGGATAGGAGTGCGGACAAATAGTTGGATACCGTGCGTAAAACTGCCTCGTAAACTCAATCGGCTGCATCAATCCGTGAGTCAGGAAATCGCGGTAAAAAATTCCCGTAATCGCGTGTGCTGGAGCGTCTGTTTGAAACCAGAGGCCATCATTGGACCAATGCATCGAGCATGCCACTGACCAGCAAATCAACAGAAGGCATGACTGCAGTGCGAATTTTCGGGAAATCCCGAAGTGCGGATGAAATATGCGCTTCATTTGCATTGAAACCGCATGTTGAAATGTTGCAAAATCGCGAACGTAAGGGGAATGTACCTCTCCATCCGTGGGAGCAGGCGGCATGCTACGAGCTTACGTTCGACCAACCCAAGGAACTTTGGCGATGCTTCCAATGTCGAGTTCCTTATGAATTCGCAAAATTCGCAAATTCTTCACAAACCAATTTATAGAAACCAAGCTCGCATTCGTTTTTCTGCAAATCCAAAATTCTTGATTGCGTGGATTTGATTCCAGTTGATCTTCAAGATATTGTCAAGTTCGCCATACGGTGATTTTCGATTCCGGGACGCACGGGGCTCATGCAAGAAATCATCAATAACATTGAAATCTCTAAAACACACACCGAGGGCGTATCGCTGGTGATTTTTTCTGCTCGTTAAGGCAATTGTTGTTTTAAAAATATACCTATTCTTGAAGTTTTCAACTCGTCAGCCAATGCTGATTCAACCCCGCAAAGGGCACTATTACAAGGACGTGGTTGTCCGCAGAATAAAGACCTGATTTTTATGTCTGAGTCGGTAACTTCTGAAAAGTCTTGTACGCTCACGGTGGCGGTCGTTATTCCCGTTTACAACGGTGGCCATGCTTTCGAGCAATGCATTGCGAGTGTGCTCGCAGCAAACCCTGCTCCCGACGAGATCATTGTGGTTGACGACGGGAGTACCGATCATTCATGTGATGTTGCGAGGCGACAAGGGGTTCGCCTGATTCACACGGGCCGCCAGCAGGGGCCTGCTGTTGCTCGCAATCTGGGGGTTCAGGCGGCCAAAAGCGACTGGATCTTTTTCATTGATGCAGATGTAACGATCACCCCAGACACCGTTGAGATCCTTAAAAGCAAGATTGTTCATGATCAGTCGATAGACGCCCTAATTGGATCCTATGACAACTCGCCGGGTGCTCCAAATCTTTTGTCGCAGTACAAGAATCTGCTACATCACTATACGCACCAGCAGTCGTCGTCAGAAGGGTTTACTTTCTGGGGCGCGTGCGGTGCCATTCGACGAAATGTGTTTTTGGAGCTGGGGGGATTCGATGAAAGTTACCTTCGTCCCAGTATTGAAGATATTGAGCTTGGCTATCGGCTGAATGCGGCAAATTACAAAATTGCTGTTCACCGTGATCTGCAGGTAAAGCACCTGAAACGCTGGGATTCCTCATCATTGCTTCGCACAGACGTTTTCCAAAGGGCGATCCCTTGGAGCAAACTTCTGTTGAAGTACGGCCAGATGAAGAATTCCCTGAATCTTAGCCACTGGTGTCGGGCTCGTGTGGCTGTAAGCGGGCTGATTGTCTTGTTTGCGACGCTGGGAGTCGTCTGGCCCGTCATGTTATGGGTTGCCGCAGGACTGATGGTCACATTATTGATCCTTGATTTCCCCATCCTCAACTGGTTTCGTCGCGAACGGGGTCTGTTATTCGCCGTAAAAATTATTCCTTGGCATTGGTTCAGTCATTTTTATTCTGGAATTGCTTTTGCCGTTGTTCTCGCGGATCAACAGTTATCGAAGTTGAAGGGAATTTTTTTGTCAGAAGGACCTGTGCCCAGCGTCGTTGCCGCAAATTCTTCTTTGAATCCAGAGGGAATCGAGAGAGTCTCGTAGTGGGTCTAGCTGCGAAATGGGATTCGTCCCACAGACAGTAGTGATCTGGCTGCGGTCAGTTCTCTTGCTGAAAACTCGCCAAACAAAACCAGGGCCATCAAGGCGATAAGCGACGCCGCCGGCAATTTCAGAAAAAGTAACGCCCCAGGTGCTGGTACAAGCGCGGTGAAAGTGCCCGCGAGTGCTGCCGCCACGATTGCACGCGTGAACGTGGCGGACGGGGGGAGGATTCTCCAGTAAAGCTGAACGACGACAAGTTGGGCGAGAACAGCGAGAGATGCCCCGACGGTCGTTACGATCGCTGCGCCTGTCGGACCGAGTGCTGGGACGGTCAGATAATGTCCAAGTGCAGCCAGTGGAACCATTGGCAAAATCAGTTTGAGTACCAGGTCCGCCCGGCCGACTGCGGTCAAAATGCACGACGTCACTGTCATCAACATCATCGCCGACGAACCGAAAATCAAGAGCGACAACGTTGTCGCCGCCGGCGCGAATGCTGGACCGAAGATCAAGCGGGTGATTTCGGGGGCACTGCCGGCAATGATCGCGGGTAGTGGAATCGTTAGTATCGCAGCGCGAATTGTGTCGCGTGCCAGGTCGCGAGCCCCTTCCACGTTCCCCTGACTCAATTCCCGACCAAGCATTGAAAGGAACACGGGCCCGAATGACAGTGATATGAGGCTTGGGAGCATCGCCAGATTCTGAGATGCTCCATACCATCCCGCCTGCTCCGAGGTACCACCGAGTGCCTTAAGGGCCAACAGATCCAGTTTTTCAAACACGCGTAGGCTCAGGCCTGCAAAAAAGAGCGGAACGGCAAAAGCCCAAAGCTTTTGCATTGGCACAACAGGGCCAATAAAAGAGGGACTTATGTACCAGCGGCAGATCAATAGCTCGACAAGAGTCGCGCCAATTATTGCCATTGCGGCGCCAAAGGTACTAAGTCCAATCCCGACCAATAAAAGGATCAAGCCGAGTCGAACCAGCCAGCGTCCGGCGACCGAGGCGGCCCTGCCGCTGAACTCGCCTTTTCCGGCAAGTATGTTGCGATGGGCTTGAGCAACGCTGAAGATCGGGATCTCAAACGCCATCAGCCGCATCAATCCTGTAAGTCCTGGCTCATCCAACATAATTTCTAGCGGCACGGCCGCGAACCAGACCATCATTGCCGCTACGATGCCGAGAATCAGATGCCAGCGAACCAATGCCGCTCCGACGGGCTTCCAGTCCGTTGTTTCGCTGATAAACTTGATAGACGCACGCGCCAGAACTGACGCGACGCTCCATTCCACCCAGGCAACGATCGTCCCACAAAGGGTCAGCAAGCCGTAATCGCTGGTCCCTAGCTTTCGTGAGAGGAAGCCTGCGGTAATGAGACCGGTAGGCACCGCCAGCGCCTCGGCTAGAAAAACCCACAATGAACCGCTCAGCAAGCCACGGATCAAGGGGGTTGGACTCGAACTCATGGCGAAGTCAATTTCTTACGCGTCATTCATTCTGATGTAACGATTAAAATTGGGGAAAACGTGATGTGAGTCAAATTGAGGACTCGACATGAGTTCCCTCTTTGCCTAGCTTCGACGACTTCCCTTTGATCTGGTTTTCTGACCCGATCTGCGACGGCATCCGA
Source organism: uncultured Schlesneria sp. (assembly GCA_903899985.1). Taxonomy (GTDB): domain Bacteria; phylum Planctomycetota; class Planctomycetia; order Planctomycetales; family Planctomycetaceae; genus Schlesneria. The sequence continues at coordinate 7,769 of CAIULL010000287.1, forward strand.
TCCGCATCCTTATTACTGGTTTGGAAGTCCTCGTGGTATGATCGTTCTGTGTTGACATCCCAGAGGTCGTGGTGCTCGCCCAGGATGTTTCTGACGGCCAAGAACGCAGTCTGCATCGAATGATCCTGATTATTATATCGGTGCAACCCGTTGCGTCCGATCGTTTGAAGGTTCTCAATCGATTGCAGATAATTCTTGATCACGTCTACGTGGCGACGATAGTCACCGTCGTAAACTGGATAGGCTTTTTCCTGGCGGACAACGACGCCATCTCGAACCTTTGTGGTGTCTGCCAAGCCCAGCATACCCAATTCTCGTGTTGCCAAAGCGATCAACTCGGCGTCCGGCATCTCCCACAGATCGTCACCTCGACTGCAAAAGTACTCCATGCCTAAGCCGCTCTGGCCCGCACTTTTGACCATCGCAGCGCTCCAGTTGCCGAAATTCTGAATGCGACCGACGCGCACGCCTGGCGTGTGTACATAAAGCCAATTGTCGGGAAAAAGATTCTCTTCCTCAACGAATAGCCCTACGATCAGGAAGTCGCGATAGGCGAGTCCCTTCGCCGCGGCTAGAACTTCCTCGGGAGGTGCCGGCGAAAGGCGAGAGATCAGGTCGTCGAGGGGCATACTCGACAGGACGTGGTTTACAGCAATCGTTCGTGTTTCTTCGTTTTGTCGGTAAACAACGTGGCTGACCCGTTGGCCGTCCAACTCCAGCCTGATTGTCTCCGCCTGCATTAGCACCTGTCCACCATGCTGCTCGATGAACTCGCCACACTTTTCCCACAACATCCCTGGGCCGAGACGTGGATAGTCAAACTCTTTAATGAGCGTTTTGGCCTCCCCTCGACCGGTCAGTGCATTCAAAACTGCGGTTTTCAGCGAGAGGCCGCGGATTCGTTGTGCTGCCCAGTCGGCGCGGATCTGGTTGCAGGGGATACCCCAAACTTTCTCGGTATAGGTTTTAAAGAATGTCAAATAGAGTCTTTTGCCGAAACGATTTATCACGTATTCCTCGAAGGTGTCTTCCTGCGGACAGGGAAACGCCTTCCAGCGTAAACAACTGACGAAGATACGCAGACTTTCTATTGGTCCCAGGTTGATGAAGGCATTATACGCCACGAGGGGATACTCAAAAAATCGCCCCTGATAGAAGATTCTTGATTTTCGCGGGACGCGAACGAACTCCTCACCAAGCACGTCGCGCCAGAATCGCTCGACTTCAGGTATTTTTGTGAAGAAGCGGTGTCCGCCAATGTCGAGGCGGTTCCCTTTGTACTGCGCCGTCCGGGCAATCCCACCCAGTTGGTCCGACCGCTCAAGGACCAGCGGCAGAATATTCTTCCGGACAAGTTCGTGGGCGGCAGTCAGGCCGGCTGGTCCGCCACCGATCACGACGGTTGCCCCGGTATTTTCTTGAGGTGCTTCATTGACAGGTTGCATTAATTGCTTTCAGCATTCGCTTTCAAAGGCATTTTTAGACGTCAAATGGGTCTAATACGTTTTTTGTAGGTCAGCGCGCCTAGCATAACATCTCAACAGGGCAGTAATGGCTTGTCAATCCGCGCCGCAGCATCTGCATGCAAAATTAAGAAACACTCCTGCTCACTCGCGAAAGATCCAACAAATCCCTATTCCTAAGGGAAACCGTTAATGGTCTCCACAGTGAATTGGAGAAGTTTCGATTCAAGTTGCCGGAATGGTTAAAAATTTTCATTCAATCAGCGGGCGTCATGTAATTTTTGGCCGAAATACGATTCATAAAAGAATCCAGCCGCATTGGACAATTGCCAGACAACCAACATGGGTAGGACAGGAATCCTCATGATAAGCGGGATACTGCGCAAAGCGCCGGGCAGCCATCGGTAAAACTGCGTGTGCAACCGCGTATCGTTTTTCAAACTTTGAACAACGACACGCGATTGCTTTCGGTGATAATGGAAGGCGCCTTGCCCATACCAGAAATGTTGTCGGCAGAATTTGTTCAGCGTCATGCTGTGTGCGTGTCCTATGACGGCATCAGGTATCAACTTCAGCGAATACCCAAGTTCACGGTAACGAAAGCACAAGTCGCGGTCTTCCGCCGCTGATTTACGGAAATTTTCTGCATCAAAGCCACCTAGCCGGTGAAAAATCTCGGCTGGCATCGCCATATTGTTGGATGCCAAAAGCAAGGCATCGTCATGATTGTGGTTGAAAAACGCATAAACCATCACGTGGATGACATGGCTTGTCGACGCAAAAAGTTCGTCGGGTAACAAGTTCTTTGTTATGCCTCCCACCATGCTAGTTGGGTTCGCTTCCAGAGCTCGTTCGATTGCGCAGAGCCACTCAGGTTCTGGGCGGCAATCGTCATCAGTAAATGCGAGAAACTGTCCGCTCGCGTACGCTGCACCGACGTTGCGTGCCTTCGCCGGACCGCTATTGACCTGCCGCAGAAGCGTGACATTAAGTGCTTGCCGATATGGTTCAATAATGGAGTCGAGAGGTTCCGGACTGCCGTCATCGACCACAACCACTTCAAATCCTGATCGAGGAGGTACAAGTTTCGTCAGGGATTCGAGGCATCCAGCGATCTGACGGGGTCGCGCGTATGTCGGAATGATGATTGAAAGACCGCATTCCCTTCGACTCACAACCTTACCCTTTCGTTTGGTAAGCCCTTCAAGAATAGTGCTTTGCGGCGATTTTTCCGGCGAAATCGCGTCGTGAGGTATTCGTTTGGCTGCGGATCACGACGACATTCCTTGGATTGTCGAGAAGCACTCTTCTCTGAATTTCATCTTCTGAAGGACGAGACAACAAGATTTGACACGAAGAATGATTTGGAAGCAACGATCGTTAACGAAATCTCATCCATTCTTCATCAATCAATTGCCGCAAATCCCCGATTTTGAGCTTGGAAATATCGATTCTTTTGTGAGATGGCAATACTTGACCTTGATTATCTGCAACAAGTCAGTCAACTTCTTTCCCTTTTATTACTCATTGACCTGTATGCTCGTAATCAAAGTCCGGTCCCATGCCTCCGTTTCTCCGACGTTTTGTTGTTCGCCTCGCACCGCGATCGTACGCCTACCACCGGGCTTTTGTTTCGTTGATCCTGGACAAGAACTCGTACCTTCATACCACCGGCTGGATTCGGAGTCTGACCGAAGAGATTCCCGTCGACAGCGCAGGCCATGACCTGCCCTGGATGAATTATCCGGTCATCCAGTTTCTGACACCTCGACTTTCAAAAGATCTGACACTTTTTGAGTTCGGTAGCGGATATTCAACGACGTTTTTCGCGAAACAAGTGAGCAAGGTCATTTCTGTGGAATATGATGAAAAATGGTTTGAGATCATCAAAAAGCGGGTACCAGACAACGTTCGCTTGGTTTACCAGCCTCAGGATTCGGACGGGCTTTACTGTCGAACGGTTCATACCTCAGGTGAGAAGTTCGAGTTGATTATCATTGATGGCCGTGATCGCGTAAATTGTCTGAAACAAAGCCTTTCGGCCTTGTCTGAGACAGGCGTATTGCTTCTCGATGATTCCCAACGCGATAAATATCGAGAGGCGTTCGAACACGCCTATACCCATGGCTTTCGTTCGCTCGATTTCGACGGCCTGAAGCCAACGCTTTTTGATAGCCATCGGACAACGATATTTTACCGACCTGATTGTAATTGCCTGGGAATCTAATACCGTGACAGAAAGTGCCATTGCAGCGACTCGAGTGACTGTTTCCGTTGTTGTTCCGTGTTACAACCAGGAAGACACGATCTCTCGGTGTCTCTCGTCCCTGATCAATCAAACTTATCCCGCCGAAGACTACGAAATCGTTCTTGCCGATAACGGTTCGTCGGACCGATCGGTCGAAATCGCCAAGCAATTTGACCGCGTTCGACTGATTCAGGAATTCCAGCGAGGGGGATTCACCGCCCGCAACACCGCCGTGCGCACGACGAGTGGCAGTATCCTGGCCTTCACCGACGGGGACTGTGAGGCTGATCCGAATTGGGTGCAGAGTATCGTCAATGCGTTCTCCAATCCAAATGTTGTCATGATCCTCGGTGCTAATCGATTCGCCAGGGACACGTTCTTCCTGCGCACTCGGGCGGATTATGAAAATGAGAAGGTACGGTATTTCTGCAACCAGAATAATCCGCAGTATTATTACGCGTACACGAACAATCTTGCTGTCAGGCGTTCGGGATTCGATGAGTGTGGGCCGTTTGAAACGATCATGCGCGGGGCGGACGTGATCTTCAGCAGTCGCATCATTGCGAAATATGGATGTGGTGCTGTGCAGTTTGTCCCCGAAATGCAGGTTCGGCACTGGGAGATTGTCAGTTCGTTCGGCTGGTTCTCGAAATTATGGATTTACGCAAGAAGCTATAGTGTTTACAGCCCAACAAGCGGCACACGCCCGCTCACATTTCGCCAGCGTTTAAGTGTTCAATCTGCAATGATGTCGCAGCCCGATTCGACACTGGCAAGAGTGGTCTGGCTATTTTGTTCAGACTTGATTGGTTCTGGTGCCTATCTGCTCGGGCGACTAAGCCGAAAATTTAATTGATGACGGTTTGGGGCTAATTATCGCGTTCAAACCCCTGAACCATTGTCCTCAGTTGTACCAGCTGATCGATCAGCCGTGGCAGTTCGGCCAATGGCACCATGTTCGGGCCGTCACTCAATGCTTTGTCGGGATTCGGGTGTGTTTCGAAAAAGACTCCGTCACAGCCACAGGCGACGGCTGCTCGTGCCAGGAATGGTACTAATTCCCGACGTCCACCTGTTGTCGCGCCACCTGGCATCTGCACGCTGTGCGTGGCATCGAAAATGACCGGTGGACCGAATGATTGCATGACTGGAATACAGCGAAAGTCATTAACCAGGCGACCATAACCGAACATCGTCCCTCGTTCGGTCAGCAAAACATTCGGATTTCCAAACGCTTCACACTTCTTCACCACGTGAACCATATCTTCCGGTGCGATGAATTGAGGCTTCTTGACGTTGATGATCCCGCCACTTTTGGCGGTTGCCGCGGCGACCGCCTCGACGAGGTCTGTCTGTCGAGCGAGGAAAGCAGGGATCTGCAATATCTTGCAGACTTTAGCCGCCGGTTCTGCCTGCGAGGTTTCATGAATATCAGTCGTGACCGGCAATCCAGTCACTTCGCGAACCTTGGCAAGGATTTCGAGGCCCCGTTCCAGACCCGGTCCGCGAAAGCTGTCACCGCTGGTTCGATTCGCCTTGTCGAAGCTCGACTTAAAGACGATTTGAACCCCTTTGGTCTGCGAAATCTCTGCCAGCCGGCCAGCGACTTGCATCACCAGCTCTTCGCTTTCGATGACGCATGGCCCTGCGATAAACAGCAGCGGCAGACCACGGCCGCATTTCCACTGACCCACTTGAACGGGATTATTTGCCACGATAGCTCCTTCTATGACCACAAGACTCCTGAGTCTCCGTATGTTATCGCCTGAGTGAATCTCGTGCGACTCACACGTGCGAAAGTCGGCCTGTCCATTCCAGCAGTTGTTTCCAGAATTGGGCATAATGGCTGCCGACTTCGATTGGCTGGCCACCGACCGCTTCCGCTGTCACGCGGGGCAATCCCCAGTCGACAAATCCCCCGACCCAGTGCGGAGCCACATCGCTCATGAACGCCGCCGTTCGTCCCTGGCCATGTTCGCCCACCACAAGAGCCGGTAAGGTGTCGGAGGGGGAAAATGACCACGTCGGCGTACCGCCCCCACCCGCGTCTGAACTTGAGGCTGTGACCGAGAAGGAGTTAGCGCTCAGTAACGTGCTGGCATTGGCTTTCGCAGCAACACGATTCATGCCGCCAATTGCGGGGGGATGCGACTGCCATGGCAACCCTGCCGTAACTGGATGGCTCGCAACTGGTGTAAGCCAGGCAGACTGGTCGAAGTTCACTCGGTCGTCGCCCTGTTGAATCTCGACCGGCAAGGCCGAACCGAGCAGCGTCCGGTCCCAGTTTCCCCCGTGACCATGAAACGATTCCCAGCCACCGATCATCAGCAGTCCACAACCCTTTTCGATATGCGAAAGAGCCAGTTGCTGGCAGGCGGCGTTGATCTGATATTCCGGATAGTCGCTGATGATCAGCAAGGACCATGGCTTTTCGATATCTGTCTGTTTAATCCCCTGATGGCTGGCGATGTAGTGAAACGACCAGCCCCACGCGGTCATCAGTCCCGCCAGGTACGAGGCCGCTCCATTGAGTTCCGTATCGCCACAGTAAAGAACCGAACCATTCATGACTTGCACCCAGGTTAGTTAAGAAGCGGCGAGCGACTCTCTGAAATCGATGCCGACGATCTGCGTCCACATTGTATCACACGACGCTGGCAATGATCCGTTACAAATCAGTTCTCTGCTTTGATCTTCGGGGGGATCACAGGTTTTCCAAGCCGGATGTTTCGCAGGCCAACGACCGTACTATGATTCTGTAAACCTAGAAAACCTTTGACGGAACGGAGTGCCAGCGATGGAAACTCGTTTTCAGTGATGTTCGTGACGCAAATACCGTTGTGCCACGTCGTAATCTGCTGACCAAGGCAATTGATTTCCAGTGAATTCCATTCGCCGAGCGGCCGCGAGTTTCGCGGATTGGCTCCCGCAAAATCGTAGATCGATGCCGAATACTGAAAGTCTTTCAATTTTGCATGTTCCGGCGCAGTATCATCCAGGATCTGCACTTCAAAACCGGCAATCGGCTGAGTTTCGATATCTCGATGATGATTGCCGTTCGGTGGGACGCGAACGTAGACCCCGCTGTTTCCCCCTTTTGAGACGAGATATTCCAGCCGCAAGTTAAAGTCGTCGTATTCGACTGCGGATCGCAACCACGGTCCCTTTTTGCCCGAACAGGTCAAGACCTGATCGATGACCGACCAGCATTCGTCCGCCGCACCGCCAACTCCTTCCCAGCCCGTCAGGTCGCGTCCGTTAAACAACGGTTGATAGCCGATCTCGGTCACTTCAAGGTTCTTGAGCAGGAACTGGCCACCATTGGGGACTTCCACCTGAAACCCAAGCCATCCA
>CAIULL010000288.1 GCA_903899985.1 uncultured Schlesneria sp.
AAAATGCGCAAGTCTAATTTGATGAGTATTTTAAAGGGTGCGGAAAATGGGGTTAAACTCCGCTCAACAAAACACTCGACCCCAACGACTGAATTGAAAATCCCGTTTAAATCGGAATCCACTTCGTAGGTTGTTTAAACGTCTCAGTGATCCCGCTGGAACTAAGCCTTCACAAATTTCAGTGTCAAAGTTCGATCAAGTTCGATCGACTTCGACCATTTCTCGTAAATCATAGGGTTGTGGCGGTCATTTTCTGGTTTTTAGAGGGTGTTCGAGTTCGATCAAGTTCGACGCAGTTCGATCGAGTTCGAATCTCATCTGTCATCCCGTACAAATCGAAAGTTGCCAAATCAAAGCGTCTTCTTGAAGGTCGCATGACGACTCTCCCGAAACAACACCCTCGCCGCTTCGGCACCACCCGTATCGAGTGACGGCAACGATTCGTTTTCAGCTCATTCCAAATAGCCAAGCACTAAAAAAAGAAAACGACAAAATAATATAAGAAAACAAATCGCATGTCAATCAAAAAGTCAGAGTCGTTTCTTAACGTTTGGAATTTGATCTTGAAATGGTTTTCTCAAGCTCCTGACGTCTCACGGGGGACCGACTGACGGTCTTTGCTTCGCCTCGCCTGCTTTGAAGGCGATCAATTGCAGGAAGAACCTTGTTTTTGCCTTTAAAAATCCGCAATGATTGAGTTTGAAAACCAGCCATTTCGATGAACGCGTCAAGAATAAAATGAAGAGCAGGCCCTCGGTCTGCCTCCGTTGCGGGGACAGAAGAACCTCGCGCAATAAGATCGGGGCCACTCATGTCGATGCTGAAAAGTACTCGTGCTCGAAATCTGGCTGCGTGTCTTGTGCTGGCTGCATTCGGATGCGCCGTCGGAAGTTTCTGCTATGTCAGGGCAAGCAAGTCCTCATCGTCGTCCGAGAAATCTGAAGGGGAACTGATCCAGGTCAGGTCAGGCTTGCCGTACGTGTTTGCGATTCCGGTGAAAAGCGGAAGTTCGTTTTCCGAGGTGCATCTGGCTTTCTTCGGATCGACTGCCGACTTCATGCTGGTTTCTCACCAGCAGGACCACCCGCTTGAGCGGGCAAAAATCGTGCAGGAATTCAAGATCGGCTTCGTGCTTCCCATTGGAGATGTGCTCTACCGGATCACTGACATCAGAAACGTCAAAGGAACAAACGCAATTAGAATGACTCGGTTTCCTGTTTCCATGGATGGCTACACGCCTGCGAAAGGATTTATTGGCTTGGTAAATGACGCGAACTGCGTCATCGGAGGTGAAGTACCTGGAAAAATCGGGGGCGGAGTAAGATTTAAGTCAAAGCTGATCGACGTCGATGGCGTGCCGGCCTGTGAGGTCTCGATCTACGATACGCTTAACGGGATTCGCAACGACAGCGAGCGGTGCCTGAGTGTCCAGATCGTGAAAGAAGGAGACGTGTTCCAACTGAGCCCCGGCCTGCGGCTGCAACTGGTCCATATCGTCCCGCTGGATACCGAACGGAAATTCGGAGGGTGGGCCGAATATGTTCCGGTCGTCGAGCCAACCTCAAATGTCGAAGAGCCTGCCCCTTAAACCGCGCCATCAAAATAATCCGACCGTCGTCACAGAAAGCTCGCTTACCGAAAGGAAATGTGGTCGTGCGAATTTCCCTGTTAATACTGTTGTTATTCGTGTCAGCTTCCATAGCGGCAGAGGACAAACCCGATCTCTTGCCGGAAGTTCTGCAGCCGTGGCAAGGCAACGCCGTGAAGGATTTTTCAAAACGGTACCGACGTGACGTGCCACTGCATCGGAGTCTTCTCCGACGCAGTGTCTTCGCCACGTAGACTTGCGATGGAAAGACACTGAGTGACCGAAGACGGTCATTCAGTGGCACAAGATTTCGTCCGAACCCCTGTTTTCCCGAAGAGAAATCCTTCACGGC
>CAIULL010000289.1 GCA_903899985.1 uncultured Schlesneria sp.
GCCTTGAGCAACGATGGGAATTTTTGGGCAACATTGACGAATTCTCGGGTTTTTCGAATTTCGAGTTTCAACCGCCTGGACAGTTCCGATGGGCAACTCTGGCGAAGCTTGGGCATTGATGGTTGGGTAACGATAAAACGCCTTGGGCAACGATGGGATTTTTTGGGCAACATTGGCGAATCCCCGGGTTTTTCGAAATTCGAGTCTCAACCACCTGGACAGTTCCGATGGGCAACTCTGGCGAAGTTTGGGCAACGATGGTTGGGCTACGATAAAACGCCTTGGACAACGATGAGACGCTGGCCGGGTTTCCTAAGCAGGTACAATTTGAGGACCTCTTTTATCAATCCCACATGTCCCATACGTCTCATCAGTCCCATTCTTCCCACAGAAAAAATGATTTCTTGACTCGCAAGGTCCAGCCCCTCCTGTTAACGGCGGCAGGTGGTATCTGTTTTGAATGGATTCAAACCGGCCTGAGTTCAACTGATGTCGTCCGTCCCAGGTTTCCAGGCGAGCCCGGGGTGCTAATCCCGGGATTCTTCATGCGATGAAATATTTAAGTGGAAAACATCAAATTGCGACAACGATATTATATGAACAATAGTCGCAAGTCAACTGGAGGGGCGGAAAATCTGAGGAACGTTTCTTGCCGTTTGAAAGGTGGTCATAAAACGCCTTTACGGAACGTTCCTGACGCCGACCGCGTCGTTCACCTGGCCGATGCTGTGGGCATCTGGACGAGTTTGGCAACTCCGCAGCGCCTGGCAGCGCTCCGTCTTCCTTCGTCGCGCCGGCGACACTCAGACGGAGGCAGACATGCAGAACGCAGTGTGCAATGGCCGTAAATGAAATCTTCCGTGAATCCAAGGTCGTTGGATTCACTCGTTCTCGGAACGGGTAGCGTCCCCAAACCGAATCCCCTCAACGGTTTTGCAAGGGGCCCACGTTACCCCCCTTGCTACGGCAGCGTTTCGTTCGATCGTCTGCTTCACGGCGGACGCCGACGAAAAATATCTCACGGCCGTGCTTGAACGTTGAAGGGCGCGTCCGCTCTTGAGGAACTTGACGTTTTACGAGTCGTAAAAGTTCCTCAGGTTCATCGAGCGGAAGATCCTGCCAAACCGCTTGCAGCGGCTCTCGAGCCCTGATTTTACAGAGTGACAAAGGCTCACTGCAAACGGAAGATGTGGTGTATATGTGTGCGGTGGTGTACTTGTGTTTTAAAGGTGTTATGCGGAATTTTGTAAAATAGTTGAAAAATGATGTGGGAAAAAGTTGGACCACGTCTAAAACGAAAGTGCAGAGCAGGCTGACACCCGGCGGATCGCCAAGCGTGCGTCGTCGTGGTGTCGATGTATTCGTTTAGTGATTGCTGACTTTTCCGAGGATCGTTTCTTCGGGAGTCGCCTTGGGCTTCGTCTGTGACGCTGCGCGAAGCCGCTATTCGTTCATTCAGCCACTTTTTCTGTGGTCGTGCTGACGCTGTTTGTTGCTGCGCACTCGTTGCTTCGTTGATGAGCGCAGAGAAATTTATTTTGACTTTAAGGGACGGCTATGAAATCAATGATTCGCGTTTTTGCATTTCTCACTTTGGCGGTGAGCTTTACGTCCGCACAGGGTGGCTGGATCGGACTTGGTCCGGCTTCAGGGTATAACGAGTTCGTACTTGGAGACTCGACCCGCAGCAATAGTGATACCCAAGGCCGCGTCGCGGTCGGGGGCAACCTGACGTTGACGAGCATGTCCATAGCCACACAGGTTTCCAGCGGAAATAACCTGCTGGTTGGCGGCAACCTGACACAAACATATGGATCTGTTAACGGTACCGCGGAGATCGGTGGCAAAGCGACCTTGACTGGCACCGCCGCCGGAGCGACGTATCAAGTCGACAATCTCGCGGGCTCGTCGACGAACAATGGTGCGTCGATCATCGCAAATAGTGGCCTGTCACCAACATTCTTTTCCGACGCCGCTGCTTCGTTAAAGGCTGAGTCAACGTATCTTGGTGGGCTTGCTGCCACTGCGACGCCGCTCATCCAATACGGTGCACTGAATTTCAATGCGGGATCGAGTAGCCTCGCAATCTTCCATGTCACGGCGTCGCAGCTCGCCACGGCTAATTCGGGATTGAACTTCAATTCCAATGTGGCCGGTACGACATTCGTAATCGACGTCGATAAAGATGGGACCGCGTTTTCGATTCCGAACACAGGAACATCGTTCGGTGGCACAAACCCAAGCGACGTCAGCCACATTCTTTACAACTTCTATGATACGCCTTCTGGAAACAATACAATCACTCTCAGCTCCGTTCGCGGCAGTGTTCTGGCACCGTTCGCACATGTCGATTTCAACAGTGGCGGGTTCAATGGACAACTTATCGCCGGGTCGCTGACAGGGACGGGCGAGTCTCACACTTATGATTTCGGCAATGTCGGAGGTACCCCCACCGCGTTTACCGGGACACTGCCGACCAGCTCTGCAGCGCTGCCTGCAGCCGTGCCTGAGCCGGGCTCAATCGTTCTGTTGGGACTGGGGGCAATCGTCGTCTTCTGTGCCAGACGCCGGATTGCATGATTCGTACGCCAGTCTGCACCTGAGAATCGCATACGGGGATCTTTGATGCGTCGCGTCCATGTCCACGTCACTTAAGAAAAACGCGTAAAACACAGGCTCCGGACAAGGTGTTCAAAAGGGACGACGAAGCACACCGCAGATCAACTTCGCCGTCCCTCCTCAAATGAAACGTTTGAACCCGTTCCAACATGAAATCCGTCGCCGATCGATGAGTACAATCCGCCACGGCAACAAATCCGCCCTCCTGGTTGTCGACGTCCAGGTTGGCGTCGTTTCCGAAACCTGGGATGCACCCTTTGTCGTCAAGAAGGTCGCACGAGCTGTCGAACGGGCTCGGGCAGCCAGCGTTCCCGTGATCTGGGTGCAGCACGAAGCAGACGACTTGCCCCGAAACTCCCCCGCTTGGCAACTTGTTCCGGAACTCACCCCCGCCGATACCGAGGCTCGAATCTACAAACGATTCGAGTCCTCATTCGAGGGGACCAATCTGGAAGAGAATCTGGCGAGCTTAAGTGTCACGCATATTGTCCTCGCAGGAGCGCAGACAAACTGGTGTATCCGCGCCACCGCCTACGCAGCCCTCGAGCGCGGCTATGACCTGACACTGCTCAAGGACGCCCACACGACAATCGGCATCGAACTCGGGAATGGGTCGAGAGTCGATGCGTCAAGTATCATCAACGACCTTAACACCACGATCACGTGGATACGCTACCCTGGTCGGAAGAGTGGAACCGCTGCGTCTGAAGATGTCGATTTTGCAGTCGCAGGTGGCGATGTGACTTAACTCCTCGCCGGACCCAGACTGCAGAAAAGCCCCCCGCAGATTTAAGGTCGAGAAAACGGCCGAAACACCACTTCGACTCGTGCTGGTATTCGCAGAATTCTCTTTGAGCGTTTATTTCAGCTTTTCAATTTCCGAGCGAAGCATGCGGGCTTCTGGAGTCCCTTTGTTGATCGCGAGTCCCTCCGAAAACAGGGTGCGAGCTTCCTCGGGTTGACGACGGCGGACTCGATCTTTGCCAAGTCCGAGAAGGATCCGCTGGCGACCATGATCGGACATGCCGGCAAACTCGGGCGATGCCCGAAGTTGTTCCATGGCCGTCACATCACCGAATCCACTCAGAAGACCAAGTACGCCGACATTGGTGGGGTCGAGTTTCCGCGCCTTTGCCATCCGTTCGATCCCTTCACGCTCGCGGCCCGTTAGCCGGTCGACACTGCCGAGGAAAGCCAGTGTCTCGGCGTCATCAGGCTGCAGCTCCAGGGCCCGAGTCAGTGCCTTGCGTGCTTTGTCGGATGCGTCTTTCTCGCCAGCGCCGAAGAATCGGTAAAAGTAGGTCTTGCCTAATTTTCGCATGGTCGCGAAGTCATCCGGATTGGCCTCTGCCCCCTTTTCTGCTGCAGCAACTTCCTCTGCCGTGGGAGCGCGCCCCGTGGCGAGGTCTGGTTTATAGTGCCGGGCCGGGGGTTCTTGTGCCGTCAGCCGCAGAAATCCAATTGATATCGCGGCACAGACGATGATCAAACGGAAAACGAAGGTCTTTGACGACATTTCATATCCAAAATCGCAAGAACCTTCAGTGATTAGCTAAGTGCTTTACCTGTTCCCGTGGGAAAAGGACTGACGCGGATAATACTCGGCTGTCTCCAACAAGGTTTCAATCGTCACGCACCTGGTGATGATTTTTATCGCGCTTGGGTCGCAGTCAGACGTTCTCTTTTGTGACGCCTGAATTCACAGTAATGAAAGCAATTGCTTGAAATCAAAGTAACGAACAAGGTATTCAATTCGCGGGGCCACTACGCCGCCGGATCATTTCGACATGAGGCTGTCTGATGGACTGCTACGAGAAACTTCGCCCATTCACTGAATATGAAACCTGCAAATGCCCTGCGATCCACGGACTGATTCTTGTATTCGATTTCTCGCCGAGTCCGATAAGTTGCTCTGACTGCAGAAAAATCGTCGAGCCGGAAAGACTAGGACTGACTTGCGAGATTGTTGATTCGATCGCTTGTTGGCAGGCTGCATTTGGGGGGGCTCTACCAGCTTTGGCTTGATTCCGGGGAGTACGAGCAGTGGGCGAAAGAACGTATGCTCGATCCGCAAGGCAAGGTCAACGTGGATGGAGTACTCCTCGCCAATCAATTGGCCCGATTTCTTCCAGCACAATACTGGTGGTTCCACGACACGGACGATGAACTTCCCTCAAAATGCCCTCGGTGCCAAGGCGAGCTTCAGCCCTCAGTGAAGTACGGGGATGTTCGGTGCGGTCCGTGCGGAATCCTGATCTAAGATTTGAACTCAGCCGGCCATCCTCGATTATTTCCAAAGCTAAATAGAGTCCAATGTCCGTGCCTGAAACGATGTGCTGAATCCTAATCGATTTAGATCGTCATCGAATGTTCCGGCCAGCGTTGAACGGCGTCGGCGGCCTGGTGGACCAGGGGATCGATCAGGTCCGCCAGGACCTTTTTGTTCTGATCGCGGTCGGTATTAAACAGGACGGCCCAATTGAGACCATCATGACGACGAACGAGTATCGACGACGTCCCTGCGATCATTCCTGAATGCCACGTGTTGGCACGGCCCTGGTTGCCGACCGGACGGACACTCCAGCCACATCCATAGAATGCCGCTTTCTGCTGACCACCCGCTTCGTGGCCTGCTGCGCCTGCAGGGCAGGCCCACATTTCGGCAATCTCATTTGGCTTTAACAACTTCGACGATTCCGGTTGGTCAAATGCGCTGGCAAATTTCACGAGATCGACGGCCGATGCGATCCAACCACCGTGCGCCTCGAACGCTTCAATATTTTCGGCACCATAGACGAAGGGAACTTTGACATTCAATTTTGAGCCGTTGACGGCCGGTCCGCTACGATTCAAGGGGTCGTAATAATGGACTTCACCCTTTGACAAGTCCCCTTTCCAGGCACGACCCAACTTCATGCGGGTCACGTCCAATGGCTTCAGCACGTGCTGCTGCACGTAAGCTTCGTAGCCCATCCCGCTGAGATGTTCGATCAATCGGCCCAGTAACAAGTAGCCGATGTTCGAGTAGGCAAAGCGAGTTCCCGGGTCGAAGTCGAGTGGTAGTGTCAGCGAAAAGCGGACAACCTCTTTCGGTCCCACGGGAAGTTTATGCTTCAGAACCTGCGCAACCTGAAGGGGACGACCGATCGGGTCGAATGATTTGTCCCGATCCCAGCCCGCTGTGTGGTGAAGCAGTTGTCGAATTGTGATCGATGCCAGTCGCTGATCATGACTGGCTGGCAGCCAATCGTGTGCGGGGAGGATCTCAAACACTCGGTCATCGAGTTTAGGTGGGGGAACAAGCTGTAAAACGGCGACTGCTGTCAGCGGCTTTGAAACACTGGCGATGCGAAACAGTGAATCTGGTTCCACCGGACGCCTGGATTCAACATTCGCAAAGCCAAACCCCCGGGCATAGATCAGGCCTGAATTTCGAGTCACTGCGAGTGCCGCTCCGGGGACCTGATGTTCCTGAACAAAGCGAATCATCAATTCGTCAAACGGTGCCAGATCCGGATTTGGTTCTCCCGAGACCGGCAATTGTTTCGTCCCGCGCTGAGCCTTATTGCGATCCTGGGCCAACACCTGCGATGGCGAAGAAACTGCAATCGCCGATGCCGCAGAAGCGATTGTTTGTAAAGCCGTTCGACGGGTCTGGCGATCGTTCATTCGAAGATCCATTGCTGACAGGTGCGACGCAATCGATTGAATCCTTAATACCTGCGATGACGGATGCTGGCGATGTGCTGTTGATCCCTGTATGAATGAATCGCGCTGCCAATCGACATCGGCGAGTATCCGCTTGAGAAGCGCCGTTAAAGCTGTCGAGAATTAACGACCAAACCGAAGAATTCATAAAGACGGAAATGACCGCAAAACGAAAACTTGAACACTCCCAATGCAGTTCGTCGTTAGGTTCAGTAGTTTTCTGGACGAGTGAATTCCTTTTGTTTCAGTGCGATATTCGTGGAGGAGTTTTTCCTTCGTGTTTCATCAAGTAAATGCAAACATTCATATTTCCCGAGATTATCAACATTCCTCCAGGAGTTTTGCTGATTCCCGAAGAAAACGATTTTATGACAGGGTCTTCCGGTCTTTTGATAACACAGCGGGACAATGGGAGCTGATCGGAAAGCCCGGCTTTGTCAATAATGGAACCGAGCTTCAGGTATGCTTTTTGATACCCTTTCTTTTCGCCCATTTCAGTTACAACCAGATACTTCCATTCGGATACATCTTCGTCGAAGATCCACATTACCGCCGTTGGAGACAAATCTGGATCATTCACTATCCGCTCAAAAGCATCCATACCCGTTTTTTTATCCGCTTCTACCAATGCTTGCACATCCACGTCTTTATTCCAAATGTTCGCGATGTTATCGCTTCATAGATTCCGCGTGCTTCTTCCCGCGTTATTTCCGATCTATAGCGACTGGTTTCCTTCCAATCCTTTACGACACCCCAATTCGCTCGAAAAGTTGTAGACCGCTTCATTTCGGCATCGAGACTCTGATTCAGCCCTGCTAACTTTACGAGATCTTCCAATACGTGCGAAAAAAAACCATTTGCCAAAGGGCGGTCTGGAAACGAATGCCTTTTCACATTCTTGCAAATGCACGCCTTGAGTCCGCATTCAATTGAATAGCCAGCAAGATAATAAGCCCCAGCCCATTCTTTGGCCCTAAGCAAAACGCCAGACTCACGAAGCCTCAACCGGGATATGTCTTGAAAGTCTTTTCGTGTCACCAAATTCAAGATTTTCGTTTCGATTTTGAGATAACGGCTTTTATCCGTGCAATCAAACAAGCACGCGCAATGCAGCCCGGCAATGCGAAAAAGTCATTCCTAGCAATTTACCATGGGGATAACCGCAAGTCATCTCGTAAATTTGGCCAATTGTGTATTATTAGCAGAATCGGTTTCGGCACGGCAGCCTCGCGAAAGGTTCATGCCACCTTCATCGGCACATGTTCCTGACCGAAATGTCGCCGCTCAATTCTAATTGTTGCGACATGTTCCAAGTGCTGTCGATATCTAATATGGTCAAGTGGTTGTCGGAAAGTCTTGAAAAATTGGTTGCGTTTGTCCACCACTTTCCTAAATTTGTACGACACGTCTGATAGCTTGGGTTGCGGTCGTGACTGTCTCCTCGGTGCGTTGGATTTGCCTCCCCTCTTATTGGTGCGATTCGTCAGATTCGTGGTCAAAAAAATCTTTTCTTCTTTCATTCGAATGATCCGAAACGAGTCGGATGACGTTATCCTTCAGGGATTCAATTTCCCTGATGATCAATCTATTGAAAGACTCAATCGATGCTCGACGCTCTATCTGGCAATCAAAATCTTCTGGCATCCATTCCTTCGGACTCGACGGGACTGTGGTCGGCACTCATTGGAACCGCTTCGTTTGGGTTGCTGGGCCTGGCGTTGATGCTGGTCGGCTTCAAGGCTTTTGAAGTCATTACCAGGCGGCTCGACATTGAAAAACAGTTGGAAGATCGCAACATGGCGGTCGGGATTGTTGTGGCCGCCATGCTGCTTGGGTTGAGCTTGATCGTGGTGAACTCGATGCACTGATCATGGCGTCGTTTGAGAAAAACGCCCGACCCCAGAACATAGAACCTTGAATTGAGAAGTATGCCACATGAAGCGAAGCTCAAAGGTTGCGTTAACTCTGCTGGTTCCCTCGATGGCTGCCTTTGGTTGTTCTCACAGCGAACCTCCGAAGCCAAATCCGGCCAATGTCGCTGCCGCAGCTAAGCTGAATCGTGCTTCCCCCGATGAAAAGGAAAAGGACGATGAGGAATTCGTTGTTTCACAGAATGAGGGTGATTCAGAAAACCCGAATGCGCAAAGCTCGAATCTAAATCCGACGCCGAACTCGACGGGCCATTATTATCGCCACCGAACATCGTTCGTCCCGTATTTCTTTGGTGGTTCCTCCAATCGATACCAGAATTCCGCTCCGCCACGCACAACATCGGCACCACTGAATACGCCATCAGGGCACCCGACGGCCGGATCGGTCGGAGGCGGTGCTTCGGTTCCGCATACAACAGGCGCTGGCATTTCGCGAGGCGGGTTTGGCGGAACCGGGTCTCATTTGTCGGGGGGAAGCTGATGCGCCGAATCACTGCGGAACCTCGGCCGAACTGGCGCCACGACGTCGAAGAATTGGGATTCACATTTCATACGATCGATAACGAGCCGTATTGGGATGAGGCGGGGTGGTACGAGTTTTCCAGGAATGAGATTGAAGAACTGGAACTTGCGACAAATTGCCTGCACGATATGTGCCTCAAGGGGGTTCAAGCGGTCATCGACGAAAACCGTTTCGATGAATTCCAGATTCCCCCGGCGTTTCATGACTGGATTCGCCAGAGCTGGGATCGCGACGAACCGACTCTGTACGGAAGGTTTGATCTCGCCTGGGACGGTCGGTCCGCGCCGAAAATGCTCGAATACAACGCCGACACGCCCACTGGCTTATTCGAAGCCTCTGTTGTCCAATGGGAATGGCTGGAAGCGGTTCATCCTCGCTGCGATCAGTTCAACAGTATTCACGAACGATTAATCGCCCGATGGGCCGACTGGCAGGATCAGGGGCGCATCAGTTTTGCAGCCACTGACGATCATGAAGAAGATTTTGGCAATGTCACCTACTTACGAGACACCGCAGCTCAGGCAGGACTGACCACCGAATACCTCCCCATGTCGGCGATTGGATATGACTCGCGTCACAACACGTTCGTGAACGAACAAGACCTTCCGATGGATTGCGTTTTTAAGCTGTACCCATGGGAATGGATGTTGAACGAGCCCTTCGCGCCACGCCTGCTGACGGCACCCACTCGCTGGATCGAACCCCCTTGGAAAATGCTGCTTTCCAACAAAGCGCTGCTGGTCGTGTTGTGGGAATTGTTTCCCGAAAGCGAATACCTGCTACCCGCTTCCTGGCAACCACTGAGCGGTGACTATGTCCGCAAACCGATTCTCGCACGGGAAGGGAGTAACATTCAGGTCGTCCAGCGAGGGCGAGTCGAGCGTGAGACCGACGGCCCCTACATCGACCAGCCTGCGGTCTACCAGAAGCACCATCCGTTGATGCAGTCAGGGAAAAGCTACGCGGTTCTGGGAAGCTGGATTGTCGGGGACACCGCCTGCGGGCTGGGAATTCGCGAGGATGAAAATCCGATCACGCATAACCTGAGTCGTTTCATCCCGCATCTGATCCGTTAGTCCTCGCAGTGAAGCATTTTGTGAACTCACCCCACCGCCCCCGCGGCGGTTAACGGGCTTTTGCCCGAAAAATGGGTCTGACCCCCTACCTGTCGTTTGCCCAGAGAAACCTAACACCAACCATGTGGGGTCTGACCCATTTTTCGGGCAAAGCGGGTTAACGGGCCTTTGCCCTAAGGCTTCGCGTGAGATTCTCTTGGTGGGCGATTGCTCGTGCTGGTGCAAAGGCCCGTTAACCACTGCCACAGGGGCAGTGGGGTTTCGTTGGATTGACGATTTATCCGCAATTCCCCGACCGTCCTGCCAATGACCGAACTCACCTGGGTTTGAGTTGTCTGGTTGCCTTTCTTTTTTTGCTTTGCCACCTATCGTATGTTGCGTGCGCAGGGGTGAAATCGGCTGGTTTCCGAAAGTTGTCCTGCGTGTTTTCAGCAAAACAGAATCGACCTTCGATTCGTAAGGGTTTTCCTATGAGATTCTGGTTCACATTGATCGCAGTCGTCTGTGTGTCTTTCACTGCAGCAACCTCCGCAAACGAATGGCGTCAGTTTCGCGGTCCGAACGGCCAGGGTCAGGTTGAAGCCAAGAACCTTCCGACCACGTGGAGCGAATCCGAGAACATCGCCTGGAAAACGAAGATTCCGGGGCGAGGCTGGTCGTCACCCGTCTTCGCCGGACCGACGATCTGGCTGACGACCGCCGTCGAATTTCCGCTGAGCGAAAAAGAATTAGCCGAAGCTCGTGAAAAGAAGCTGGCGAAGAATCCCTTGGCCAAAGAGATGAGTCTCTTATCCTCCGTCGACTTGCGGGCGATCGGCTTTGATGCCGTCACCGGCGAAATCAAACAAGACATCGAACTTTTTAAGCTGACCGAACTTGATCCGATTCATTCGCTCAACAGCTTCGCGTCACCATCACCCGTCCTTGATAGCAATCTGCTGTACTGCCATTTCGGGGAATTGGGAACCGCTTGCGTTGATACCGTTTCAAACACCATCGTCTGGAAGAAACAGCTTCCGTCAAAGCACTCCGTCGGCCCCGGCAGTTCACCGATTGTTACCGGTGATCTTTTTATCGTTCCCTGTGACGGAACCGAGCAACAGTATGTGATTGCCCTCAACAAGCTGACGGGCGAGCAAGTCTGGAAGACGAAACGCCCTCCCCTTTCGGGTGACGTCGACGAAATGCACAAGTCGTTCAGCACACCGTTGCAGGTGACGGTCAATGGACGCGATCAGGTGATCATTCCCGGTGCTCAATGGGTTGTCGCGTACGATCCTCGCGATGGTTATGAGATCTGGAAGGTTCGTTATGGCGACGGGTTTTCCAATGTTCCTCGTCCTGTCGTGGGACATGGAATGGCCTACATCTGTACCGGGTTCATGTCGCCGCAACTTTGGGCGATTGGTCTGGATGGTCAGGGGGATGTGTCGCAAACTCACGTGAAATTCAAAGTGACAAAGCAGATTCCCGCGATGCCCTCGCCCGTGCTGGTGTATGACCAGCTTTATTATGTTTCGGATCAAGGGGTCGTGACATGTGTCAATGCCCTCAGTGGCGATCAAATCTGGACCAGACGGATTTCGGGTAAGTATTCCTCGTCGCCACTCTACGCCGACGGCAAATTGTATTTCTTAAGCCAGGAAGGAAAGACAACCGTCTTGAAACCAGGGCTGGAATACGAAGAAGTGGCTGTCAATCAACTGGATGGTCAATTGATGGCCTCACCCGTTGTATTGGACGAGTCTCTCTTGCTGAGAAGCCAGACACACTTGTACCGAATCGGGAAGAAGTAGGAGGCGATCCGTCACCGTTTAACCGCGCCTCGCAGAGAAGCGGGGACGCAGCGGTGGAAATGACGTCAACCGAGGCGTCATTTGTCGTTTGGTTTTTGCGGAAAGGTCTCGCTCGGCAACGTTCGAAGAAATCGGCTGGACGCCGATTCGCCTGCGCCGCTGGCTGCGGGTTAAACAAAACAGGAGTCGTCGTTTAACCGCGCCTCGCAGAGAAGCGGGCGCTCAGCAGCGGAAATGACGTCAACCGAGGCGTCATTTGTCGTTTGGTCAGTGCGGAAACATCTTGCTCGGCAGCGTTCGAAGAAATCGGCTGAACGCCGATTCGCCTGCGCCGCTGGCTGCGGGTTAAACAAAAAAGGCCGGGTGGACTCGGCACGGAGTAACACATGTTCGCATTCGTGCTTGCTTCATGGTCGTTCCATGGATTTCAACGTAGCGGTTCGAGGGTTCCTTTGACGGCTTCAAGCCCGAGAATCGAGAGGCAAGTCGTTTCCACGTTGGCCAGGCCGATTTTCTTTCCCGACGCGTCATAGTCGGTGATCCAGCCGCCGGATGGATCTTGTAACGATAACAGTCGGTCCACCAGGCCGTCAGGAACTTCGGCCTTGGGGACCCAGTACGCGGCAAGCAAGGCCAGAGCCAACTTGTAGGTTGAGTATCTCTGCAACTGTTTCGTCGCCTCGTCGACAAAACCTTTCCCGTCCCACATCTTCAATGCCTGTTCCCAGGCCTGCCAGGCCAACTTCGGATCTTTTTCGGCAAGGCTGGCCATCAGCAGAAAATCGGCATAATTCTGCCATCCGATAACCACATCGCTGAGCACAACCTCTGTCCGAATGACCTTGTCACCGATTCTTCGCACATCCTTCAATTGAAACTGTCGAAACGGTAATGGCTGCTTCAAT
This sequence comes from uncultured Schlesneria sp., assembly GCA_903899985.1. GTDB lineage: Bacteria > Planctomycetota > Planctomycetia > Planctomycetales > Planctomycetaceae > Schlesneria. Next base: position 12,559 of record CAIULL010000289.1, read on the forward strand.
TCACCAAACAAAAGCTCGATCTTACCTGAGTGTTCGACCCCCTCCCGTTTCATCGCCGCTCGAATCTGCTTCGCCGTTTGCGGATGACTTTCATTGAGCACCTTGGCCGCGAGGTAATTGTCGTGGAAGATCCAGTACACCTTGGCCCCGCGGTACTCAGGCAACAGTCCGAGATCATTGTCCATCAAATCAACCAGAAACCCCCGGGCTCTCTGCAGGATCTGCTTGAGCGATTCGGCGGTGATCACCTTCGGCGGTTCGTCAGCCGCCGATCCAAGCTGACTCGCTGCCGCCAATCCCAGCATCCCCCGTAGTAAGGCGTCGCGCCGTGTGATGGAATTGACCTGTGATTTCATTTTCATTCGTCCCTGGCGAAATAGAAACAAACGTGTTTCATTTGTGGTTTGTACGGCGGAATTGTGATTGAGCGTTTACTCGTCCATCAGACGATAGCCGACCCCTGCTTCGGTCTTGAGGTAACGAGGTCGGGCGGCGTCGTGTTCGATCTTTCGGCGCAACTGGCCCATATAGACGCGCAGGTACTGGTTCTCGTAGACACTGTCTGGCCCCCAGACTTCTTTCAGCAGTTGCCGGTGGGTCACAACTTTTCCGGCGTGATTGACCAGCACCAGCAGCAGTCGATATTCGGTTGGAGTGAGATGGATCGATTCGTCGCCGATTGTCACCTCCCGCCGACACAGATCGACGCAAAGCTCACCCACCCGAAATACAGAATCTACGGTCGAGGTGGCGATCGATGCGGAATGTCGTAGCGCCACACGAAGGCGGGCAAGCAGTTCCCCGACACTGAACGGCTTTGTGAGATAGTCGTCTGCTCCCGAGTCCAGCGCCACGACTTTATCCGCTTCGCGTCCTCGCGCTGAGACCACGATAATCGGTACGCGAGACCATTCCCTGATTCGAGTGATGACTTCAAGGCCGTCCTGGTCGGGCAGGCCCAGATCCAGAATCACGGCATCAGGTGGTTCCGCCATGGCATGGCCGATTCCCGCCGCTGCCGTACTGACTTCACTGACATCGTAACCGTGAGATTCCAATGACAGTCGGATGAACTTTCGAATCGGTGACTCGTCTTCGATCACCAGAATCTTTGCCGCATCTTGAGTTGACATGACAGCCCATTACCCAATGACCTATGCAGGCGTTAATGGTAGGGAGAATCGGAACACTGCACCACCCCCTGATCGATTTTCAACACTGATTCTACCATGGTGCAGCTCAATGATCCCGCGACAGATTGATAGGCCGATTCCAGTACCGGTCGTCGAGTGTCCGGCGACGCGGTAGAATTTTTCAAAGATCCGTTCGGATTCGCCCGGCGGAATACCGGGACCACGATCAGCAACATCGACCACAAGTTCGTTCTTGTTCACAACTGCGGAGACCTCAATTGGCGCCTCGGGAGGCGAGAATTTCACGGCGTTGTCGATCAGATTGACGAGGACCTGCTGGATCAATAATCCGTCGATCGTCACCGGCGGTAAATTGGCGGGAAGATTGGTTTTCACCGTGTGATGGCGCAGTTGTCTTTCCAGACGATTGAGAACGACTTCGACGACTTCGTCGATCGGTTGCAAGACGGGTTGCAGTTGGATGGCCCCCGCTTCGAGTCGCGTCATATCGAGAAGATTGGCGACGAGTCGATTCAGTCGATCGGATTCATCGAGAATCGAATTCGCCAGATCGCGGCGCGATGCTGGTGTCAGTTGTTGATCCTCTTCGACCAACAGACTTGCGGCCCCTGTAATGCCCGTCAGAGGCGTTCGCAAATCATGTGAGACGGCGCTCAATAACGTGTTTCTCAACCGTTCCGTTTCCATTTGCAACCGAACGTGTTCGGCCTGAACTGCGAGATGACATCGCTCAAACGCAATCGCCACCTGACCTGCGAATGCCTCAAACAATTTCATTTGCGAGATTGTCAGATGCGATTTGGGGGCCACCGGCTGAACTCCGATCACACCGACCAGCCCATCGGCTCCCAACAAGGGCAAATAAGTTCCTTCGGTCCCCGGAAGCGTATCGGTCCCATGACCGGCGGCACGCTGATGATCAAATACCCATCGAATCACCCCTTCGTGCTTCTGCGGAGGGGCCCCATCTGCTGCAGCATCGGCGTGCGTCAATGTTCCGTCTTCGTTCCGGACAACGATCCAGCACCGGACATCCAGCGTCTCGAGAAGGATTCGCCTCGTTGCCTGCGCGACCGTCGCCTGTGTGGGGAGCCGAGTCAGTTCTTTACTGAGTGCAAAAAGTGCTGCTGTCCGTCGTTCCCGTTCGCGCAGTGCATTCGTCTGCAAATGAACGCGCGACGCCAGTTCGCTGATCACCAGTCCGGTGACAAGCATGACTGAAAAGGTAAAAACATATTGCGTATCCGAAACGGCGAAACTGCCATATGGGGGGATGAAAAAGAAATCGAACGCGGCCACGCCAAGAACCGTCGCCAGTACCGAGGGACCCCGCCCCCAGATCAGCGAGACCGCGACCACGCACGCCAGGTAAACCATGGCGAGATTGGTCGAGGCGAATTCGAGATTGGTTGCCGCGAATATGCGACAGAGACTGAAACTCAGTAACGTTGAGAAGCCGACCGCTGCCGCAGAAGCGAGGTAGGGAATTCGATTGGCCGGCTTCTTTTCTTCGATCGATCGAGGCTGAGCATGTTTTTCGGAATCGCCACTGATGACATAGACATCAATGTCGCCTGATTGTTCGATCAGTTCGTTCACGAAGTCGTTATTGAGAATGCGTTGCCACTTGGACATCCGCGATTTGCCGACGACGATCTTTGTCACGTTGTGGTGATGGGCATACTTGATCACCGTTTCGGCGAAGTTGATTCCGAACGCCGTTTCCACCGAGGCGCCCAATTCTTCTGCCAGGCGCAGGTTCGCTTCAAGATTCGTCTGGTCTGCCTGTGACAGCACTCGTCCATGTTCCAGTTCCACGTGAAGTGCGATCCACGGCGCACGCAAGCTTGTTGCCATTCGGCGTGTCGCTCGGACAAGACGTGCCGACATCGGACTGGGACCGACGCAAACGAGCAAGCGTTCGGACATGGCCCAGATCTTCAACACATCGTGCTGTTGCCGGTAGTCGATCGCTTGTTCGTTGACTCTTTCTGCAGTCTTTCGCAAAGCCATTTCGCGTAAGGCAAACAGGTTCCCCTTGCGAAAGAAATTTTCGAGGGCCCGCGATGCCTGTGCCGAGACATAAACTTTCCCTTCCCGCAGACGTTCGATCAGATCGTCAGGAGCAAGATCGACGAGTTCGACTTCGTCAGCCTGTTCGAAGACATGGTCGGGAACTGTCTCGCGAACGGGGATCGATGTGACCTGGGCGACAATGTCATTCAGACTTTCAAGGTGCTGGACATTCAGTGTGGTGTAGACATTGATCCCGGCAGCCAGAAGATCTTCGACATCCTGCCAGCGTTTTGGATGGGTCGAGCCTTCTGGATTGGAATGGGCCAATTCGTCGACGATGATCAATTGCGGCTTTCGAACAAGCGCCGCTTCGAGATCGAATTCTTCAGTCGATTTGCCTCGATAGGTGACGACCCGTCGAGGCATCAAGTCGAGTCCCAGAACCAGCGCATAAGTTTCCGGCCGCGCATGTGGTTCGACGTAACCGATGATCACATCGACCTGTTCAGTCGCGGCACGACGAGCCGCCTGTAGCATTGAATAGGTTTTGCCGACGCCCGGGGCCATACCAAAAAAGATTTTGAGCTTACCACGCTGCTGCTTGACCTGTTCGGCTTGCACGCGTGCGAGTAATTCGTCGGGATTTGGACGGTCATCAGTCATAGTCACCCCTTGCAGGCGGCAGCAGAAACACGTGAGACGAACGACGTACACTCGATGACTTAAATAATTCTCAAGTGTATCGACGTTCTCTATCAAACATTGTTACTTACGAGCCTCGTTGGTCCCTCGATCATTCGCATCGAGAGCCAAATTGAGTCGAAGTACGTTGATACGCTTCTGGCCCAGAATACCCCATGTCGGTCGCTCGAGCTGCGTGAGCACCAGTTTGGTGACCGTCGACGGTTCCATCTGACGTGCACGAGCCACTCGGGCGATCTGGTAAATGGCAGCCGCTTCAGAAATATGAGGATCGAGCCCGCTTGCTGAGGCGGTCACCAGATCAACTGGAATTAAAGCGTGATTGTCGGGGTCCTCTGCCTGTAACTTCGAGACGCGTTCGCGAACGGCGTCGACCAGTGCAGGATTGGTCGTCGCCTGGTTTGATCCGCTTCCCGCCATGCCGTTGCAGGGAACTGGGGCAGTTGCTGACGGGCGTCCCCAGAAATACTTCGGGCTGGAAAATGGTTGGCCAATGACATCCGATCCAACTCGTAACCCAGACTCTGACGAGTTCCCTCTCCAGTCTCGTCCGTTCTTGTGCTTTGAAGCCGTTGTTGATTCGTTTGTCGGTTCGATCAGACTACCATTGGCTGCCCAGGGAAATGCAAGTTGAGCGACGACTGTCACTGCAATCGGATAGGCAATCCCGGTCAAGAAACTTAACAGACTAAACAATATCGTTGCAGTTCGAATGATTTGAAACATGTGCAGACTCCAACTAATCGCAATATAAAGGATTTCGTGTTTGAACACCGAGCTGGCCGGTTCTTTGCCAACGTGTCAGTTCATTTCCAAAAGGAAGCTGACAGGTCGTCATGCACCTGTTGGCCAATTCATTTGTCGTTTGCAGGACTCATTTGATTGAAAATCCATGACAACATTCCTGTGTCGCATTGATGTGTTATGCCAGACGTAATCCAACCAGGATCATGTCGATCAATTTGATTCCGAAAAACGGCACGGCCAGTCCACCCAGGCCATAGATAAGGAGGTTGTCTCGTAGCAACGTCGCAGCTCCGACGGATCGGTAACTGACGCCCCGTAATGCGAGTGGGATCAGGAATACAATGACGACGGCATTGAAGATCACTGCCGACATAATTGCGCTCGATGACGTTGCCAGTCCCATCACATTCAGGCGATTCAGCTCGGGATAAGTCCCCACAAACGCTGCGGGAATAATCGCGAAATACTTCGAGACATCGTTGGCGATGCTGAATGTCGTGAGTGCACCGCGGGTCATCAGCAATTGCTTGCCGATTTCCACAATTTCAATCAGTTTCGTCGGGTTGGAATCGAGGTCGACCATGTTGCCCGCCTCTTTCGCGGCCTGGGTCCCGCTATTCATGGCGACGGCGACATCTGCCTGAGCCAGCGCCGGTGAATCATTTGTTCCATCGCCTGTCATCGCGACCAGCCGTCCTCCCGCTTGATATTCACGGATCAGCGCGAGTTTCGCTTCCGGCGTCGCTTCGGCGAGAAAATCGTCGACACCCGCTTCTGCCGCGATGGCTGCAGCGGTGAGCTGGTTATCGCCGGTGATCATGACCGTCTTGATCCCCATCTGGCGCAATTGAGCAAATCGTTCTCGCATGCCACCTTTGACGATATCTTTCAAATAAATGACACCCAGTGGACGTTGTTTATCCGCCACGATCAGCGGGGTTCCACCGAGATTCGCAATACGATTAACCTGATCTTTCAGGGATCGAGGAAAATCGCCTCCGTTTTCGCGAACGTAGTTTTCCATCGCATCGATGGCTCCCTTGCGAATTTCGCGTCCATCGAGATCCACGCCACTCATTCGAGTTCTCGCAGTGAACGGAATAAATTTGGCTTTGATTTCTTCGACGTTCCGGCCACGAAGCCCGTACTTCGTTTTGGCGAGGATGACGATACTGCGCCCTTCGGGAGTTTCATCGGAGAGCGAGGACAATTGGGCCGCATCGGCCAGTTCTTCTGCCGTCACACCATCAGCAGGAATAAATTCGACCGCCTGGCGATTCCCGAGTGTGATCGTTCCTGTTTTGTCGAGCAGCAACACGTCGACGTCCCCTGCTGCCTCCACGGCCCGGCCGGATGTGGCGATCACATTCGCCTGAATCATTCGATCCATGCCGGCGATTCCGATGGCTGACAACAAGCCACCGATGGTTGTCGGGATAAGACAGACCAGCAGGGCAATCACGACGGTTAGCGTAATCGGTGTTCCTTTGCCGGCGAGAACGACTCCGTATTCCGAAATGGGAATGAGCGTCGCGCAGGCGAGCAGAAAGACAATCGTCATGGCGGCGAGCAGAATATCGAGGGCGATTTCGTTCGGTGTTTTCTGCCGTTTGGCCCCCTCTACCATACTGATCATGCGATCGAGGAAACTTTCTCCGGGGCTGGACGTCGCGCGAATCGTCAACGAATCGGAAATGACTCGCGTCCCTCCTGTGACGGCGCTGCGATCACCACCACTCTCACGAATGACGGGGGCGCTTTCACCGGTGATTGCGCTTTCGTCGACCGACGCGACTCCTTCGATCACCTCGCCGTCAATCGGTATTAACTCACCCGCTTTGACGAGAATCACATCTCCCTTTTTTAATTGGGAGGATGTCACGGTCTCGAAGCGATGACCGATTACGCGGCAGGCCATCACCTCCTGACGCGACTTGCGCAGGGCATCGGCTTGTGCTTTGCCGCGGCCTTCGGCCATCGCTTCAGCAAAGTTGGCAAACAGAAGAGTAAACCAAAGCCATGCGGCAATCCCACCGACGAAGGCCGGTGACTCCATTCCTGGAAACGACAACGCACGGAATGCGAAAATCGTGGTCAGGATACTGGCGAGGAAAACCGTAAACATCACGGGGTTACGTAGCTGATGACGCGGCGAAAGTTTACATATCGCTTCCCAGATCGCTCGCTTGACGATCGGCAGATCGAATAGAGGACGGGACGTTCTTGAAGACATATTATTTCTCCTTTGGACACAGACGTGGTGCAGCACAAGTCGTAACGTTCGGCGTCACGGAAATGTCGGTACTCAACGAGTGGCCGTCAGTTGTAAGTGTTCGATCACAGGGCCCAGTGCCAACGCGGGAACAAACGTTAATGCTCCAACGAGCATCACCATTCCCGCCAGCAGAACGATGAATAACGGCGTGTGAGTTGGCAGTGTTCCGGCCGATGGCGGTGTATATTTCTTTTTCGCCAGAGAACCGGCGATTGCCAGGACCGGGACCATCAGCCAGTAGCGCGAGATCAACATCGCGGCACCGAGCAGACAGTTGTAGAACGGCGTATTGACGCTCAATCCGGCAAAGGCGCTGCCATTGTTGTTGCCTGCCGACGACAGTGCGTACAGAATCTGGCTGAATCCGTGCGGTCCAGGATTGGAAACACCAGCCCGACCGACATCCAATGAGACTGCAATGGCTGTTCCTCCGAGAACCAGAATTGGTGGAATCAGAACCACAAGCGATGCCATTTTCATTTCATAGGCTTCAATCTTTTTGCCGAGAAACTCGGGGGTTCGACCGACCATCAAGCCGGCGATAAATACCGACAGGATGGCGAAGATCAACATCCCGTAAAGCCCACTGCCGACGCCACCGAAGACCACTTCTCCAAGCTGCATCATGACCAGCGGGACGAGTCCACCCAGCGGAGTAAACGAATCATGCATCGCGTTGACGCTTCCATTGGAGGCTGCGGTGGTAGCCGTCGCCCAGAGGGACGATGCGGGAACACCAAACCGGACCTCTTTCCCTTCCATGTTGCCACCACTTTGAAAGTCGTTGGCTGATTGATCGACGCCAAGTTCGGTCAATCGCGGATTTCCGGCCTGCTCGGCCCAGATACAAAGCGCCAGCAGCGGAATAAAAATCAACAGCATCGAAGCCAGCAGGGCCCACCCCTGACGCAGATCACCCACCATGTCACCGAACGTATAACACAACGCTGCAGCGATCAGCAGAATGGAAAGTGCCTGCAGGAAGTTACTCAGTGGTGTCGTATTCTCAAGCGGATGTGCCGAATTGACTCCAAAAAAACCGCCGCCGTTCGTTCCTAACTGCTTAATCGCAATTTGTGATGCTGCGGGCCCCATTGGAATGGTTTGAGTCGTGACGGACTTCCCTTCAGCGTCAGTGGTCGATTCCAGCAACGTGACTTCAATCGCGGGGGAAAACGTCTGAACGACCCCCTGCGATGCAAGGACGACAGCCAGGAGCAGTGACAGGGGAATCAGGATGTACAGAGTGCTGCGCGTCACGTCGACCCAGAAGTTGCCAATCGTTTCAGACATTCGTCGAGTGATTCCACGGATCAGGGCCACGAGTACCGCCATGCCACATGCCGCCGAGAGAAAGTTTTGCACGGTAAGCCCCAGCATTTGAGTTAAGTAGCTCAATGCGCTTTCGCCACTGTAGGCTTGCCAATTCGTATTTGTGGCGAAACTGATCGCCGTGTTAAACGCGAGGTCTGGAGAGACCTCGGGCAAATGCTGTGGATTAAGTGGCAGCCAGACCTGGGCTCGTTGCAGCACGTAGACGGCAACGACACCGAGACAGTTGAAAACGAGCATTGTGATTGCGTAGGTCGGCCAATTCATTTCCGTTTCGGGCCGAATACCGCACAGACGATAGATCAATCGTTCAAACGGGCCGATGATTCGATCGATGGCGCATGGCTGTCCCGAGTAGACTCGAGCCATGTACCAGCCGAGCGGCTTCACCAGCGCCAGTAATACGACCAAATAAAGTCCGATTTCCATCCAGGCTGATGTTGTCATGAGAACTTCTCCGGGCAGAGCATGGCAAACAGCAAGTAGGCAAACAGGCCTGCTGCAATGATTGCCGTCAGTAAATGCATTGGGTCCATGAATTCTTCCATTCTTCAAACAAGGTTTTTTGACAGTTCGCCGGGGGTTTCGTTTTCACAACGTGAGATTCACAGGCATTCGCGGTTGGAGCTTTTCCGCAATGGAGAAACGCCGGGCCTACGATCGCAGTGAACTCGTCGTAAAAACAAAAAACCGATTCACCCAGAGGCCGATACGCATGACCCTGACGCGTCGTATCGATCGCTTCAGGGGAAGTCGCTGCGTTTTCAGCGTTGTTGTGGCGGGGCTACAGTCGACGGCACGCCTCAACCAGCAGGCATGTGACAGCAAAGGCCCCGACGATCACAGCCAGAAAAATACCATCCATCATTTCACCTCTAATTCGAACCAGATCCTCAACAGGCGACGTCGTGTATCCTATCCCTGATCGAATAAGATTGGGGTAAGTAGTCAGCCATTCGGCATAAAGAAATTGTAAATGTCGCGCGGATTGTCGATCGAAGTTCGCAACGCGCGAGGTACAGCGCCGGAATTGGCGACGCATTATCCCTGCGGCGTCCTGAAGAATGTGGTTGCTGGATGAATCGGGCGGAATCAAATTAAAAACAGGGTTCGTGAATCGGAAGAATGAGGAAACGGCCGGCGGCCTCTGGTTCGAAGATTCGAAGTCAATGGAAATGATATTCCTGATTGGTTCGTTCAAAGTCGCGGTCCGTCAGATCGCAGCCCAATTTGATGTTGGTGAATGAGTACGATTCAATGATGGTCGCCAGATCAAGTTCCTGATCAGTCATCGTCTTTCCTGTCCTGCACCATTCGAAATGTTGAGTTTGGACGGGCAGGTTCCATTCGTGATCAATCAGTGTGATGGATTTGCGGTAGGTGGGAGAGATTTCTGCGGACTTGTATTTCGTAGTAAACATCAGGCATTGTCGTCCATCGAACCGTTGATGCGGGTCAATTTCGCAGGATTCGAAGGTCGAATATTTCAGGTCATTCAGATGAGTCGCCATCATGACCTCGGTCAGAGCGAGCAAACCCGCCGTTGTAATTGGGCAGCGAGCATCTTTCATCGCCAGCGAGCCATCGGTCAACATGGAAAATGCAGGAAGGCGCGACTTCCAGCCACCGTCGTGGGCGATCAATTTGCCGTTGTTTTTCCCTTCGACATAGATCGCCTCCCGGCCCACATCGCCGATCTGCCAGACCAGGTAAACACTGAATGGGTGATGGCGACACTTGAGCGACATCACTTGTTCATCGAGTAATTCGCCTCTGACAACCTCCTGCTTACGCAGTTGGGCGGTATAGCATGTAATGAGTTCGAGTGCGTTCCGGCCTCGTTCCAATAATGTGACTTTGTAATGCAGTCTTGACTCGGCACTCGATGCGATTGCCTGTTGGCACTCATATTCTGCGGGGTTATCACCCGATGGTGCGATACCAGGACCGGAATGGGCAAAGTCCATTTCAGGAGGGATGATTATCTTTTGAGCACCAGCAAACAACGAAATCGAATCCGTCGGAGGGGCGGTGTGTCGTGATTCCTGGAATAGACAGTATCCCAAAAACAGTCCGCCACTAATTACTATCGCGGGTAATCCACGAAATCTCATTAAAACAACTCCAGTATTTATTTCTTAACGGGATCAAGTGGATTGCGTTGTATCTGCGTACGCCCTACGGTCCATTGTCGGTACCAGAAAACAAGTAAGCC
>CAIULL010000290.1 GCA_903899985.1 uncultured Schlesneria sp.
CGCCTCGGCTCCATGGCGATCATTGGGGTACTCAAGCGAAACACGTGCCACATCGAAGAATGCAACGCAAACCCTTACAAATCAACGCGGTGGCAAGACCAACAACTTGAAAATATTGCAAAAGATAAGGGTAAAACTGAGCCTTGAAAGGGTGGGCTATTGTCGGGCGTCCCAAGGGGACGAAAAGCCCCACCCACAATTGTTGACAACAAAGGGGACAGGTCCCTTTTTGCCGTAATTCTGTCCCTGCTTTTTTCACCTTGCTGATGGAAGCTGGAATGGATTTCCCGTGGCAACATCACGTTGCACCTACGCTCCTTCAGAGCTTGAATCGCGATTGATGATGATCTCCTGGGGTTGAAACCCAGGCTGTATTCCTGCGCCGCTTCGCGGCTGTTAACAGCGAAATGCTATCCGATTGACTTTGGTTCGTATCCTGGGCGAGCAACCGACCAACGCGGAATTCGACACCCCAGTGTTTTCGCGGAAAAAGCCGGTTTCCCGACGCACGCGATCAGTGAAGGTTTCTTTGCGCACGTCAATTACCCGGGAACATCCACCACCTCGGGCGACCGGTCAAAAGTCGTCCGACTTCGCGTTCGTTCTGAGCCGATTTCCAGTCGGACTGACGTCGGCCGCTTTTGTAGATGATGTCGGCCACGCAAAGGTCGCAATGATTATCTTCGTCTGCTGGGGCAAGATCGGACGGAGGGGGGCTGACTATAGCGCAATTTGAAATCTGCGGAATCGGAATTGTCTGCCAGGGGACACATCGGGTTCTGAGTTGACTGTTGCCGTCTGGACCGGGGACGGATTCCTGCGTCATGCAATTAAACAGCATCAGTCCGTCCCGCTCGATTCCGGAAACGATCGCGTTATAGGCCTGACCCGATTCATCAAGAATCGCGACCTGTGAACCGGAGGGAATTTCAGAAAGCTTTTGCTCCAGTTCAACCGGTGAGCATTTCAGACGAGTGATTGTCGAATCCATTGGCGGTTCAAACCAGCGCAGAATACGACCACTGCCAAACTCGAATGCGTCCACCGTTAAGTCGTCGGCTTGATATTTCAATCCTTTCGGAGCGAATTTGTCTGAAGGGGGAGCCACGAGGGAATAGTGAGAGATTTGTGACGTCTCGACGATCTGGAACGGCGTATGGTTTTTCCTGGCATATTTTTGACCATCGTGATCGACAAGTACTTCCTGTGACATGCTGTTAACCAGCACCAGCTTGCCGGGTTCTTTGCGCAGCAGAGTTCCCTGAAATGGCTGATTCAGGGCGGTGACACTGACATAGGAACCGACGGGAGTTCGATCAATTTCCAGTTGCAGCACTTCGCGATCGATTGATGCCACCCCATTCGGAAGCCGCATAGATCCGTACGAAGTTGTTTCAGCGCCGCTTGGATTCAACGGCATGACTTGATCTTGCGCGGCAAAAGAGTCATGCCGAGTTGATCCAGTGACAGCACAGCCGGCTATCGGCAACAAAAATAAAAGCAATAAACGGAAGTTTGCTTTCATGGGCACGACACTGTTGCAATTGAGTCTTTTCCACATCCTTAATCATCAAAACAAGCTTATTCCTGATCGATGCCAAGCGTCGAGAGCGGAACGGAGCATTGAATCGGCATCGCCACCTGCCTCAGCCAAGTCGCTCCGAAGTCGGCGGCTTTTGCCGGTGATGCGACAAAAACCCGGGCGATTCGTCAGCCCGACGCGCCTGTTCCGGCTGCTCCGAATTATTTGAGAAACGAGCCGACTGGAACGCTGTTATTTTGCAAACGAATTACGCAACCAAAACCAATCCCTGCCGCGCCAGGTTCAGTGCATCTCTACCGCGTGCAGATCAGCGAGAATTTCTGTGCCTCCGCTTTCACTGGTAACGGTCTGGAATGGAATCGACAATTCATGCGGGAATCCGGAATCTTCAATGGATCAGAGTCTGTTGCTGTGTTACCTTGATTGATCATTTGCTGAACAGTTTTTTGACCGAAGCGAGGTTTCTCTTGCGCTCGACTTGTGCGACCGTTCGCGGATTTTTGATGGGGCTTATCGTCGCCGGTGCCTGCGCGACGAGCGGTGTGCAGATTGCCCTGTCACAATCAATTTCGTTTGAGGACGATGTTGTCCCGGTGCTGACCCGGTTCGGGTGCAATTCTGGTGGTTGTCATGGAAAACTGGCCGGACAGAATGGGTTTAAGCTTTCCCTGCGCGGGTTTGCTCCTGACGCGGATTTTGAATCGATCACGCGTGAGGCTGTTGGTCGGCGAGTGAATCCGGCGATGCCGGAATTGAGTTTACTCATCGTTAAAGGTTTGAATGCCGTTCCGCATGGGGGCGGGCAGCGACTGGCACCTGATTCGCCCGGTGCCAGGCTTCTTTCCGACTGGATTCGAAGCGGCATGCCAGGCCCGAAGAAGGACGAGCCGAAACTGGTGAAGCTGGAGTTGACACCCACAGAAGCGACGCTGGTGATTGGCCAGACGATTCCGCTTACGGTGACGGCGATCTATGACGATGGACGTCGACGGGATGTCACGTGGCTCAGTCAATTCAACTCTCGTGATCGGGCGATGATGGATGTCTCGGACAAGGGTGAGGTTCAGGCGCTGCGACATGGCGAGACGGTCGTCACCGCCGCATTTCGAGGTTTTGTGGAGGTAGCGGCTTTGACGGTTCGGTACGAAAACAAGACCGAACCTTCGTGGTATACCAGCCGGAATAATGCCGTTGATGACGCCGTGTTTGACAAGCTGGCTCAACTTCAGATCGAACCAAGTCCCCTCTGCGATGACGCCACATTCTTGCGAAGAGTGTCGCTCGATCTACTGGGTGTCCTGCCGACGTCGGCTGAGGTTCGTGCGTTCCTGGCTGATCCGCGAGCAGACAAGCGATCGCTTCTGGTCAACGCCTTGCTGGAACGACCAGAATTCGTTGATTACTGGACTCATTGGTTGGGTGACCTGTTACAGAATCGGAAAGAACGAGACCACGATGTCCGTGGGGTCAAAGGGGTTCGCGGCTTCCATGACTGGCTGCGAGCTCAAGTGGCGGCCAACAAAAGCTGGCGTGAGATTGCCAGGTCGGTTCTGACGGCGAAAGGTTCGTGCGTTGAACAGCCCGCCGTGGGCTATTTCATTGTCACGGTTGGCGAGATGGAGGCTCACGAATCAGAAGTGGCCGATTCCGTGGCACAGGCATTTCTGGGGACCCGTATCGGGTGTGCTCGTTGTCACAATCACCCGCTGGAAAAGTTCACTCAAGACGACTACTACCGCTTTGTTGGCTTCTTTTCGCGAGTGGCACTCGATCGCCATCAACCGGAAGAAGTGCCGACAAGTCTGCGGGTTGGGACTCGGCATCAGCTGAATCTGCTCAGACAGATTCAGCAGGAAGAAAAGAAGCGGGAGAAACTCAAGACCGACAACGCCGAAGCGAAACAGATTGAGGAAACAGAGAAGCGGATCGCAGATCTTCAGCGTGAAGTTGAGCAGAACGGTCAGTCACCTGTGCAGGTGCGGCAGCCTCGGACGGGACAAATGCTGGCACCGCGTCCACTCGATCGGACCGAGACCACGATTGCCAGTGGCAGCGATCCTCGCGAAGTGTTCGTCAACTGGATGACCGATCCGTCGAACCCCTATTTTTCCGGGGCGATGGTCAATCGGTTGTGGCGACATTTTCTTGGTACGGGTCTGGTAGAACCTGTCGACGATTTGCGAGCGACGAATCCTCCTTCGAACCTCGCCTTGTGGAAAACTTTGAATCAGGAATTTGTATCGAGCGATTACAGTCTGAAGCACGTGATGCGCCTGATCCTGAATTCACGGACGTATCAACTGATGTCGGCCACGCGGGAATCGAATTTTCGCGACAGCCGGTTCCTGTCGCATTTCCAGGCACGTCGCTTACCTGCCGAAGTGTTGCTCGATGCCATCTGTTCGGTGACGGAGCAGCCGGAATCGTTCACCGGTTATCCGGTCGGACTTCGAGCGGTTCAAATTCCTGATCCATTCACCGAATCATACTTCCTCACCCTGTTTGGCAGATCGGCTCGCACGACAGCCTGTGCGTGCGAACGAAGCGGTGACGTCACGCTGCCTCAACTGTTGCATCTGCAGAACGGCGACGGACTGTACGACAAAATCCGATCCCATGACGGCCTGCTGTCAAAGTTTGTCGCGACTCAGGCCGATGATTCCGCCGTCGTGGATGAACTGTATCTGACAACGCTGTCGCGGTTTCCGACATCTGACGAACGATCTGGAATCAACAAAGCCATTGCTGGCGTTGAACGATCCGATCGAATGGAATTCTTTGCCGACCTCTTCTGGGCGCTGATGAATTCCAAGGAATTTACGTTCAATCATTAAGACTTACGATTTGCGAGCAAAACAATGTTCGATCTAAGATTTCCCAACCGACGTGATTTTCTCCGGGTCGGTGCTACTGCGCCGCTGGGATTGTCATTGTCCGGCTACCTGCGTGCCGAGTCTGCTGGTGCCGTTTCACAAAACCGTCGAGCCAAATCGGTGATCCTGGTTTATCTGGGTGGCGGGCTGTCTCATCACGACAGCTTCGATTTGAAACCTGCCGCAGTCGAAGATATTCGTGGCAAGTATCAACCGATCTCTACAAATGTTTCCGGACTGCAGATTGGAGAACTGCTCCCCAGGATGGCTCAGACGATGGACAAGGTCTGCCTGGTCCGCAGTGGTGCTCATAACAACGATCATCACGAAACGGCGACGAACTGGGTCATGTCGGGCCGCTTCGGTTCGGCGTTCGGAGACTGGCCGGCGATGGGAGCGGTAGTGGCACACGAAAGTGGTTTCCCCGGCACTTTGCCGCCGTATGTGGCCATTCCTCGTAACCCGTCGTTCACATGGGAACTGGGCAAGAGTGCCTATCTTGGGGGCCGATACGAATCATTCAAGGCGGGTGATCCTAACGAAGCCAATTACCGGGTTCGGGACGTTGTCAGAGCCGAGCCATTGCCGGACGCTCGCGTTCAACGTCGGCAATCACTGCTGTCGACGGTCGACAATCTCTCGCGGTCGATCGAAGGGAATGACCAGTTAAGTGCTTACGATCAGTTTCAACGTCGAGCGGCAGAGATGGTGTTGTCCGGCGAGGCTCGTGACGCGTTTGCGATCGAGAAAGAGACGAATGAACTGCGAGACAAATATGGACGTACGACATTCGGGCAAAGCTGCCTGCTCGCTCGTCGGCTGGTGGAGCGGGGAGTAATGTTCGTCACCGTCAATTTCGGCGGCTGGGATCACCACGCCAAGATCTGGCCGGGACTCGAATCCAAGCTTCCTGATTTTGATCGGGGCTTTTCTTCGCTGATCAGCGACATGCAGGAGCGGGGTCTGCTGAAAGACACAATGGTTGTGATGATGGGCGAATTTGGCCGCACACCGAAAATCAATAAAGACATTGGCCGGGATCACTGGGCACCAGCTGCTTCGATGCTGTTCGCGGGAGCGGGAGTCGTACCGGGCCAGGTGATCGGAGCGACGGATAAAGATGGTGCTCAGGTCACAGAATCTCCCGTCGCCCCCGCCGACGTAGCCTACACGATTCTTTCGGCGCTGGGGATTGATCCGCACAATCAGTTGAAAACACCAGACGGTCGACCAGTTGAAATCCTGGATCAGGGGAAACGGATCGAGGCCCTGTATGCGTAATTGTCGATCATTACTGTTCTGCCTCGGGCTGGCCTTCGTCGACCTGTCGACACTTCATTCAGAAGATAAACCAGAAGCCCCCCGAATTGCACTGGCCACGCCATTTGCCGTGTCGCGAAACGGGACGACGAAGGTGACGGTTCGAGGATGGAAATTAAACCGCGACATCGAAGCCAGAACGAAAATCGGTAACGTTGGCTTGCGGATGATCAAACACGACAATGCCAACATCCCTAACGGTCAGGACGCCAAGTTGATTGGCGACTCTCAGGTCGAGCTTGAGGTGACGATTCCACCAGAGATCGCCATCGACACGCTGCCGATTACGTTCATCGCAGCTGGTGTGGAAAGCTCCCCTTATTCGCTGCTCGTTGGCGGCCGATTCCCGGTCGTTGGGGAAGTTGAGCCAAACGACAGCTTTCGTCAGGCTCAGGCGATTGCCTTACCGCAGATTGTCGATGGTCAGATCCATGCCGACCGTAATGTCGACCTTTTTTCGTTTGAACTTGCCGTGGAACGAAAGGTGACGATTGAAGTCATTGCTCGCCGGCAGGGATCGGGACTCGACAGTTTGCTGACGCTATTCGACTCCAGAAAGGAAATCATCGCAACGAATGACGATGCGGAATTGACCGATTCCCGTCTTGAAGTTGTCCTTGCGGCTGGTAAGTATTTCATCGTCGTTCAAGACGCTCAGGATCATGGCGGGTCGGCACACCCTTATCGGCTTGTCTTGGGATATTGAAAACCGGTTTCACAAAAATTGAGGATCTCATGCACAGAACGAATTCGACTTGTTCTGGACCATTGATGCGACGCGACTTTCTGAAGTTCGGGGCATTGGGACTTGGCGGGGGACTCGTATCCGACCTGCTCAGTAAGCGTGCTGCAGCGAAGGAACTGGGACGGTCGTCACCGGATACCTCTGTCATCTTTCTGTGGTTGCCCGGTGGGCCGCCCCATATGGAAACGTACGATATGAAGCCGGAAGCCCCGGCAGAATATCGGGGTGAGTTCCGGCCGATCAAGACGGCGATCCCTGGCCTGGACGTCTGCGAACATTTGCCATTACATGCTCAGGTCGCCGACAAGTTTTCGTTGATTCGCTCGATCTCTCATACCTATGCCGGTCACGGCGACGGAATGAAGCATCTGCTGACAGGCCGTGAACCGGGGACCCCTGAGGATTTCGTCACCATCCATCCGATGGTCGGATCAATGGTTTCCAAATGTCGAGAAGACGTGCATCGAGGAGTGCCGAACTACGTCGCCGTCACCGACCCTGGCCGTGAAGGGATTGATGTTTATGGATTCGGTTCGGCTTACCTCGGACCATCGACTCTTCCGTTTATCTTTGCCGGCGACCCCAGTGACGCAAAGTTCCAGGTCCCGAATCTCGCTTTATTGCCGCAGATCGCGGATCGGATGCCGGAACGACTGCGGCTGCTGGATGGACTTGGTCGATCGTCTGCCTCGCGCGATTCGACAACACAGATGTCCAGCGTAAGCGTCGCTCAATCACAAGCGATCGAGCTGTTGCACAGCTCGGTGGCTCAACAGGCGTTCGACATCGGCAGTGAATCGCCCAGGCTGCGTGAACGGTATGGCATGCATGCCTGGGGTCAGCGATGTCTTTTGGCGCGGCGGCTGGTCGAACATGGAGCCAGTTTCGTAACCATGGTTCTGGAAAATCCCTATCAGTCAGGTCTGCCGGCTTACAACGCCGGGACCTACAACTGGGACTCGCATGCCGTGAACTGTCATATTTTCAATGATCTGAAACAGCGGCTGCCGATTTATGACAAATGCGTTTCGGCGTTAATTGAGGACCTGTATGCTCGGGGCCTCGATCAGAAAGTGATGCTGGTGGTCACGGGTGAGTTTGGTCGAACGCCGAGAATTGAGAACCAGGTCGGCACGCAGACCGGTGTTAAACAGCCGGGCCGCGACCATTGGCCGAACGCGATGTCGGTCCTGATTTCGGGCGGGGGGATAAGGACCGGTCAAGTCGTTGGATCAACCAACAGCAAGGGTGAAGTCCCCAAAGATCGGCCGTTGAGACCGACGGATCTGTGGGCAACGGTGTTTCAGCATTTGGGCATCAACTGGCTCGACACCAACTTTGCAGACTACAGTGGTCGCCCGCTACCGATCCTTCCATCGGGCGAGCCGATCAAAGAACTGACTTAACGAACGAGGACTGCACGTCATGGATCGCCTGAAAAATAAGGTTGCCGTCATAACCGGTGGTGGAGCGGGCATCGGTCGGGCCACCTGCGAATTATTTGCCGAGGAAGGTGCAATCGTCGTCGTCGCGGAACGCGATGAATCGAACGGGCGACATGTTGCCGAAGGGATTGTCAGCCGAGGCGGGCAAGCCATGTTCATTCATTGTGACGTCGCGAAGGAAGCCAGTATACAGGCCATGGTCGATGCCACGGCGAAGGCATTCGGACGACTCGACATTCTTGTCAATAATGCCGCTGTGTTCGTATTAAAGGGAATCGACGCTTCGGTGGAAGAATGGCGTGAAATCCTGGACGTTAACGTGATCGGCCCGGCGTTATGCACGAAGCATTGTGTCCCCCTCATGCGACGTGGTGGCAGCGGTGCGATTGTGAATCTGGCGTCGATTTCGAGTGTCATCGCCCAGCCGGAAATGGTGACGTACAATGCGACCAAGGCGGCGATTGCCAATATGACCCGTTGTATGGCGATGGATCTTGCGAAAGACAACATTCGAGTCAACGCAGTGGGGCCAGGATCTGTCTGGACACAGATTGTCGAGCGACTGACGTCCGAAAAAGGGATGGATCGCAAAGCGGCCGATGCCGATGCGGATTGGGGTGGTGCTCACCTGCTAAAGCGGCTCGCCGAGCCGCGTGAGATCGCCTTTCCCATCCTGTTTCTGGCTTCGGACGAAGCGTCGTTTGTCACCGGTTCGTTACTGATGGTTGACGGGGGGTACACGGCGCGCTGACGCCGAGAATTTGCATTGCCTTGATCTCGCCTGATCGACGAGAGACTACGCAAACTCGGAAGTCTGTAGGGATTAAGTTTTCGAAAGCGACGTTAACCTGACAATCGAGAAAACCATTACTGAATCGAAGTGTCAACAATCGCACGGATATCGCGCGACTTTGTTGCCTCGTTCAGTAAGTGTCTCATTAAAAGTGTCTGCTGGTGAACGCTAAGGCAGATAGCAAACCGTTGGTACCGCGACTAAGATCATAGCGCGCTCGCACTTTGTGGGGTCTCATGGCGGTTTTTTCAAAGCATGATTGAATACAACAGATACAGTTGGTGGAGGACTGCGTTTTCCTGGCGAGGGACGGCATTATCGAGGATTGCCGGGCGCGTTCTTTTATTTACGCTTTACGCTTCCATCGTTCAGCTTGCCTATATCGCCGGGGTGGGGTTTGGGCTGTTCGAGCATGTTTTCGGCATTGATCCCGTTGCGCACTCCGTTCTTGGATCGCTGCTGGGGTTTCTCATCGTGTTTCGCATGAACGCATCGAATGCGCGATACTGGGAGGGACGAAGCAGTTGGGGACAGATCATCAATTCCAGTCGGAATCTGGTTCGAACCGGCAGTGAATACGCGAAAGAAAGTCAGGAACTTGCGGGACTTGTGACCGGTTACTCGATCTGTCTCAGAAGATCACTTCAGGGACTGCGTGGCTCTGAAGACGCCGAGCTGTATTTGTCCGATGAAGTCCGGAAGTCTGTTGATTCATTCGGCAATTCACCAACGGCCGTCACGGCATGGATCACCTCCTGGATTGCGGACCGGTACCGCGCGGGTGTTTTCAGCGATGCGATCGTTCGCCAGCTTGAAGAACAATTGTCGAAAATCGTGGATGCCCAGGGAGCGTGCGAGAAAATACAGAAGACTCCCCTGCCCTTCGTGTACGTTGTCATGGTGAAACAACTGATCGTGGCGTACCTTTTGACGCTGCCTGCGGTGCTATGTGAACGTTGCGGGTGGTGGTCGCCTCTGTTAATGGCTGTTGTCGCACTGGGACTTTTTGGGATGGAAGAGGCCAGCGTGGAAATCGAGGACCCGTTCGGGACGGACGATAATTGTCTCGATATGCAAGCCTTTACTTTGACGATTGCACGCGACGTCGGTCAACTCGCCCGACGTGCTTCGAAACGTTCGATCAAAGTTCAGCCGTCGGTCAATCAGTCAGCACCTGACTTACTCACCAGCTCGGGCAATCCCTATGAGCTGGTTCAACAATAGGAGTCCGAGATGTCCAGTTCCAATTTTTTGATGTGGATGCTGGCCTTGCTTTTCGCGATTACAGGTTCTGTGAGGGGTGCTGAGGCGATCACACCAACCGACGGTCGGGTGATTCCGGAATTCCAGTTAATTGACAGTGCAGGAAACGTGACGAAAGTCGCGGCGCAAACGAGGCAACAGCTGACCGTGGTCTGTTTTCTCGGGACGGAATGTCCGCTTGCCCGTTACTACGGGCCGCGTTTAAGCGAGATCGCAAAGGAGTATGCCTCGCAGAGTGTCCGATTTATCGGCGTGAACAGTAACTCGCAAGACTCACACGATGATGTCGCGGCGTTTTCCAAAGAGTTTGGAATTTCGTTTCCGATCCTGAAAGATCCGGAAAACAAAATTGCCGATTTGTTTGGAGCCCGCCATATGGTGGAGATTTTCGTACTGGACCAATCGCTGGCCGTCCGTTATCGCGGACGAGTCGATGATCAGTATCAGCCGGGTGTGGTGCGTGGGCAAGCGACTCGAAACGACCTGCGGATCGCGCTGGATCAGTTATTATCGGGAAAGACCGTCAGTGTCCCTCAAACGGAGACGAAGGGTTGTTTGATTGGCAGAATCAAGACACCGATGAAAGGGTCAGCTCCTGCTGTTGAAGTGACGTTTTGCAAGCAGGTTTCGCGGATCTTGAACCAGCATTGTGTCGAGTGTCATCGACCCGGCGAGATTGGCCCGTTCTCGCTGACGGACTATGACGAAGTCACAGGTTGGGGCGACACGATCATCGAAACCGTGTATACCGGTCGCATGCCGCCGTGGCACGCAAATCCGAAATACGGGCACTTCCAGAATTCGCGGCAGATGCCCGATGCTGACAAACAGATTCTGCGAGACTGGGTGAAAGCGGGTATGCCTTACGGCGAGAAGTCAGATTTACCCAGGCTGCAGGAATTTCAAACGGGTTGGCAACTGGCTCGCGAGCCGGATCTTGTACTCAAGATGCGCGACCGACCATTCCAGGTTCCAGCCACGGGGACCGTCGAATATCAGTACTTTGTCGTTGACCCGCAATTTGAAGAGGATCGCTGGGTTTCTGGATCGCAAGTGATTCCGGGAAACCGACCGACCGTACACCACTGTATTGTCTTCGTCAGACCACCTGATGGAACGGACGTACGAGGAGTCGGTTATTTGACGGGTTATGTCCCTGGCCAGCGAAGCTCCAGCTTCCCATCCGGATATGCTCGACGCGTCCCGGCAGGTTCCAAGTTTGTTTTTCAAATGCACTACACACCAAACGGTGTTGAACAAACGGATCTCACTCAAATCGGTATGACATTCATTCCGGAATCAGAAGTGACTCACGAGGTCATCACACTCATCGGGATTGACCAGGAGTTTGAAATTCCACCGCACGTTCCCGACTTCCCTGTCCGGGGAAAGGTTGGCTGGTTTCCGAAGCGCGCCGAGCTGCTGGCCATCATTCCTCATATGCATGTCCGGGGCAAAGGGTTTCAGGTCACAAGCGTCATCGGCGAACAGACAGAGATTTTGCTCGATGTGCCGAGATATGATTTCAACTGGCAGCATGTTTACGAGCTGTCCAAGCCGATGAAGCTTGAACAGATCCAGCAATTGGAGTTCACGGCGAGATTCGATAATTCTGAAAATAACCCGGCGAACCCTGATCCGTCTCAGACGGTGACCTGGGGCGATCAGACATGGGAAGAAATGGCCATTGCCTTTTTTGAGGTTTCAGAGCCCCGCGACGGGCACGAAGAACAGGAGCCACAACGGAATAAGCAAAGGCTGGTTCTAAAGGAAGGTACCGAAAAAAGCGACGCACAATCGGCGGACAATTTCGCCAGCGAATTCTTTCAGCGGTTTGATAAGAACCGTGATGGGGTGGTCGAGCCTCACGAAACGTCGTTGGCTTTTCGCAAGTTTGGATTTCGGAACTACGATGAAAATCATGACGGAAAATTGAGTCGCGAAGAGATTCGCTCGGCGGCAGAGCGACGACAGAAACGGTAAACTGACAATGAACAGCTTGTTGTTGTGACCCGCGATGGATTCGTCTCAAAGCCGCATCGGAAAAACGTTTGTCGATTTCTCATAACTTCGGTCGTTCTACCGCCTGGATTGTTGATCGTCCGCTCTGGTCCGGTCTGCTGCTGATTTTGATCAGTCTGATTGCCCTTGTTGGCTACTTCGATCCGGATCGCGTCAGAAACATCTTCGTGCGTCCGGCTGTCGCGGAAGGTGTCCCCGAACCAGCGGCGAAAGAAACCAAAGAGCAACCGAAGGCAGCCAAGAAGCCAAGACCCGATGTTGAAGCCTTGGACCTGACCCGATCCGATGCGATTCTGGTGATTGAATCTGACGACGTCTTTACTCCGGCAGGCGCCGAAGCGTTGCGGCGGATGGTGAAGTCGCTGGAGAGTTTGCCGTATATCCGCAGTGTCCTGTGGATGGACCGTGTTCCGCCGTTGAATATCTTTGGATTGCGTGAGCCACTTTTTCCAAAGTCGAAAGCGTCAGCGGCTCGCTTTGCTGCCGCAAAGGAACACGCACTTAACAATCCTCTGGTGAAGGGACAACTCCTGTCGCCGGACGGCCGGACACTGATCGTCCTGGTCAACTTCGACTGGCTGAATGTCACGAGCGACGATGATTGCACGACAAATCTCAAGAAGACGGCTCTGGCGGCACTGTCTGAAAACCCTGATGTCCATTTCACGGTGGGAGTGACTGGGAATGTTCCCATCCGGTTGACGATGGAACAGACACACGAACGAAACAATCTCAAGTTCCGGATCATCGGTTATGGCGTTGTCCTGGTCATGGCTGCGATCCTGTTTCGGGGAATCGTTTCTGTCGTGATCGTGTCACTGGGTCCCGCGCTGGGCATCTTCTGGACGATCGGTTTTCTGAACTTTTTCAAATTGCAGGACAACCCGTTTAATGATGTGGTTCTGCCGGTCATGCTCAGCCTTGTTGGCCTGGCGGATGGCGTGCACATGATGGTTCAGATTCGAAGATTTCATGCATCAGGGATGAATGAGCGTGTTGCCGCGAAGGCGGGATTAGAAGAAGTGGGACTGGCCTGCTTTCTGACCTCGATCACGACGAGCATTGGCTTCTGGTCGCTATCGCTGGCTCAGCATGTCATCGTGCGGGAATTTGGCTGGAGCTGCGTGCTTGGGGTATTACTGACGGTCATTGCGATTCTGCTCGTGATTCCGCTGGCCTATTTTTCTTCGCCCGCCAGTTTTTTTAGAAAGATCTTCAGTCGCAAATTCTGCGGGATTCGACTGGAACCAACGGGTTACGAAGAGGGACTGATCGAGCGGCATCTGCATCGCGTGACATCTCTGGTTGATCTGGTGTTGAAACGTCCGAAACCTGTGGCGTGGATCGGTATCGCAGTCACGTTGGCATGCGCCGCGATTGCATTGCAACTGAGACCGGATGAGCGACGATCGAGCTTCTTGCCCGAAGGGAAGGAGGCAACGAAGACACTGCATCAGATGGACCGAGCCATGGGAGGTCTCGAGTTTTCCGAGGTTCAGATTCGCTGGTCAGACAAGATTCCGTCGGATTCGCCGGAAGTTCTGAAGGTCGTTGTCCAGGTCGACGATTTGTTAAAGTCAGAACCACTGATTGGAACGCCGATCTCAATTCGCAGCCTGCTCGATGCCCTTCCCGGTGACAGCCCGACCGTCGAGCGCACTTCGATGATCGAATTGCTGCCCCCTCCATTGAAGCGAGCGTTTTATCATCCCGAAGGCCAATCGGCGACGGTGACATTTCGCGTGCTGGATATCGGCATTGCCCAGTACAGCCCGGTCTTCCAGCGAATCGAGGCGGAGCTGACACAACTCATGGTCGAACACCCCGAGTTCCAGCTGAACCTCACCGGTTCGGCAATCTGGCGCTGGCGTGATCTCTATCGAATTGCTCTGGACCTGGGATCAAGCCTTGGCAGTGAAACGATCATTATTATCTGTGTGCTGGGAGTCGTTTTCCGCTCGGTCCGACTGGGCCTGATTGCGATGATTCCGAATATCTTTCCACTGGTGATCTGTGCCACATGGATGGTCTTCACAGGCCAGCCGCTGGAGATTGTCACGGTTTGCTGTTTCACGATTTGTCTGGGAATCGCCGTTGACGATACGATTCATTTTCTGACCCGGTTCCAGGAGGAGTTGCCACGTTCAACCAGCAGGAAACAGGCGATTCGTGCGACCTTCGAGGCGGTCGGAACGTCAATGTTGATGACGACCATGGTTCTGGTGGCCGGATTCACAACGGTTACGTTCAGCGATATGCGTGACCAGCGAATATTTGCCAGCATGGGGGTCATGACCATGCTGACCGCAATGATCGGAGACCTCGTGATCCTGCCGGCAATTCTCGCGCTTTACGCCCTGCCAGCCCCGGGTGAAACGGATAGAAGCCTGGGGCGTGGCAACGATTCACCGACGACCGAAACGTAATCGGTGCGTCGCACTGCATTCGAATCACATTATCCCACAAGTTCCGGGATTGGTCGGTGACTGTCGATGAGATAGCGGGGTCGACCAGCCGGGTCGCGAACGGTTGTCGTGTCGAGATCGATGCCGAGGTTATGATAGAGCGTTGCTAAGACTTCGCCGTAATGGACCGGACGTGTCTGGGCGGATTCAGCCAGCCGGTTGGTTGATCCGATGACTTGTCCTGTTTTCATTCCTCCTCCGGCCAGAAGTGCACAGCTGACTTGAGGCCAATGATCACGTCCGCCCGCTGGATTTATGCGCGGGGTCCTTCCGAACTCGCCCCAGGCCACAACGCTGACATCATTCGAAAGCCCCCGGTCGTGAAGATCGTCCACCAAGGCTGTGATTGCCTGATCAAAAACAGGTAATACTTTGCGAGCGTGCACAAAGTTCGCTCCATGCCAGTCAAAATCCGCGAACGAGACGGTCACGCAGCGAACGCCTGCCTCAATCAGTCGACGAGCCACAAGAAACCGCGAGACCAAAGCTCGATAGCCCAGGTTTGAGTAAGGCAGGATCTTGTCGTCGTCAGTTCCATAGCGGGCGCGGACTTTGGGGTCTTCTCGATCCAGATCAAGGGCCTGCATCACTCGGCTTGAAGTGAGGACGTCAAGGGCTTGTTCGAGTTGAGTCTCGAATCCTCCCATTGTTCGCCGGATATCGGATTCCTGTCGAAATCGATCGAAAGAAGTCAGCAGCGCACGACGGTCATCCATACGTGGAAGCAGGTTTTCCTGCAGCTGCATATTGGCTCGCGTTTCGCCGTCAGGCCGGAACGGCTGATGAGCAGAACCAAGAAAACCTGGTCCTCCGACGTTATAGGGCGAATGCTGCATGATTTCAGAAAGATCGGCGACGGCCGGTACGGCGCGATGCGTCTGACCCTGCACTGCCGACACAAGCGAGCCAAAGTGAGGAGCGCCCCCTTGAATCTTGTTTCCGTACGGAGCTCCCGTCACGCAGAGTGTGGAAGCATGTGCGCCGTCGGAACCGACAAGCGATCGAATGATGGAAAACCGGTCCATCCGTTGTGCCAGCCGAGGCATCAATTCACTGATTTGAATTCCATTGACCGAAGTTGATATCGGATCAAACTCGCCTCGCACTTCGACAGGAGCATCAGGTTTCAAGTCATACATGTCCTGATGCGGTGGCCCGCCCGGCATGTAAATCATGATCACGCCTCGATGAGCGGACGAGCTTTTTGATGCCGTTCGTTCGCTCGGCAAAGGCTCCGCCTGCAACAAACGAGGAAGGGACATTCCGCCGACAAAGAGCCCGCCCACCTGCAGAAAGGATCGCCGGGTCAAGCCATCACAAAACGACGAAAGCTGCGAACCAGTCAGTGTCAGCATTGGCAACCTCAAAGGAGGAAACAGGACTTTTCCTGCGCATGATGATACATCAACATTCGCTTACGGGAAATGGTTCGACTCTTGCACTGCGTTCGCGAAACCGAATTCGCGGTGATGTCATGTCCCTTAACGCTTCGGTCATGTCAGGATTCTTGATAGGTTCACTCACGTAAAGACTCGTCGACCCTTTATAATGCGTTGGTATCTGTCTTTTACGCATTAACTTACCGGCAAGAGTTTTATGAGCGAATTATCCGTCGGTCCCCGCGTTCGGGTCATTGACTCGCACACAGGAGGTGAACCGACACGAGTTGTGATTGATGGTGCTCCCGATCTCGGTCGCGGTTCAATGGCAGACCTGCGGATCAGGTTTCGGGATGCGTTTGATTCGTTTCGGTCCGCGGTGGTGAACGAGCCTCGCGGTTCGGATGTGATTGTTGGAGCACTAATTTGCGAACCGGTTGACCCGACCTGTGTTGCGGGTGTTCTGTTCTTTAACAACGTCGGCCCCCTCTGGATGTGCGGGCACGGAACGATTGGTTTAGGAGTGACGCTCGGGCACCTTGGGCGGATCGGCAAGGGGAATCATCGATTCGACACGGCAGTTGGTCCCGTGACAATTGAATACGACGGTGCGAACCGAGTCAGCTTCGAGAATGTCCACAGCTACCGCTTTGCCGAAAATGTCACCGTCGATGTCGAAGGTTTAGGATCGGTCACTGGCGACATTGCCTGGGGAGGAAACTGGTTCTTTCTGGTCGATTCGGAAACGCTACCCACCAACCTTCTGCATGGGACTGAAAATCAAATACGAAAGCCCTTCGGGCCAGGCGAAATCGAAACACTGACCGACATCGCCTGGCGTATCCGGCAAACTCTGGAACAGAACGGCATCAAGGGCGCGAACGGCGGTGAGATTGACCATATTGAATTGTTCGGCCCACCGGGTGACCCGAAAAATCACAGCCGCAACTTTGTTCTTTGCCCAGGGCGTGCCTATGATCGATCGCCGTGCGGAACGGGGACATCCGCGAAGCTTGCCTGTCTGTTTGAAGATGGCAAATTAAAACCGGGAGATGTCTGGAGACAAGAGAGTATTATTGGATCTGTTTTCGAGGGATCGGTGCGAGTTGATGGTGACAAGTTGATTCCAAGAATTGCCGGCACGGCCTACATCACTGCGGAAGCGACATTGATACTCGATCCTTCGGACCCGTTCCGGATGGGAATTCGTTCTCAGCACAGCCATTAGCCAGCGCTTATCCATGCCCCCTTTCGAATCGTTTATTAAGGTTTGACAGCCCAGGAGACAATGAGTTGAGTCAGCGTGCGGTCGTAATCGGTGGCGGTGTGGTCGGAGCGGCGAGTGCTTACTACCTCAACAAATCTGGCTGGGATGTCACAATTGTCGAACAGAAAGGGTTTGGCAGCGGTGCCGCACATGGCAACTGCGGCTATGTTTGCCCCAGCCATATTTTGCCGCTTCCTCAACCAGGGGTAATGAGCAAAACGCTGAAGGCAATGGTCAGCCCGAATTCTCCCTTCTCGATCAAACCTCGTTTCGATCTGGCCCTCTGGAGCTGGCTATTGCAGTTCGCACGTCATTGCAACGAGAAGGACATGCTTGCGACAGGTGTCACGCTGCAACGAATGCTCAATTCTTCGAAAGCGCTATACGAAGAACTTTTTGCGAATGAACCCATCGACGCCGAATGGCAGGAGTCGGGTATTCTCTATCCGTTTCGTCACGAGGCCGGTATGGAACACTTTGCCGAGAACGACAAGTTCCTGCGCGAGCATTTCAACCATGGAGCCGACCGGTACGATGGCGACGAGGTTGTCAAACTTGAACCCGCATTAAAGTCAGGTTTGGCCGGCGGCTGGCACTTTCCTGGTGATGCTCACCTTCGTCCTGACAAGTTGATGTCCTCCTGGAAGACCTTGATGGAGTCACGAGGTGTGTCGATCCTCGAATGGCATCAATTTCAGGGGTTTTCGAATGGAAAAAGCACTAAAGCCACGCGCGCAGTCACGTCGAAAGGTGACATCGAAGCCGATGCCTTCGTGGTTGCCACGGGTGCCTGGACACCGTTGTTGAATCAGCATCTCGGATGCAAAGTCCCGATTCAGCCAGGAAAGGGTTACTCGATGACGATGGCTCGGCCGAAGCTGTGTCCCAAGATGCCGTTAATCTTCGAGGAACACCGAGTCGCCGTCA
The DNA here is from genome assembly GCA_903899985.1 of uncultured Schlesneria sp. Classification (GTDB taxonomy): domain Bacteria; phylum Planctomycetota; class Planctomycetia; order Planctomycetales; family Planctomycetaceae; genus Schlesneria. The sequence continues at coordinate 18,043 of CAIULL010000290.1, forward strand.
CCCCCTGGCCCTCGGGATATCGACTCGGCTCAATCATGGAGTTTGCCGGGTATGACGAGACAATCAACCCGAAACGAATCGAGATGTTACGCGCGGGCGCCAGCCACTATCTTCATGAACCAACGGCAGAACCTGTCGTTGAACAATGGTACGGGTGGCGACCGATGACGCCTGATAGTCTTCCGATCATTGACCGCAGTCCGGCGCTGGAGAATGTCTTTATTGCGGCCGGCCACAATATGATTGGAGTCTCCATGGCCACAGCGACCGGAAAATTAATTACAGAACTTTTGAACGGGACCCCAACGCATATCCCCGTCGAACCGATGTCGGTTAAACGTTTTTGAGAGTTGAAATGTCCTACCACTTTGTCGCGACCCACCGGGTTGAATTCTTCGAAACAGATCTTGCCGGGATCGTTCATTTCGCGAATTATTACCGCTATATGGAACAGGCCGAGCACGCATTCTTTCGGTCGCTCGGCCTGACAATCCATGGGACGCTGGCTGACGGAACGGTGTTTGGCTGGCCTCGCGTGTCGGCCACCTGCTCATTCAAATCACCGGCTTATTACGGCGACGAACTGACGATCGGTATTACTGTTCAGCGGTTGACCCAGCGATCACTGACGACTTCGTACAACATCCAACGCGATGGTGTGCTGTTGGCCGTCGGCGAAATGAAGACGGCCTATTGTGTGATTCCCGTCGGCGCAAAACTCGAATCCGCCGAGATCCCTTCTGAGTACTACGATCGCCTGACAGAGCTTCAACAGTCGCCAGATGCGAAATGAAAAACCTTGTCGACCCCTGACGCTTAAATCGAAGACGGGTTTCATTGAGGAAGAAGTCGAAATCTTGAAGGTCCGAAACGAACTGCTTCCAACGAATGAGTCGTGAGCAACTTATAGCGTACCCTTGGACGAAGGGACGCCCGTTTGTCGCGGATCGACTGTCGTGGCCTGTCGAAGCGCTCGGGCCGTCGCTTTGAATAGTGCCTCGGCGATGTGGTGACTGTTCGTTCCGTGATGCAGCACAAGGTGAAGATTCATCAAAGCGTTTGAAGCGATTGCCTGCCAGAACTCCTCGACCAGTTCGGTGTCAAAATTGCCGATTTTCTCTGTGGGGAATTCGACTTTGTAAATGAACTTGATCCGACCACTCAGGTCAAGAGCCGATGTCACCAGCGTCTCTTCCATTGGCAACGTCATCGAACCATATCGCGCCAAACCATGCTTGTCGCCGGCAGCCTGGGCAATCGCTTTCCCGAGACAGATACCAACATCTTCCGTTGTATGATGCGCATCAATTTGCAGGTCGCCGATGGCCGCAACCTCAAGATCAAACATGCCGTGTTTTGCGAACAACGTCAGCATGTGATCGAGAAAGCCGACTCCGGTTTCGATCTTCGCCGTGCCTGTTCCGTGCAGGTTGAAGACGAGCTGGATATCAGTTTCAGCGGTTTTTCGATGGATCGTCGCGATGCGCGTCATGTTTTATCCTGATTTCTGGCGGCCATACTTTACTGTTTAATTGCTTGTGCGCCTCTTGATACGGATCAGGCGACTTAGACGATTTCCTTAAGTGCGGTCAACAACAGATCGATCTCGGCGTCGGTTCCGACTGTGATACGAAGTCCATCCAGCCGTTGGTCTCTGGCCCAGTCCACATTGGGAAATGTCATAAAGCGAACGAGAATTTTACGTGCTCGCAATGCATCATACTGAGCCTTATGTTCGCCGGATGGGTGTGTTGCCCAGACGAAATTGGCCTGGCTGGGGACAACTTGAAATCCGAGTGAGCTTAAGGCGTTCGAAAGACGCTCCCTGGTAGCGCGGATCTTTGAAACGTTTGCCAGCATCCACGCCTGATCCTGAATGGCAGCGGTTGCTGCCGCAAGCGAAATCGCGTCGCAGTTGTAGCTGTCTTTCATCTTTCTCAAGCCGGAGATGATCGTCGGATGTGCCATTGCAAATCCAAATCGAATCCCCGCCAGACTGTAGCTTTTGCTGAACGTTCTTGTGATGACAACTTGCGATCCGATCGTGCTGTTCAACAATTCGCCGCGATGCGGGTAATCCGCAAAATCACCATACGCTTCATCGAGAACCAGAACTCCACGCGGTGGCGTCAGCGAGATCAGATCATCCCAAGTCCACCGATTACCTGAAGGAGAATTGGGATTAGGAATGAAGACTAATTTACATTTCTCAACGACTGGCATCACTGTGTCGAAATTCCAGGACCAGTCTGGTTCGAGGGGCAATCGAACGCAAGGTGCGCCCTGCAGGTCGGCAAGTGTTTCGTAAAGGATGTAGCTCGGGTAGGGAAAAGCGATCTGGTCATTGGAACCCGCAAACGACCGAGTGAGAATCGTCAGGACTTCATCACTTCCGTTACCGGGAAGAATCCAATCAGGATCAACACCCAGGACTTCGGCAGCCGCTTTACGAAACTTGGTTCCGTGCGGATCGGGGTACATATTCAACCGCCCTCTCGCCGCGTCGGAGATGGCTTCAACGACGAGCGGCGACGGAGGATACGGATTTTCGTTGGTGTTTAGTTTAGTCCAACCGGTATCTTGCGGTTGTTCGCCCGGCATGTATCCAGCAAGGCGGTCAAGTTCAGGGCGAAAAAAACTCATGGTTTCACAGGTGTTTTTGCGGGAACGAGGTTAAGAGATCGTCTGATTCCAGCATCAGGTCGAAACATTGTTTTTAAAACGATTCCATTGGCGAATGTTCTGCTGAGTAATTCGGTGACTCTTCGACGATGGAGATGTCATGGGGATGACTTTCACGAACGGATGCCGGAGTGACCTGGATGAAGCGGGATTCCGTTCTCAGCTGGTCGACCGTTTGCACTCCGCAATAGCCCATCCCGGCTCGCAAGCCACCGATCAACTGGTACAGCACGCTAGGCAACGAACCGCGGTAAGCAACGCGACCTTCGACACCTTCCGGCACGAGTTTTGACGGTCCCTGACTGCGATTCTCGTCGCCATTTGATTGCCGGTATCGCTCGCTGCTTCCCTTCACCATGGCTCCCAGCGAACCCATTCCACGATAACGCTTGAAGCGTCGGCCTTGATAAAGAATTGTTTCACCGGGACTTTCGTCCAATCCTGCCAACAAGCCGCCAAGCATGACGACATGGGCACCGGCAGCGAGCGCCTTCGTAATATCACCGCTATAGCGGATACCACCGTCGGCGATAATCGAAACATTTGTCCCGACCGCAGCCTTCGAAGCATTGGCAATGGCTGTGATTTGCAGGACACCGATCCCGGCGATGATGCGAGTCGTACAGATCGATCCTGGCCCGATCCCGACTTTCACGGCATCCACACCAGCTCGAATTAATTCTCGAGCTCCTTCGGTCGTGGCCACGTTACCGGCAATGACGTCGATATTCCAACGGCGTTTGAGTTCTTTGACTGTTTCGACAACATTTTTTGAATGACCATGGGCACTGTCGACGCAGAGGACGTCGACACCCTTTTCGATCAGACACTGTGCCCGCTCGTAATCTCCGACGCCAATCGCGGCGCCGACTCGCAATCGCCCGCGCAAGTCTTTTGCCGCTCGCGGATAACGCAGGTTCTTGTCGATGTCCTTAATCGTAATGAGACCTTTCAACTGGTAATTCTCATCAACGAGCAACAGCTTTTCGACCTTGTTTTCAAGCAGAATCCGCTGGGCATCAGCGAGCGTTGTATCTTCCTTGGCCGTGACAAGGTTGTCCTTGGTCATGACTTCGGAAATCGGTGTGTCTTTATCTCCCGAGGGCATGAAACGAAGGTCACGTCGAGTCAGAATTCCCATCAGTCGACCGTTACGAGTCACGGGAACTCCGCCGATGTTACGTTTTTCCATGATGTCCCACGCTTCGGCCGCCGTCGATTCGGGGGGAAGCGTAACGGGATCGACAATCACACCGTGCTCAGCGCGTTTGACTCGTTCCACCTGCATCGACTGATGCTCGGCAGACATGTTCTTATGGATAATTCCGATGCCACCTTCTTGAGCGATGGCAACCGCCATTTCGCTTTCGGTCACCGTGTCCATCGGACTGCTGACGATGGGAACATTGATACGGATGTTACGCGTCAATTGGGTTGCAACATCGGCCTCATTGGGCATGACTTCGCTGTAGCGAGGTTCCAGCAGAACATCGTCAAACGTGATTCCTTTATATGCAATACGGTCTTCCATTTTGGCTCCCCTGCCTCATTGTCCGTCAACAACATCGTTCGTCGCTGCAAGTGTCTCGCCTTGCAAGCGGCGCTGCAACCGATTCGATAATTCTACAAGCTGATCAACCTCAAGTTCTTCCGCTCTGGTATCAGGCGGAAATTTCATCGATTCCAAAACCGAGTCAATCTCGGGTTTTGACAATCGTTCTTTAAACAGGTTCACAACGACACCGCGCAGTACCTTGCGGCGTTGGGTGAAAATATCCCGGAGAAAGAGTTGGAACTCGCCGCGATTCACGATTTTCGAGCTTCTCTCGAGATTCGGATCGATTCGAACAATGGCTGAATCGATCGTCGGCCTCGGCCAAAACACGCTCGGCGGAAGCTTTCGAAGCATTTTCAAATGACATTGCGACTGCAATAAGACCGAGAGCGCGCTGTATTCACTGGTTCGAGGCTTGGCCAGCATTCGCTCTGCCAATTCCCACTGAATCGTGACCACCATTAATTCCCAGGGAAGATCGCTGGCGATCAGGTTGGAAATCACAGGCGTCCCAATGCTGTAAGGCAGGTTGGCAACGAGTTTTAAGCGCCGCTTCGGATCAACGGCCAGTTCGCGACGAACGGCATCCATCACGACGGGAGCAATCTCATTTTTGCTTTTCAGAGCGTCCGTGTTCAACATCGTCACGTTGCTTCGGCCAGCGACCGCCTGGCACGCCAGCGCATACATGTTCGAATCGTATTCGACGGAAACAACAGCTGCAGCTGCGGAAAGATATGTGGTTAAACCACCAGTTCCCGCTCCCACCTCCAGGACGACGTCATCCGGGCCAAGTCGAGCTTCGTGAACGATCATTTCCAGCAGATTAAGGTCAATCAGGAAGTTTTGACCGAGATCCCCGCGCGGATGCAATCCCAGTTCGTCGAACAAGGAAATCAGATGCGTTCGTGTCTGCCGCTGCGGTGAGTTCATGAAAATCCGGTAGTTTCTTGTCAATTCCATAGTATAGCCAAAAGTCCTCAAAAAATCGCACTATCAGCGAACAAGTTCTGCGTCAGGATTGTTGCGCGGGATGGATTCGCAGGACAAATAAAGCACATGACGTTAAACTTTGCCGTCTTGCGACGAAATTCAAGATGATTTTCAAGGTTCCGTCCGGGAA
>CAIULL010000291.1 GCA_903899985.1 uncultured Schlesneria sp.
AATCGGGTGATCGTAACTGGTCAGACTTTGCGATTTTTTATCGAGTGAATTCGCTTTCGCGTTCGCTTGAAACGGCACTCTCACGCTGGAAGATACCGTACCAGGTCGCTGGAGGTCTTGCGTTCTACGAGCGGGCAGAAATCAAAGATGTGCTGGGGTATCTGCGGTTGATCGACAATCCGCGAGACCGAATCGCGTTTCTGCGAGTCGTCAACGCGCCCGCGCGGGGAGTGGGAAAAAGTTCGCTGGATCGTCTGGTGCAATGGGCTGATGTGGCGGGCATTGAACTGCTGGCTGCCGCAAGAAATTCCGAGCGAGTTCCCAATCTTTCCAAGAAGGCCGCCGTAGGACTTCGAGCCTTTGCCTCGCTGATCGATGAATTTGCAGAACTGGCCGCGAACCCGTTTGGAGATCAGGCAGGTTCCACCGATTTTCAGTTTGGTGACGAGCCGACGGAGTCAGATGACAACGCCGAATCGGTCGGGCCGGTGTCGATGTTGCTGCGGACCGTGCTGGAACGAACCGGTTATTACCGCCAATACGAGGGATCATTAGAGGAAGATGAAATCCAGCGGAAGTCGAACGTGGACGAACTGATCAGTTCAGCAATGCTGTATGATCGCCAGCTGGCCGAAAAGGAAGAAGTCGCGACGCTCGGTGGTTTTCTTGAAACAGCCAGTCTGACTCAAGACGTGGACTCATTAGAGGAAGACGTCGGTGCCGTGACTTTGATGACGTTGCACGCGGCCAAGGGCCTGGAATTCCCGAATGTGTATGTCATCGGTGTCGAACAGAATCTCATCCCGCACGAGCGGTCGCTTCGTGAGAACGATCCCTCGCAACTCGAAGAGGAGAGGAGACTCTTGTTCGTCGGAATCACTCGCGCGAAGGATCAGCTGGTTCTCACTCATACGCAGCGCAGGGAAATCCATGGCCGAACTCTTTCGACAATTCCCAGCGATTTTCTGCAAGAACTGCACGTCGAACGCAAGGATTGCACTGCGGGTGACAACTACGGTGATGAGCCATCCAGCGAGTCATTCGCCAGCGATACCGACGCCGACAATCTTGATGAATTTCTGTCAGACGAAATAACGATCAGCGGTCGAGGTTTAAAGCGAAAGTCGGGGTTAAGACGGGGGAAATCGTCAGCAACTGATAAACGCAAGGCGAAAGGGATCCCGCATCTCACAACGGGGGCGGCCTTGCAGTCAGGATCCAATCAAGGTGTTGCACTTCCGATTGGATTCGCGATTGGCATGCAGGTCAGACACCCGAGATATGGTCTGGGGACGGTGGTTGACGTCAGTGGTTTTTCATTGAGACGAACCGTAACGGTGGACTTTACCGTCGATAATCGTCGTGAAAGCTTTATCGCGGCGAAGTGTCCGCTTCAGCCGGTAGGGTTGAGCTAACAATTGATTGGAAGTCAGATGACCTCGGAATTGGCTCAGTTGGAATTGCTGGCAAACGTCGACGATCTTGTTGCTCGACTGAGTGCATGGTCAACGGAGCCGTCGGCGTGGGAGCCCGTTCAGCAGAGTCAGGCGCTGATCAAACGACTCTTAACTCGGCTTGAGCCGTTAAGGGCGCGAGTCGAAGCACCATTGGTCGTGGCGACATTTGGTGGGACGGGCGTCGGCAAAAGCTCGCTGGTTAACGGGTTGGTCGGAAAAGAGGTCACTTCGGCGGGGCGGCAACGACCCACGACAACGCTTCCCATCGTGCTGGCGCATCCCCAGGCCGATCTTGCTGTTTATGACTTACCCGCCAATGCGGACGACGCCGAGGTTCAAATCGTTCGCGTTGATACTCCGCTGCTGCGAGACATTGTTATTATCGATTGCCCTGATCCCGATACATCGGAGTCTGAAACATCAACCAGTAATCTCGCGCGTCTGCATCGGTTGTTGCCATATTGTGATGTTCTGCTGTACGTCGGAACGCAACAGAAGTATCGGTCGGCCAAAGTCAGTGATGAACTGTTGCAGGCAGCCAGCGGTTGTCGGCTGGTGTTCATTCAGTCACACGCCGACCTTGATTCAGACATTCGTGACGATTGGCGAGCACACCTCAGTCCCAGGTTTCAGGTTGCCGAGATGTTCTTTGTCAACTCAAAGCAGGCGTTCCAGGAACAGCAATCAGGAATCCGACCGACAGGCGAATTCGGACGCCTGCTTGACTTGTTAATGCAGGAACTTTCGGCGACACAGCGCGTCCGAATCCGTCGCAGCAATCTCATGGGACTGGTCCATGAGGTGCTCTCGCATGCCCGCGAGGTCCTGGATAAGCATGCTCCGCTCGTTCAGCGATTAGAGCAGGCATTGAATGATCAGCGTCACCGCGCGACCGAACGCATGGCCAGCCGTTTGCAGGATGAACTGCTCGTCAGTCGTGGTCTCTGGGAGCGGCGATTGCTCGGGCAGGTGACGCAGATGTGGGGCTACAGTCCGTTTGCGTCCGTGTTGAAGCTGTGGCACAGTCAGGCCAGCCTGCTCGCGTCGTTCTCGTTGATGAGATCACAGACGACGGCCCAGATGGCATTGGTCGGTCTCGTGCATGGAACCCGCTGGCTCACATCACAGCAACAGGAACATGATGCCGAGAAGCGTCTCGATTCATTGTCCTCGCTCGGTTTCACCGATTCGGAATTGCGAGAAGCCCAGATGGTAATTACGGGGCATGTTCATTCTGCAAAACTGGATCGGGCTCCGCAGGAGACGGGATCGTTTGATCACCTTCGCCATTCCGCCGCTGATGTGCAGATGGAGTTTCTGACGGATGCCGCCCGACGGATTGATGATTTAATTCTCGATGCCGCCAAAAGAAATTCGCACTGGTTCACCCGATTTTTGTACGAAGCCTTATTTACACTGCTCCCTGGATTTCTGTTGTACCGAGTTGGCCGCAATTTCTTCTATGACTCGTTCTGGCTCGAAAAGCCGCTGCTGGATACAAACTTCTATATTCCTGCCGCGTTGTTTCTGGCCTGCTGGGCGGGAATGTTCGTGATGAGCTACACATGGCGTCTGCGTCGTGGCCTGACCCGCCGGATTCAAGCCATGGCTCGCGAACTTGCCAGTGCGAAAGCCGGGGCAGGATTATTCCCGGAACTTGAGAATCGCTGCGCCGAGTATGCTCGTCACCGCGACCGCCTCGACCAATTCTCGGCAAGTCTCGATTCAATCCGCCAAACCTATTCTGCGGTGCAAGGAAATGATCGCTTGAGTCTCAAACAGCAGGATTAGTCCAAGTTCGGCGATTCGTGCGTTCGGCCAAAGATGATTTTCGCGATTTACAAAGTTCGTTAATCGTTTCGACGGGTAGAACTGTCGGAAGCCGCCGGTTGATGTTTGCGTTACAAATCAGATGGCATTTTGTGTTTCAGCGACTTGAGTCACTCGAAGGATTTGTGCTCTCGACGTTAAATAATAAGCGATTCCAATTGCCGCGAGAATCATGACGGTCAGCCGATTGACTAAAGCCGTGAGAACTCCGTTCGAAAAAGCGGTCGCAATTTGTTCCTCGGTGCTGTTGGGAACGACATTCTTCTGATGTTGCTCGTAAAACCAGGCGACCGTTCCCTCGAGCACACCGATACCTCCCGGAGTTGGCACCACGGCACTCACGGTGATGGGAAGAGGAAGCCCGACAAGGTGGTCAATGTAACCAGGTGTTGTCTGTCCACCGTGGATCGCTTGTGCGCAAAAGTAAAATGACGTCAAAAAGAAAACGTGACCGACGATTCCTAAACCAGCGGCTACAATCAGGACATAAGGTTTGCCTTGGTAAAGCTGGACCGATTCCATGAGTTCTTTAACGATATGACCTACGAACTTCCAGCTTGACAACCAATGCATCAGCGACGAATGCGTAAACGCTGGAACGAACATCAGTCCAATCCCGACCAGTCCCGCGATCGCCCCACACCATAGAACAAGAACAGCCCAATGCATTTCCGTCGCCACTTCGGCTCGGGCTGGGATCAGCGATGCAATCGCACCCAGTACAAATAGTGCCCACATCCCCAGTACACGATCCAGAAACACGGTCGCCGAGGCCGACGCCCTTCGCGTTGGATGATCCTTCGCGAGCAAAGCGGCTTTGATCAGGTCGCCACCGACCGCTCCAGGACCCATGACGTTGATGGCTTCGCCAAGCATCCCGAGCCGGAAGTTTTCACGAAATGAAAATGGTAAACCAATTCCCTGAACGAGAAGTCGCCAACGTGTGAAGGAGATTAAAAGAGCGATGAATCGGACCCCGAGCGCAATCCCAAATGCTTGCCACGCGAATTGACGATTCTGTAGCTTTGCGAGGCTATCACGGCTCATCCACCACAACACTGCCATCATCGCCACAGCGAGTAGCCACTTGAGCACGAGAATCACTCGCTGTTGATTCGAATTCGTTAATGAAAACTTCAAACAAAGGCTCGCTTGAGGATGAATAAGAAGCGGTTCATTGATCTTCCGCTTAACAAAAAGATAAGAATCTAACTTAACTAAAATTTAACAATCGAGAATTGGTGTGAAACCATTCTCAATGTACTCAGCCGATCTAACGCCCGAATACTGACTCTTCGAAAGTTGTGCCTCGTGATGCGGAATTCTACATTTTCCACATTTAGTAAGTATAAAGTACCGTCGGGCAGGAATTCAAGCGAGTGCGCGTGCATGTCACGTCGAGGGCCTGGCAGAATTCCGATATCTGGTTCTTCATCGGATGCCGTACACCCAGGCCAAACGCCTGAATTCGATTGATTTTGCGGTCGGTAGTCGCCATTTACCTTCCATGTCATCGTGCGCGGATGACGCGGCGGAAGGGTCTGTTTGCATGGCCGAAGGTGGATCCACCGTCACCTGCTCAACTGACTCACTTTTTTCCATCATGAATAATGTACAATTCCCCGGCAGATTGGTGGTAATGCCTTCCATTTACTTCATTTGAAAACGCGTTGACTGTGTGGATTCAAATAGTCCCCTGTCATGCCAAATGCTTGATCTTCAAAACAGCGGATCTTTGAGACGGCTAACGGGAGGCTGATGAATTTTGCGCTAAGAGTTGCTTCGGTGTTCCGGCTATTCATGTTGTTTTACGACGGTCATGGCTTTCCTTCATTGGGTCACTCTGCTATGAATTGTTTGCTCGGCAGAAATCTCTGTTTATGTTGTTCGTCAGGTCGTTCCGTTAGTGCTGTCGACGACAATGTAAGTCAGACTGAAACGAGGTCATGCGGTATCCCGAAGTTTCCAGAGAAGATCAGCAGGCGAAAACGCGCCTGGTATTTGCTTCAAGCGTGAATCGCGTCGGAATTCTTTGACACCCTGAACCCCTTTTCACAAATTCATAGAGTTTCCATTACAGGAAATGGATAGGCATTTATCAATGCGTTCGATTCTCGTTACTGGCGGGGCTGGATTTCTGGGTAGCCATCTTTGCGAACGGCTGCTTGAGAGAGGCGATAACGTCATCTGCCTCGACAATTTCTTTACGGGACGAAAAGAAAATATCCTTCATCTGTTGGGTAATCCCCGGTTCGAATTACTGCGACACGATATCGTCCAACCGTTCGTATTAGAGGTCGATCAGATTTACAATCTGGCGTGTCCGGCATCACCCGTTGCCTATCAGTATAATCCGATTAAGACAATCAAGACCTCAACAATCGGGGTTGTTAATGTGCTGGGTCTGGCAAAACGCTGCAAGGCCCGGGTTCTGCACTGTTCGACGTCGGAGGTTTACGGCGACCCGTTTGTCCACCCGCAACGCGAAGACTATTGGGGTCACGTTAATCCGATTGGGCCTCGCAGCTGTTATGATGAAGGGAAACGAGTTGCTGAATCGCTTTGCATCAGTTATCACGAACAGCACAATATGGAAGTTCGAATCATTCGAATCTTTAACACATACGGTCCCCGGATGGACCCCCATGATGGTCGGGTGATTTCTAATTTTATCAATCAGGCATTACGAGACGAACCCATTACGATCTATGGTGACGGGACGCAGACACGATCATTCTGTTACTGTGATGATTTGATTCGCGGAATGATGTTAATGATGGACCAGGATCATGAGATTGGGCCGGTGAATCTGGGAAATCCCGGTGAATACACAATGCTGGAACTGGCACGAGAGGTTTTTAAACAAGTGCCAGATACCAAGTCGACGATCACCCACGTCCCTTTGCCTAAGGACGATCCCAAGCAACGGTGCCCTGATATTACAAAAGCTATGACAGTACTGGGATGGTCTCCAACAATTGGTTTAAGTGCAGGGTTATCGAAGACAGTGGAATACTATCGAGCGGCATTGTTGAACGCTTCCCCGCGAAAATGAGTCGACTTAGCTGATAAAGTAACGGAATTGAGTCGCGACTGGGCTTCTCAGGTAAAAGTCGGTTTACCAAGGTGACTCAGTGCAATGTGAAGTTCCTAACAGGCAAGTGCGATGCGGCTGACGTGTGTAGCGGGTTGAAGCAAATTGCGCACAAATGCCTTTGATCGATTTCTCAATCTGACCCCAAGGGGGCAGAATCGGTTTGATTACTTGAATGGTGCCGTCCGGGATCGCTCTGTCGACTCGCTGTCGATCTCGTGTGTGCAGTCAGGAGACGAGCTTTTCTACGAGAAAACAGCTGACTCGGTAGGAAGTCGCGCGGTGACTTGTCGGCTGACCGTCAAAGAGGCCGGGGCTCCAGGTTAAGGTTCTGTTAAGGCGTGGCTTTTCGATCCGTTTTAAACGACGGCCTCCCAAGTTCACGTCCAAAGAATATTGATTCGCTCCATGACCCATTCAAAAGCCCTTGATGCTGTGCTCGGGGCATTAATTTACGTTCGATGGAATGAACGCTGAACTCGGCTGCAGCAATCATTCAAAGTCCCAGACGATTCCATTTTCAAATAGAGTTTCCGCTGGTACACTTCAAATTCTTTATTTATGGGTGCTCGGAGTTCACACTCCTACTTCAGTGTGGCGCGAGCCATCTCCCGGGCTTTCAGGTATCGTGACATGCAGTCCGAAAAATTCGGTGCAGTGGTAATCGGAGGGGGATTCTACGGATGTGAGGTCGCCCGCGAATTGAAGCAGTATTTTGAGAAAGTTCTGCTTCTCGAAAGTGAGAGCGATCTCATGCAGCGGGCTTCTTATCGAAATCAAGCTCGGGTTCATCAAGGGTATCATTATCCTCGCAGTCTCTTGACCTCGCTTCGTTCTCGTATGAATTTTTCTCGCTTTATTAGCGAATACAAGGGATGTGTATACTCGGAATTCGAAAAAGTTTACGCCATTGCTAAGTCCTACTCCAAGACCTCGGCCGCACAGTTCAAGGGGTTTTGCGATCGGATTGGTGCCCCTGTCTGGCCCGCTGCGGACGAACTGAAGGCGCTTCTTAATCCGTACAACGTTGAAGATGTATTTTCTGTTCTTGAATATGTGTTTGATGCCGCAAAACTCAAAGACATCGTGAAGGTACGGCTCGCAGAAGCAAACGTTGAGTATGAACTCAACGCTCCGGTCGAACGGCTTCGTTGTGTCGGTGACTCGTACAGGGTGGAATTCCGGCAGGGTGACGAGATTCGTGAAGTCGAGACGAAATACATTTTTATCTGTGCTTATTCGCACATCAACGGGGTGTTGTGGAGATCTGAGCTCCCACTCATTCCGATGAAACACGAGTTTGCGGAAATGGCGTTGATCGATGTTCCCGAAGAGCTGAAGAACAAGGGGATCACGATCATGGATGGTCCGTTCTTTGCGGTGATGCCTTTTCCGGACCGCGGATTGCATACGCTTCACCACGTTCGATACACCCCCCACCACTGGTGGACCGATGCGCCTGGCGAAGGTTATCTCGACGCCCGCAAGCACTTCGAAAGTGCTCCTCGTGAAAGTCAATATGAACACATGATTCGAGACGCGGCGCGTTTTATTCCAAGCATCTCACGGTCGAAATACGTGGAAAGTCTTTGGGAAGTGAAGACGATCCTTCCGCGGAGCGAAGTTGATGACAGTCGTCCGATTTTGTTTCGACCAGTTGATCAGGCGCGGAATGTGATTTGCGTCCTCGGTGGAAAGATCGATAATGTTTTTGATGTTATAGACTACATCCGTGAATTCGTTGAATCGAACGGTGTGAAGATTTGATTCCACCAGAGTGAGTGTTTCAGGCACAGATAGCACTTGTAAATATGGGGATCTCCATGAATACAAAAATAGACTGTTTTGTTTCGGTCATCGTGCCGGTACACGAAGATGCTGACATCATTGAGAACTTTATTCACAAGACGATCAACGTTCTGGAAGAGAATTTCGCGAACCACGAGTTGCTGATTATTGATGACGGTTCCGCGGGTCAAACAGTGCCGAAAATCCAGGCGTTGCTGAGCCGTTACCGCGGAATTCGCCTCATTCAGCTGTCTCGACGATTCGGGACTGAAGTTGCGATTTCGGCTGGAATGGAGTCGGTCATTGGTGATTTTGTTGTTGTGATGCTGCCATACATGGATCCGCCAGAGTTGATTCGGCCACTGGTCGAAAGGGCACGCTCTGGAGTTGACGTCGTCTTCGGAGTGCGCGAGAACGCGGGTAACGTCGGAAAGTTCTATCAGGCCGGTTCGGAACTGTTTCATTGGTACGTGCGACGTTTCCTGGGGATTAAGCTCCCGCAGTATGCGACTCAGCTTCGCTGCCTGAGTCGAAAAGCGCTTAATTCGTTAACTCAAATAAAAGACTATCATCGATATTTGCGTCTCTATAGTGCCTACGTTGGCTATTCCCAGCAGGAGTTTGCCTATACCCCGCTCGAATTAGGCGAGGGAAAGCAGAGTCGCAATTTTATGAGCGCTGCAAACACCTGTATTGACTTGATCATCGAGAATTCCAAGCATCCGCTCCGGTTCGTCACGTGGACTTGCCTTGCGGCAGCGGTGCTGAATGTCGCGTATCTTTTATTAATTGTCGCAATTTATTTTTTCAAACCGGATGTGACGCCGGGTTGGACTTCACTCTCGTTTCAAAGCGCATTTCAGTTTTTGCTGATCTCGTTGATGCTCACAATTTTGAGTGAGTATACGGGGCGGATTCTTGAGCGATTGGGAGATCGACCCTTTTACTATGTGACGAATGAGCAAACGAGTTCCGTGCTGTTGTCTGAAAAAGAGAAATATAACATCGTCACGGATTCACCTGAAGTTCCTATCGTCCCGGACTTGAATGTTCCCACGTTAGGGGGAGCGGAAAGATAACCTGCTGTAAACCATGGAATAGTCCGGCATCTTTTTCAGTATTCGTCGGGCGATTCATGGATTTGCCGCCGTAGGATGACAATCAACCGGGGAGGCCGGGGGCGAGGTCGTTGGGAGAAGTGGTTTTCAGAAATCCTGGGGGAATTTGTCGTGGCAGGTGAAAGCGCTCTTGTCGGGTATACGGGTTTCGTGGGGGGGAATCTGCATCGTCAGAATCGTTTTGACTTACTTTATAACTCGAAGAATATTGATGAAATTCGAGGGAAGGAATTCGAACTCCTGGTGCTCTCGGCAACGCAGGCGCAGCGTTGGTGGGCGAACCTGCATCCCCAGGAAGATCGTGATGGAATTGAGCGTTTGCTCGTTTCTTTAGAGACGGTAAAGTCGCAGCGCGTCGTGTTGATTTCTACGATTGACGTACTTCCGCTTGTGCCAGGGGCTGATGAGGATTTTGATGCGCATTCTCAGGAGACGCACCCCTATGGCGCCAATCGTCTCCGTCTGGAAGACGAAATAACGCAACGATTTTCCAATGTCTGTATTGTCAGGCTTCCCTCCTTGTTTGGTGCCGGTCTCAAGAAAAATGTCATCTACGATCTATTGAATTTGAATCAGGTCGAGAAGATCAATCCGGCAAGTAGCTTCCAGTATTATGATCTTAGCAACATTTGGCACGATATCACGCTGGCATTAGATAAGAATATCCCCAAACTTCATCTCTTTCCGGAACCGGTGACGAGCCTGGAGATCATCGATTGTTTCTTTCCCGGCGTAGAGGTCGGTGGAAATCCAGGTCCTGCTTCTCATTATGCCTTTCGAACGAAATACGCCGAACTTTTCGGAGGTTCACAAGGCTACCTGTATCTGCGAGAGGAAGTCATTCGCCGTATTGGCCAGTTTGTGGATGGATACAGGCGCGGGGAAATCCGATGAGAATTGCCGTCTCTAATATCGCTTGGGACAGTGGAGAACATGACGAGGTTCTGTCCCTTTTGCGCGAACGGGGTGTCAAAGGAATTGAAATCGCGCCGACAAAACTCTGGTCAGAATGGAATGGTGCCGACGCAACCTCTGCCGCAAATTGGCGTCAGATTTATGCCGACGCCCAGTTCGAGTTGCCTTCCCTGCAAGCCATTCTTTTTGGCAAGCCTGATTTGCGGGTATTTGGCTCTGAAATAGAACAGGAGCAGACGCTGAACCATCTTGCTCTCGTGGCAGAGTTGGCTGCGGCGTTAGGAGCTCAACCGCTTGTGTTTGGCTCACCTGCCAATCGAAAGCGAGGCGAGCTTTCCGCTGGTGAAGCCTTTACGAGGTCGATTCCATTTTTTCGTGAGGCGGGAAGACGATGTGCCGTTCACGGTGTCTGGCTTTGTATTGAGCCACTTCCCGAAGCCTACGGAAGTAATTTCATCACGAATTGGCGAGAGGCCGTCGATCTGGTTGCTGCCGTCGATGCCCCCGGCTTCGGTCTCCATCTGGATACCGGTTGTATTCATCTGGCTGGCGACGACCCTGTCGAGGCCGTTCGCGCTTGCAAAGGGATCACGCGACATTTCCATGTCAGTGAGCCGCAACTTGTCGATCTTAGCCAGCCGACGATCGATCATCGCACCGTTGGAGCCGCCCTTTGTCAAACAGGCTACACAGGCTGGGTTTCCATCGAAATGCGCAGGCCAAGCCATCCGTTGCAGAGTATTTCCCAGGCCGTAAATCTCGTCAACGAATGTTATCAAAGCGTTTGATTCACCCAATTTAATTCTTTAATCAGAATCCAATATATTCATGCTCTCTGTGATCATCCCCGCCTACAACGAAGAGCTTACGCTTGATGCGTCAATTAAGTCCTTTTCCGAGGCGTTGAGTTCCGCGGGTCTGGATTTTGAGCTTCTTGTCATCGATGACGGCAGTTCTGACGGAACGAAGCAAAAACTGATTGAATTGGAAAAGGTTTATCCATCATTGCGGCATATTACCAATGAGGGAAAACATGGATTCGGGCATGCCGTGAGGTGCGGGCTGGCAAATTATCGAGGTGATGCGGTGTCAGTCGTGATGGCGGACAGTTCCGACAGTCCTCAGGATTTGATTGCCTATTACAGAAAAATTGAAGAGGGCTATCAGTGCGCGTTCGGCTCGCGTTTCATCAAGGGGGCTCAAGTCGATGACTATCCGCAGTTTAAGCGTATGCTCAATCGCATGGGGAACCGGCTGATCGCAATTCTGTTTGGACAGCGTTACTACGATTTTACGAATCCTTTCAAGTGCTACCGTCGGGAAATCATTGACGGAATGCAGCCGCTCGTTTCCGGACAGTTTGGTCTTTCGATTGAAATGTCCATCAAGGCGATTGCACAGGGCGCTCGATATGCAGTCGTCCCCAACTCGTGGAAAAACCGGGATGGGGGAGAGTCGAAGTTTAAGGTGTTTTCGCAGGCCAAGCTCTATCTCATGACGCTGCTCTACTGCCGGGTTGTCACAGCGATTGTTCCTGTTCTTGATCGATCGGCTCGATGAGCAAACCAGGTGTTAATTAAAATTATGTATCGAATAAGAAATTGTTGAAAAGACAAAGAGGTATCAAACCAAATGATTTTGAACGAAGGCAATGAGGCATTGGAGGGATCTGATTCGAAATCAGTATCCCCGGCAATACTCCAGGCCGGAGTCGTTTTGGTTTCTTTCATTCTTTATGTGAGTACATTATCAAAACACTTCAGCGAAGGGGAAGATAGCGCCTGGTATGTGCAGGATGTAACGGCTCCTTCGTCGATCGTCGACCTCTTTCATCCAAATCATCTCTTGTACAATGCTCTGAACCATCTTTTCTACAAATTATGCCAGTTGGGTGGGTATCAAGGTAACGCGTGCTTGCCGATGCAGATTGCGAATGCTGCGTCAGGCGCGCTCGCGCTGGGTATCATGTTGAAGATTTTAAGTCGACTCAACGTTGAGAACCGTCTTTCTCTCGCCTGGGTGGGTGTGGCAGCTGTCTGCTACGGTTTCTGGTCTTACAGCGTACAGCCAGAAACCTATGTCATGCCACTGCCTGCGCTTTTGATCTGCATTGATCAGCTGATCAAATTGTCGGACGGCCGGTCTTCCTACAAAACATTTGCAGTGATTGGTTTCTTTGGTGCGATTGCGACGCTGTTGCATCAACAGCACGTGCTGGCCCTCGTCGCGTTTACGATCGCTGCGGCTGTGATCGGCTTCCGATGCCGGTCAGAAGATTCAATGGGTCGGGTGATCATCGGGATGGGGATCTTGTGTTTAACGGCTGCGGTTGTCGTTGGAGTTCCCTATCTTACCGTGGCGATCGGAGTCAACGGATTGCGGGATGTCGAAACAATTGTCGCCTGGTCGAAGGGACACGGAAGGAACGGGATGTGGGTCCCCTGGTCAAATAGTAATTTTCTGAAATCGATCGTGGGGTTTGGTCGTACGGTTGTGGGTGGACATTTTCTTTTCGGCGTTCCTGCTTTCAATCAGTTTATTTCCCGTGTTTTTCCCAGAAACCCGCTGATCGAAGAACGCTTCATTGCACATCAGCTTCCTGTGGCCGCCCTGGTGGGATGTCTTATTGCCTCGTTCCTGGCGTTTGTTTCGTCGCTGGCGGTGCTTGGGTCGATGTTATTTCCTGTTCAGTCTGAATGCATTTCCCCGCGTCGATCACAGTCGGCCTTGTTCGTCATTACATTGCTGATTCTGGAGTATTACCTGTTCAATACAGTGTGGGAACCGATGAACATCGAATATTGGATTGTGCTGATTCCGGTTCTTGGGATTGCGTTAGCGTTGCTTCAGTCGCACCGTCCGGGTGCGAGGCGAATGTGGTTTACTGTGGTGATTCTGATGTTATCGTTGTTCGTTGCCAATGGTATGGGAAGCGTTGTGCCGCAGACGAGGCGCGATATGGATTACTGGTATCAGGCAAATCGATTTCTCATCGAGAATGCAAAACCCGGTGACATTGTGATCACTGAAGATGGGTGGATTTGCCGTCATTATTTAAAGATGTTTGTGGGTGCTGACGTGATTGGTGTCCGCTCAAATGCAACCGATCGCGTTCCGATGGCTCTTGAAGACCGAAGTGGGTTGCATCGTGTCTGGATCTCGTCATGGGCACTGGAAATGCGGCGTAATTCGGACAGTCCGCTCAGCAGGAAGTTGACCTCTGAGGAAGAGAAAACCTTAAGAGCTTTGCTTGACTCTGTTGCAGGTCGAATGGTTTTACGCGACAAAAGTGACTTTCAGGCGATCTGGGAACTGATGCCAGAGGCCGAGTGACACAATGTCGGTCGCCGCTGACGTGCGGAGTGTCCAGTTTCTTAATGAGTCCGTTGCCGGGAAGAGCCTGCTGAGTTCCATCGGTCGGTGGTGGGAAACCGCAGCTGCAATCCGTTCAATAAGGGTTGTGAAGTTGTGTCACAGCTATCTCAACTTTAACTTAAGCTCCACGAATCCCAGATTGAGGTGTGTCTTCGATTCAGAATGCATCCTGCGTCCTGCATCTGGAGCACGGCATTCTGAAGATTGGGCAGCAGCGGGAGTGTACTTTTGTGATCAATGTTTGTTAACGGTAATGCCTTCGTTTTTTGTAGATACAAGTCGGCCGTTTTTACCATTTTTACCTCAAGTTGCTTTCGGGTGACAGCAACGTTTCCATAGTCTACAATGCCTCGAAGAACAGGTGACATCTTTCATAACTGGCATTGTGGCTTCATAAAAAGGTCGCGACTTGAGTCTTGGAGCAGGTATGATTCCCGAGGATACTGAGGCAAAAGAGCTCCCGTATTCAGAGAAGTGGTATGAAGATCTTAAACAGACACTTGGTGAGGCGCCGTGCCGTCAATTGGGGCTTTATGCGATTCCCGACAGTTTTGTCTTATCCGTCGTCATTCCTGTCTACAACGAGGAGCGCACTTTACAAGTTCTGATCGATCGTGTCAGAGCAGTTCCCATCCGAAAGCAACTGGTCCTTGTTGAAGATTGCAGTAAAGACAATACGAGAGACATACTAAAGCGTCTTGAACAAGAAAATGTGGATCATCCCGATCCCATGAATTCGATTATTGTGGCGTATCACGAGGTGAACAAAGGTAAGGGGGCCGCCGTTCGTACCGGCTTTTCCAAAGCGACCGGCGATGCCATCGTGATTCAAGATGCCGATCTGGAATATGACCCCGAAGAATACCCCCGTTTACTGCATCCGATCATTGATGGATCTGCGGACGTGGTTTACGGTAGCCGGTTCCTTGGGGGGCAAGAGCACCGCGTTCTCTACTTCTGGCATTCCATCGGAAACAAAGTTCTGACAATGTTGTCTAACGGCTTTACAAATTTGAACCTGACGGACATGGAAACCTGTTATAAGCTGTTCACTAAAAAAGCGTTATCTGACATTTGGCCGACATTGAAACAAAATCGTTTTGGTATTGAGCCCGAGTTGACCGCAAAAATTGCCCGCCGTCGACTGCGCGTCTTTGAAATGTCAATCAGCTACCACGGTCGTACTTATCAAGAGGGCAAACACATCGGTATGTTGGATGGATTCCAGGCACTCTGGTGCATTGTCAGATACTGGTGGAAAGATTGACGGTACAGTCGTTAGTTTCGTGATGACATGCGAATTATAAGTTAATACTCTGTCCGAAGGGCTTGATTCCCTCGATCGCCCTGGTCGCTTTGTCCCAAGTCCGCCGCCATGTCGGTCGAGTTTCGCACGATATTTGCTGAGAATCTGATCTGATGATGCGGCGAGGGCGATCAGGTCTTTACGTGGGGTTGTCGAGATGCCTGTACGCTCCGGCGAAGCCAGTCGGCGCTCTTGTGGACAATCGAATTGTTGGAGGCGATCAGTGGTGAAATCCCTGCGCTTTTTTGTACCGCGTTTCGTGATTGTGTTTATCTGTCTCTGGGGTTTAGCGATCGTGCGTTTGGGGTTGGTTGCCGCATTGAGGTTCTCTTTGCGCCAGGATGTTTCGAGTTTGCTGGATCGAGTGACACCACTCAAGCCCTGGCTGAAAGATGAAAAGATTGTGGGTTATGTCGAAAAGGATGAAAAACACAAAATCGTCGCTTTCGGGAATGACCATCATTTTAGTGCGCTGCAGTATGTCTTAAGTCCAGTGCTGGTTCGTCATTACGAGAAGCATCCAGATTGCCCGCTCGTGATTGTGGATTCCGACGATCCGTCCGCGTTGCAGAGTCTTGTCAACGAACGTGGCTGGACGCTCATCGTCGATCTGGGGAATGGCATTAATTTATACCGTCAAGCAGCGGGTGGGCGATGATCTTCTGGTTGATTGTCTCTGTGATTGCGCCGTGGTTTGCTTCGCATCAAATGATCGCTTGCTTCCACGCAAAACGTGGTGGAAAAGCTTCGGTAGTCCTCTGGTCGCTGGTCGCTTTGGGGTTATCGATTTCCCTGTCGTCTTGCACCTATTTCCTTGGGTTGTTGATTCTCGGCAAGCCCACCCTGACCTACTGCGTCTTCGAGACTCTTGCCTTTATTGTGGTCGGAATTGCCTGCTATCTCGTTCCAAAAAACGAGAAATCTTCTCTGGCAATCTCGCTCTTAAGGTTGCCGGAATTGACGCGAAGTGCGAACAATTATGCAAAGTACCTTCTGGGCGTATTCGCGATCTCACTTATTCTTGGGCTGCTTGGTGTGATGATTTTCACGGCCAATGAACCCAACGGTCAATATGACGCGATTGCCATCTGGAGTCTGAGAGCCCGTTCGCTGTTTCGCCTGGAAAGTGAGTGGCGCAATGCGTTCTTGCCTGATTTCTGGCACTCCGATTATCCATTGCTGATTAGCGGTTCAATAGCGAGGTATTGGAGTTATATTGGTTCAGACGCAATTTGGATTCCTCCATTTGTAGCAGTGGTCTTTACGATCGCGACTGTTGGTCTTTTGACGGCAGGTGTTTCACGCTTTCGAGGATTAAGTCAAGGGCTGCTTGGAGGGTTGCTTCTATTAGGGACCTACAAGTTTATGCGAAATGGTGCAATGCTCAATGCCGACGTTCCCCTGAGCTTCTATATCCTTGCGACAATAGTTATTATAAGCGTCTATGATTCAGGTCGTTGGACCGCGCCTGGGCTGCTGGTTTTGGCCGGTGTTTCGGCTGCCAGCGCGGCCTGGACAAAAAATGAGGGAATGCTGTTTCTCGTCACTGTATTGGCCTCCCGTACGCTTGTTTGTTGGATAAATCATCGCCGTCGAAAAATTCTGCGAGAAATCGGCTTGTGCCTTGTCGGCGTTGTGCCACTGTTGATATTGATCCTTTCGTTTAGATACCCAAGCCCAACGGGAAACGATCTCTTTGTCGGGCAGACTTGGGGTACGATCAAGTCGAGGTTATTTGATTTTTCCCGCGTCGGTTTAATTGTTTATGGATTTGTCGAGCATTTATGGTATCTGGGGACAATGTCGCTGGTGGTGGCGGCGTTGGCAGTAACGTTTCTCGGGTATTCACCAAGTCGCGCTCCGCACACAATTGCGGGTGTAGTAAGTGTCGTGTTGCTAATGATTGCTGGTTATTTCCTGGTTTATTTGGTAACCCCCTGGGATCTGGCATTTCATTTATTTCATTCAACGGACCGCCTGTTAATACATTTATGGCCATCCATGCTTTTCGGTCTGTTTCTGTACCTGGGCGACCCGGTCGCCGCAACCGTTCCGCAGGGGCAGGAAACGAATGGCTAATCCGTTTTCACCACCATGCCAACAATGAAACTTTGTTTTCATTCTCAAATGGTCATCGACTCGTCGTGCTTCGTTCTCGTTGATGTAAAGTTGGTAATGAGACGCATTTTGCCGGTCGATTTTGCGCCAGTAATCGAATCGCCGTTAATTGAATCCCCTTTTTGCCGCTGTTTCTCGGCGTATTTGACTTTCGAAACTTGGCAGGTTCTGCTATCCTCAGAGGCTTAAAACAAATATTTAAACTTTGGCACTCGTGTTGCTGTCGCCCTTCGAGCGTTTGACTTCAGGGTCGGTTCTGAGTTTCGTGATGTGCTATGCGAGTGATTGATAGAAGTGTGCTCACGTTATTTGGGCGGTCTGTTTTGCTGATGTCGAGAGACGTGAACTTTCTTAATTGAAGCCCGTCGACGTCTTCCTGTAAATGAGACGTCGTCCTGTAAGAGATAAGCCGTGAAGGTGAAGCCGTTTGCCGTGCGAGTGGCGAAAAGCGTTCCTGTAAGGCTGAATTCAGATTAAGTTCTATCTCTAAAACCTGAGATTTGTAGCAAGAAGGGACAACAGGACCTTGTTCGCCTTTGATTCGTTTGTTTCAGGGATGTTGGTGTGATGTGACTCTTGCGGGTCTGAGTGTATCGCAACAGGTCAGTGTTTTAAAACGTACATAAGCGGATGAGCCTGGATAAGTGTCGTTAATTACCGTCCTTGTAAAGAAAGATTAGTTAGTCCGCTGGAAGTCAATAAGATTTTTAAATGAACTCTATCTCAGATGCCCCATCGACCGCGAACCCGGATGGCAGTCTGGATTCGTCCGTGGAAAGAAACGGTGCGGATTCAGGTCGAGTGCCATTGTTTGTGGACTTGGATGGTACGATAATTGCCACTGACCTTCTCTATGAGGGGATGTCAGCCATCGCAGCCGGGCAACCGCTGGAGCTATTCAAGCTGCCGTACTGGATCCTACAAGGGCGAGCACAATTTAAGAACGAGGTTGCGAGCCAGGCTGGGGCGGATGCGGACTACTTACCCTATCGTCGGGAAGTTATCGACTTTTTGACTGAACAACGAAAAGCGGGGGTGTCCTTAGTCCTTGCGACGGCAAGTCCTCTTGCGTCGGCTCAGTCGGTTGCCGAGCACTTGCAGCTTTTTGACGGTGTGCTGGCGACTGATGGGACACTGAATTTAAAGGCCGAGCAAAAGTGCGTCGCGATTCAAGATTATTGTCGTGAGCACGGATTTTCAGAATTCGCATACATCGGAGACTCGAAAGCCGATTTAGCGATCTGGAAACATGCGTCGAAGTGTTACATTGTTGCATCGGCACCTCCATCGCTCATCAAGAAATTGCAGACATTGAATACTGGGGCGCAAGTCGTCGGTAGTCGATCGCATATCGCTAAATCCATTTGGAGCGTTTTGCGGCCCCATCAATGGATCAAGAATATCTTGTTGTTTGTACCGATGATCGTCAGCATTCCACAGAATTGGTCGCATGTTTGGTTGGAGCTTGCTGCATTTGTAGCTTTCAGTCTTTGCGCATCGTCGGTTTACGTGTTTAACGACATGATCGATATACGAGCGGATCGAAGACATCTTCGGAAGCGCCGCCGCCCCTTTGCTTCCGGGGATCTGCCACTTGAATACGGACCTTTTCTCGGCCTGGGTACGTTTCTGTCAGGCTTTGCCGTCGCAGTGATATTTCTCAATAAAATATTTCTTTTGCTTTTAATGGTCTATTTCGTTTCAACCACTTTGTATTCCATCTGGTGGAAGCGAAAGATGCTGGTTGACGTATTTGTCCTGTCAGGCCTGTATACAATTCGGCTGTTCGCGGGTGGTGTCGCCGTCGGCATTCCGGTGTCTGAGTGGCTGTTGACTTTTTCCGTGTTTCTTTTTTCGTCATTGGCGTTCCTGAAAAGGTATGCTGAATTGCTTCATCACTTTTCTTCAAAAATGACACAGCAGGAACGACGACGTGGATATCTCGTAACGGACTTGACACTCGTTGAGAGCATGGGTGTGACTGCGGGCTACTTATCGGTGCTTGTATTGGCGCTTTATATCAATAGCCCTGAAATTCGACCGGCCTACACGCGAAGCTGGCCAATGTGGATTAATTGTGGGATGTTGCTTTACTGGATCAGTCGTATGTGGATGAAAGCTCGACGGGGATCTCTCACAGATGACCCGATTGTTTTCGCGGTGAAGGATCGGATCAGCCTCATCGCGGCAGGAATCGTTGGCATTCTCCTGTTGATCGCAAAATTATGAAGAGGCGATTCACAGAGAATAGAATTCTTCAATAATTAATCATTGAGCCATGTCCCCAAATCTTGGGTGATTCAACGAATCCGCTGCATTGATCATCAATGTTCAAGAACCACATCGTATCCCGTATGACGATTAAATTCTGGTGAATGCGAGTTCAACCGCAGACGCATTCGATTTCAAAACGGTTCGGAGAATTTCCTGTTTGTCGTGCTACGAATCCTTTGTTTGCGGCTGAACTGTGTTTCATTTTTGCGTTGCGACTGTCTCCTGAAATCGGGCCGCGTGTGTCTTTAATGTCGCTGCAGTCGCTGGAAGCGTCTTGATCGGCTGGCCGCGCATTGTCCTTGCCTCGTTGGCAAAGTCGTGTTTTGCATCCTCGTCACCGGGGATTTCCGAGTTTGTCAGCAAAAGAAAAGTCTGTGCTGATACTCGTGGGGCGGCAAAAGTTTGTGATCAAGGCTCGATTTACTTGGACGCGAAGGAGACATTGACGCGTGGAAAAAGGCTCAGGGGGATCATGCGTCGCTCGCTTCGAAGAGTGCGCGAAGTTCCAACAGGTCCCGGGCAATGATATGAGGTGGTTTGACCGCTGTTTCGAAATCGTGGCGGGAACTGACGCCGGTTAAGACGCCTGTCGTGGCCAGCCCCATTCCTAATGCGCCGGAAATGTCCGTATCGTAGCGATCTCCGACCATCATCGCTTCATGGGGTTGAACTCCGATTCGTCGAATTGCCTGATCATACATCCCTCGGTTTGGCTTGCCGATGACAATCGGCTCGACACCGGTCGCTGTGTGCAGCAAAGAGAGGATACTGCCGGCACCAGGTAACAGGCCTCGTTCGCTGGGGTAGCTTGGGTCGGAATTCGTTCCGAGGAAGCGAGCACCGTTTCGGATCGCGAGGGCGACTCGGGCCAGTTCTTCGTAAGTCAATTCAAAATTGATTCCTGCGATCGCGTAAGTTGCTTCGCCCGAATCCGTTGTCAATTCGAATCCATGCTGTTTGAGGGCGGCTTTCAAACCGTCCTGGCCCACGATAATGACTTTCCCTTTTGGCCATCCTTGATCGCGAATTTGTTCGGCGAGCCAGCCGGCCGTCGCCTCAGCGCTTCCCAGAATCTGTTCTGGTTTGGCTCGAACTCCCATCCCAGTCAGCTTTTCGACAAACTGTGCGGGAGTCCTGCTGGCGTTATTCGTGACGCATAGCCATTTTCGGCCGGTTTGTTCGAGGTAGTCGAACATCGCCTGAACGCCGGGGAGTAATTGGGTTCCGACATAGATCACACCGTCCATGTCGAAAAGGACTCCTCGGACACGTCGCAGATCGACCGAAGGTGAAGTTGTCACACAAAAACTCCTCAGTAAAGCGTGTTTCAAATCTCGAATTTGAAGGAAAGGTAGCGAAGACTTTGAAGGAATGCACCTGAGGCTGCCATTCACACAGGATGACCGAAGGCGACATTCAGGTCTGGCAGCCCGACGCGTCTTCACAGTTCTTGTTTTGTTCTCCTTTGCGGAGGTGTCGGGCTAATGCATGAATTCAGCCTGTTCAATGGTCGACTGAAACCTAACCAGATGCTCAATTTGGATTCTTACCTGAATTTTTTCTGAATTCCACGAAACATCTTCTGCATTTCTGGGTTTAGTGTACTATCGGCAAAACTTTTCTCGTGAATCCTCGGGTACAGTGTGGTAGGAATGCCGAAACAACTTCAGGATCGTCCGAAGAATTGATCTTTTTTGGCACGAAACAGGAACCATGTGATGATCAGGCCAGGTATCCACGTTGCGTTCGTCCTTGTTCAAGCTGCAATTTTTGCCGGCTTCTCGGTCGCAGAAGAAAAGCAAGGTTCGTCGTCGAAAAGCATTTCGTCAAATCAGGTTGCCCAGGAAGTTGATCATCAGATCCTGGCGGAACTGCAAAAAGCGGGTGTTTCAGTCGCTGAGCGTTGCAGTGATGAGGACTTTCTGCGACGGGTATCGCTCGATATTACGGGGCAATTGCCGTCTCCCGATCAGGTGATCGCATTTCGGCAGAATAAAGATCCGGACAAGCGGTCTGCTCTTATTGATAAACTGGTCGATTCTTCGGAATTCGGTCTGAATTGGGCCAGGTACTGGCGGGACGTTATTTATTTCCGAGCGACCGAACAGCGGTCTCGATTTAACCAGGAAGAATTCACGGAGTGGATGGCGGAGCAGTGGAACAAGGGGACGGGATGGAATTCGACAGTCACTGCCATGCTGACCGCGTCCGGCAATGTGGAAGAGCATCCTGAAACGGCATTGATTTTTGCGCAAGGTGCTATGTCAGAGGATGTTGCAGCCGAAGCGTGTCGGGTGTTTTTGGGTATCCAGCTTCAATGTGCGAACTGCCATGATCATCCGTCCGATATTTGGAAACGTGAGCAATTCCATCAATTAGCCGCTTACTTCCCTCGGATCGCTGAGCGTCGAATGAATGCCGGGATGCCCGAGTATGAGATCGTTTCGGTGAATACCGAAAGTCGGCAAGGGGACTTCATGCGAGAGAACCCCGAAATGTTTATTCGTGCGTTTGACCGCGATAACGATCTGAAGCTATCCAAGAAAGAGCTTGAAGCGGGACCTAAGCGAATCGGAAGGCGCATCGCTGCGAGGATGAAAGAAGGCAACAGCGACGAAATGCAGAATGAAGGGATGCAGGAAGACAAAATGGCCGCGGGACGGATTCCTGCCAAAGCGATCGACAGGCTTTTCGCATTTGGGGATACCAACAAGGACGATTTGCTGACAGTCGAAGAGCTCAAGGCGGCCCAACCACCCGTCAACCGTCGTCGAGGTTCGACGGAGCATCACATGGTCGATCTCAAGAATCCCAATTCTCTTGGTGCCATCGTCGATCCGAAGTTCTTTGTCAGTGGAGAAACATTGCCTCGCGGGCAGACTGATGAAGAGCGACGAGCAGCCGTGGCAAAATCATTTACTTCTCCCGAGAATCCCTGGTTCGCCCGAGCGATCGTCAATCGCGTCTGGGCTGAGATGCTGGGCGAAGGGTTCTATATGCCGGTCGACGATATTGGTCCGACGCGAGAAGCTCGCTATCCCGCTGTGCTCGACTTGATTTGTCAGAACTTTGTTGCGAACGGGATGAATCCGAAGTGGCTGGTTCGAACGATTGCCAATACGGAGACCTATCAACGGAAGATTCAGTCCAGGCCCGCATCGGAAAATGAGCTTCCCTTTGCGTCCGCGACGCCGGTTCCACTTCGTTCGGATGTCGTCTTCAATTCTTTAGTTCAGGTGTTTGGCGTCAACGAAGGTGAGATGAATGGACGTACCGCCAAGGTGGTGGACAAGAAGGAGAAAAAAGACAAGCCTCGCGCGTTTCTACAAAGTCCGCGGTTCTTGTTCGATACTTTGTTCGGGATCGATCCATCCGTCCCCAAGGACGATGTCATGGGTAATATCCCTCAATCATTGATGATGATGAATTCTCGCGTTTTTCGAGCGAGAATGTCGGCCGGAAAAAACACGCAGCTTTCTAAGATTCTTGATGAGCACAAAGACAATCGCGATGCCCTGCGAGAGCTCTATCTACTCGTGCTGGCGCGTGAACCATCGGCCGAAGAACTGAAAATCTGTGCGGATTACATCGCGGAAGTTAAGGATCGGCCGGAAGCGTTTGAAGACATGATGTGGAGTTTGCTGAACTCAAGCGAGTTCGTTTCGCGGCGGTAATCGGGCTTCGTCTGCTTTCGCCTCACTTCGAAAATACAAACAACTCTCGTATTGGAGATTCGTCATGACCGAATTCAGCTGGCACGAAAACGTCGCACTCAATCGTCAGTCGGTTTCTCGCCGACGGTTCTTGTATGGCGCTTCGGCGGTCGCGGCTGCTGGAGCCGTGAATTTTCGTGATGTGATGTCGGTTCAGGCCGATGAGCTGCGAAAACAGGGGCGCGCGATGATCCTGCTGTTCATGCAGGGTGGTCCGTCCCAGTTCGAGACATTCGACCCAAAGCCGGGGACGGAAAATGGCGGTCCAACAACCGCGATCAGTACCGCTGCGTCTGGTATCCAGATTGCCGAGGGATGGGAAAAGACCGCTCAGCTGATGAATGACATCGCAATTATTCGCTCGATGACCACCAAAGAAGGGGAACATCAGCGGGCCGCCTATCAAATGCACACCGGCTATATCCCGTCGGGTTCTGTGAAGCATCCGTCGTTGGGTTCGTGTATCGCGAAGGAACTAGCGGTCACAGAACGTGAATTACCCTCCGTGGTCACGATCGGTGATCGCGGTAACCTTGGGTCCGGGGCAGGTTTTCTCGGCGTCGATTACGAGCCATTTCAAGTCTCAGGTCGTAGCGTCGGCACTGTGCCAGACAATGTCGGGCCGATCGTTGGCGAGAAGCGATTTACGCGTCGACAAGGTTTGCTCGACAAGCTCGAAGGCGAGTTTTCCGCACGCGGTGGTGAGACGGTCGTGAATAATCATCGCCGAATCTACGACAAGTCCGCGAAGCTGGTCCTGTCGCCGATGACGAAGACGTTTGACTTGAGCCTTGAATCCGCGGAAACGAAAGAACGTTACGGCAATTCGGAATTTGGCAAAGGCTGCCTCCTCGCACGTCGGCTCATTGAAGCTGGCGTCACATTTGTGGAAGTCAGGCTGGGCAATTGGGATAGCCATAAAGATGTGTTCGATAGCGTCAAAGGACTCGCCAGCAAATGCGATCCAGCGTTGTCAGCATTGATTACCGACCTGAAAGATCGGGGTTTGTTCGACAAGACATTGATCATGTGGACGGGCGAGTTCGGACGGACACCAAAAATCAATCCTAATACCGGTCGCGATCACTGGCCTCGCAATTTTAATGCATTGCTCGCTGGCGGTGGGATTCAAGGGGGACAGGTCATCGGCGAAACGGCCAAAGACGGCATGGGGATCGTTAATGATCCCGTTAACATTCCTGACCTGTTCAGTACGATCTGCAAGTCACTTGAAGTGGATCCCGCCAAGGAAAACATGAGTCCGATTGGCAGACCGCTGAAGATTGTGGACGGCGGAAAACCGGTCGCCAAGTTGTTCAGTTAACGCAAAACGTTTTCATCGAGGCGATTCGAGCAACAGGTACAGGACATTGTCTGTAAAAGCCGGGTCTTTAGTTAGACCCAGATGGTCAGTAAACAGAAATGTGACGCTGTTCCACTTGATCGGGCTCTGCAGGCGTGGAGCCCAGTTCGAGCGATCGGCAAGACGCTCGTCCATCAGGGCGCTGTGCCGGGTGACAAGTCCGTCCCCGGCGACTCGTGCGGTCGGAATAAGCGTGCCGCGACTGTCCATCAGATATTGAAACAAGGTCGGGTGAGCGTCGCTGGCGATGAGATGGATCGATGTTCCTTCAGGCGGACTGACCTTTGTGTCGATCGCTGCGTGAAACTGTTCTGCTCGACGCAAGCATTTCGACAGGTGTTCATAGGCGATTTGCAGCCGACGCTGAGGGTCGGGTTCGTCTGGTAGTAAGAGCCGAAGAACTTCGGATTGACTTGGATTAAAGAACCCCCAGCGAGCTTCTGCCCAGACATTGGGATCGTAAAGATCGACAGCGACTCGCTTGGGACCGGAAACGACCGGGCGATGTCGAGGCCGGGGAAGCAGTTGGTAAACAGAAGGCATCGTTCCCAGGAGTGCGGGTTCATACTTCGAAAAGAATCGAGAGAACTGCACTCCTTTTGTCAGATATTCGACGGCCTGTAAAGACCCGGCGTTCGGAGGAGCAACCATCACGAGTCGATCGACGTATTTGGCACCTGCCCATGTCACTTCAGGTGGTGAATCATCGTCAGGAAGGGGCGCATTTCCATATTGCAGGTAGTATCGCGCCATGACGCCTCCCATCGAGTGGGCGACGATGTCGAAACGAACTGGTTGAGCGTCATCGCCATATCGTTTGCGACGTTCTTCTTCTACGTACGCTTTCTTTTCAAGAATGAATTGGTGCAGCAGAGCTGCAGTTTCGACGTTATCGCGTCGCCAGTCGTAGGCGAATTGAAAGCAGTTCGCGGTCTGTGATCCTGGATCAACGCTTGCGGCCGTGGATGCAGCGTCACGATAACCGCCAATACCGAGCGCCGTGACGATGTCCCTGTAAGCAGCAATCTGAAACAGTACGCCAAAGACGCGGACATTGAGCGTGTCGAGCGGCCCGGTGACTTTGTTTGTATCAGTCAATTCTTCCAGAGGTTGGCCGTCTTCGATGGGTAACGCGAGCAGTCTTGCTCCTTCGGGAGTGGACGGATCGATTCCATTCCCACCGAATTCGCCCCAAACGACACGCCGTTCAGTGTCGTCAACAAGTTTCGAACCGAGAATTCCCGGAATGACAATAATGGGATTCCGTTGCAATTCGTCGGACTGCGAGGTTCGGCTGTAAATGCTGCCGAGATCGGGGCGACCCCAGGCGGTACGGGATTCGTTCGTCGCCGTTGGTATCACTTCGCCGGTCTCGTCTTCCGACGACGCTGACGTTTGTTGAATCTTCAAATCGGAGGGACTCGATTTCCAAATCCCGGCTGCTGAAGGGGTTGCGACGTCTCGGTTCACCGCACGGTCGTTCAGTACGGTGGCGCGCCCCGTCGGAGCAAACGAGCGGCAACCTGCCACCGTCGCCCAGATACAGACCGCGAACCAGACTGTTTTCCGATACATGAACCGCCCCGTCCATGGAGCCATTTTGAAGAGAACCGGATCATAGTCAAAGATCCCAATCGGGGACAGAGGATTTTCCTACCGATGTTTTATCTCTCGAAACTTCGGTGGATGTGCCAGCGTGAAGACAACGACCTCTTCGCCGGTGGCGGTACTGATGTCATGATGCAGGCTGATCACACGAACTCCGGTGGATTCCTGGACCATGCCCTCCATCAGCGGACGGGCCAATTCAATCAATTGGGTTCGAACTTGCTTCAGCAAATCTCGTCCCTTTTCGGGTTGCAGCGTCTTCACCAGGTGTTGTTCGGCTGCGGTCAGCACGCCGTAAAGTCGAACCACGACCAGATCGCCGATCAGGTGGGTCTGAATGTCCTTGGGGCCGCGCCCCATATATTCCTGTTCGAATCGCGAGATTCCCTGGCTGATCGCTGCTTCGATTTCGCCTTGTGACTTCATTACAGTTCCTGCTTTCACTGACGACCTTGGCGTATATTGCTTATCGAGGCCCGCCAGGAAAATCGAACCGATACGGACGGCATATTTAACGCGATTCACATTTTTGTCGCGTGGAGTTTATCAATGTTATTATGAAATAAATAGAACAATTGCATTGCAAAATCTTCAAAGTCCCGTAAAATGACTTTCGTTAAGAGAAAGTAGCTTTAAACCTTCTTTTAACACTGATCGGAAAACTAATTAAAAAGCAACTCGGCCTGTGCCGGGGGGCTCGTTAGGAAGTAAGCCGACGCAGCAGAATACCTCAGGGTGATCTGCTGCGTCGGCTTTTTTTTTGCCCGGTGCTCCCCTTCCCTGCCCTGACTATTGCTCAGAATTCACGAGTGGTATGTCCGCTCAATCCGCTTTGGATCTCTTCAGTGGGGTGATCACGATGCGCCGTTTATTAATTGCGGACTGGAATGGGCGACTCTACGAAGTTGACTTACTGCAACCCATTTTTCGACGTATTTCGATGGCACTTGCGATCGCAGGCCTCTTGTGTCTCAGCGTGGTGTTCGGTGTGAGCCTGTCGTGAGCAAAGGGGCCGTGACGGTATTGCGGGCTCGATTCGTCGAAGACGCCAGTCCTTTAACAGGAATCAACAATGCAACGAGGATGTTTCGTAACGGTGATCACTTTAAGTCTGATCACTGCCATTCTTTCAGCGAATAACGCACACGGCTACGGTCCTGGATGGCGAAGTTCAATCGGACCGCGCGGTTCCAACGACGGATATGGCCAGGGATCGTATGGCGGATACGGACA
The DNA here is from genome assembly GCA_903899985.1 of uncultured Schlesneria sp. Lineage (GTDB taxonomy): Bacteria > Planctomycetota > Planctomycetia > Planctomycetales > Planctomycetaceae > Schlesneria. Next base: position 27,193 of record CAIULL010000291.1, read on the forward strand.
GGGCAATCACTCGAATGGTCCGGGGTTTAGTGGCGGATATGGAAATGGAAATGGAAGCTATGGGTATTCAGGTTATGGAAACGGCCCATACGGATACGGCGACACCAATGCAAACTATTACGATCGGTACGGGACCTACGGATATTACGGACCGGCTTATTCGCCTGTTTATAGTCCATACGGATTCGGAATTTATAGCTCGTTCACGAACGGCTGGTAACGATTCACATGCTTATGAACCGGATGGGAACGAGTAACCAGTTACGGCGAATGTGTGGGGGCAGACCGATTTTCATGCGGAAAAACGATGAATCCGACGTCATGTGTGCTCGGTGTTTGTCGCCAGGAAAATGCACGATTCCCCGGCACTTGAACAGTGACGTGTCATGACAGCAGATCATCCGGAAGATCACGATGGACCACCCTAATTTGATTATGGCACAGCGGATTGCGCAGGTGGCCAGCACCCTGGAACAGCAACGAACTGGCCACTTGCCCGGTTCCGTGACGGTTGTTTTAAGTGATGACATTCTGGTTGTGACGCTGCATGAGCATATGACGCTTGCCGAGAAGGCGTTGTCGAAGACCCCTGCGGGATCGGAACAGGTCCAGCATTTTCACAAAGAACTTTTTTCCAACTCGTCTGATCCGCTTCGGCTGGAAATCAATCGAATTTCCGGACGGTTGGTGCGGGAAGCCGCAACGGAAATCGAGCCGAAATCTGGCTCGGTAGTTCATGCTTTTACGACCGGCACGATGGTGCAAGTGTTCTTGCTCACTAACGACACTCCGTCAAAAGAGGGGTGATTAACGATGAAGAAAAGGACCCTGTTATGAATCGAAAGCGAATCGCCATTTGTGTCGCTGTGCACTTGTTTGCGGGACTCGGGCAAATTGTCGTCGGAGACGAGGCACCCGTTTCCGGTGTCAAACGGAATCTGCCCGCTGCCGAAAACGTGGGCGGCAAACCTGCCGGCATAACGGAATTAAAGTCGAACGAAAAGGGTAATCAGAAATCGCTTGCCAGGGAGCCTCAAACGAAACCAGATGACGAAGTCGAATCTGCGAAGCGTACTCCCGACGAAGTGGCGATCAGATTAACGGGCGAAACGTATATCAAGGCGTTTTGCGATGCTGACGCCAAGGCCGTTGCCGCCCACTTTACGTCAGACGCGGAGTACGTGGATGAAGACGGGACGGTTTATCAGGGCCGTGAAGAAATCGAAGGGGCGATGACTGCCTTGTTCAAGCAAACCAGGGAATGCGAAATCGAAATTGACATCGACAGTATCCGGTTCATCAGTCCTGGAGTGGCGATTGAAGATGGAACGACGACGATTACGGTATCAGACGATGATGAAATCGAAATTATTTTGAGCGGATACACTGCGATTCATGTGAAATCAAACGGTCAATGGCTGACCGCCAGCGTCCGCGAACAGGCTCCGAAAAATCGGCGGCAACATCGAACAAAGCTCCAGCAACTCAGTTGGTTGCAGGGAGACTGGGTTGATGAGGGTGACGATACGCTCGTGACTTTCTCGTGCAAAACCGTCGACGGAGGCAACTTTCTACTTCGCGAATTCAGAATTCATATCGAGGGGCAGGAAGCCATGAATGGGACTCAGCGAATTGGCTGGGACCCACTGTCGGGAAAACTGAAATCCTGGGTCTTCGACTCGGAAGGTGGCTACAGCGAAGGCTTCTGGCATCGTGACAACGAAAGCTGGGTACTGAAGTTGTCTGGTGTGACAGCGGACGGTGAGCCGGCTTCGAGTACCACGATCTACACGCTGGTTAATGATGACACCATGACCTGGCAATCGGTGGATCATGAGATCGGCGGAGTCGAGCGACCTGACAGCGATCCGGTGACGATTGTTCGTCGGGCACCCGTTCCATTGACGGCCGACGACACGCTCACATCGAAATCAGAATAATTTTTTCACACGACCCCTTCGTACAAAATATTGCAATCAATCGTTGGAGATCCAGGTTATGAAACGCAGTTTCTGGAAAACGCTAATCGTCTGCAGTCTTGCGGCCGCACTCAGTTCGTCTGATCTCCTTGCACGTGGAGGTGGAGGCGGCGGCCATGCCGGAGGTGGTGGTGGAGGACACCCAGGCGGCGGAGGCTTTAGCGGAGGAGGCGGAGGACGGCCTGGCGGTAATTTGAGCGGTGGGGGCGGTGCCGTGCACGGTGCTTCTGCCGGGATGCGAGCATCTCCAGGCGGCGGAAATGCAGGCGGAGTCCATTCGGCAGGTGCGGCTCGCTCACCATCCTTCAGTCAGCCTCACAGTTCAGGTCAACTTCGTTCATCGCAGGGAGCTGGCCACATTGGATCAGCCGGACAAATACGATCAGGTGGTGCACAAGGTATTGCCGGGGCTCGAACGAACGGAGGTCCTGGCAATCAATCCCGAGGAATAAACACCGTCAATCATCAGACGATTAACAACTTCAACAACAATTCCAATATCAATAATCACTCTCTTTATCACGGCAACTGGAACGGAAATTACGCCGGCCGTGGAGGGTATAGTGGTTACCGAGGGTATGGAGGCTACGGAGGGTATGGTGGATTTGGCGGAGGATTGGGGACCGGTTTAGGCCTGGGTCTCGGCTTTGGTCTCGGGTACGGATTGCTGGGGGGATACGGCGGATACGGTTGGGGCGGTGGCTACGGTGGATACGGACTGGGATATGGTGGCTATGGCCTGGGTTACGGTGGATATGGTAGCTATATGGGCTACAACAGCGGATATCTTGGCTATAGTAATCCCTACTACAACAATAGTTACGGTACTTATGGTAACTACAGCTATGCGCAACCAATTCCTGTGACCAATCCGGCGACGACCGTTTCTGACAGTGTGTCGACCTGCGATCAAAGTTTGGATAGTGCTGCCCAGGCGTTCAAGCAGAATAATTACGATGCGGCACTAGATACGATCAACAAGGGGATCGTTCAGTGTCCCACGGATGCCGTGTTACATGAGTTCCGCGCGTTAATTCTGTTTGCCAAAAGCGATTATCAGCAGGCTGCCGCAACGATTCACTCGGTTTTAGCCGTTGGTTCGGGATGGAACTGGACGACATTAAGCGGACTTTACAGCGGCGTCCCGGTTTATACCGTTCAGCTTCGAGCACTCGAAGCATTCAGCCGTGCGAATCCACAGGATGCCGCAGCACATTTCCTGCTGGGCTATCACTACATGGTTGACGGTTATCCTGAAGCGGCAGCGAGGCAGTTGAAACAGGTTCCTGACGATCGTATTGCTGCAGATGTCCTGGCAATGATCTCGAAACCCGCACCCGGACAATCGGCTTCCGCTGGGGATCACCCGTTGCCGCAACCTCCCGTCGATGGAGTGGCGACTACCACGACCACCGCCCCGGCCGTAACACCGATCGACGCGTCAATGATTCTGGGGACCTGGAAGGCGACTCGCGAAGACGGTTCGCTGTTCGAGCTGACACTGACGAAAGAGTCCACCTTCAATTGGAAGTTCACGTTGAAAGGAAAGGTCGAAGAATTCGGCGGCAAATACAAATTTGAAAACAACGCTCTGGCCCTTGAGCGAAAAGAGGGTGGTGTCCTGATCGCCGGTCTGGTCGCCGATGGTACGCAGAAATTTAACTTCAAACTTCTGGGGGCACCCAAAGAGGACCCCGGTCTCGATTTCAGCAAATGAAGTCAGTCTTGCAAATGAACACGTATTTTTTCGAAGGAGCATGAACCATGAAGTTCGTCATGAATTGGGATCAAATCAAGAGTGGTTGGAATCAAATGGCCAACCAGGTTCAGGGAAACTGGCGCAAGCTGACTGACGACGAGTTGACCATTATCGCGTTGAAGCGGGATCAATTGATCGGCTTTCTTCAAGAAAGCTATGGCTACGAAAAGGAACAGGCCGAGCGTGAACTCGATCAACTCACCCAGGGGCGAGCATCACACGCTGCTAAAACCAAGAGTGTTCAACGATCGTCCGTGACCGCTTCAACCAAAAGTTGGACGTTTCCTCATCAAAATGCCTCAGTCAGTTTTGCCAAAGGCGTTACGGAAACGCGACTTTATTAGAAAGAACGAAATGCTTGAAACAACACACGTCCGTCACGACCGCCAGGAGGTGACGAGAGACGAATTGGTCGAGTTTCTGAACGAGGACCTTGCGGGTGAGTACCAGGCGATCATTTCCTATGTGATCTATTCGCAGGTGATCAAAGGGGCGAAGTTCATGAACATTGCGGCAGAACTGGAACTGCACGCAGCGGAAGAGCTTTCACACGCCTTGATCATTGCCGGTCAGATTGACTATCTCGGTGGCATGCCATCAGCAGTTCCAAAACCGGTCAAAACGTCATCCGACGCTGAAGAAATGTTGAGGTTCGATCTGGAGAACGAGAACACGACGATCGCACGTTATCGGCAACGCGTTCGTCAGTGCGAGGCGCTAGGCGAGTATGCCGTCGCCGAGCAAATTCGAAATATCCTGGTTCAGGAGCAAGACCACCAGATTGCTCTGGCAACGGCGCTCGGTGTGCAGGTTCCGAATGTGACCGAGCTGCAGAATTCCGCCGCAGTTTGCTGAGTCATCAAAAGGTAACCGTTCACGGGAAATGCATGGGGACAGCCTCTTTGTCATGGACAAGCCGTGATACAGACGTGGACGACGCAAACGACTGTCGATGTCTTTCACGTTGAAAATGCGTCAATCACCTGTCCGTGAACGTTTACGATCAAAAGTATTTTCCTCAGGTTCCGGGCCTGCTTCTTGTGGAAGCAAGTGTCAAGCACCGTCACGACTTCATGAAAGTTATTTGAAATGAAACGCCTGATTCCAACATTACTGATCGCAGGTCTGACATCGATCAGCATCATCGGATGTACCGAGACGAAAAAGTCATCTGCCAAGCAAGAAACGAAAATCACGACACCGGGTGGCACAACAACAATTACGACTGAAAAGGACATCAAGACGACCGGGGAAAAACCACCCTCCGCGACTCCTTAATCCGCAACGCAGAATGCAAACGAGACTCAGGTTCGCCCGTAGAACTCATCAAATCTCTTACGAGAAGGAATTTCAGAATGTCGAATGCAACAACCATGTCAGGTCCGGAAAAGAAAGAATGGGATCAGGCTGTCGGTATGGCCAAGCAAGCTGCCGCATCCGCAGGAGAAGTAGCTTGCCACGCAACCTCGGCCGTTGGTGCCATGGCCAGTCGTGCGGTTGGTGATCTTGGGAAAGAAGCAGATCACCTGACGGCGAATGCCGGTGCATGCATCGAGGGGCTTGGTGACAGACTCAGTAAGAACATTCCTCATTCAGGCATCCTCGGAAACACCTCCCAAGCAGTGGCCGGGGCGGTCAAGGAGAGTGGCGAATATTTACAGGGTGCCAAGCTGAGCGGAATGACCGAAGACGTGGCTCATCTGGTTCGCCGAAATCCGATCCCATCGATACTGATCGCGATTGGTTTAGGTTGGTTCATCGCTCGCAACCTGAAAACGTGAGAACGATCTACACAGTCACCATGGAATTGTCATGCCTGTGCCACGGGCATTCGCTTCCATGGTCCGCTGTGGCAAATTGAGGATGAAGGCGATGTCGATTGTTGTCGAAGACTCTGCAGAAGAACGCACTGTTTCGCTGCTACATGGTATCCTTACTGATCTTCAAAAACTTGTCGAGCAGCAATTCCGATTGACGCGACGAGAGATCGAAACGGAACTTCGCCGGCAATCGACAGCGGCCATCATTGTTGCCCTCGGACTGGCGGCTCTCTTTCTCGCAGCTCTGATGCTCAGTCTGGCCTCGGCTCATTTACTGCACTGGCTGACATCTCCTGTCGGGACCGATCCTGCGGGAATGTCGATGTGGGTTTGTCAGGCCCTTGTCGGCACCGTGCTGATCGTTATCGGCGGAATCCTGGCCGGTTATGGCCAATCGAAGTTCAGGTCGGTTGATCCTCATTCGGGGCCGGCCACAAAGAACTTGTAGGAACACAAAAATGGACGAAACACCTGAAGCAATCCGACAGCAGATGGACGAGACACGATTGCAGCTCAACGCAAAGCTGGAAACCCTGGAACTTCAAGTCGCGGAAACCGTTCAGTCGACAGGAACCGCCGTAAACGCAACTGTCGAGTCGGTTCAAGAGACAGTTGAATCAGTGTCCGATGCAGTTCAGGATGCGGTCCACTCGGTCAGCAACGCATTTGATCTTGGGCTTCAGATCGAACGACATCCATTGATGGTTCTAGGCGGAGCAGTTGTGCTCGGCTACCTCGCCTCCGAATTATTGAAAGGGCCTGCACAGACGTCCGGCCCGTTGCGAGCGGCCCCGCTCTCTCCCCGTTCATCGTCAAACAGCGAAAGTGGAAGTACTGAAGCGTCTGCCACACGGCAAATGGCCGCTGCAGCCTGTGAACCAGGTCGAGCAACGTCCTCGTGGATTCAGCTGAGAGATGTCGCTCTCGGAGTATTGATTGGCGTGGTCCAGGATATCGCCATTCGCTCTGTTCCGAGAATCGCCGGTTACCTGACTGGTGACTCAGGTGGTGTTGAACTTCGTGATCCGAACAAGTTTGACGAACAAACGGTGTTCACAGACGGGGCGAAGTCATTTGACGAAGGCAATCACTTTCGAATCGCCTCTTCCGGTAGTGTACGCACGAGAAAGACGTTTTAACAGAAAGTCATGACGATGAAACTTTATCCGATGCAAGATAAGTCGAATCAATGGACTGAAAAGGTCCAACTGAATCGAAACGACTTCAGCGACCGCGAATTGACCGTCATCAGTTGGAAGAGCAACCGAATCCAGATCCCCGTTCAGTGCTCGGATGGGCAGAAACGCGAGAGCGACGCCATCGAACGGCTAGATCAATCGTTGAAACGGCAGGCTTGACCAGTCTGTCCCGCGTAAATGTTCACTTGATCGATGCCGGGTTCGTAATTCGCGAAGTCGACTCGATCTCATACTCTCACAAAAGGCGATGATAAATGAAACGGCTATTTACAGGTTTTACGATGGTCACGCTGGCGGTTCTGAACGGCTGCTCGCAAGGCACACCAGGTGGGCCGGGAACGACTGACACGAACGTCAAAAAGCCTGCCTATGGGCAGGCCGATGACACTTTCAATTTAAGCGTGCCCGTGATGTCGTCCTCTCTTCAGCAGGGTTCGATGTCGGAATCGACGATTGGCATTAAGCGGGCCAGGAACTTCGACGAAGACGTTTCGCTGACATTTGCAGATGTCCCCAAGGGGGTCACGATTGATCCTGCCAGTCCGGTGATCAAGCATGGCGACGCTGATGTGAAGGTCACGTTCCACGCCGCGAACGAGTCGACAGTCGGGGAGTTCAAGATCAAGATCACGGGGCACCCGGCGAAGGGAGGCGACGCAAAAGTCGACTTCAAGCTCGCGATTTCTGCAAAAGATACTTTCACGCTCAGCACGCCTCGCCTCTCGACATCGCTCAAGCAGGGCGAAACGAAATCGGTCTCAATCAGTATCAGCCGAGACAAGACTTTCGATCAGGATGTTGCATTGTCATTCGGTGAAATGCCGACTGGCGTCACACTCGAACCGGCCGCTCCGGTGATCAAGCAAGGCGAAGCCAACACCGAAATCACGCTGACAACTGCGGACGATGCAGCGCTGGGAACATTTGCGATCAAGCTGACTGGCCATCCCGCGATCGGGGCTGACGCCTCGAATGAATTGAAGCTGACTGTCATCAAGCAATGAAATTTGTCTTTAAAGGAGACGCGATCATGAATTGGGATCAAATTCAAGGCGACTGGAAACAAATGACCGGTCAAGTCAAAGAGAAGTGGGGCAAGCTGACCGATAGCGACCTCACGGTTGTCGCTGGAAAGCGGGACCAGCTCGCTGGCCTGCTACAGCAACGGTATGGCTATGCCAAGGAGAAGGCTGAAAAGGAACTGGATGACTTTCTCAAAGCGTTAAAGCCGACGCCAACGAAATAAAGTGAGAATTCGCGGGTTATTGCCGCTCGTTGCCAGTCCGCTCCTTATGAGGAGTTCGTGGTTCGATGCGTTCAATCGTGGGCGACACGACACCACACCAGATGCTGTTGCATCGTGCATTCTGACCAGCGTTCTCACCTTACGGGTTTCGATCGCGTGCCGAACGAATGGAGTCTGGATCGATTTTTCGATCCAGCAGCACGCAAAAAGCCGCGTGGACCAGACGCTCTAACGGCCCGCAAGGGTTGATGGAAAGCGGAAACATGTTGCTTCCGTATAAGAGTCCATGCCAATTCGCCTGGAAAGGCACATTTTATGACCACGCATACAACGGATCACAGCAAGAAGCCTGAAGACAAAAAAGCGGCCATGTCGGCCGAGGGGTCGACCAAGCCAGCGGCTTGTGCCAACACGCACGAAGGTAAGGTCAGCAGCGTTGCTGGTAACAAGCTTCATTCGACTTGCCAGGAAGGCAAATCACATTCCCACACCGTGGCACCCGATGCCAAGGTGACCTGTGACGGTGCCACCTGCAAGACGGAAGATCTGAAACCAGGTGACAAAATCCGGTTGACGACGAAGCCCGAAGACAAGCACACGGCGACCAAGGTCGAGTCACTGAAAAAGCATACTGAATTCGCCAAAGTCTGATCAGAACTTCCGTTAAGCACGGGCTGACCACGACGACAAACTCATGTGCCGGTGTTGCGCCGGCACATGGGTTGTCTTCTCTCTTTCCTGTCACGAAAGCAATCACAATGTTTTACCGTACATGCGTGATGTTCACCGCAGCTGCGACAATGCTCTCGCTTTCTACTGCCTGGGGAGCCAATGAAATCGTCGAAAGCATTCAAGACGGTAAGTTCGTCAGTTTCACTGGCAGCAAAATAGAAATGACGAGTTTCAAAGGAAAAGAGCACTCTTACTTGTTGGCATTTGAAGCCAAAGTCACCTGCGACGGTAACGAATGCAAAGCGGCCGACTTGAAGTCTGGCATGAAAATTCGAGTCACTACGATCAACAGTGATAAGAGAGTCGTAACTCGTATCGAAGCACTCGATAAGAACCAGATGTTCGCCAATACGCACGACGGCAAGTTTGTCAGCCTGAAAGGGACAACACTTGAGATGATCGATGCCCAGGGGAAAGAACATTCTCGAACATTAGTCAGGGACGCCGCCATGACTGTCGATGGAATGGCCTGCAAAGCCGAGCACCTGAAGGCCGGAATGAAAATCCGAGTGACCACAGAAAAGAACGACGCAAGCGTTGCCACGCGCGTCGACGCGATCCACCTGGAAACCGAATTCTAAAAGGAGAGAAAGCACATCATGTCTACAAACGCCACTGCGATAGCGGTTTTTCACACACACGAGAAGGCCGAAGCCGCGATCCGCGAACTTGAAAAGAGCGGATTTAATCTGAAAAAACTGTCGATCATCGGCAAGGACTACCATACGGAAGAAAACGTGGTCGGTTACTACAACACCGGCGATCGCATGATGAGCTGGGGTCAGAACGGCGCCTTCTGGGGCGGCCTGTGGGGTTTGCTGTTTGGATCAGCATTTTTCTTACTTCCGGGGGTTGGTCCGGTTCTCGTCGCAGGCCCGATGGTCGGGTGGATTGTCGGGGCGATCGAAGGAGCTGCGGTCGTCGGCGGGATCGGTGTTCTGGGTGGAGCTCTCGCCAGTATCGGTGTTCCGGAAAATACCATCGTACAGTACGAGTCCGAACTGAAAATTGGGAAGTTCCTGGTCATTGCTCACGGGACGCCCGAAGAGGTTGCACGCGCCAAACATCATTTCGATCAGTCGAAATCAGCTGTTACGACGATTCATGGCGAGCCAGTGGTGGTTTCCGCATAAGCCCGAATATTGTTCGCCGTTTCTATCAACGTTGGAAGCGACAAATGCATGTCGGCTTTGTCGCAAGATCAGGAAGTGAATCCGGACGTCCATGTCACGACCGGCAGCAAAACCGATTTTAAAAAGAAAGAACGAAAATGCTCTGGACAATTTTTATGGTGCTGTTGGTCCTGTGGTTGTTGGGTGTCGTTACGTCGTACACGCTGGGAGGGTTTATCCATATCCTGCTCGTGCTTGCGATTGTGTCGTTACTGATTGGCATCATCCAAGGCCGAAGAGTGATTTAACAAGGACGCCTGGGATCACCTTCACCCAAGTGTTCTAAAGCAGAAAGTCGTTGCATGTCATTATTGCCACTTCTCGATCAAAACCAGGAGATGCCCGAGCTGCAAGGGCATACGATTGGTTTTATTGACACGCGAACCGATTGTGATGCGGCCATTCTGGAATTGAATTCGGCGGGATTTTCAGATTCCACGATGAGTGTGTTGAACGGTGATCATGGTATTCGCCTGCTGACACGGATGATGTCAGGTTCGCTATGGGGAGAGACCGCTGAAGATTTGCTGAAGCAGGGAGTGATCGAACTGTCTCACGGGCACTTTGCCCTGATAATTGAGGCGCGAGATCGCGACCAGGCATTGGCTGTTGCGGCTGCTGCTGCAAAACACAGCGGACACGGTTTCAGTTATTTTGGAGAATTGACTGACGAGAGGTTAACCCGATAACAAAGACGACGATCTTGTTAAGCGCTTGCCGAATCCTCGAAACACGATTGAACGAGGTCGACAGCAACAATCTGGCACCACGTTTGTCGTGACTGCCCTGCAGGAAACAGGCAGAATATTGACGACTGACAATGGCCTTAAAGCCGTTCATCCGTCGGTTCCACCTCTCTTAACGTAGCGGTCATACCGCGCGTTTCGAAGGGTGCGTGATTAATAAGTGGAATTCTTTTTTAAGTCGGAAAAGATTCAACGTCACGACGAATAACCGACGATCTCGACCTGTGGTTGACACGGTAACCTGCGACGAATCGTGCCGATCGCAGCGACGGATTGCGCAGATTTTGAAGCGGCAAGGCTGGGGAACGGCTGATTGCTGCTGATGTTTGTGTCTCGAATCGTTCGATCTTTGGCACGTCGTTTGGGCTGGGAATAATCACAGCCCTGTCGTTTTGATCGGAAAACAAAATAGAGAACAGCCGGTTAAAGCGGGCTCTTCATTATTACGTAAGCCGACGAGGGGAAATGTCTTCAGACAAATGACCTCGTCGGTTTTTTCATTCTGGCGGCGTATCACGGACGCTACCTCGATGCGTCAAATTCGTCCGTGAGATGCGTGGCGGACATTTCAAGTACGTTCCACCTCGAAAAAAACTCGTGTTTTCAGCGGAGGTTGACGTGCAATTTGCTGTTTCTGCCACTCCTTCATGTCAGATATCTGCAAACCCCATGCGTCTGCACGGGTTAGATGCCTTACGCGGAATTGCTGCCGTATTCGTCGTGTTACTGCATGCGGGGATTCCCTATATGACAGCCCCCCTGTCATATCTTGTCTGGCCATCGCGCGATGCCCATCCTTGCCCGGTTGTGGATGGGCTGACATGGTGTACCGAGTGCTTTCTGATGCCACTGTTCTTCGTGCTGGCGGGATTCTTTTCTCAGGGGATTCTGATCTCACGCGGCGAACGAAAATTTCTTGCGGGCCGAACTCATCGCCTGATGGTGACTCAGTTCTTCGCCGGACCGTTAGTCATGCTTCCTTGCCTGGGTATCTGGTCACTCGGCTGGATCGGTGATGGATTGTTCGTCCCGAAGAATCTTATGAACTGGGGGATGCCGCGAGAGGTCGAATCGGAACTTTACGGATTCGGGCACTTCTGGTTTCTCAATTATCTTTACACTTATTGTCTGATTCTGTGCGGCGCCAGCTGGCTGACAAAACGTATCTGCGGGCCCGAGCTCGTCGAGGCCGACCGTCAGACGCCACGATTTCTGGCGATTGACCGGGTGATGGTGTCGGTCTGGAAGCCGCTATTACCCGCGATTCCGTGTGCGATCGTCCTGTTTTATGACCCGCGAATCGTGCTCGGCTTTTATCAGACATTTCTACCGGTTCTTTCAAAACTGGTTTATTACTCGATCTATTTCTTCGTCGGTGTCGCGATGTACCGACATCGTACGGCGCTGCATCTGCACGCCCGTTTCGGCAAGTCGTATTTAGCGATTGCGAGTCTGCTTTTCGCAGCCAGCTTGCCGATGATTCACGAACATCAGGCATCGGAATTGAATGGTGGCCGACTGGCACTGATGTCCGGGTTGCTGGCCTTGTTCGCCTGGTACACGACTTTCGGTCTGCTGGCGATTTCGTTACGAACGAAGCATGGTGAGAACGCGATCCTGCGTTATCTCGCGGAAGCTTCGTTCTGGGTCTATATCGTTCATTTGCCGTTTGTCGGATTGACGCACGTGGCGATTACTCGATTGGCCATACCGACGATCGCCAAATTTCTGTTGGCGGGACTGATCCCACTCTCAATTTCGCTGACGACTTACCAGGTGTTCGTGCGAGAAAAATGGTTGGGACAGTTTTTAGACGGACGTTCTCGACGAGTTAATCCCGTCACAAACCTTGCGGCGACGGAGGTACGTCGTCCGCTGAAGGCGCCCCACTTTGCGGTTTCTGCTGCAAGCAAAGCGAGAAGCGGTGTTTAATGCGGATGACTGATCTGATTTCTGTTATTGGGCAGAAAATCATCTTCAAAAAGAGGCAAGCGGATCTCGCCTGGATGTCGTGGAGCGATTTGCCGATGAAGAAACGAGCGATCTGCTCTTGAATTCAATGATCATCCGACGCTTGTGTGTCGGGCAATTGGATACGACCGGTTAGCGGGCTTCACTGGCGGCGCTTTTGCAGAGGATTCAGCCGGCGCAGGTCGATTGGCGAGTACTTGGCTGGTTCGATCGCCGACTTATTTGTCGACGGCAGTGGCTGGTTGGGGCCGAGTTCAAATGCGGTAATCCGCAGATCGTCGATAAGAAGTTCGCCAAGTCCCTGAAGCGAAATCGTCATCGTCATTTCCTGGGTTTCAGGGACGGGACGCAACAGCTCAAATTTCTGCCAGTCTTGAACGGCCTTCAAACGAACGGCTCCTGATTTTCCAAGCAGGCTATCGTAGATCAACGCACCTTCAATATTTCCGATGATCGGGGTCGGAATCTTTGCCCAACCGGTCACGCGGACATACTGACCCGCGTGCACACTGACTCCGGGTGAGACGACCGTGACGGGTGGATTCGAAATCGAATTGGGGATTGGTTCACGAGCGATCGGACTTGCTGCGAGTCTGAGGCTGAATTTTCCCTGCTTGGCGACAGGATAAAGTTCGGCACTTGACTGAACCGTCTCGAGCATCGTTTGCTGGTGCTTCCAGTGCTCGGCGACAAGCGTTCCAAGATCTTCGAATTCACCTGACGGAAGAAGATTTTCCATCGTTTCCAGTGAACCAAGTTTGTCGAGACGCCGCGTCAGATTCCAGTGCTCTGGTAACGATTGGTATGAGACCGCCCAGGGACTGGTTGTGACGTTCTGAGACGTGCGAATTGCGTGCTCCCAATGCGTTCGCTGCAGGAAGCGACCATATTGAAGTGCTTCACTCGCGTGCTGGCGGGCGTCGTCAGTTTGCTTTGCCTGTAACGCAGATTCCGCTTTATCCATGTGTTGCCGGGCTTCGCCGAGCAATTTCCAGGCGTCCGGTCGACCGACGTCCATGTTCTGAAGCGCCTGGTCAACCTTTCGGATTCTATCGAGTTTAAGTTTTGCCAGTTCGACGAGCAGGTGCGCACTTTGTTCCTGGATGCTGGCGATTTTCTGGTTCAGTTCCTCGACCAGTAACGGGTCTGACGTGATTAAGATTGCGGACGTCTGATCGAGCCGAGGGAGTGTGATTTTTACCCCTCCCGCAGCGGTTTCCCGATCCAGATTTCGCAGTCGGCCCGTCGTGGTGATTTCCCACGCAGCGGCGGTGTCACCTCCACCCGGGACGATGATCGTGACATTGCGAGCGGCAAGCGGTCCTGGAACAAACTGTGAATTCTCTTCCAGCCACATCGGCAGCAGAAGTGCTCCGCGGTCTGAACCGAACATTGCCGCCTGCATTTCACGTGGCCGTTTTGCAAGGCCGGCTTTGGCGTCGCGGAATCTGGTTGATGCTTCCGTTGCTCGATTCCGACCGATCGATCCTGCGGAATCGGATCGGGGTGTGTCGAGTGTGAATGGGACAAGCTCTGGTTTTCCGCCGGAGGTGATCCAAGGCTTATACAGTTCCAGCTCAAGGTTCAATTGGGTCAGTGTCAGCAATCGCTCACGGGCGGACGGAGTGTCGTCGTCGAGAGGGGTTGTTGTCCAGAATCCGAGGCCACGGCATCCTGCGGCCAGCGCGGCGTAAACTTGCAAGCGGATCTGTTCGGGTTCCAGCATTGGTCGGTACTGAGGTTCGAGCCCTCTCGACGATTCGGACAACGACGGGACCACTTCCGTCTGAATCCAGGTCCAGCAAAACGAGTCGGGCCACGCTTGATCACGTCGCTGAATCATCCAGTCGCGATAGTCCGCCAGCGAGAATGTGCTATTGATGGCATGACGACTGATTCCCAGCAGATCGACGTGTCGGGAAATCAGTCGTTCGTTGTCGATGACGTCCGCAGCGATAGGACGCTTGACCTTACGATCGGCATCTCGAATCTGATTTGTCCAGCTACTGATTCGCGGACGTCCGTCGAGGGTCATTCGAGCACCCAGCATCCAGAACAAAACAGCAGACGTAGACGTATTGGACTCGAAGGAAATCAGGCTGGCATCCTCAGAATCAAGCGGTTCGCCGTCGATTCCTTTTGCATACGGTGGTGCGGCAGTGACCCACAAACCCTGTCGACGGAGAGGCCCGGTGACACTGGTATCCTCGTAATCCGAGACCCACGCCACGTTGATTCCGGCTGCATCCAGAACCTCAGGACGCTCTTTTTGATCTTTATGATAGGTGATGATCCGTGGAAAAAAGGGGCGACCGCCGACTTCAAGACGGTGGAGATTAAACTTTACCGGGATTCGCGTGCGGGAATCAAAGGGGGCGTCGCCCGACGTCTGGTTGACCTGTTGAATCGGCGTGGCATCAGCGGTCCGATTGTTTGTTTGAAAGCGAACAACCGGACTGAGTGCCAGATCGTCCAACTGCAGGTCTGTCGTTCCGGGTGGAAGTTGTGCGTCGAGAATCACTCGATCAACGTACATCTTTTTTGGTTGGCCTGAGATCTGGTTCAACGCGCGCTGTAATCGCAATTGATCACGCATTGCCCGGTCGGTTGTGCGACACTTGATTTGCTGCCATTGACCTGGCGTTCTGTACTGTTCGCCGACAATTAATAACGTTCGCGGAGCGTTCGTTTCCGGGTCGAGCACTTCAGGGAGGTTGATCCTTAACGCGAGTGAAAAGCCTTCGTGATTCGACTTGACCCACAAAGAGGCCTCAAGCTCATCAAGGACAATTGCAGGGGGAAGAGCATGCTCGAACCGGACTGCTGTGTTTTCGCGAGTGGAGTTGATCCGGATAAACTCTGCACCCCCGGTTCGTCCCATTCCTCGACGGCGCTGATGTATTGCGACTTGCACATCCTGTGACCGAAGTCCAATCTGCCAGGAAACTTCCGGGCCATCAAATTCCGCGAGATAATCCTCTCCCCTCACGGTCATTACCGAAACGAAGAGAATTACGATCATCGCGAAAGCAGTGGACAGCGGTTGCATTCTGATCTCTCATGACCGGAAAATCCTTGTACGGTCGATTTAAGTCGCGGATCCTACTGGACTTCGCAAATTTCGACTAGAGCGATGTCAAACGCAAAAGTGACGTGCCGCTGTTGTACGGTCTTCGGTCAAGCAGCGCTGTTGGTTTCCTTTTCGAAAACGGGAAGACACTGCTTCTCCGAAGACTCCGATGCAGTGGCACAGGATCTGAACTTTGGCCGTTTGGGAGCGCAGACATCTGGTTGGTCGTCAAGGATTTCTGGCCAAATCAGCAGTTTGTCGTTGTGAACGGTCAGTTGTGAGACCACAATCTATCTGTCTTATCGCGATGTCGACTGCGGTCGGAAGGATGAAATTGTGAGTCAGTTTAACCGAATTGCTGGGGTGTCCCAAAATCAATCAAAAAATGAGATTCCGCGAGAACTGGCGGAGCTTGGCCAGTTGATCGTGGCGCTACCGAACGCGCAGAAGCTCGAATTGGAAGTCGCCTTTCAGCGTGTTGTCGATTCCGCTCATCGACGCCGGCGAACGCTGGAGGTTGTTCAGAATGCTCTTTCGCAGCTTCGCCTGGATCTCAAATACTTGATGTTTGATCTTGGTGCCACGCGACAGGAACGAGACCTGCTTCGTCAGCAGTTGGAAGAATGACTGGGATTTCGTTGTAACATCGCAGCTTGTGAGGTGGGTCGAGTCTCCCAGGCCCACCATTCTGCCAACGCACATTCCGGCGAATTGATGGGGCTCGAAGACTTGACCCACCCTTCAATGATCCAAGAGGGATCACCGCCGCTTTCTCTCAGAATAAATGCGTCATTCTTGATATGTTGCGCCTGTTCGACACAATGGATGGAACAGGATGGAATTATTTTTATCTGAGTTATCTGCGTGCGACATTACGGGTTGGACAACGACGTCAACACCGTGACCAAGGGACTTTTCATCATGGAACAATCTATGAATTGGCGGATTGTTTGCGCCACGTTGGCTTTGTTCTTGCTTTCCTGCTGTGTCTTTGAGGCAATGGCGGCGGATGACATTCCCAAGGTGATTGAATTCAATCGGGACATTCGGCCGATTTTGTCCGAGAATTGTTTCTTCTGTCACGGTCCAGACAAGAATAAGCGTCAGGCCGATCTCCGGCTGGATACTTCGGAGGGGTTAACTCGCCATAGTACTGATCCTGCGAAGCAAGGGGCCGTCGTTCCTGGAAAGCCTGGTGAAAGCGAACTTTTTCGACGGGTCAGTTCATCTGATCCGGAAAAAGTCATGCCGCCGACCGACAGCGGCAAGCGACTGTCGCCACGCGACATGCAACTGTTGAAGCTGTGGATAGAACAGGGTGCTAATTACGAGGGGCATTGGGCCTTTCTGCCGATCAGGCGTCCCACAAATGTCAATCAAATCGAAGCTGTCCAGTCAGGCGCAGCCACGCCGACTGCAAGCTCCCTCATTGATGCCATGGTTCGTGACGGGTTGGCCGGTCAGGGGCTGAAGCCAAGTCCTGAGGCTGACAGAATCACCCTGATTCGTCGATTGAGCTTTGACTTGATTGGCTTACCCCCGACCCCCGAACAGGTCGATGCCTTTGTGCGAGATCCGTCGCCAAACGCCTATGAAAAGGTTGTCGATGGTCTGCTTCAATCGCCGCACTATGGTGAGCGTCTTGCCATCTGGTGGCTGGATCTCGTGCGGTATGCTGACAGCGTTGGCTATCACGGTGATCAGGACGTCAGCGTGTCACCTTTCCGGCAATATGTGATTGATTCATTCAATAAGAATCAGCGGTTCGATCAGTTCACGATCGAGCAACTTGCTGGCGATCTTCTTCCCGAACCAAGTCGAGATCAAAAAATTGCTTCGGGATATAACCGGCTGGGGATGATGTCGGCTGAGGGTGGTGTGCAAGACAAAGAGTATCTCGC
This sequence comes from uncultured Schlesneria sp., assembly GCA_903899985.1. Lineage (GTDB taxonomy): Bacteria > Planctomycetota > Planctomycetia > Planctomycetales > Planctomycetaceae > Schlesneria. Next base: position 44,788 of record CAIULL010000291.1, read on the forward strand.
GAAGTACATCGCGGAACGTGTCCGCAATGCCAGCGGCACGTGGCTGGGAGTGACCTTAGGTTGTGCGGAATGTCACGACCATAAATACGACCCCTTCACGACTCGCGACTTCTACCGTTTCGAAGCGTTTTTTGCCGACATTCAGGAGCGAGGTCTGTACTCTGGAGCAAATTCCGATGGGAATTGGGGTTCATTCATCAAGGTCCCCAATCCGGACCAAGAAGCGGCGCTGGCTGATCTGGACCGACAAATCGCGGCCACCAAAACGGTTCTCAATACGGCAACGGGCGAACTCGCCGATGCGCAGGCGGCCTGGGAAAAGACTCAGATTCTCTGGACAGTGCTCAAACCGTCATCGATCGTCTCCACGGGCGGAGCCACCCTGACACTGAAAGAGGACGGATCGATCCTGGCCAGCGGAACAAGCCCCGCCACGGATACTTATGTTCTCAAAATCAATGACTTGCCGAGCGGTGTCACGGCGTTTCGACTCGAAGTCATGCCGGATGATTCGCTACCCGCCAAGGGGCCAGGGCGAGCCGGCAATGGCAACTTTGTGCTGAGTGAATTGATTGTGGAGCAAAATTCTGTCGAAGCGACCGATCGCAGGGTGAAGTTTCAATCGGCCACCGCCAGCTACGAACAAACGGGGGCGGCAGGCGCGAACCCCTACGGAAAATGGGCAGTCGCGGCGGCCATTGATGGAGACATCAAGGGAAAAACGTGGGGCTGGGCCGTCATGGAAAAGGTGGGACAACCAAACGTGGCAGTCTTTGAATCGGCACGAGACGTTATCAATGAAAATGGCGTGACAATCTCGTTGCTGCAGAATCTTGATAACCCCCAGCATACGCTGGGACGCTTTCGAATTTCCGCGACGACCGCACCACGGCCAGTCAAGGTCGACCAGTCTCTTCCTCCACAGATCAGTGCGATCTTGGCGATTGCGGGTGAGCAACGCAGCGAAGCTCAGCGAAACGAACTCGCTGCTCACTACCGCAAGATCGCCCCCGCGTTAGAGCCGATGCGGCAGCAGTTGGCCGGACTGGAAAAGAGTCGAAAGGAACTCGACGCACGCATTCCCAGTACACTGGTGACGACGGCAGTCCAACCGCGAATGGTTCGCATTTTACGGCGAGGGAACTGGATGGACGACAGCGGTGAACAGGTCACCCCTGCCTATCCCGCGATCTTCTCCAATGGTCCCCTCGATGATCGTCGATTGACTCGTCTGGATCTGGCGCGGTGGATCACCGCAGGTGACAATCCACTCACAGCCCGTGTGTTCGTCAATCGGGTCTGGAAACTCCTTTTCGGAGCGGGATTGTCACGTCGAGTCGACGATCTCGGAGCACAGGGAGACTGGCCGAGCCATCCTCTACTTGTTGATCAGCTGGCAGCTCAGTTCATCGAGTCTGGCTGGGACATCAAGCAACTGATCAAGACGATCGTCATGTCACAAACGTACCGGCAGGCGTCGTTTTCCAATAGCGAAGTTCGCGAAATCGATCCCTACAACCGCTGGCTGGCTCGTCAGGGTCGCTTCCGGCTGGATGCAGAACTTGTTCGCGACAATGCACTCGCCATCAGTGGATTGCTGGTGTCAAAAATCGGCGGAACCAGCGTCAAACCGTATCAGCCGCCTGGCTATTGGGCTCATCTCAATTTCCCGACTCGCGAATGGCAGAACGGAAATGGCGAGGACCTGTATCGACGAGGTCTTTACACGCATTGGCAGAGGCAATACCTGCATCCAAGCCTGATGGCGTTCGATGCACCCAGTCGTGAAGAATGTACTGCCGACCGGGCTCGATCAAACACCCCCTTGCAGTCGCTGGTATTGCTCAATGATCCCAGTTACATCGAAGCCGCACGAGCGTTCGCCGAGCAGATCATTCGCCACGGAGGAGCCTCAACGAGTGAGCGGTTAAAGTTCGCGTTCCGCCGTGCCGTGTCGCGCGACATCACTCCTGCAGAAACCGAGATTCTTGATCGCCTGCTTCAAGGTCACCTGGCGGAATACAAATCTGATCCGAACGCCGCGAGCGAACTATTGAGTGTCGGAGCGAAACCGGTGTCGGCTGAGGTTGATAAAACCGAACTCGCTGCCTGGACGAGTGTCGCACGAACGATCTTGAATTTGCACGAAACGATCACGCGGAACTGAATCGGACGCGGATGGTACCAGTGCCATGAACCGTTTGCTGAAAGAGGACGAAGAATTTGAACCACGAAGGGCACGAAGAGCATGAAGAATAAGAAAAATAGTCCAGGCGAGCCGGGCGGCGTAAGCCCCCGGACTCTTTTCTTCGATGGATCTATCTCGCCCGGCAACAACGTTAAGAAAGAGTTTTAGAACACTAATCTTCGCTAATTAACGCTAATAAGAGAAAGAAGCAGAAAGTTCAGTAAATAATTCGAACCGTGTGTCTTCCCGAAATCCGTCTTAATTGTCTTATTAGTGCAGATTAGCGAAGATTAGTGTTCCAATCCCGTATTTCTTGGAAATCATCGTATTATGACTATTCCGACATCAATTGCTCGGCGTTCGTTCTTGCAGACGGCTGGAGTCAGTCTTGGTTCGATCGCTTTAACCTCACTGTTAAAGCAGGACGGTTTCGCGGCGGAAGTGAAGCAAGAGGCGAGCGTGCCGAAGTGGACTGGCGTGTTGAATCCCACTCATTTTGCTCCCAAAGCCAAGCGAGTGATCTGGCTGTATATGGCGGGTGGGATGACTCACATCGACACGTTCGACAACAAGCCGAAGCTGGCAGAGCTTCACGGTCAGGCGATGCCCGAATCGATTACGAAAGGGCAACAGATCGCTCAACTGCAAGGTCAGAAACTGAATTGTTTCGCGCCGCAGCACGCGTTCAAACAGTTTGGTGCCTCAGGCCAGTCGATGGCCGAGATCTGGCCGCATCTTGGCGAGAAGTGTGCTGACGACATGTGCATCGTACGGTCGCTTTACACTGAAGCGATTAATCACGATCCGGCTCACACGTTCATGAATACCGGTTCTATGAATGCCGGTCGTCCGGCGATGGGCTCGTGGCTGCTGTACGGTCTGGGGACCGAGTCAGAAAGCCTGCCCGGTTTCGTCGTGATGGTTTCGACAGGAAAATTCGGACAAAAGCAGCCCATCGCTGCACGCCAATGGCATTCCGGGTTTCTACCCGGTCAGTTTCAGGGAGTCGAATTTCGAGGGACGGGCGACCCCGTGCTGTACGTGGGCAATCCCAAAGGAGTGAACAGCAAACGACAACGAGACATCGTCGATTCCGTTCAAGCACTGAATGGTCTGGCGAATCAGACGTTTGACGATCCTGAAATCGCCACTCGCGTCAGCCAATACGAACTGGCCTTTCGGATGCAGTCGAGTGTCCCGGAACTGATGGACGTGCGGAACGAACCTCAACATATTTTTGATCTGTACGGAACCAAAGGAGGCGATGGTTCATTCGCCTCGAATTGCCTGCTGGCACGACGGCTGGCCGAACGAGGGACCCGATTTATCCAGCTCTATCATCGTGACTGGGATCACCACGGCGCGGTCAAAGAACATTCGGCAGGAACGGCGAAAGAAGTCGATCAAGGGATCGCAGCGCTGATCGTCGATCTCAAACAGCGAGACATGCTGAAAGACACGTTGATTGTCTTCGGTTCGGAATTCGGACGAACTCCCATGGCGCAAGGAAATGGCCGCGACCATCACCTAGCCGGGTTCACGATGTGGTTCGCAGGAGGTGGCTTCAAGCCAGGCTTCAGTTATGGCGCCACCGACGAATTCGGTTATCACTCCATCGAAAACCGAGTCTCCGTCCACGACATTCATGCCACGCTTCTCCACCAACTGGGAATCGACCACAATAAATTCAGCTACAAATTCCAGGGCCTGGATTCCCGCCTGACCGGAGTCGAGCCATGCCGCGTTGTCCATGAGCTTTTAACGTAGGTCAGTTTCTGCTCGTTGCAATATGGCAAAGATGAGCATCTGATGTCTCGATCGCAGTTGATTATGTCAATGAAGCTCGCGGTCAGCACAGATCGTCGCGCGATGACCGTTTACGACCCAAGTCAGGTAACCGCCCCATCGTGGTCTGTCGAAAACGATAGCATACCGTTCGAATTTTTTGGGATTTCATTCGAAATGTCTCGCCACACCCAGTTTTGAGGGCGCGATTCGCGTCTGGCAAACGCTGCGAGTATCGATTTTACGTCAGCAGCACAGAGGCGTTCATTAGCCTTGACAATAAGATGGTGTCCGTTTGTCCGAATTTTTACGTCGCGTCGGCCCTTCGCTGGCGTTCCTGCGACCCAATGTTTGTAGACTCCATCAGAAGTCTCACGCCATTCACAAGTAAATTTTTCAAGTCCTCCAGCAGCTTGTGCGTAGGTTTCCTCTTTGTCTCCATCTTTAAGAACGATAATTGATGGACCGCCGTCAGGTGTCATGGTATCTACGGCGTCACAGATCTGATTGAGAGTTGGGGATTCAAAGTTGGGTTTGTGCTCTAATCTCATGGTCATTTTATTGAATCCATCGGTTCGATAGATCCGTTTTGAAGACCGTTCAAAAAGTGTAATGCTCATATGGCGAGAAACTCGCGCAGCCCAATATCCTGCACGTGCCGCCTCCTCAAATGGGACGCGAAGGGTCCAAACCGATTTACAGACTGGGCCCAAATGTGCGCTGTCCAAACCCTCGTCATGCCACTCTCCCCAGCTTCTATGTCTCAATACGCCGATAAGTGAAAAATGCAAAATATTATAAAAACTTATGAATTTGTGTTGTGGTTTTAATCTGACCGGAATCCCTCGTGATTTTTCAATCCACGATTCAAGGTCATTCCACGCAGTGGCGTCATTATCCGAAATCTTTTTAAACACAAAAAAGAACTCGTACATTTCCAGGTTAGGTTTCTTTTTCATCGAAGAAGCCTTCAGAAGGACCACGGAAGGTTGCACAATGTGCGGAAGTTATAGAGTCGCTGGTGAAACGCGGTTTCGAAACCATTCGTGCAAATGGAAGCGGTGTCGATCATTGGAAGCTCAAATCTGTAATGGCGTTCGCTGTAAAATACAGGATAACAATGATATCTGTAAATAAAGTGTGGCAGAAGATCTGCGGACAGTCTGAGAAATTCAACGTGTCGTTGCCGACGATGCACGTAGATCGAAGCGAAAGAAATTGGATGTCTTTACACCAAAGGTGTTGAATCACATAGCCCAGGGTCGGGAGCGTCAGCGAGCGCACCCTGGGTTAAGACCCGGTGAATGGTGTTTTACACCAAAGGTGTTACACCGGTCTTTTTTCAAATTGTATCCTGGATCATCGATTTGCAATTCACGGATCTGCGTTGTGCGAATGATGACGAAATCCGGATGGGGTACGACCAATCTCTCACATTGCCACCCAGGGTAGATCGCAAGCAATCAACCCTGGGATTTGTTATCAAACACCTTCGGTTTACGAAGACATTTTCGCCGAAGTTGAACTAAAAAACGATCGCAAAAACGCCCTCACAGCGTGGCCGAGGGCTGGCAACACAGGTAACCGTCGTCACCCGTCGATTTGGAAAATCTGTTCACGTGTTAGTATCGTGTGATCCAATCAGTGCGAATTTGCGTTGTCAGGTTCAGAAAATGGTTTTGATTGTCTGCCGCGACTTCGGCCAAAATGCGATCCAGCGACCTTGGGAGTCTTGTTGCGATGAAGAATGTGGGAGTCTTTTTGATCAAGCAGGTCGCCAAGGCGGTATTGAACACCAGCACGTTCGGGCTTGCCAGCTTTGCTGTCGATGCCATCGTGGATGGTGGTGAAAGCGTTGCCAAGGATTTATGGGAACATTGGGGTTCGAAAACCTCCGAAGAAGACCGTAAGGCTGCGGTGGAAGAGATCGCGAAGGCGACGGCGGATGAACTGCGTGATGCGATCGACGTTGCCGTACTGGAAGTCGCTGCAGATCGACCTGAACAACAGATGGCTCTGAAGAATCTGTTGCCGCAGTTGCAGCCGAACATTCGCCGGACATTGCGTCGACCCAACGATCCGCTCGGTCTGACGACGGCGAAGTGGCAGAAGTTCGATTCGCCACAAACTTTGCAGCCGTTGATTCCGACCAAACCGTCACGGTTTGCGACAGGTCAACAGCCACTCGCCGGAAGCGATTTGAAGTTGATCGAGCTATTGGGGATCGGGGGATTTGGCGAAGTCTGGAAAGCGTCAAATCCGTTTCAGCCACGCCGGCCGCCGGTTGCACTCAAGTTCTGCCTGGATGCCACGGCTGCAAATTCCCTTCGGAACGAAGCGGATTTGTTGGATCGAATTGTCCACGAGGGAAAACATCCGGGGATCGTGGAATTGCTGGATACCCATCTGTCGGCTGTGACTCCTGCACTGCAATACGAATACGTGGCTGGTGGAGATCTGGCCGATTTGATCAAGCATTGGTCCGCCCGGCCGGTGCCACCATCGACCGAGGATATTCGCGAATCGCTGATCGACCTGGTGGAAACAATGGCGTTCGCGCATCACGCCGGGATCGTCCATCGTGATCTCAAACCCGCAAACATCCTGATACCGGCCACCGAAAACTTTGAGCAGGAAGCCGCTCGTTGGCGTGCCGTTGCGGGGAGTTCATCAGTGCAACACGGATATTCGCTTTCCAAGAGATTTAAGATCGCCGATTTTGGGATTGGTGGGATTCAGGCCGAGATCGATCATCGGACACGACGGGCGCATACGATTGGCCAACGTTCGTTGGCGTCATTTCTGGGGTCTCATACACCGCTTTATGCATCGTCCGAACAGGCCAACGGAGAAAAAGCCCACACAGCGGACGACATCTACGCACTGGGTGTGATCTGGTATCAGATGCTGACGGGAAATATGAATCTCGGTGCTCCGACGGGGACGAAGTGGCAGGTGCGGATGACAGAGCGGGGATTGCAAGATTGCGAAATTGAATTGCTGGTCTGGTGTATTGAATCCCGCGACGACCGGCCACAGAACGCGGTCATCCTGCTCGAAGAATTAAAAAGGCTTGGCGCGAAGGCCGATCCAGCCCCTCCGTTGGAACCGTCGAAGCGGGAACCGGAGCCCAGAAAATTCCCCAAGCCGATCATCAGTCCCTCGCCCCATCCGCTGATTTCTGCACCGTTGGATTCGTTTGCCGAGGAAATGGAGAATGCGACGGTGTTTGCGGCGGCTCAAAATAATAAGGGACAACGATTGTTCGATCGGTTCCAGTACGCCGAAGCAGCCAAGGAACTCGAAGAAATTCCAGTCAAGCTTCGCAATCAGCACCTCTATCAGAACGCGGTAACGCGACGCGACCGGCTGGTGGAATTGGAAGAGCAGATTCGCGGATTGGTCAAAGACCATGAATACCCTAAATTGATCAATCCGGTACAAGAAGCGTTACGTCTATTTCCCGGTCGCCCGGATTTTCTCAAGTTTCAGAAACTATGCCCGGATGTGGCATTGCGTCCGGGTACGAAAGCGGGTGATCGCACCGTGATCCAATTGTCCGGTTTGGAGATTCCATTTCGCTGGTGCCCGGTAGGGACGTTCACAATGGGTTCGCCCAACAGTGAACCAAAACGCAGCGCTGACGAGAATCAAGTCAGCGTTAGATTATCGTCCGGATTTTGGCTGGGTGAAACCGTTGTCACACAAGAACTCTACAAAGCTGTCACTGGGTGTGATCCGAGCCACTTTAAAGGACCGAAAAGACCAGTGGAAAGTGTCTCTTGGGAGAAGGCGACAACGTTCTGCGAACGGATGTCAAATCTCTTACGCGAGGAAGGAATTGTTTCGGCGAATGAAAGAGTGGCGCTGCCGACTGAAGCACAATGGGAATATGCGTGCCGTGCCGGGACTCGAACTGTCTATTGGTTTGGAGACGACGCTGCGCAATTGCGCCAGTTTGCATGGTTCATTGGGAACTCTGGAAGCGAAACCCACCCAGTTGCTACACATGCCCCCAATCCATGGGGATTCTACGATATGCACGGGAACGTCTGGGAATGGTGTTCCGATTGGTACGTAGAACAACGAATCAGCGGCACAAGTCCAAACGGGTTATCCCCTTCAGACGACTGGAGTCTGGTAATTCGGGGTGGCAGTTGGAATAGCACTTCTGTGTCGTGTCGGGCAGCAGTTCGCTGCAAGAACCAGCGGTCGGAACTGAACCGCAATCTCGGCTTCCGCGTCTGCCTGACTTCGGGTATGCCAAGTTAAGACTGAGTAAAAAACGTGCGCGTAGCCAGGAACATAGACCTGTAGGGAGGTAGTGGATGTCCCGACTGCGGTGCCGGCGTGAATGACTGAGTGGGCGTGTTTCGTAGCGTCGGCTTCCAGCCGACGACCAATGCCGAGTCCCCGTCCTAGGGGAAGTGGCAAACGAAATCAGGTGAGATCAATGGTCGCGGCATTTCCTGATTTAACCCGCAGCCAGCGGCGTCCAGCCGATCTCTTCAAACGTAGCCGCAGGTCCGTTTTTTCGCAATGCCCCAACGAGAAATAACAACTCGGTTGACGGCAATTCCGCCGCTCCGCTCCCGCTTCTCTGCGAGGCGCGGTTAGACGATAAAACTTACGAACAAAGGGACGTCGTGCCACATTGCCACCTGCTCACGTTTCTTTTGTCGTGAGTGACTTCGCTCAGATCGCGTCGGCGGCGGAAAGCGGAGGATCGAGTTCCTGCGAATAGTCGATGTCGTCGTATCGGCCTGCTTCGTAGGCCCGGTTTACTAGCGCCTGAAGTGCGACCTTACACGGCGGGTCTGACTGTCGCAGCGGGATTCGTATGACGGGCAACGGCGAACGCAACGGCATTGCATAAAGCTCACGTCGTGAGCGGTTCCAACCGGGACTGATACAGGTCAGATAGTCCCCGCGATGCTGCTCGGGGATGTCGCTCGCAGGGAGTGAAAGGATGCGACGCCCTCCCCGCACCAGATCGACTTCAACAAGACTGGCACTCGATTTTAAGACTTCGTCCTGCTTCAGGCGATATTGCTCTTGTCCGGCGCCGGGGAGTTTGTTGGCTCGACTGAGAATTTCAATCACCGTGACGACGCGTCCGCCCCCTCGTTCGCGAATTTCGATGAACCCCTCCGTGATCTCGACGCCGTGGAGTTCGAAGACATACGGTTCGGCTTCATTGACATCTGCGACGGCGGTCATCCCCGCAGCGCTTGGCGATCGCCGAGCCGTTGCAATTTCGGAGATTCGCACATCGGGTACGATCCGTCGTGAGTATCCCAAATCCGCCTCGTCGAAGACGCGTTCCTCGACGCGAGCACGCAAATCTTCAGGCAGATTCGATTGGATCGTATCACTCAAGTACGTGATCAGTCGTTGATGGACATCGCCCCAGTGCAGTTCCAGAAATGGATCCATACCGGGAAACGGACTTTTCATGAGTATCTCGCTTGGGAACCCTTTGGGACGTTTCATAAAAAGTTTAGCCGGAAATAGACGAAACGCACGAACGAATTGTAGTCAAACGAGGTGCTGTTCTCGGAAATGCCTACCACGCGCCGTCGTAAATCATTGCCAAACGAAGAATCCGGGGACTCACGTCGCCCGGCTCGCCTGGTCGACGCGCGAACGATAGTCCTATTCTGAACCCGTCGTC
>CAIULL010000292.1 GCA_903899985.1 uncultured Schlesneria sp.
CACTCGAATCCTTGAACGCATCGGCGAAGTTTTCGGCGAAGCATTCTCTGGCCGAATCGATTCTGTTCGAGCAGGCACTTTGTGAACGCTATCTTCAACACGTCGTCGAGGCGCGGAAGTTGTTTGAACAGGTGATTTCAAGAAATCCCACAGGGGACCTGGCAGACGATAGTTTGCATGCGCTGATTGAAATGTCGATCGAGTCTGGTGATTTCGCAGCCGCTGAACAGTATTTGACGAGATTCCCAAAGGAGTTTCCTCAAAGCGGGCTTCGACTTCATATTGAGTTGTTATCTGGCCGGTTGGATTTAGCTCGAGCCGGTCAAAAATTGCGTGAGAAGAAACCAGCGGCCGAGACCGGTGGTTTGTATGACTCGGCCGCACGGCGCTTCGAACAAGTCATGAAACAAAGTACGATTGCAAAGACAAAAGGTCAGGCGCGTTACTATCTGGCTCTGGCCCGGCAACTTCAGGGAAATCAGGATCAAGCCTTGGAATTGATTGCTCCTCTGGTTGAGAAGGCCGTTGCCGATGGCGAGAAGAGCGACTTCTCTGATGCGATTGTTCTTCAAGCCGACAGTCTTTATCAACAACAAAAATATGATCAGGCTGGCCAAGCTGCAGCGAAGTATCTGGAGTTGTTTCCGAAGGGGCGCCAGGCGCCCCGTGCGTTGTCAATTCAAGCACTGTCTGCTGAACGTCAACAGCAGCGCGAAGTATCCAAGTTGGCTCTGTCACGTTTGCAGCAAGAGTTTGCCGATCACCCGTTGATTGTCGTGACGGTACAGCAACTGGCTGAATTGGCGGAGTCGCAAAACGATTGGGATACGGCCAGCAGCCTCTATGAGACAAGCCTGCGTCTGGAAAAAGATCCTGAAAAGAAAGCCTATGCTATGCGAGGGATTGCGTTAACGCAGTATGAACGTGCCGAATACGCAAAAGCTGCAGAATCCTTTGGGCGAGTGATCAGCGAATTTCCAAAACACAAGCTCGTCATGGAATGTACGTACTATAAAGCGGAATCATTGAAACGAGCCGATCAGCCGGATCAGGCCATAGCACTATTTCAAAAAATCTTTGATACGTTTCCAGCAGTGAAGCCTGCGGCGAGTGGAGCGGAACTGCAGCCTCCGCTCGAATTTTCATTTAAGGCTGGGTTACAAGTTGCGCGAATTCTGAATAAGGCTGACAAGATTGCCGAAGCGGATGCCGCCTATGAAGAGTTGCTCCGGCGATTTCCGCAACCTGCCGATCTGGATAAGCGGCTGGATGAATGGGCTATTTTCAATTATCGCCATGAGAGATTCGAGCGTTCCGACGCGATCTGGCGGAGACTCGTGAATGAGGCCCCCAATAGCCCGCTTGTTAACAGTGCCAAGTTGTCCCTCGCTGAAAGTGACTTATTTGCGGGCAAATTTGACGAAGCCCGGCTTTCATTTGAAGTCCTTGCCGAAAGCGAAAAGAGTACGGACGAGATTAAGGAGCAGGCTTTGTTCCAATTAGTGGTTTTGGCGGTAGAACGTCAGCGATGGTCTGATGTACGCTCGATTGGTAATAAGCTCGTCACGAATTTCCCGATGACTAATCATCGCTTTTATGTCGCGTACAGCCAAGCGGAGTCTTTACTGGCGAGTTCGAAACCAACCGATCTTGAATTAGTCGCGGCTCGAGAAAAGTTGCAGTTTCTGCAGTCTGAATCTGCGGACGAGAAGGTCAGTAAGGCAGAGTGGTTTGATCGAATCTGGATTTTGCTGGCCGAAATCAATTTTCGCGAAAAGAAATATGCTGATGTTCTGGCGGTCGTTGAAGACATGAAGCAACGTCGGCCTGAATCTCGATTTATCTATCTTGCTGAAGAGGTGCTCGGTCGCAGTTATAAGCAACAGGCACCGCCTAAATTCGATGACGCCCGAGCAGCGTTCGAGCGCGTCCTTTCCGATCCTGCAGCGCATCGAACAGAAACTGCCGCCAAGGCTCAGTTCTTGATTGGGGATACATACTTCTTTCAGGAGAAATGGGACTCGGCGTCAATCGCCTACCAGAAAGTCTACAGCAACTACAAGTTTCCGGAATGGCAGGCCGCCGCACTGTTGAGTGCGGGGAAGTGTGACGAGGTGCAGGGGAATTGGAAACTCGCCGCCGAAACCTACAAGTTATTAATCAAAGAATTTCCTGCATCAGTTGCGTTTGACGAGGCTAAGAAACGGCTTGAATCGGCACAGAAGAAAGCTGGTGGCTAAAATCCAGAAACAAAATCGTTTTTTTCTCTGTTGCAAATCAAAGTTGGCGCGATAGGATCACGCAACGACGTGGGTGTCCGTGAACGAGTGTGTCACGGAAGAATAGGGAAGACGGTGCGAATCCGTCGCGGTCCCGCCGCTGTATCCGGGGACGAAAACCGCAAATGCCACTGAGCGATTTTGCTTGGGAAGGCGCGGTGAGTAGTATGATCCGGTAGCCAGAAGACCTGCCCAGATGTCGGTTGAAACGCCAACGACTTCGCGCTGATCGAAACGTTGATTCTGTTGCCCAAAGTATGGGTTTCTTCGCGCTGCACCAACGCTTACCGCAAATCCGGTTTGTGACGGTATATCGCGAACGGAAGCAGCTTTTCATTCGTTGTTGAAGTCGCAGGGGTTACCTGTCGACAACGGAGAATTGTCATGCCAGTTGCGCGAAATCTTAAAGATGGATCTCGATCGGCCATTAATCACGAAGTTACGGCATCCCGGTCAAATTCTTTCTCGCTACTCGATCATAGTCCAGGTGGCAAGGGTGACGAACAAAAAATCGGTTTCGTAGTGTCCGGAAATGAATGTGCGCGAGGACAGAAACGACGGACCGGATTTACGCTAATCGAACTTCTGGTTGTGGCCGCCATCATTGCAGTGCTGATCGCGTTACTTCTGCCGGCCGTTCAACAGGCTCGCGAAGCTGCGCGACGTACGCAGTGTAAGAACAATCTGAAGCAACTCGCGCTGGCCACGCACAATTATTCAGAAACCTACGCAGGTTTTTTGCCCAGCTATCGCATCGACAATCAGAAGTTTATGGCGAATGCCACAGCCTATCCTTCCGTGGGGCAGGCCCGTTTCTGGTTTGGCAATGTGAACTATGATCAGGTCGATCCGACCAAGCAACTCGATTTCACACAAAGTCCGCTCGCTCCATACATGGAGACGAACTATGCCGCATTTCAATGTCCCGACCTCACTAGTCAGATCGTTGATGTCGTGCGGTTCGGAAAAATGGCCTGTGGTTACGGATTCAACGCTCGCTACCTCGGCTACGGAATCGATTACGACTTTTCGAACTATCCTAGCTATACGGTCAAGTCTGACTTTGCTCAGCTGCGTGACGTGATGCAACTCACGCAAACGGTGATTTATGGTGACAGTGCTCAAGTCGACTTCGCACTCAATTTCCAGGAAACCTGGATACTGGAACCCCCAAGTCAGAATTTCGCGACGACTCATTTTCGGCATTCAGACTCGGCGAACGTGGCCTTCCTGGATGGTCATGTTGAGTCTCGGTCCCGTAATTTTTTGATTCAAGTCCCTGGTACGAACTGGATGTCTGCGGCTCAATCCGCCAAGATGGATGCCAAGCGACTCGGGTTTGTCAGCGACGGAAACCTGAATAATCCCGCGCTGCAGGATGAACTCTATGACCGTAAATAAAACATCACTTGCAATTGCTGCGAGTGTTGTCGCTGCACTCGCTTGTTATCCGGTGCTTTTCGATCGCTCGCGGACGGTTCCCGATGAACTTCTTCAGGAAATTGTCTATGTCGACAAAGACTCGGGAGATGTTTTCTTGCTACGAGCCAGATCGTCACCGGAACTTAATCCGGAAACTGGCGAACCGACACTGGTTCCGGGGATGTACTGCGAGAAATGCAACGCCTGGAAGCCGGTCGGTCCGATTGAAATGCTGCAAACTTCACGAGTCCCGAGAGTTTGCCCAGCCCACAAAACGCCTCTATCACTCGAAGGTCCTTTGCCCGAAGCACTCTGATTTAAAAGGGTCACTCGCCTAACTTGCGAATCCCGTTTACACTCTCGGTGCCAATCGGAATCTTGCTCGATTCCTTTTCAGCATCGTAAGAAATTGAAAGAATTGAATATGTCATCACAAGTTAAATTTCTCCTGAGTCTTTTTTCGTTCACGATCATTCTTCGTTTGTTGCCATACGTGCTGACAAAATACGATGTACAACTCGATTCAAGTGTGATTTTCTATCCATGGAACTTCTCACCGATGATCGCAGTCTGTTTGTATTCCGGAGCCTTTATCGCTGATCGCCGCTTGCGATTCAGTCTCCCCCTTTTGGCTCTTCTGGCCAGCGATTTGGGAATCTGGGCCGTGACCAGTCAGTTTTCCTGGGCCTTTCCGAGTGATCGCTGGGCAGCCTACTTGTGCACCGCATTTGCGGTTGTTATCGGCCAGGGGCTTAATCGTCAATCAGCGGCCTCTCGTCCGTTCGCGGCGGTTGGTTGTGGTGTACTCGCCGAAATTCTGTTTTTTATCGTAACCAACTTTGTTTATTTCTGGACTCAGACGGCTGCTCCTCACTCGGTGGCCGGATTAGCTGCCTGTTATGTTGCGGCAATTCCATTCGCGAAAACATCGTTCGCAAGTTCGATCTTTTACGCATTTCTGCTGTTCAGCCCGTTGACGGACCGAACCGTTGTGCCAACGAATGCGACCGAACCTCGCATGCAACCGGTAAGTGCCTCGTAATTTTGTCTATCGATGACCCGAAGTGCGAGCACGAACAACCCAACATTGCTTGCACGCTGGGCTAACGAAAAATCTGAGTGAGCCATGCCTGATCCGATCTCGTTTGCGGTAACTGAGGATCTTGTTGGCAAAACCGTTTTGGCAGTCATGCGGAAAATGGTGCCTGGGGAATCGTGGTCAAAACTCAGGCAAAGACTCGAGAGATCGCAGGTCTCTGTCAACGGAACAGTCTGTCTTGGTGAAGCACGTCGCGTTGTTCCGGGGGACGTGGTCGAGCTGCATGATCGAGCAATCAAAACGCCAAGACCTCAGGATGTGCAGATCCTGTTTATCGATTCGCACATTGTCGTTGTGGCAAAGCCTTCTGGTATGATGACCCATCGTCGCGAAGAGGAGCGGAACTGGTCTACCGAAAAAAAATCTCTGAATCCTTCATTGGAAGAATCGGTTGCGGCACTGATTGCACGTCGCTCGCTCGAAAGCGGACAGCGTGTTCGTGGGATGCATGTAAGATCACCCGTGTTGCGTGTGGTCCATCGTTTAGATCGAGACACAAGCGGGTTATTGGTGATGGCTCGAACAGACGAGGCGGAAGAGGGATTGACCGGGCAATTTAGACGTCACATTGCTCATCGCGTGTATTGGACCATTGTCCATGGACATCCCATGGCTGAGACAATCGAGTCGAATCTTGTGCGTGACCGAGGAGATGGCCGTCGCGGAAGCATCAACAATCCAAAAGTTGGTAAACGAGCAGTGACTCACGTTCGTCCGCTCGAAGACCTCGGCGAATACTCTTTGGTCGAATGTCAGCTGGAAACCGGTCGAACTAACCAAATTCGTATTCATCTCTCCGAGCGAGGCCATCTCGTTTGCGGCGATATAAAATACCGACAGCCATTCGCTGCCCGAATGGTTGAAGACCGAAGTCGCGCACCGCGGCTTGCATTACATGCCGCAGAGTTGGGTTTCGCTCATCCTATTACTGGCGAGGAACTTCACTTCAGGATG
Source organism: uncultured Schlesneria sp. (assembly GCA_903899985.1). Taxonomy (GTDB): domain Bacteria; phylum Planctomycetota; class Planctomycetia; order Planctomycetales; family Planctomycetaceae; genus Schlesneria. The sequence continues at coordinate 5,755 of CAIULL010000292.1, forward strand.
CCGTTTCCCGATGACATTGCGGAATTCCTTGATCGCCTTCGTCGCGATGCGTAAAACACGGGCTGTCCAAATTACGACGGGAGTCGCTAAGCGGATACTTGAACCTGCGTTGAGGCTCAGAAGATCCCTCGGTCTCCCAGAGCACGCATATTAGATTTCCTGACATAACGGACATGTCACCACGGTACTGATAGCCTGGAAAGTCACTTTATGACGGATGCGGCGTTGCTCGATGTCATCGGACTGAAAACGTATTTCCATTCGGACGCAGGGACCGTGAAAGCAGTCGACGATCTGACCGTACGGATTCGCCAGGGCCAGACACTGGGGTTGGTCGGGGAATCGGGCTCGGGCAAATCGGTGACATCGCTTTCGGTCATGCGATTATTGCCCGATGTCGGAGCCAGCATTGACGGTGGCAAGATTGTGTTTCTTGGAAGAGATCTTGTTCAGTTGCCCCGTGCAGACATGCGGCACCTTCGTGGAAAAGAACTGAGCATGATCTTTCAGGAGCCGGGGACATCTCTTAATCCCGTTTATCGAGTTGGTGATCAGGTTGCCGAGGTGATTTTATTGCACGAAAAAGTTAGCCGCCGAGAAGCACTCGATCGATCACGGCGTCTTTTCGAAGAAGTTGGTATTCCTAATCCAATTCAGTCGCTTGAAAAATATCCGCACGAAATGTCGGGTGGCCAGAAGCAGCGAGTCATGATTGCGATGGCTCTGGCCTGCAATCCCAAACTATTAATCGCCGACGAACCGACGACAGCACTCGATGTGACGATTCAGGCCCAGATCCTGGAATTGATCCGAAAACTGCGGGATGAACGAGGGATGTCGATTCTGTTTATCACGCATGATCTGGGAGTGATCGCTGAGATTGCCGACGAAGTCGCTGTGATGTATCGAGGTAAACTCGTCGAATACGACACCGTTGCGAATATCTTTGCGAACCCCAAGCACCCGTATACGAAAGGGTTGCTTGCCTGCCGACCACGTCTGGATACGACCCGGCGACGGCTGCCAATTGTCTCGGACTTTATGGACACTACGACGGATGCGAATGGCCAATTGGTCATCACCGAGAAATCACTTAGTCCCGAGCGGTTGTCTCATATTGAAGGTCGTGGTCGAGGCCGTCTGCTGCATCCCGTCAGCGAGTTAGCAAAGTTGGCGAGAGAGACCGCTACAGAACCCGCCATGTCGCCGAATTCCGGTTCAGCAACCGACCAGAACATACCTAAAGGCCAGGTTCCGTTGCTTAAGGTGGAAAATCTTCAGGTCTATTACTCAATCAAAAAGGGCCTGTTGCGTAGAGTCATTGGATACACCAAGGCAGTCGATGGGATCAGTTTCAACGTCTACAAAGGGCAGACACTAGGCCTGGTCGGCGAGTCGGGCTGCGGCAAAACAACAACTGGGCGAGCAATCCTGAGGTTACTTCCGATCACAGGAGGAACGGTCACGTTTGACGGTACGAATTGGACCAGCCTGCGTGGTGCCGAACTACGACGCGAGCGCCGCCGCATGCAGATCGTCTTTCAAGATCCGTACAGTTCACTCAATCCGAGAATGACTGTCGAGGCGATGATTACTGAGGCGATGAGCGTTCATCGAATCGGCAGTGGTGCTCAGGACCGTCGCAATCGAGCGGCTCAGCTTCTCGAAGAAGTCGGTCTGCTGTCCGAACATCTGCATCGCTATCCACACGAATTCTCTGGCGGACAACGCCAGCGTCTCTGCATCGCGAGATCTCTGGCTGTCGAGCCAGACTTCCTGATTTGCGACGAATCCGTCTCGGCGCTGGATGTTTCGGTCCAGGCTCAGGTCTTGAATCTTCTCAAAGACCTGCAGGAGAAACGCGGTTTGACCTATGTCTTCATCAGCCACGACCTCAGCGTCGTGAAATTCATGTCCGACATGATGGCCGTGATGAACGCAGGAAAAATCGTCGAGTACGGTCCATCAGACGCCATCTATGCTAACCCACAGAACGAGTACACACGCAAACTGATCGCAGCCATTCCGGGTAGCGAAACCCGCCGCAAGAACGTCAGCCGGAGGAATTAGTTGCAATTCAGGAGTTCGCCTGCAATCCGGTCTCACGGCGAATTCGTTTCCACACGTTTTGAACCTTCAACCGTTCAGACCACTCTTCGAGGTAGGTTTTATCCAATCGGCTCTGCTGCTGTTTCATCACTCCGACAATATCACGCCACTGCCGATCAGAGTTTTCGCCTCCCTTTCGGTACGACACCAGTTTGTGAATCATCACGTCTTCTGGTGACGCCAGCCAGATCGACAGAGACTCTTCGCCAACCCCGATCATTCTCGCTCGCCCTCGTTTCAACACGGAAGCATTAAACGTATCTTCTCCGACGAAGACATTGACCTTCAGCGCCGTTGACAAATGAATCAGATCAAAGCTTCCACCCCGTTGAATTGCGTCGTGCATCGCTGGTTCGCTGACGTAGAAGTCCTGTTCCCATTTGGAGACGAGGTCTCGGACGGCAGACTTCAAAACGTCAGCACTCAATATCGATATCAAGTGTGGAGCGAGGTTCGCCGTAGATCGAGCTCGCCACGGAGCCGCCGAAATAGTAAACAATTCTCAAGCGATCAAATTCGGACAGAACGGGTCGTAGCGCGGGTAACAGATCGTAAAGGCTCATGCGCCATCGCTCTCAAGCCGACGACGCAGCCCCTCAGCCAATTCCCGGCCGTAGTTCATTTAGACAAAATGAATACGAACCTCGCGCTCGTCGTATTCCGGGTGACGCTCGCGAATTCCTTGTCGGTAAAGAGACACCACCGTTGCCGTAAGTGCTCGAACGATCGCAAATTTCTCGGCAGCAGTTTTGCGATGAAGCAGTTCCTGCTGAACGACTTCGACTTCAGGATGCGTGTCGGCCAGCATAGCTCTTCCTTCAGTTCGATTGTCGTGGATCGTACCACTGAGGTTTCGACTCTACAATAAACCGCGTCCATGCGGATGGTAACGGGAAGTTTACGCCTCCGATGACATTCCAATCATGCTTCCGAATAGCCTCTTTTAACGTCTCCTGGCTCTTAATCGTAAGATTCGTGGTTGAATCACTTGCTCTTTAACCAGATTGCTAAGAACGTATCCACACGCGTGATCAACTTAGGCGTTTTCCGTGTAATGAATCTGCGTGGCGCAAAAAAACTCGTGGTGAGAATTACGGTGAAGCATGATCCCTATGAAGCGTTTCGATATGTGGCCTACTGGCAGTTTGCTGCGAGCTACGTCCTCGCTATTGTCGGCAGTCAAGTGTTGGCCTCTACGGTTCAATGGGACGTCTACCAGAAGACGAAAGATCCTTTTGCGATCGGACTCGTCGGACTGGTCGGTGCGATCCCCGTGATTCTGCTGTCTCTTCCTGCGGGACACATCGCGGATCAGTTTAGTCGAAAACGAGTCTTGTTATGCACGCAGATCCCATTGGCACTGGTTCCGTTGGCACTGGCAGTGCTCAATGCCTGGAATCAACAAGGGGTGTCGTTGCTTGTCACCTTTTCGCTTGTTGCAGCCAATGCCGTTGCACTCACATTTGCCCGTCCGACGCGAGCGTCGATTCTTCCAAACCTGATTCCGAGGTCTGCCTATGCGAATGCATTCGCCTGGACAGCCAGCCTGTTCGAGACAGCAGCGTTAGTTGGCCCCGCCATTTCGGGAGTGTTAATCGCATTCGGCGTCAAGTGGTCCTATCTGTTTGCGGGACTCTGTTTGGTGGGTTGCCTGGGCATCACCTTGTTTTTTCCCAACGACACGCCAAAGCTGACAGAAAACCGAGAACCTGGATGGCGAGCGTTGTCTGCAGGACTAAGGTTTGTTTTCGGCACGCCAATGCTTGTCGCCGCGATGACTCTGGATCTGCTCGCTGTGTTGCTCGGCGGAGCAACCTACCTGATGCCGGTCTTTGCTGATCGACTGGGAGTTGGCTCGATCGGCTACGGCTTAATGCGAGCCGCACCAGCATTGGGAGCCTTCGTGATGGCGGTCGTTCTCGCCCATCGGTCGCACATGCCCCGCGCGGGACGAACGCTGCTCTGGTCTGTGGCAACATTTGGGTCGGCAACAATCGTGTTCGGCTTGTCTCAAAACTTCTGGCTAAGCCTGACAATGTTAGCTCTGATCGGTGCCAGCGATGAAATCAGCGTCGTGATTCGTCAGACATTGGTTCAATCTCTCACTCCCGATTCGATGCGAGGCCGCGTCTCTGCCGTGAATCAAGTCTTCATTGGAGCCAGCAACGAGTTGGGCGGTTTAGAATCAGGAACTTCAGCCTATTTGTTCGGCCCGGTCCAATCAGTCGTCGCGGGCGGAGTAGGAGCACTGCTGGTGGTCCTTGGAGTCGCAGGCAAATGGCCACAACTTCGGCAACTTGGCTCCCTAGGAGACCTAAAGCCGATGGAAGAAACTCCCTCGGGCCAAGAGGCGGAATAAATGCCCCGAAGTTGTGTGCCTAAGGCTCAATCAGCGCCGCAGTGAGATACGATCACGAGACCCCACCTCCCTCGCGGAGGTGGTCAACGGGCCTGTGCTCTAGCCCGGATTAGTCACACGATGACTGCAGTGCGACACAAGATCATTGTCGATCAAAAGCGAAACGACTGCCACAAGAAACACCGTTGAAAAATCGCCCGACTTGGAAGCCTCGGTACCCATAATATGCTTATTCCAGTTCAGCGGTTTCGAAATATTATGGAATTAGCCCAAAGATGACGATCGAAAAGCATCTTTGCGCATGGCTATGTCGCCCACCCGAAGCGCTTCGTCCCCGAAATGAACAGCAAGTATTGGGTTCTTGTTTCAAAGGCGGGCATTCCGGCCATCTATTACTTGGCTTGGTTTGCAAATCGCGTTCTCGGTCGCGAAGAGCTTCGGTGGTAAGAAGATCGTGAATTCTGTGCAGTGTTGAATGAGCACACTGTGGGGTTTGGATTGCTCGGCATGGGGGACGATACCTAATCGATCAAATAGACCGATGCGTGCTTTCAAGACTTTACCTGCCGTGCAGTTCAGCTTGTCGTGCCAGATGGAATAGGTTCCTAATCGGCCGTCACGGCGGTGGAAAACCCCGATTAGCGGATGTGTGAGAGCCACCAGACCGGCGTCGAGATTTGGAAATCCATCCAAGGTGGTAATTGGTTCCCCTGAATCGCTCAGTTCTAATTCGACGGGTGCCCAATCGCTTGTTGTGGTCATTTGATAATGCGTGTATCGAGCAGCGCTTGGGTCGTAGTTGCAATCGAATTGGACACGGCCTCGGTGCCAGGGGAGTTTCCACAGATTTCGAGGGATGGCGACCGTCCAGGAATCCAATGTGGTCCCGAAGAACCAGACGGCGCGGCGGTTCGTGCTTCGGTCGATGACGTAGGTTCGGTAATTGGTCTGTCCGAACCGGAAACGCAGCCATGGCGCAGCGACGAAGCGGAAGTCCTGATCCTCGAAGGGGACCATCGAGACCCACACCAAAGGCTCGCCTTTTGGACCTTGGAAACAGTCGAGATCGAACTGCGGGTCGACGTACGGCCTGACGCGTTCGGGTAGAACGGCGTACGAGACGATCGCGAAATGTTCGAGCGTCGCTTTTACATCACGACCTCGTACCGACGGGCAACGCAACATCTCTTCCGTGAATGTCAGGTTCGAACAAGAATCGCTTTCCATTTTGGCCCCCTGCGGACAATTGACTAACGGAGCGTTGTGCGGCGTACATCAGTTTCACTTAGTACTCAACGGACCTGCCGTTCTTGTACAACGAATTGCATCGCAAAACACCCCATATGACGCTGATCACGATTTCATCGAGTCGCAATGTTTTCACGTTGGATGATCGAGCTGTGTTCTTCAGTCGGATGAAGCTTTTGTCTGACTGCGGGATTGCTCGCAGCGGCGCACTCAGAGAAGAGTTCGGCGTTTGCAAAATGGGGGGGGGGCGGCGAAGGCAGAATTATGCTGAGCCGTAACGGAATCTGATCGTCCTGATTTTCCAACATCATATAGAACAGACGGTGAAATAAGGGCTATTCAGCGACCTGTGTATGTGTCATTGTTTACCCTGTCAATCCAACGGATGCGGGACTGCCGATCGACTGTCAGTGCGGCAAGTCTTTTTACATCCCCTCCCTTGCGAAGCTGCGAGAATCGGCAGGTGAAACACCCGTTCCGTTGAATACCGTCGAGACGATTCAGGCGATGATGAGAAGTGGAAAGTTGCCGAGCGGTGACACGTGTCCTTACTCGGGAAGACCAGCCAACGAAACCGTTTTCTTCAGGGTCCATTGCGAAAAAACGTGGGATGGGACCGATGGAGCATGGAGCAGCGATGCTTCGACAGCCAAAACGATTCTGATGACTCTCTTCAAAATCATGTTTGGCGGCTTGGCCGGTCTGGCAATTTAGGCTGCGCTAAACAACTCACAACGGGGAGAGGCATATGGAGAAGATATTTCAATCGATGTCCCGCTACGGGTTTCGGCGGATTATCGAGAGGAGATCTTATGCATCAAGGGGCAATCGAAACGAAAATCATTGCTGAATCAAACGCCGATCTATGCAAAGCTACTGCAAGAATATCCGAAGGCAGAGGTTGAACCTATCATGAGCAAACGAACTTAGTTGCTGATTTTCTGCCTCGTGGCTTTGATATCCCAGTCCCGCTTCTCTCCCCCGTAATCTGACGTTCCTTTTCCTTTGATCTGTTCCCCGTCAATCGTCAGCTTGTATTCGATGTTGATGCTGTTATCGGTTCCGGGCAATTTCCGAACGGCAGAGAATGACAATGTCCCTTCTTTCAGTTTCAGGTCCTTGAGCTTCGCCTCGTCCTTGTCTGGCCAGCTCATCGTGCCGGTGAGGTTGTCCCCGTCCTTCTTGATTTTCAACGAGGATGTGCGCTGCTGCCCGCCGATCTCATATTCACACTTCCATGTCCCGACCGGATCGACAGACTTGTTGTCCGCCGCACCCGCCAGGCCGCAAAGCCCGAGGATCAACGCTATGGAAAGAATCGCCTTCATGATCGTCTCCGAAATTGAGGAGCAATGAAGGCAGTCAGAAGGAGACTGCCAAAAACGCTGCGCTGACGGCGATTGTATCTAATTTCCCAAGCAATTTGGAACGCGGGAAAAGATTTAACAACGAATCTAGCGATGAGTAAGAATAGGAAAAAAGCACTGGGTTACCGACGACGGTAATCCAGTGGCACCTGAATTCGCCACTCAGTGCATGCAAAGCCTCGAATCAGCTACGATAAAAAGGATAGGTAGAATCTCTCATTTTCTAGTTTCTACCGACTCAGGTCTACTCTCTATTTTTTCTGCCGGCTTAGGTGGAAAAAATCAGGGGAGCAGGGCGGCAAGATCGGCGTGTGGGCGAGCGATGACGTCGGCGAGGATCAGTTTACCACCGAGGCGTTCGACCGTTTGGCGACCGACTTCGATCGCGGTCTGGACGGCAGCGACATCGCCACGGATCATGATCGTGACGTAGGCGGCGCCGATTTTTTCTTTGCCAGCCAGCGTGACATTGGATGCTTTCAGCATATCGTCGGTCGCGTGCAGGGCGGCGACGAGGCCTTGTGTTTCCAACAGTCCGAGTGCATTCGTAGTCGACATAGCGTTCTCTCTGGGTTTGCGAACATCGTATCCACCGAGCAACGGACTAAAAACAGGCTTTGAGTCCGCTAAGTTATAAGTCAGTTCCAGGGGGGCGGCCATCACCGAATAGAAGGCCGAACTTCCCATCATTTTTGCTATGGCAGCACCCCGTTCGGCGGCTGCCTGAACGTCGGAGACCGGCCCGACCAGCTTGATGCACTGGGCAGCTCCATCGGTGCTTTCGATGCCGAGAATGCGGACGTTGGCCGCTTTCGAGCACGCATCCGCGACGATAAACGAAGGAGCCAGGTTATTCACTTCGAGCAGTGCGAGGCTCAACGAATTATTCATCGATCAACCTTATTCGAAAGCCTGCAACACTCTTTGAGATCATGCCCCGTCCGGTAGAACGGTTTCCAAGATCTGTTTGTGAAAACGCCTGGATCTTCGTCTGTGATATTCCGGTTCAAAGGATGAATCATCCGCTAGGTCGTCGCCAGCCGTTTATTGTTGAACCTGTATTTTGACAAAATGGGCAAAGAACAGCAACTTTGCGGGTAGGCTTGCGTATGACAAGAGTTTAGCGGCAAATTTGCGTTGATTCTTATCCCAAGAACCGCCAATTCACGACAGTCCCATCGACATACAGGGGCTGCGGACTGAATTTTGATTAGCCAGGGAGGGTTCGCCGGGCCGATCCTGACAGACTTCGGCCTGAAAATGGGAAAAGAACGTATTGTCGATCACGACCTGACGCAAACGTAAGGAACGCCCTGGATTTTGTACGAGACTTTCTTCTTTGACACGTGTTCAAGAGTGGGGCTTGAAGTTTCCGTGGACATGGTAAAGTGTTGAGACGATTCGAAGCAGAATTGTACTGAACATCTTGCTGGAGAGAGACCATGCTTTCGCGCGTTGCCATTCGTCGTTTCAGTATGGTTTGTCTCATCCTTTCGATAGGGATTTGGGCAGGGCTAAATTCAGCGTCGTTCGGGGAGTCCAGTTCTCATGGTTCGGCAGACAATCGAGGGGGCAAACCTTCGAAGGCGATTTCGGTAAAAGGGCTCGATTCGCTGCTAAAATCGAAGATGGAATCCCATTGGAAAAAGGGATTGGCATCAATCACGTCGGAATCCTTAAGCGACGACGAGATCGTCGAATCAATTGTTCGGTTCGTGAATCGAGAAGCCGCAGCAGAGAACTTGACGCCTCCCCTCGTCCGAGCGATGTCGCTGTTAGCGGAAGCGAAGCAGCCGCAGTCCTCAGACGCATTAGCCAAAATCCTCGGATCGGGAGATTTCCGCCTGGTGATGGCGGCAGCTGACATCGCCTCAACGACCAAAGATCGGGGATTTTTGGAACCGTTGATGAAACTTACGAAGCGACGTGAGTACGCACAGCGATATGGATTCAGACGCTGCGTTCTCGATGCGGTCGCAAAATATCCCGATAAGACGGCGGTCGACTTTCTGGTCGATCAACTTCAACAATCTGACGGTCAGCTCAAATACGAGACCGCGCTTAACCTTCAGCAAATGACCGGTCAGGAATTTGGTGGTATTGCCGCAGACTGGCGAAGCTGGTGGCAGAAGAACCGCGACGATTTCGTGTTTTCCTCGCGCGTGCAGACATTGCAATCGGTCGCCCTTAAAGTTGCTCCCAAGCCGATTCCGTGGGACGAGCCGCGGCCAAGTTTTTACGGGATGACGATCTATGCGAAACGGGTCGTGTTCGTGATTGACCGCTCGGGAAGCATGAATTCTTCGGTGAAATATGAAACTCGGCTGGAACGGGCTCAGAAAGAACTTCAAAAAGCGATCAAAGAACTGACGGAATCGGACTATTTCAACATCGTCGCGTTCGATGATCGAATGGAGGTGTTCCAAACGAAACTCGTCCAGGCGACTGATGCTAATAAACTTGACGGAATTCGGTTTGGATACGGCCTGCAGCCGCGAGGGGACACTGCTTGTTACGAGCCGCTGAAGATGGGACTGGATGCAAGCAACGATCTTGAATTGATGTTGTTTCTGTCGGACGGGGAACCCAATGCGGGGGCGTTGGTTGATCCCCAGGCGATCGTCGTCGCGATTGCCAATCATAACCTGACCCAACGAACGACAATTAACACATTGGGAATCGACGCCCGTAACGTCCACGAGGCGTTCCTGAAGAACCTTGCGGAAAAGAATTATGGCAAACTGCTTCTTCTTCGTTGATTGCCCGGGTGAAAGGTAGACGCCAAATGAATCGAATCGTTTGTCGCTGGCTGGTTTGCGTTAGCGCGATTCTTTGTCTGACGATATCGGTATACGGCGGCAACAAGCCAAAGCCGTCGTCATCGGCAATTGATGCAGTGGCGCGCCTACTTGAAAAAGAGTCAAATTCGGAGACCGCATCGCTCGATCGACGCGAGATGTTGAAACCAGAATCGCGACCGGTGAGCGACCCGGATTCGGTCTGGTGGCAAGCAGGCTTTATTCATTCTGGTGGTCAGTGGCTGCCATATGAAAATAGCGTTGCGGAGGGTGAACAGGCCGCAAACATTGAAGAATATCGCAAGCAGCGTACGACGCTCGCGGTGGAACCCCACGGTGCATGGAAACTAGCAAACTGGTGTCGCAAGAACGGGATGCTTGATCAAGAACGAGTTCATTTGTTGCAAGTGCTTGCGGATCGTGATCCCACAGTCAAATCAGATACCGTTTACGAACGACTCGGTTGTCGAAAAGTTGGCGAAGGATGGGTTTCACCGCAAGAGCGACTCGAAACAGCCAGAATTAAATCTGAGATTGAAACGTCCTTCAAACGTTGGGAATCAAAACTCGCGGCGATTATTCAACAGTTGGAGGGAACTCCCAAACAACGGAAGTTGGCTGAAAGAAGGTTGGCCGAAATCACAGATCCGTCAGCCGTTCCAGCAATCTTAAATGCGTTTTGTCTTTCGACGCAATCAATGGCAGATTACGGGGTAAGAACCATAAGTCAAATTCCCGAATATCAGGCATCGCGCGCCCTGGCCGGCCAGGCAGCGTTTTCGCCATGGAAACCCGTTCGTACTACGGCAATTGAACTGCTCAAGCAACGCAAGCTGGTTGAGTTTGCACCAGACCTTTTGCTGATGCTGTCAAACCCCGTTCGCACCAAACATAACCTTGATGTTCAAACAGATGGTTTTCGAGTGCCAAACTTTCGGCTCAATTGGGACTACGCCTGGATTGAAGAAACTCACGACACGATTCGTGTCGGAATACGACGGTTATTTCCAATATCCAGTCCGAGTGGTTTTGCCACGGGGAGCGGCTTTTCGCCTACGTTCGCTCGTAACCCGTCCGAAGCCCGGGCTGAACTTAACGCGAGAATTGGCTCTCGACTTTTGGATCTCTTTGATCAATCGGAAAATCTTGACTATACGGCGGATCTGATGAACGATGCTCGGAAAGAAATCAATGAAAGAGTGGGCGTTGTTTTATCGAGTTGCTCCGAGATGCCAATGACCTCCGAACCCAAAATCTGGTGGAATTGGTGGGCAAATTACTCTGACTCCCAGTTACCAACCCAAAAAAACATTGTCGTCGTAGATGAGCGTAAAACACAGCCGAACGTGCCATCAATTGCCGTTGCGCAAAGACTTCATAGTTGCCTGGTCGCAGGGACTCCCGTCTGGACCGAACGCGGGTTCGTGGCGATCGAACAAATTCAGCCCGGTGATCGAGTGCTGGCAAAAGACGTTGAGACAGGCGAACTCGCCTACAAACCTGTCCTGCAAACAACCATTAGACCTCCGACGCCCGTGCATCAGTTCGAAGTTGATGGCAAGACGATTGTCGCAAGTCTTGGCCATCATTTCTGGATCAGTGGTGAAGGCTGGACCAAAACGCGGGAGCTTATTCTAGATCATCCGGTTCACACGGTAACGGGCATGCGTCGGATCACTTTGGTCGAGGATAAAGGGGAGATCGAGCCCGTTTATAACCTGGTGGTCGCGGACTTCCACACGTATTTTGTGGGTGACGCGATGGTGCTCAGTCATGATGTCTTGCCCCCGAGTCTGACAAATGTCAAAATTCCAGGAATATTACCTCGGTAGATGATTTGACTGCCGTTCTGCGAAAAGTTCAGAAATCGCTGGAGTCGACGAATGGGTGCTTTACCCGGTGCCACAAAAATCGCCTGCGTTTTTTTGATGCTCTCCCTTTTGGCTGCCGCGCAAGAATTGACTCAAGCCCAGCAAACACTTCTCGGTCAGCAGGTGGCCGAAATGTTTCAAGTTGGTTACGCACGCGGTCCAAAAGCGAATGCTGACGTTCAACGTCTCTATGAATCGCTTAACAAAAATTCGTCAAATGATCCACGTGTAGACTATGCCCATGGACTGGTTCTTTGGCGATTGCTGAAGAACAAGGAAGCACAGACCGAATTCGCTGTTGCGACAAAACGAAAAGGGACTCCCTATTGGCCAGCATGGCAGGGACTCATCTGGACGCACTTCGTGGCGAAAGATTATGACGCTGGTTACGCACGGCTTCTGGATTTCACCAGGCTCGTCATCAAATCAGATGAATTGACTGCCCAGGAGCGTGAGGATCAGGTGTATTGGATCGGGCGTGTGATGGCAGCCCTGTATCTGACAATTGAATCGAATCAAGGTCGTGAGACGTGGCTTCAAATGGAAAAGAAGCTGGCCGATCTTTTGGGACCAGATTCGACCGACGACTACAACAGCGGAAAAGCGGCAGTAAATGCGCGACATACGGATATCGAAGACGATATCCGACAGACACGAGAAAAAGCACAAAAACAGCAGGCCGAACTGCTCGAAAAGAAACAAAGTCGTGTTCAGAAAAACCTTGAAGATGTCAACGAAAAACGTGAAAACCTCAAGAAAACTGCCGAGGAAATGAAAGAAGCTTTGGCGGAGCAAACCGCCGCATATCAGAAGCAAATGGCGCGACTGGAAAAAGACTATGGATTTGTTGAACGTCGTTCTGCAGCGCTGATCACCTCTATGTCGGCCCTCGATCAAGAGATTGCGATCCTTCAGCAAAGGAAAAAGAACTCGAACAACAGTACCGCAAATCAAATCGATCAGACGATTGCGAGTCTTCAAAGTCAGCGATTCGCCTATAGCGCAGAACTCGTGAAATCAATGACAGCGGCCGATCAGATTTCTGCGAGCGCTCAACGATTAACACAAGAACGGGCTGAATTTCTCGAACAATACCAGAATGTCACCGGAGAAATCGTCCAGCAGGACGCAGGCGCAGAAAAGTGGAAGGAACGTAATCTGAAGCAGGCGGCACAATTGAAAAAGGCTCAGGCCAATCCTAAGCCGGTTGTTCCTGCTGGAAAAATTCAGCTTGCCAAGACATTCCGAACTTACGTCGATCTCGATCTTTACGCTGAACGAACCAAGGTGCTTGAATCGTTCGGCGTTGTGTCTCTGGGTAAATAAGCCACTGCACTATTTGGCTGCCGCGACGGGTGCAATGTATTTCAGAATCTGGTCACGTAGTGCGTACATCGCCACCAGTGTGATAGAGACGAAGGCGATCCAGAGCAGGATATCGAGAATCAGCGGTGGCGTAAGTCGCCGATCAAGCTTGCGATATCGAAAATAAATGGTTGACGCCGTAATGATCGGTAACGTCAGTGCCTGCCCGAATCCGCCAACAACGACCATCCATTTTGGCTCTTTGAACGCCAGAAACAGGCTGAGGGCAATGACGGGAATTAAAAGCGAGATCCAGTGAATCACGCGGCCTCTTTGATGGGGGTCACGGTAGCGCACGATCCCGGCGAGATTGAAAAGGTCGGCAGCCAATCGGGCATTTCCCGCCGCCGACAAATAGAGTGTTTTGAACAGCACGGCACCGGCACCAATCAAAAACGCGATCTGCGTCCAGGTTCCAAACGAATCGACGAACATTCGCGACAAAGTCAGGATCATATCCTTCCCCTGCGGGGCCAATCCTTGCGGGTGCAGAACCGTCGCCCCCATGAAGAAGAACGCAACGGTCGAAATCGTGAAGACCACCATGCTGACCCACGCATCCAGATACATCACGCGAATCCAACCGCGTGCTCGATTGACCCACTCCGGGCTGTTATCCATTGCTCCCACATTGCGAGCGTACCCTTTCTCCAGGCACCAGTAGGGGTAGTAGAATAACTCGGATGCACCGACTCCGGTGATTCCGAACACTCCGAAAGCGACGGCGAATTCGCCTGCCGGCAGGCTGAACGTCAGTCCTTTGGCTACTTCATTCCAAGGAATTGGAAAATGCGTCGCTGGCAAAGCGAGAGCCGCAGTCACGGTGACCAATGTCAGGCCAACAACAAGAACAGTAGTGACGGATTCAATTCGTCGGTAGCTGCCACTCCACAAAAGCAGGATTGCCGTCAGGCATGTCAGCACAGCCCAGGGATAATCGGGCCGTTCCTTTAAAACCTCTGCCAGTTTTGGAACGGCGTCAACAAACAAATTCGCAACGGCAGGGCTGAAATTGGGGAACGCGAGATTCAGCGATTGTCCGACAGTCCCGGTCATTGCACCAAGCTGAAAAATCGTGGAACACATCATCACGAACCACCACCAGCAGATCCAGTTGGCACCTAGCCGTGGGCCGCCCAGTTCGTTCAGTGCCCCCAGCGTTGGCTTGCCAGATGAGATCGCGTAGCGTCCCAGCTCCGTTTGAACGAAGACTTTGATGACGCAACTGAACAGGATCAGCCAGAGAAAGACGAATCCGGTTTTGGCGCCCAAAGCGGTTGTGAGCAGAAGCTCGCCCGAACCGACGATCGTACCGGCGAGAATAATGCCAGGGCCAATTTTGCGTAAGGCCGTCCACAACGATATCGGCGGTTCTTGAACCGCTTCAGGTGGCAAGGCATACGGATCATACTCCGTGTCTTCGTTCATTTCAGCGTCTTTCATCGGGCTGCTGTCAAGAAGTGGCCCTGCATTCTCCGGCCTTACGCCGACAAAGCAAGCGAACAGGAGAATTGTCGCGATTTTGTAGCATGGGCTTTAGCCCGTGTGACGCAAAATAGTGTGGCGCACGGGCTGAAGCCCATGCTACGGTCTGTGGCTGGAAGCCCTGGCTACGACTTTCGACTCGCGCGTTCAGGCCAACACCCCGGTAACAATCCGCCCCGCAGAGACAGGTATTGGACGATTGAGTTTGTCATGAAGTTCCGTCTGCGGATCGATCCCCATCAGGGCAAACACTGTCGCCATGAGGTCGTCGAGTTGCACCGGGTCTTTATCCGGATAAGCAGCTTGCTTATCGGACGAACCATATACGAAGCCTCGTTTGACTCCGCCCCCCGCCAGGAGCGCGGTATAGCACTGCGGCCAATGGTCGCGACTGATATTGTCGTTTAGCCGCGGTGTCCGACCGAATTCACCCATCCAGACGATCAGCGTTTCGTCGAACAGGCCTCGTTCCTTCAAGTCGGTGATCAGGGTTGGCAACGTCTGGTCGGTCAACGGCAACTGATATTCCGAAAGGATGGGGTACATCCGGGTATTGTCAAAGCCATGCGTATCCCAGCCCCCTTCGTTACGCCGTCCGCCAATAGTGTTAGAAAAATAAACGTTGACAAACTTCACGCCTGATTCGACAAGGCGTCGTGCCAGGAGACAACTCTGTCCGTAGGTGGTGCGACCATACTTGTCTCGAACGGATTGAGGTTCGGCAGCGAGATTGAATGCATCGCGAACTTTGGACGAATTGAGCATTCCCAAAGTTTTTTCGTAGTACGCGTCCAGACCACGTGCGGCTGGCGATTGCTCAAGCTGGTTAACCTGTCGATTAATCAATTGCTGAATTTCACGCCGGTCATGTAACCGTTCGGCGGTCAAGCCGCTGGGTAGACTTAATTCCGGTAACGAGAATCGACGGTCATTGGGATCTGATGCGACCAGAAGCGGATCGTGGCCCTTTCCGAGAAAGCTGGCATGCTGACCCGGTGTGATCTCGCCGTCGCGCATGACATGGGGAAACGCCACAAAGGTTGGCATTCCGTTCGTGTTGGGGACAAGTTGATCAACCACAGATCCATAAGCAGGAAATAAGTCTTGAGAGTCGCGTAGTCGAATATCGTCCAGCGGCGGAGCGTGTCCCGTGAGTGCGTAATACGCAGCGGGATTATGATTTTTCATGGTGTGATGGACGGTCCGAATGAGTGTGACGTCATTCATCACGAGGGCTGTCTTCGGCAATTGATCGCAAATCTGGATTCCCGGGCCCGACGTATTGATCACGCCGTAATGACTTCGCACACCGTCGGGAGCATTCGGTTTGGGATCGAACGTGTCGAGGTGGCTCGGGCCTCCAAACTGATAGAGGAAGATGACCGACTTGGCTCGACCTGGCTTTGCCTCAGCCCGCTCCGCTGCCCTCATTAACTTGGGCAACGTCAAACCTAGCATCCCCATTCCACCGATCTGGAGTGCCTTCCGCCGCGGGATTAAACCCGATTCATTCCACATGATGATGATCCTCCACCGATGGATTGGGCATGCGTTATCGACGCAGCAGAAATTCGTTCGAATTAAACAAGCCCCAGGCAATGTCTTCGAGTGCTTGTCGGCGATCGTGAGATTTTTCGAGAAACCGGACTGTCGCTGATAATTCATCCTGATTCGGTGATCGCGTGATCGTCATCCAGTAAAGGTCCGTGACAATCTCGGACGGGGGCTTTTCGGATTTCGCCAACGAATCGAGTGAGTTCCCACCGGTCGTTAACATGCGATTGATTAGTGAGCCACTGACGAGTTGGAATGTCTGGCCGAGCGTTGTTTCGTCTGAACGTTCACAATCGCACGATTGCAGGCGCGGTGGCTTACCAAACAGTTTCAAGAATCTATCCGCTTCGCTTTGCGCGTTATTCCGCTCGCGATTTGACGGGACACCGGGCAATTGGGTCGCGCGGCGTCCGGTTGGGTAGCCGGCAAAGTCGAGAGGAACACCGAGGACCTGGCTCGTTGCGTCAATCAATTGTTCAGCCGAATGCCGTCGAACGAACGCGTGACTGAAATTCGTTTCGTCGTGCTGGTTTGTCTCGTTAACGCTGGATGAAAGCTGATAGGTGTGCGAGTTCAAGATCACACGCAGCAAACACCGTAAATCGAAACGTTGACTATCCTGATTCGCTGAGATACCGGCTTCGCTCGTTCCATTTACAAGGTGATTCGCGATTGCTTTAAGCAAGGCAGGATTCGACGGAGGGTTCGTTGCGCGGAAGTCGTCGATTGGATCAACGATGCCACGTCCCATGACTTGTTGCCACGTACGATTGGCGAGCATTTGTGCGAATCGTTCGTTATGCGGATCTGTCAACCAGGCGGCCAGTCCCGTTAAGGGGTCTTGTCGCGATTCCAGTTCTTTGGCCTCTCCCAGGAACTTTGCTGAGCGAGTCTTGTTGATTCGTGGATCTTTGGCTTCGCCCGTATCCTTCAGAAAGACGATCTGCTCGCCATCGAATTCGTGCGAGTCGTTCGAGTCACGTCGGCGGTTTTCAATAATCTTGTAGTCGACACGCGAAAAGACGCTGCCCCAACTGTAATAGTCGTCCTGAGTCCAGCGATCAAATGGGTGGTTGTGGCACTTGGAACATTGCAACCTGACTCCCAGGAACAATTGACCAATCGACTCGGAACGTTCGAATGGAGTGCGCAAAGCTCGATAAAAGTTTGCCGGTGGAACTTCATAGGTGCTCCCTCGTCCGGCGACGACTTCTCGAACCAGTTGGTCAAGCGGTTTATTTGTGGCGAAGGCGTCCCGTAACCAACCATGAAAGTTTTCGACCCCTTTTCGGTCGAGCGTCTTTTCTTCCACTCGCAGCAGATCAGACCATTTCATGGCCCACCAATCGGCGAATTCCGGGCGTTCCAATAGCGTATTAATCAGCAATGAACGCTTGCCGGTCGACGGATCGCTGACAAATCGCCTCGCTTCTTCTGCCGTCGGCAGAAGCCCCAACAGGTCGAGAGTCACTCGCCGGATGAACGTGGCGTCGTCACACACGGGTGATGGGTTGACGTTGATTTTTCCTAGTTTCGAAAAGACAAACTCGTCAACGAAATTGGCAGGCTCGGGGGCCGACCAGACAAAGTTTTGCCGCTGTAGAACAAATGCAATCCTGACCGCGACCTGTTGATGCAAGTAACGGACGATCACGGTCACTTCGCCAGCCGAATTTCCCTTCACAAGCCCGTCATGAGAAACATCAGCAATCGGTTGTGAGACCTCGTAAACGGCAAGTGGCGTGACGTCCCGCGACGAACCATCCGAAAACTCGGCGGTTGCTGAGATCTGTTGTTGCCAGCGAGATGAGCCTGATGCTGCATCTGCACTCAGGAAAACTTCATCCGGGGTGACTCGTAACCGGACCAAGTGAGGGGCATCCAGTCTGTCGTCGGGCATCCCTGAAGCAATCCAGTCCCGAAGCAGGCGGTACTCGTACGAATCGACCGAGAAACGTTTGCCCCCCTCGTGAGCCATCTGCATTGACGGCTTGAGCAAAAGTAGACTTTGATCAGGATCGTTCGAATTGGATCGTCGCCCGTAAAGATCGCGAGTCAAAACCGCAAAGTCGGCCGCAGGGTCTTGTCCCCGCAATGAGATCTGAAAACCCCCTTTGCCCCGTGCGTTTCCGTGACAAGTGCCAAGGTTGCAACCTGATTTCGAAAGGACTGCCATGACATCATTACGAAACGAAATCTCCGTGGCGGTCACGGAGATTTGGAAAATGAGATTCCAGTTCACGATCGCAATCAGAAACCTCAGACGAAATTTCACGAGAAAGTCCAAAAACAAATTACCTGTTCACGAGTGACGATCTGCCTCTGAGAGCATTATTGTATTCGGGGTTCAGACCCGCTGAAAGCCTGGATCAAACAACTCGCATATGTTCCGCACAAAAGTCGTCGTTCCGGTGTATGGTTTCGAAAAAGTCGAATGTAGGGAGCGTTGCCTTGAAAACACGTAAGACAGACGCAATCGTTCGAGGCGAAGGCGCATTTCTCGGCAATATTCGAATTTATGGACGGCGGCGCGCGGTCTTGGTGGTTTGCCGCATCGTTTTTTCGATAGCAATCAGCCTGATATTTTGTACGTCGATCAGTGCGGCTGACAAGGTGTCACGCGAATTGGGGTTCACTTTACAGGCACAGAAACAATTCTTGCGACTCCCCCCCGGGTTCGGCTTGGCTGCATGCTCTGCCGTTGCGGTCAATAAAAAAAGTGAGATATACGTGTTTCACCGTGGACCTCGACCGATTCTGTGCTTTGATGCGGAAGGGAAATTCCTGCGAGGCTGGGGTGACGAACTGATCAAAACGGCGCATGGTCTCAGGGTCGATCGCGACGATAACGTCTGGGTCACCGACGTCGGAAGCAGTCGCGTCTACAAGTTTGATCCCACTGGCAAGCCGCTGCTGTCGTTAGGCACGGGTGTCGCCGGTACTGGAAATGATCAGTTTGACGAACCAACCGATATCGCTTTTGGTCTTAAGGACGAGGTCTATATTTCGGATGGATACGGCAACAGTCGAGTGATGAAATTCAATCAGGAAGGGGCGTTTATTTCTTCGTGGGGATCTCCCGGCGTAGAAAAGGGTCAATTTCATTTGCCTCATTCCATCATTGTTGATGGCGAAGGTCGCGTGCTGGTCGGTGATCGCGAAAACAACCGGATTCAGGTTTTCGACGGTAATGGAAAGTGGCAGACAACCTGGAAAGGATTTGCGCCGTACGGGATGGCGATCGACGCGGATGGAAGGCTTTTCGTCGCTGACGCTCGAGCTGGTCAAGTGCTGCTGCTAGATCAAAGTGGCAAAGTGAAAAAACGATGGGGGCGTCAAGGTGAGGGGGTCGGTCAATTTCAAGCGCCGCATATGCTTGCCTTCGACGCAGATGGCAACCTGTTTGTTGCAGAAGTCGATGGCAAGCGACTGCAAAAATTTACCCGCAAACTGACAAAGCCGTAGAGGATCAGATCCAGGTTCTAAATCCTTTTCGTCCTCTTCCCAAATCAGCTTCTGGTTCGACCATTTCTTGTCAGTGGTCTTTCCCGGACCTTCTTGTCAGGCGTCATGTTTCGATCGAGATACTTCTTCATCTGTGCCGACCAGTAACTCGCGTTATCAGAGACGACATGTTGAAATTCGGCGTATGTGTCGGCAGTGACGCGAATTGCACAATTGGACATTTCGTCTGTTGATTCTTCACCAAAATAAACCGTCTTCGGTGGCGAACTGGGATTCGATGGGTTTTTCGAAGAATTGTCGTAAACGACTTCAATCTGAATCTTCGAACCAGCAGGCAGGCGAATCATGGGATTAAAAACATATGAATCCTGCCAGTTGAAATCCCACTCTTCGATCTTTATCAACGGGACTTCCTGACCGGAAGGGAGCAGGCCTCGTACCTTGTAACTCTTGCCAAGCAAATGCATATGCGGTCGGATTTCCATGAGAAGAAGGTTCGAAGGAATCGTGTATTCACCAGTGAAGGCGACATTGTCCTCGCCTGCAGGAATTACGAGATCGACATTCCCGACCACGAGATCGGCGATCAACTGCTGGGCGTCTGACGGAGCGAAGTAGATTCCAATTTCTGTCTGATCGTATTCTGGTTTACCTGACGGGTGATAGTGGATTTGAAAAACCGCGTCGCCGCCTCTGGGCATGAGACGCCCAGTCCCCTTGGGAAAGAAATGGGGCGTCGCACCAGGATTCCACCCACCAAGGTACGCCGCGGATGAGAGACCATGTCCGCCGAACCGTGTATAGCCTTCCGTTGGATCTGCTTCGTCCAGCAATCGAGCTTCTCCCGTGTTGTCGAGAAACATGTGAGCGTGATGGACAATCCTGGAGTTTCCCGGATGAACTTCGATCGCCCTGATCAACCGGTCCTGAGTTAATCCAAGTGGAATCACAAAGTGTTTGTAGAGATCGACACCGTCGGCATAAAGTGCGAATTTGCGTGGCATCTTCACGACCATGTCCGGCTTTCCCAACTGCCAACCCGAGGGAAACTTTGGATGGGGCGGTAGATCGGCAACCTCACCTTCCGGAGCACCTGTTTCGGACCAGAGTTTCAGCATCGAGATCTGTGTTTCGGACAAACGTCGCTCATTGGAAAAATGACCGTAATCTGCAGATGGTTTCCATGGAGGCATGAGCCGCGACGACACGACTTCGGCAATTTGTCTGGATCGTTTCGCGACTTGCTCATAGTTAGTCAGAGCGAACGGTGCGACTTCTCCGTCGCGGTGACAGGCCGTGCAATTTGAAAAAATGATCGGGGCGATGTCACGGTTGAATGTGATTACGCCGTCGGTCGCACCCGAACCGGCTTCATCCATCAAGCATCCAACTGCCTGGGTCCGAGAGACTGGCAAACGGTGACCGCCAGCGGCTGCGTGCATTGCGTCTGCCAGGTAATTCTTCTTCGCAGGATTCTTTTTTCCGAGTCGCTCAGTCGAGTCATCAATCACGCCACTGTAAATCTGTTTCCCGTCTCGATCAAATACGAACGCCTCAGGAGTATGCGTTGCTCCTGTCAATTCTCGCAATGACTTTCCGGCGTCGAGAATCATGGGAAACTTAAGTCGGAATTTCGTGTGATGTTCCAGGGCCTGTTGCCTTGTCACTGTTCGGTCTGAGATGACCCCGAACAATTCGATTCCCAACTTCTGATACTGAGCGGCCAGCCTGTTTAGTCTTGGAATGGCTTCGTTGCACATCGGACATTCGGTCGACAAAAAGATCAGTGCCAAGCCTCGACTCTCGGGTGAATCCAATAACACATGCTGGCGTCCGCTCAGGTCGTTGACTCGCAACGGTTTTTGAAGGGAAATCGTTGCGGATGCATCAATGCCGATCTTCTGCTTTTCGTTTCCGAAGAGACCGCTTACCAGTCCCGCCGTTGACAGACCGAGTGCGAACCATCCGATGAGGGCAACCCGGTTTAAATTCAGCAGATTCATGACCCGTCCCCATAGAACGGACAACGCTTTGATCGACGGTAGAACGACGGGGCTCACATTTCCCGAGTGCAAAAGACAGCCTAACAGAACATTCGAGCTGTCACACTTTCAATTTCGAAAGTTTCTCATTTGAGCAAAACATGCCAGATTGAAGTTTCCGTGTAACAGGAAAGGAAGCCGCGTTTGGTCACCAAACTATGACGTCATGGCACCGCACTGCTGCGCTTGACCGAGTGACCACAAGTTTTGGAAAGCAGAATTCGGCCAGCAACACTTAATTGTCCCACATGGGCAACCCGAGGTGGAAAGCCTGCCAACCAGCCGTGGCGCGAGTCCCGACTTTTCGAAATCCACCTTTGGTTTCTGTGCGGAGCGACCTCACCATTGCCGACCTTGATGACGAGAATTTGAACGTTTGTGTTTCCGATACCCGATTTTTACCATCTTGTCCTCTCCCGCCAACCGTATCGGCGTATCGCCGTATTTCATTTTAACGACGGAAAGATCACTCATGACAGACAACATGCAACCATCCACTCAGTGTATTCACGCCGGGCATGTGCCAGACTCGGCGACAAATTCCCGGGCGGTGCCGATTTATCAAACGACATCCTACACGTTTAACGACACCGACCATGCAGCCAGTCTGTTCGGGCTACAGGCGTTCGGCAACATTTACACCCGGATTATGAACCCCACGTGCGACGTTCTCGAAAAGCGATTAACGGCGCTTGAAGGCGGATCAGGCGGACTGGCGGTCGCCTCAGGTCAAGCGGCCGAATCGCTGGCGATTCTTAATATTACGCAATGCGGACAAAACATCGTTTCGGCGACCAGTCTTTATGGCGGCACGTACAATCTGTTCCATTACACGTTTCCCAAGTTTGGCATTCAGACCACGTTTGTGCAGCAGGCTGATCCAGAAAACTTCCGCAAGGCAATCGACGATAAGACTCGTTGTGTGTATCTGGAAACAATCGGGAATCCGCGAGTTGATGTTCCCGACTTTGAAGCGATCGCCAAGATCGCTCACGACGCGGGCATCCCCTTGATTGTCGACAACACTCTGGCTTCTCCGGTTCTCTGTCAGCCCTTCAAATGGGGTGCTGATATCGTGGTCCATTCCTGCACCAAATTCATCGGCGGCCACGGTACATCGATCGGCGGAATTGTCATCGAGAAAGGTGGATTCCCGTGGGGTAATGGAAAATTCCCGGAAATGACTGATCCAGACCCCAGCTATCATGGCATGAAGTTCTTCGAGACGTTTGGTCCGATGAATATGTCGTACATTCTCAAGACGCGAACTCAACTGCTTCGTGACCTCGGCCCGGCGATGAGTCCCTTCAACGCATTCCAATTGTTGCAGGGCCTCGAAACGTTGCATCTGCGGATGCCACGGCACAGTGAAAATGCACTGGCGGTCGCTCACTTCCTGCAGTCACATCCGAAGGTCAGTTGGGTCAACTACACCGGCCTCGAAGATCATCCGTCGTTTTCGCTCGGTAAGAAGTACCTGCCCAAGGGATGCGGAGCGATTCTCGGATTCGGCATTAACGGTGCGACACCGACTCAGCAGAAAGAAAATGGGATCAAGGTGATCAACCGCGTCAAGTTGTTCAGTCATCTGGCCAACGTCGGCGACAGCAAATCGTTGATCATTCATCCCAACAGCACGACTCATCAGCAATTGACGCCGGAAGAACAACTGGCTACAGGCGTCACCCCGGACTTCTTGCGGTTGTCGGTTGGTACTGAAGATATCGAGGATATCATCGCCGATCTGAAGCAGGCTCTGGAAGGGGTCTGATCCGATGTTTGTGTGGCGCTTACAAGATACAGCGGGAGTTATCCGGAATGACCCCCGCGTTTTACTCGTTAAACCGCGCCTCGCAGAGAAGCGAGGCAGGCGGCGGTCTTGACGTCAGCCGAGGCGTCATTTCACGTTGAATCGGTGGGAGAGTTTTGCGTGGCAACGTTCGAAGAGATCGGCTGAACGCCGATAAGCCTGCGCCGATGGCTCCGGTTAAACGATTTTCGGTGACTTTAATTCACTACAACTTTCGTTTCGCAGCTTGCATCACTTCAAAAATCGATTCCCTGACAACCTCGCATAGCTGCATGACCAAATGTTCGGGGATCGCCGGTGCCGGCATCAGTACGATGACATCCGCGATGTTTCGCAAGACGACGCCCCGCCTGCGACATTCCAGAGTAACCTGATGGCCGATCCGTAATTCAGCGGGAAACGGATTGTCCTCAAGGGCCAACTCAATACCAACCATTATTCCTTTTTGCCTGATCTCTTTAACGTTGGCATGTGATTTCAGTGGTGCGAGTTCGCGTTGCAGTAACTCCTCTAACTGCTTGACGTTTTTCAGCACCTGGTTTTCATCGATCAGTCGTATTGATGCGAGTGCTGCAGCGCAGGCGAGCGGATTGCCCGTATACGTATGCCCGTGATAGAACGTTCGACCGAGCCACGGATCGCCCAGAAAGGCTTCATAAATCTCATCGGTGACAAGAGTCGCTGACAGTGGCAGGTAACCTCCAGTCAATCCTTTGGACAGAATCAGGATGTCCGGAGCGACCTCTTCCTGTTCACATGCAAACAAGGTTCCCGTCCGCCCGAAGCCGACCGCGATTTCGTCAGCGATCAACAGCGTATCAAAGCGTCGCGTCAATTCTCTGGCTCGTTTCAGAAATCCGGACGCTTCGACTTTGATCCCCGCAGCAGCCTGAACCAATGGTTCGATCACGACACCGGCGAGTGTCTCATGGTGTAATTCAAGCAACTTCTCAAGCTCCGACGACCAGTACTCGAGTTGCTGATGTTCGAGATCGAGGTTGTCTGGTGACGCGTTTGGGAGGCTGGTCCAGACAACGGGAAAGAGGAGTGGATTGTACAGATCCTTGAATCGACCTATGGAGCCAATGCTCATCGTTCCGATTGTGTCTCCGTGATAAGCGCCGTCAAAGTGCAGAAACTTGTCGCGGATTTGTCTTTTATTCGCTCGCTGCTGATAGAACTGATACGCCATTTTGAGAGCAACTTCGACTCCCGCTGCACCACAGTCCGCATAGAAAACTTTTTGTAACCCATCGGGCGTGATGCGAACCAGTTCGTCTGCCAGCTCAATCGACGGACCGTTTGAAAGTCCGAGCAACGTGGAATGAGCAACTCGATCCAGTTGAGATCGAATCGCCTGATCAATTGCAGGAACGCGGTGTCCGTGAATGTTACACCACAACGACGAATGCCCATCAAGATACTGTTGGCCGTGGGCATCGATCAGATGAAATCCGTCAGCCTCGACAATGATTGGCGCATTTTCGTTCCGAAACTCGGACATGGGAGTAAACGGATGCCAGACCAGATCATGATCAAGCTGGTTCAGACGGTCAGCGTACGATGCGATTTCACTTCTCCAGTTTCTTCGCCGCTTCGGCCTTGGCTTTTAGCATCACACTTTCGAGAGTGACGCTGGCTCCGTTTTGTCGTTTGCTTTCATCCGCCGCTTCCATGAAAGCGTAGATTTCCAGCGTTTCTTCTGGTGTTACAGGCGCAACGCCTGTATGGAAGAACTTGACGATCGCGAAAACGAGTGGGTCATAACCATCGTAAGAACCCACAGGGCTTTCCCCTTTTTCACCGACGGCTTTACCCACATAGCCGCTTCCCTCGCGGTAGGTTCCCTTTCGGCCATCAGCCCACTGGCCGACGACTTCAATCTTTCCTTCTGCAGTCTTACCGCGAACGACCGATTGGCAACCCGTCCCCATGACGGTGAACAGAGACTCAACTCCATGTATCCCGTACCAGAACAGATCCGGATGTGTTGGCTCCAGTGACGCTGGACTCGTGGTTTCGCTACTAAGAACTTTACCAATCGAACCAGCTCGAACAGCGAGCGAATTCTTGCCGAAACGGAGCGACGACGACGAGAAAACCGGCACGCGATATTTTTTAGAGGCCTCAAAAATCGCGATTGCGTCTGACAGTGATCCAGCAATCGGCTTGTCAATGAAACAAGGTTTTCCCGCTTTTAAACACGGAAGCAATTGCTCGTAGTGAGGTCGACCATCGTTTGTTTCAATCAATACCGAATCAACCCGCTTCAATAGTTCGTCGATCGAATCAACAATTTCGACGTGATATTTTTTCATCTCTTCAATATAACCGGGAACTCGATCGACGCTCGACTTGATATCGGGACTTCCCTTGGGGTAGGCCGCAACGACTTGACATCCTTCAGCACCTGGAATCGGTGGATTCGCGTTCAATGTTTTTGCAAAGGCCGGAGCGTGTGAGGTGTCGAGCCCAATAATTCCGATACGGAGAACTTTTGGTTTTGTTTCCGCCGCAGCATTTTGAACGGCAGGAATCGCTTGTTGGTCTGAGGTCGTCGTGATTGCCAGTGTCGCGTCAGCCGGACTTGATTCCGTCTTGGATGCCGTCAACTCGGAAAGGCCCACAGCCAGAAAGGCGACGTTCCAGAGAGCGACCGATTGATCCTGGCCTGCGGTGGCAAGCAGGCGACCGTCATGAGAAACAGCCAAAGACGTGATTTTGGCTTCATGAGCTTCGATTGCGGCGAGAGGTTCGCCGGTCTCGAATTCCCAGACGATAAATTCATTCTTACCCACAGCTCGGCCTCCGCTAACACTGATTGCTGTTTCTCCATCCGGATGCACGACAATGGCATTCGTCGGTCGCGAATGGCCAGCAAAAAATCCCAACGGCTTGTCTTTGTTCAGATCATAAACGTTAACACGTTCATCCACACTGCTCGATAACAGGAAATGGCCGTCGGCAGAAAACGCGACACCTGTTGCAGCTTTCGAATGTAATTCAAATTGATGCTTGATCGATCCGGTGGTCGCATCCCAGACATTCACCTGACCTGCTTTCGTTGGTCGCAACTCGTCACCAGCCGAGGTGGCAACCAGCGTTCCATCAGGTGACCAGGAGATACCCGTCACGGGGTAGCCGTGACCTTTCAGCAACAATGCTGTTGGTTCGTTTTGTAATGTCCAGATCCGTCCTGCTTCATCCTCACAGGCAGTCGCCAGCCGTTTACCGTCCGGGGAAAAGGCGATTCCAGTGACATATCCGCGATGCCCTTTCAAATCCTGAAGAGTCTCGCCAGTCATCGGGTTCAGTAATACCGCCTTCTGATAGCTGCCGGCCGCCAGCATTTTTCCATCTGCCGAGTATGCCAGACTGCGGACCTGGCCCGACTTAAGCTCGACAGTTCTTACGACTGATTTAGTCGAGAGATCGACAAATTGAATCCTGTCTTTTAATCCGATCGCCAGTGTTTTGTCATCCGCCGAGAATGCAACGCTCGTGGCCCAACTTGGAAGCCCCGTAAAACGAGCCAATTCTTTTACCTGACTGCCCTTCGTCGGAGTTTTACCAGCGCCCAGAGCGTCAAGATCTTTAGGCACTTCGGCGGCTAACCCGATTAAAGAGATCAACCACAACTGCGCCGCAAAAAGTCCGAGCAACACGCGATTCATCAAGCATTCCTCGTTAGGTGGTAACCGCAAACATTTCCACTGAGCGACGCACTTGTTTTAACTCAACCATTATGTCAGGTGAAAGCCTGCCCGGACAACTGGTCGAAGGTGATCATCGTGGATTCTTCGGAATCTCACTCCCCTTGAGATTCTTTAGGCATAATGACGATGATCAGTGTCGCAAGCGGACCAAAGACGAGCGAGAAAAGCCACCAGATCAGTCCGCTGTGCCCCTTTGACTGAGCCAATCCGGCGTTGATCAGAGACAACGTTCCCCAGCCGACAAAGAACGACGAATCTTGGAATGGCATGAATTGATCCTTGTGATATGGTGAATCTTGTGATCCATTCGTCACGATACGCGTTGTTCTATGGATTGTCACTGAAAAGTCCAAGAAAGGCCGAGCATGCGTCGTCGAATCTGGATCATCGCAGGGCTGCTTTTATGCGGCCTGGCTCTCGCAACATTCGCCGTTTGGAATAAGGAAAACGAACCTCTGACTCAAGAGGCGACACTCAGCGACGGAACGATCGTCAGATTCGAGAAGGTGTTTATCGGAACGACCTCGTACGATTCCTACTCTCGTATCAAAGGCATTGTTGCTGACTATGTTCCGAAGCGGTTTCAAAGTCGATGGGGTGATCGGATCAAAACGACGTTTTCCACTCAACCGAATCATCTCGGTGTGTTGTTCTCGACCTGGACCAAAGACGGCAAACGCAAGCAGGATGCACCTCAGTTTCTCTCGCGAATGGAATTCGTCGAATCAACTGGTTATGTCTTCGACTCGCCGGTAACTGGTCATAATTCGTCATATAATCTGAGATGCATGTCCGATCCGGCATTCCCGCGTCGCGACCCGATGCTGCATTTGCGAATATTTGAAAAGGAGACCGATCGGCTGCTGTTTGATCTGACCCTTCCCAATCCTGGCTATCAGCCCCAAGTGACGGAATGGTCGCCTGAAGCAATCCCCATCACGAAAACGATATCACCATTCACGGTGACATTGAAGCACGGTCCCTCGGAGTTCAAACAACAATATCTCGCCGATGATGATCTTGAAATCACTTCCACTGATCCGAGATGGATTGTGACGCGGCCCCAGCGACACTTCTGGTCGTCAGATGCGACAGGAAATCTGAGTTACGTGTTTCCGGGTCTGTCACCGTTCGAACCGGTTTGGAAGCTCAACATTCGGCTGTGGCGAAGTTCTGATGCTGAGTTTTCTGCGGATGAGGCATGGAAAACGCGGTACTACCCGCTTCCGTCACCATCAAAAGTCGACAAGCTGGACCTGAAGAAGATCCTTTTGGGAGTCGAAGTTGAAGTGCCAATGCTGGCCCCTGCAGGGACCGTTCAGGATGACGGCGGCACGATCACCGTTGAGAAAACTACTCCTAACGCAGCGACTGGAATCTCCATGGAATGGGGGAGCGGCAATGGAATTGGCCCGTTCCGACGGATTCATTCAGGGCTTCCGTTCATTCCCGTAATCTACTCTGCGGTTGACGAGGAAACCGAATTAATTCTTACGATTCGAGATCAGAACGGAACGAAACTTTCGTTAGACAACGGCGGAACATACGGGATGAACGGTTCGAACATGCGAATCGTCCGGTTCGAGCCTAAACCCGAATCGACCGAAGTGCAACTGGAAGTAATCGTCAATAAAGGCCGCACATTTGAATTCTTTGTGACGCCACAAAAACCGGTCAGAGAAACTTCTTTAGAGTCGAAATAGACGGTAGTGATTTGAATTGGACCAGAGGGCAAGGGTTGCTAAACGAAGGTTCCGATTGATTGACCGCGGCCTTCGACCTCGCTTTAATTCTCGCTTTGCTTGACACGGTGTCTTATCAAATCGATCTGCCAAAGCCTGTTTTTGTAAGAATTTCTTTATTTAATCGGCGTTACCGTCGGTCGACGACACGTGACACGGCAATTCGTCTATGTCCTTGACTGAGAGATAGAATTTAAGGAGAGATACCTTGGAGATCCATGCAAGAGCACGTGAATTGCTTGCTAAGATACGTGATATCATCAATCGTCTTTCCGGGAACGATCGTGGCAACTACCCGACACATGTCTCTGTTTTTGAGCCGAATCGTGAAACCATCAATTTCATCCAGAAGACCGAATGCCGCTTCATTGCGGAAATCGGTATTTACAAAGGTCATACGTCAATCGAATTCGCAAAATTCCTAAACGGTAATGGAGAGCTTCATTTATTTGACTATGAGGATCGTGTTAGAGACGTCGCCGCAAAAATAAATGAAGCAGGCTTTCAAAATGTCCACACATTCGGCTCATCGTATAAGTTGCTCGACTCATATAACTGGACGATCGCCAAGTTGCTCGAGCGCGGCAATGATCCGATTTATGGTTCAACGACAAACAACGTGCGCCGTGTGAAGAGACGTTAACTAACCGATGAGAGCAAATTTGGCGAAGTGGAGTGCGTAGAGCTTGTAGATGAAGTACTCCGGATCACGATATCCATAAGCCATTCTTTGAAGGGCGC
>CAIULL010000293.1 GCA_903899985.1 uncultured Schlesneria sp.
CCTAGATTGCATACTGCAATTCAATGCAACTCTTACCGTCGTCCGAGTTTCACGAATTTCAATTCGTTCTTGCGAATTTCGGTAGTATGAATGTTTTGACAATTGGCCCGTAGTCTTTGCGCGAGTTGCGGGCGTCACAGAATTTGACTTTGGCAAGTGGCCTTCAAAAAATGAATTTGTTACGAGTTGGAAATGCTGCTGTGCTGGCAGCGAATCAATTCAATCCATCGGTGGCCGGTCAGCATTGGCTCGTCAACAACGGGATTGTCTCTCTTGATGATTTGGAGCCGGGATGCGTCTTCACCGATGTGCTGGTGCAAGTGAATTCGAGAGCGTTTCAACTATTGATTACACCGATGCAGTGTCAAGTTGTGCCAAAATGTGATGTATCGCAACAGGGAGCGGTGGTCAGGAGCAAGATTGGCGACATCGTCAGAATGTTACCGCACACTCCATACGTTGCCTTGGGGTTAAATTTCCTTTGGCAAATAACGGGGACAGAAGAGCAAGTTCGGTCACTGTCTCGCGAGCTATTCTTCGTAGAGTCCGGAAGGCTGCACACGTTTTTTGAAGAACCCGACGCTCGATTTGGCGGCTACCTCAGCAAGGATTTCTTGGGGTTCCGCCTGAAGCTCGATGTCAAACCGGCTTTGGGAGAAACGGAAGGCGAACAGTTCCACGCACTTCAATTTGGGTTCAACTTTCATTCAGACATTAAACAAGATCCTGTCGAAACTGTAATTGACGCCTTATTGAAATGGGATGCAGCAGATTCTCATGCCAGCATGGTTATGAATCACGTCATCACGGAGCGGCTATTATGAGCGAACTTTCAACATATCCAGTGCTTTTCGACATAAATAATTTTTGCTCGGCATCATTGTTTGCAAATCTGTGCTTGGCGCCCCTTCCACCTTTGGAATTAGGCACTGATTACGTGCAAGGAACTGGCAGTTTTTGCGTATCAGCATCGAAAACAGAAAAAACAACGCCCGTGGCAGTGATAAGAAAAAAAACTGGTGTTTCCCCTGCATCTTTTTCGCTGGTAATTCAGTCAATTGATCAATCAATGTCAAATCGAGGTTCCGAGGTGATAGGTATTAACGTTCTTGATGCCATCACGACCCGCCCCCAAGAATTCCGCCAGATTGTTGGATGCGGTGCAATCGTTAACGGACCGATTGAATTAACCGATGAAACGGCGGCAGCATTCGATCAATACTTGGGTAAACAACGCAAACCGCGACGGGTTTTTAAAACCCTCTCACATCAAGGCTAATCGTCGTGGTTTGGACGGCTATTTGTGTTACCACAATTAATATCTAAAAAGTTCGACCAATCGTTTAGACAGGATGTTCAGGCGTTTACCTGCAGTACCGCCGTGGACAGACCGTGGGAAAAATATTTAGATGATTGGATCAAAGGCCCTGAGCCTGATGAAGATATCCAAAAATTCGGCAACGAGGTTTGGCTCTATTATTTGGGTGAGAAACTCGTCGGGTACGGATCTATCGGCAAGAACTCGCTATCGTGGCCGTACCCAAGTGGCAAGAAAAAGGAAGTGGTAATTATTCCGACATTCGCAGTGTCCAGTGAATTTCGAGGAAAGCCACCGGGACCTGACAAGAGTATTCGCTACTCCTGGCAAATCTTCGAAGATTTGGTCGGAAAATCATTAAAATATGGGCTGGACGATCTTGTGCTTTACGTCCACGAGTCGAATTCGAAAGCGATAAAATTCTACGTTGACTTTGGCTTCGCTTCTATAGGTAAAGCCTCTAAGAAGAATCCAAATCATAATGTAATGGCGTTGGATATTCGGAACGCTGTCGCGATGCCCCCTGCAGTCGCAGACACGACCGAGCCAGATGCCACCGCATCAAATGATTCGAGTAAGCATGGCCCAAATGTCTAACGCGATTGAGAAATGAATGTCTTTTGGACCATCCGGCTCAATTCACAGACGGAACCGGGATACGAATCATCTCCCGCATCGCGACGATGAAAACAATATGACCGTCCCCGCAAGAACCCTGGGTGATCACTTCCAGATCACGCGGCCACGTGCGGTTGCGACGTGAGTTTTCGTTTCGCGTCAGCAATTTCTTGTCGCATCCACGGTTCAATCATGGCGAATTGACCGCGTGTATTTGTTTGGGATTCGCTGATCCGCGCCAAAATTGTTTCATACCTTGTTCGGCACTCTTTTCCGCCGATGTACTCCATTTTTTCCGGCGCAACGATCTTCAGGTAGTTCAAATGCCAGATTGAATCGATTTTCAGATTGTCCATTTGCCTGACTTCTCGACAGGCTGTATTGAATTCATCGAGAAATTGATCGGCAGCATCTAAACGAAGTTTATTGTCATGTGATGGGGCTGACCACACGGCCCGAAGAATCGCAAATTCAACAAAGAGAATCCCTGCAATCCAGTACGCATCTGGACTGCGAGCCCATTCCGGCGCTTTTAACAAGATCCGATGCGTTGCTTCCGGCAGATCTAAAATTAGACCGCTGATCATTCCCATGCCGCCAAGCCCGATCCAAAACGTTGACCAGAACTGTCGCCCGTTCATGTACGCCTAATCTTCTGACAAGATGCCGCGCAGGATTAACATAGGCGATGTTGGCACGCCGTGTTTCTCCCGCCGAGAACACACAAGACCCGACTGTTGGTAGCAGCCGGGTTTATTCTTTCTGTGTTGCCTGTGATTTTGCAATAGTTCCCGCCGCTTTCTGTATCGCGTCCATAGCCTTTCTGATGCCAGCGAAGACGTGGAATCAGATATTTGCTTGCGTCCGTTCACTTGGCTGAAAGAGAGTTCAGAGTATGCTCGAAGCCACGTTTATGCGGGTGAAGTGATGGAAGTGGTCGAAGCAGCGGCAAGAGGTTCGATGAAAGTCGAGACCGTCGACTTGTCGGAAGATTATTTGCAAGCAGCGGGGGGACTTGCTCAACGAAAGGCCGCGTTTGCTGCTTGCAGGCTGGCAGGGGTTTTTCATGATTCGTTGCGATAACCCCTTTACTTCTTGCTCCGCATCTCCTTCTCGTATTGAACCCGCCACTTCCCGAACTCATCAGTATCTGTATCCGTTTCTTCGACAACGAACTCCGGCTTCTTTCCGGCGTTGATCAGTTTTTTTATCGTATCAGATGGCTCAACTTTTGTTGCGGTTACCCTGTAGGTCTTATCGGGATTTAAAACGGACTCTCCTTTCTTGAATCGTCCTCGCTCGATCGGATGCACCGCTACTTCGATTCTCGGAAGTCGTCCTTTGCCATGTGGGAACCATCGGACTAAAGCAGTATCGTCGTTTACGACTTCAATGACTTCCATTACAGGCAAAGCACCAATGTCATCCACCAGCGGCTCATCGGGAATGGCGGCTATGAATCTTTTCCGTCGTGTTACAGCTAACTCATCTTTAGTTTGATCAATACGTTTCTGTATGTCTGACATTTGAGAAGGTTTTGCATTACGAAGCTTCGTTTCAAAACCGGCGATGCGTTTTTCCAAGATCGCGATTTGGGCTGATTCTATCTGAGCTTCCCTGTCGAGGTACTCTCGAATTCTTGGAGGAATCTCTGGCTCACTTCGTTCCAGCGCGGGAATTTGCCTTAATGGCGCGACGTTGGCAATCTCCGCCCGATGGGGAGCAGGGGGCGTGACAGGTGCAAAAGGGGCGACAGGAAATTGTCTAACCGGTTCTTTCCATATTGAGGCCACTTGGAGTCGCGATTCAAGACCCGCTAACGGCTCGTTCGGAAATGGCTCGTATTCAGGATCATCAAAGTATCTAATCCCGTCGTGCACGGAATTATGGAAATTCTTCATTAATGGCGACGTAACCTCCCTAATTTCGTTCGACGGAAGCGCTTTTGCCTTGCCGTCGACAATCTCGAACGTTTGACGGCGCAGAGTTTTGGCTTGCCCGTTTAACGTCGAGGTTCGATATTTCAGTCCACAGAATGTTCGGGGTTCCGACACACGAACCATGTTATACAGCTCTTTATACTCAGCGCTTTTGTCCTCCTTTAACTCCCCTCGCTCGAATTTCTGCTTGTCAGCTTCCATCGCTTCAACGATGTGCAAGAGATTGAGATCTTGAAGTCCCTTTACGGTTTTTGCCGGGAACCATTTCACCTCTTCCCATTTGCCGTCTTCCAGATTCTCATGAAGCCATTGTCGAACGAGTAGCTTCGTCGGGTCTTTCTCTGGCTTCATCGCGTTCCAAAACGGAATGCCGATGAGAGTCAACGCACCAATCAACACTGCCGATGAAATGACGACAAACGCGACGTCTGAGGCCGTCCATCGTGACGACTTTGGCTTTCGTGGCGTTGGCTTATTGTTTACAGGTGCGACTCTGCAATTCGGGCAAAGAACCAAGCCCTCTGCAGTCGGCACGCGATAGACGACTTTACAGCCAGGACACTTCCACTCGACTCGCGCCATGCTTTGAAACTCCGAAAATCCAAACAAATGACGTATGTCTAAGAATGCGAACGGCATAGAACAAAAGGACGATTGTTTCAGAAACAGAAACCTCTTAAATTCAGAAGATTATGATATCTTTGTCGTTAAAAGTCATATTTGTGCTTTGTATCTGATTGCATCAATAGTTGCAAAACCCTGCGGCAAAAGCAAGCTTCATGTGATTACTGTATCGCTAGGTTTTTATGCAAAAAACGTACATTTGTGCGTGAATCTGTGTTTGAAATGACTGAGGGGCTAAATTCACGCGGAATCGATGGTTGCCGTTGTTGCGATCACGGATCACGAGTTCAAGAACGTGAGACTCTCGAATTTGTGCCAAAGTTTTTAAGGCTCAACCCGAATGACAACGCGGAGAATTCACGCAATCCAAATCAGACTTCGCGCTGTGGAATGGCTCGGCGTAATCATTTGGCCGGACCAACCAGACGACGGCAAGCGATGTTGCCGATTGATCAACTCGAAGCGAACTTGGTTAACGGCGCGGGCTGGTGATGCTGTTGTAGTCAGGCAAGAGAAGTCGGACGAGTGGAAACGGTATTTCATCGATTCAATTATGCTCTATCGTGTTGATCCGGTGGAGTTCAACGGGTTGGAAATTGAGACGGGGCAGGGTTGGCTTGATGGCAACGGTGTGATTTAACAAGCCCATAAGTTCCAGCGGCTCCGCAGTTATGGCCGGTGAATCACTTACAAATGTGGACAATCTGGAGGGATGAAAAAGAGTACAAGGACGATCAATGAAATCACAGAGACGCAAACGCAAAAGAATGGCGCTCGGTATGCAATCCAATCCTCGATCGATTTTGGCTGTTTTGTTACCGGCGAGACAACTTGCGAAATTGAGTAATATCCGACGATTCCAATCGCAACAGTCATGCTCAACGCAACGTGCAAAAGCGTCCCACCCAGTGCGGGTAATTTGTTCCCAGCATTGAACGCTACATACAGGGCGGTCAACCCGCCAATCCCCGCCACTGATACCCATTTTAGAAGTTCGGCCTTGAGTTTCCATGACTCGATCTCACGAGGTGTCAGTCCGTTGTCGCGAGATTCTGTGGCTGCGGTGCCGTGCGTCGTTGAGTTGGTCATGAACTCGGCTCCTTGTCGGGTTATTGGTCGCGTTGCCTATTTCTTCACAGCTTTCAGCGTGAATGGTTTATTCACTGTCGCTCTCTTGCTTCATAGATGCTTCGATTAAGTTCAAGCCAGCCAATACGCCACCCACCTGGACGACAGATTGACCGGACGAGCAACTGAAGCGATTAGAACGCATCGTCGACAACTTGGCCACCATTCGCGACCGAACCCAACGCAACCACAAAACCCGTCGAATTCTTGATGGACTTTTTTATTTGCCCTGGTTGAATTGACTTCTCGAAATTAATTCGGTAATTAGTTTATAGGGGCGGGGTTGTGACTCAAGTTTACGGGACTGAAGATGACAATCGAAAAAGCAACCGCCATGAAGAAAATCCAGAATCTTCGACACGACGCATTGTTGAAGATTCTCGCGATTCTCGACGCGACGGAAGCGGCAGAGAATGAGATCGAAGGCGGGGACGGGGCCGAGGCCAAAGTATGGTTGATCGAACAATTGAATGACGACGAATAGGAGTTTGCTTCATGGTTGAAATGTCGAAGTTGATTTTGAGTGTCACGCCAGAACTTAAAGCTTGTCTCGACAGTCTGGTGACCGGCTCAACGGTTCCCGAAAACACACTGGCCGAACTGGTTGAACGGTTGCTTCGAGAGCATCCAGACGTTGAGAAGGTGCGAAAGTCATTGAATGTCAAGTTCACAGCACGGAAGCAAGTTGGAAGACCACCAAAACGAAAATAGGCGAAATGATGAAGGCACCAAAGCCAATAGCAAGCCGTTTGCGAGGCGTTCCGAGCGGCCTTCTCTGCCGTTCCCGTGATGTTGTCGCTGAACTCGGTAACTCATGGGAGTTATGGATTCGAAGCGAGTTCGTCAGTTTATTGATTGAGACTGGTTGCCCCGACTGCCACCATGCACGCGGGGCTTTTACTTTTTAAGGTAGGCAACATGGCAACGCGAGGGAATCAGACGGGACATATCCGCAAACGGATAGACGGGACATGGGAAGCCCGTATTGATACGGGGCGAAGTCCGACCGGGAAACGTAGAACAAAATCCGTTTACGGAAAGACACGGAAGGAAGTTAGCGACAAGCTTACGCGGCTGGCTTCTCAAAAGCTTGACGGAAAGCTGATTCACGACGATCAAACGACGGTTGCCGATTACCTGGACCTTTGGTTGAGTGGAACCGTCAAGCAAACCACGCGGCCCGCTACGCATCTCAGTTACAGTCAAAACGTCAGGATACACATCTCCCCTGCTCTTGGCCGTATCAAGCTTGCCAAGCTGACACCGTTGCACGTTCAAGGCTTCTACGCGGAAATGTCGAAGGCGGGAAAGTCTGCCCGTATGCTTCAAATGAATCACGCTATTTTGAGGCGTGCGCTATCCAGAGCGGTCAAGATGGGAGTTATCCCGCGTAACGTCTGCGATGCTGTGGACAGGCCGACAATCGAGAAGCATGAGATAACACCCCTGGACGCCGAACAAGTCTCAAAATTGATGACGGCAGCAGAGGGAGAGCGGATTTACCCGCTGATCGTTGTTGCGGTTTTCTCGGGACTTCGCGAGGGTGAATTGTTCGGCCTGGAATGGGGCGACATCGATCTAAAGTCTGCCAAGTTGGAAGTTCGGCGAACGACAGTTGATCTGAATGGGGTTGTTACGACAAGCCCACCAAAGACCGGCAAAGGGCAAAGGCTGGTCGAACTCACTAAGCTGGCAGTTGACGCACTCACGGCACAAAAGGAAATGCTGATTGCCGAGGGGCTGGAGTCTTGCCCATTGGTATTCCCGAACATCGACGGAACGTATCAACGGCGGTTTGGACCGTTCCGAAGCGGGTTCAAGGCGATTCTAAAAAAAGCTGGCTTACCAGCAATTCGCTGGCATGACCTGCGACACAGCGCAGCGACACTGTTGCTTTCGACTGGATGTCACCCGAAGATAGTTCAAGAGCGGCTTGGACATTCGACGATTGGAATCACGATGGACACATACAGCCATGTGTTGCCGACAATGCAACGCGAGGCTGTAGACAAGCTCGATTCACTATTCACGAAGAAGAAAAAGAGAATCTGATTTTTACCAACATTTTTACCAACCGCACGACGAATTAACGCGAATGATGACGAACAGACAACCGATCAAAACCCTATTTTTTACGGGAAAACGATTGATAGCGATTGACAGCGAATAGACATAGCCATAACTTAAAATCCTGTGTCCGTAACAGGACGTGCGGGTTCGAGCCCCGCCTCGGCTAATGACTTATGGCAAATCAAATCTGCTTGAGAACGCCGAAATACCCGCCATTGACCACCGATCCTCGGCCAAGCTTACTTTTGTAATACAGGTCGGACGTAAGCCCCCACTCTTCATGAACGGCGTAATGTGACTGAGCCTGCCATTCGTAATTCCATCGTAGATCGTCCGAAACGCCTCTCACCGATCTTCGGATAGATCCTTCGTTGGTTTGGCGATGTTGCGGACGAATGCCGGGAACATTCGTAGAGACTTAGTACGCAGAGGAAAAACTCCCTGTCAGAACACTTCTCTTACTCCTCCAACTCCGTGTCCTCTGTGCCTCTGTGTTTCAAAGCTTTCGTTGTCATTCGTGATTGTCGCCCAACGTTCTGGACGCGGATCATTGCAAATCGGGCTTTAGGTTTATTGGCACGCGACGGGCAAAGCCGAAGTTGACTTGAGCTGGACCAACATGTTAGCGTTCTTTGATGCGTTTAATTCTTGCCACCAACTTCCGAGATGATTTTCTGCAGCGAAGTACGATCACTTCGTTCGCGGGGATTCTTTGTTTTTGCCTTGGGCTGATCTCGGCACCCCCGACCGCTTGTGCTGACGATCGACCCGTCAGTTTTGTGAACGATGTCGTTCAGGTCATGACAAAAGCGGGGTGTAATGCCGGCGTCTGCCATGCCAAGGCGGGAAACGGCCAGAATGGATTTCAGCTTTCACTGCTGGGATTTGAACCGCGCGAGGATTTTGAGCACCTGGTGAAAGAGTCTCGCGGGCGACGACTTTTTTCCTCAGCTCCCGACCGCAGTCTGCTGCTGCTGAAGGCCTCCGGCCAACTTCCTCACGGGGGTGGTGCTCGACTGCATCCCAGTTCCAAAAGCTACGAACTGCTGCGTGACTGGATTCGGCAAGGGGCGAACTTTGACGCCGAAAACACTCCGAAATTTGTCTCGTTCGATGTGAAGCCGGACCGTGGTTCCATTCAGCGTCATGCCGAACAACAGTTGACGGTCATCGCACACTATTCCGATGGGTCCGATCGTGATGTCACGGAACTGGCCTTATACGAATCCAACGACCGAGCCATGGCGGAAGTCTCAGGCAACGGGCTGGTCAAAGTTCTCGATATCACGGGCAATGTCGCCATCATGGTTCGCTATCAGGGGAAAGTCGCCGTCTTCAGCGTTTCAATCCCTTTAGGAGCACCCGTCGAAAGCCTGCCCCCGGCGAAAACATTTGTCGATGAACTCGTTTTCGCGAACCTCAAGGAAATTGGTGTCCCCCCTTCCCACCTCTGCGACGACGCCACGTTCCTTCGTCGAGTCACCCTCGATATCGCAGGACGGCTTCCGACCGAAGAAGAGGTCCAGCAGTTCCACTCCAGCAGTGATGAAAACAAACGGGACAAAACGATTGATCTGCTGCTGCAAAGCTCGGACTACGCCGATTATTTTGCCGGGAAATGGACCGCTTTGCTGAAAAATCGCCGGGATGACACCAGCGATATTGTTTCCAACTTTGCCTTCCATTCCTGGGTTCGCGACAGCCTGCTCGCCAACAAACCCTACGATCAGTTCGTGCGGGAACTTCTCGCCGCCACCGGAACCGTGATCGGGAATCCCCCTGTCGCCTGGTACAAGCGAGTCAAAGACCCCAAGCAGCAAATCGAAGACGTTGCTCAGCTATTTCTCGGCGTGCGAATGCAATGTGCCCAGTGCCATCACCATCCTTTCGAACGCTGGAGCCAGGACGATTATTACTCATTGACCGCCTTCTTCAGCCAGGTCGGACGAAAACCGTCATCGACCCGCGGTGAAGATATGATCTTCCACAAGCGAGGTCTCGCGACCGCCACCAACGTCAAGACCGGAGCGGCCCTCGTTCCCGCCGCTCTTGGCGATCCCATTCCCGCGATCACAGCGGATGACGATCCGCGCCTACGACTGGCTGACTGGATGGGTTCCAAAACCAATCCGTTCTTCGCCAAGGCACTCGTCAATCGGTACTGGAAGCATTTCTTCCAGCGAGGCCTGATCGAACCCGAAGACGATATCCGCGATACCAACCCCCCCACGAATCCGGTGCTGCTGGCCGCATTAGAAAAGCACTTCATCAACAGTGGCTTTGATCTGAAAGAACTGGTCCGCGTCATCACGCAATCGAACGCGTATCAACTGAGCGAAGTCCCCAACCAATATAACCTGGTCGATCGACAGAACTACTCGCGGTTTTACCCGAAACGATTGCAGGCCGAAGTGCTGCTGGACGCGGTCGACCGCATGCTGGGAAGCCAGACCGATTTCGCGAATCTGCCACCCGGCACCAAAGCGATCGCCTTGCCCGACAACAGCTACAACAGGTCGTCCCCATTCTTACGTGTCTTCGGTCGTCCAGAAGGGGAAAGCGTCTGTGAATGCGAACGAGTTCAGTCGTCCAGTCTCGCTCAAAGCCTGCATCTGATTAATTCGTCCGACATCAAGTCGAAACTGGCGACACCCAACGGACGAGCTGATCGACTGGCCAAAGACGATCGACCGATCGAAGCGAAGGTCAGCGAATTATACCTGGCAGCATTTGCTCGCGAGCCTCGCTCGGAAGAACGGAAAACCGCCATCGATTTTCTGACGAAATCGCAGGTTGATGCAGAAGGCAAGCCCATTCCCGGTCAGAAACCAAATCAGGAAAGTTATCAGGATCTGATCTGGGCACTGATCAATACTAAAGAATTCTTATTCAATCATTAGGCGCACATCGATGGACATCGTTCACCCGGCACAGCCGGTTTATTCGCGTCGCATGACGGGTTCAGAATTGGCTTATCGCTCGCGCGTTGATTCAGAATGTAGCGCAACAACGTTATCCCGCCAAATCGTTGCCGTGTTTTTGATCGTCATCTGCATCGGCACAGTTCTGTCCGATCAGGCGGCACTCGCTCAATCGGTCTGCCTCCCTGCTCCGCGACTGCTTACCACGATGCCGATGGGAGGGACCGTCGGTTCGCAGGTCGAAATCACCATCACCGGCGAAAACATTGATCAGATCGAAGACATGGTCTTCTCAGATCGCCGGATCTTTGCACGGCAGAAACGGAATGCGGCGGGACAGCCGGAACCGAACCAGTATGTCGTGACAATCCCGGCAGAGATTCCCACCGGCCTTTATGAGGCCCGGCTCGTGACTCGATTGGGCATTTCCTCATCCCGGGCATTTACTGTCGGAACATTGCCAGAAGTGACTCGGACCAAGCCCAACACGGCATTGGCCAATGCGATGGAACTCACGTTGAATTCCATCTGCAACGCCGTCATGACTCCACGAGCCGTTGATCACTACACCTTCGAAGCGCGTAAAGGCCAGCGAATCGTTGTCGATTGCGCATCACGGGGCATCGATTCAAAACTGGATGCCGTGCTGATCGTGGCCAACGCCGCAGGGAATGATTTGAAAGTCGAAAGAACCAGTGGCGTGCTCGACTTTACCGTTCCCGACGACGGAAAGTATGTCATCAAGGTTCATGAACTCACCTATGGCGGAGGCCCCGCTTACTACTATCGGCTGGCCTTAATGGAATTGCCCGCCGGGGAACCGATTGTCCGACAGCCGTCGACAAAAAAGGTCAGTTCGTTTTCATGGCCACCGGAAGGTCTTCGCGATCAAGCAGAGATTGCCGAGATCGAGCCGAACAACAACGGGACTCAAGCCCAGAAGATCTCGCTCCCCTGCGATATTGCCGGCAGTTTTTTCCCCGCCGCCGATGTCGACGTTTTTGAGTTTGAAGCCAAAAAGGGAGATGTCTGGTGGGTTGAGATTGCCTCTGAACGTTTCGGGTTACCCACCGACCCGGCCGCGCTTGTCCAGCATGTCTCGGTCGTCGATGGTAAAGAAAAACTGACCGATATCGCTGAATTCAGTGACATTCCCAGCCCCGTCAAGGTTTCCAGTAACGGCTATGCCTACGACGGCCCTCCCTTTGATGCCGGTTCCGCCGACTTTCTGGCGAAACTGGAAATCAAAGAGGATGGCATCCACCGGCTGCAACTGACCGACCTGTTTGGAGCGACACGCAAAGATCCCAACAACGTCTACCGACTGGTGATTCGCAAGGCCGCTCCAGATTTCGCCGTGGTCGCCTGGGCGCTGCATATGGAACTTCGAAACGGTGATCGCAACGCTCTATCGAAACCGATCGCCTTGCGAGGTGGTTCCACGATGGCCCTGGAAGTTGTCACCGTCCGGCGTGACGGGTTTGACGGCGAGATTGAACTGACGATGGATGACCTGCCGGAAGGGGTCACCGCCAAGGGTTTGAAAATCCCCGCAGGAAAGTCACGGGGAATCATGCTGATCACCGCTCATCAAAACGCAGAACGGGCTCTGGACTCCGCCAGATTTACGGGTCGAGCCGACATCAACGGAACATCAGTCACACACCCCTGTCGTCTCGCATCAATGGCCTGGCCGATCCCCGATGCCTGGAACGAGATTCCCAAAACACGGTTGCTGGCAGACGTGCCGGTTTCGGTGAGTGGTTTTGATTTCGCTCCCATCTCGATTGCCCCTGCAGGAACCAATGTGTTCGAAGTCGTCGCCGGTGAAAAGCTGACGATCCCGCTGGTGCAGGTTCGCCGCAGCGAATTCTCGGGAGCCGCCATGCAATTGAGAACCTTTGGAGCCGGCTTCGAACAGACACCGCAGTTTGAAATGCCGCTGAACGTCGAGACGTCAAATGCCGTGCTCGATACAGCCACCTTGAAAACGCCCCCAGGCGACTACGTGATTGGTTTCTACGGCAGTGCCGTCGCGAAATACCGTCGAAATCTTCAGGCGGTCACCGCCGCCGAAGAAGCCAAGAAGAAGGCTGAGGAGGAAAAAGGATCGCTCGACGCAGAAGTCAAGAAATTGAGCGACGAAGCCAAAGCAGCCTCCGTGGAA
The DNA here is from genome assembly GCA_903899985.1 of uncultured Schlesneria sp. Classification (GTDB taxonomy): domain Bacteria; phylum Planctomycetota; class Planctomycetia; order Planctomycetales; family Planctomycetaceae; genus Schlesneria. The sequence continues at coordinate 12,787 of CAIULL010000293.1, forward strand.
ACCAAGGCCGAGGTCGATAAGACCATTGAGGCGGTTACGGCCAGGCAGAAAGCGGCAGAAGCAGCACTGGCAGCGGCGACTGAACGACTGAACAAAGCGATCGAAGTGGCAAAGCCTGTCGATCTTGTCGATATTGTGGTTTCCGAACCAATGACCATTCGCGTGAAGCCAATGGAGAAAAAATGACATTTTCAAATAGTTCGAACAATATGAATCGTTCCCAACGCGATCAGAATCGCCGCGTCTGCCCTGGCCCGATTCTGAATGACTCAGGCAATCGACGCACGTTCCTGCAGGCCGGCCTGGCGGGCTTTGCGACACTCAGCCTGCCGCATCTGATGAAGTTGCGAGCACAGAGTTCGCTGTATGCCAACGATGCAACAAAGGCGAATCGCGAAAAGACCGCCGTGATCATGGTCTGGCAACCGGGCGGATGTTCACACATCGATTCCTACGACCCCAAGCCCCTGGCGGCGAGTGAATACCGTGGTCCGTTCGGCACAATCCCCACCAAGGTCCCCGGTCTGCATTTCACCGAGCTGCTACCGATGCAGGCGGCCATCGCCGACAAGTTCACGGTGCTGAGATCCATGCAGCAGACGGCGGGTGGTCATCCTGCCGGCTCGATGCAGTTACTCTCAGGCGATCCTGATACCCGCGACAAACCGAAACCGAAATTCCCCGACTGGATGACCGTTACTAACTATTTACGGTCACAGAGCGGTCCACGTCAGAATCCGTTGCCGACTTACTGCGGCATCAATCCGCCCCTGGAATACAACGGCCCCGCCTACCTGGGTGACGCCTATTCTCCCTTCACCGTTTCGGGTGATCCGAACCTGCCCAGTTTTTCCGTACCGAACATCGGCCTTTCGAATACCGGCGAAGTCAAACGACTGAGTCGACGAGCCAACCTCAGACGCAATCTCGACACGCTGGAACGGGCGTTCGATCAGCAAGGGGAATTGGCAGCCCTCGACGAATTTGAAACTCAGGCGATGACGCTGCTCACCAATCCCGCCACCAAAGAAGCGTTTGACCTCAGCAAGGAAGACAACCGAACCCGCGACCGTTACGGCCGCAATTCCTGGGGCCAGCAACTGCTCTTGTCCCGGCGCCTGGTCGAAGCAGGAGTCGAAGTCATGACCACCAGTCTTAGTGGCCCTCTGTGCGGGCGAGTCCACAACTGGGACGACCACGCCGTCAATCACCATGTGTTCGACGCCATGCGATTCCGGTCCGCCGCCTATGATCAGGCAGTCTCAGCCCTGATCGAAGACATCTACGAACGAGGCCTCGACAAACGAGTGCTAGTCGTGGTCACCGGCGAATTCGGTCGCACCCCGAAAGTCAATTACGACGCCAGCACCGGCGCCGGCGACGCCAGCGCCCCCGCCGGAACCAAGCAACCAGGCCGAGACCACTGGCCACGAGCTTTTTCCAACATCTGGGCCGGCGGCGGCATCCAACACGGCAAATTCATCGGAGCCACCGATAAACGAGGCGAAGACGTCGTCGAAAGAATTTGCGGCCCCGGCGACTTCCTCGCCACGATTTATCATCATTTAGGAATCGAAGCCTCAACAACCTTAATCCGAGACTTCAACGGCCGTCCAACCCCCATCGTCGACCACGGCAAACCGATCGCGGAATTGATTGGGTAGGATCAGAACCGCAGCCAAAGTAATCGGTTAAACCCACCCCACCGCCCCCGCGGTGGTGGTTAACGGGCCTTTGCCCTAGCGATTTGCATGAACGTGGGCTTTGCGATTTCCATGGACTTGTCTTTGTGATTGAAGGCGCGCAAAAGGTCCGATCAACGTCGCCGCAGAACGCCTTTTTGCCCTGAAGTGGGCAACAGATACCAGCCCAGCGGCAAGCTCGTCTTCGAGCGCCGCCCTGGGACACGATCAAAAAAATATGGGGTGCCCTGAAGGGGCCCGACAGGATTTTTCGCGAAAAAAACAGGGAAATCGCCTCTTGATTGCCGTCCGGGGAGGACATCAGCAATTAGCCGGTGGCTGAGCGACGCGACGCCACCGGTAGTCCGATTGACAACGCTCATCGATCCCGGCGGGATCGCACCTTGCCTGCTAACACCGACAAATGAATCTGGAATCCCTTCAGGATTCAAAGATTTTCGGCGAAATCAGTTCCGGTGGCGTCGCTTCGCTCAGCCACCGGCTAATAGCTGTAATGGCTCCGCCATAAAGAGAGAAATGCAATTTGCGACCGCATGGGTCCGCCTAAGAAGACACGGGGATCGCAAAATGCGGTGAACGAAAACGCTCTCCATCGACCTCGTGCCGGTGGAAGCACGACTGGACCGCTACACCGAGGAAACTCAAGGGAAATCTCTGGCTCTCCTCCGACCTCGCGTCGGTGGGAGCAACGAATGAGTAGCTAAAACTTTCACACGAACCACCCGTTTTATCAATCCAATAGCCGCCCAGTCGCGGCTTCCACTGACACAAGGTCAGTGGAGAGCCTTGAAAAAGCCGTGGTGGTGGCGCGTAGCTGGCCAGTCGTGGCTTCCACCGACGCAAGGTCGGAGGAGAGCTTAAGCCCGTACCAATTGGTGCCATCAACGTCGTCATAGAAGGTCTTTTTGCCCTGAAGTGGGCAACAGATACCAGCCCAGCGGCAAGCTCGTCTTCGAGCGCCGCCCTGGGACACGATCACAAAAAATATGGTGTGCCCTGAAGGGGCCCTACAGGAATTTTCTAGCGAAGAGCAAATCGTCACGACTCGTTTCGGCGACTTCTCCAGTTCTTCCTCTTTGTCCCTCGGGGACACCCGATAATAGCCCACCGATTTATCGGTGGGTTTCAACGCAAATAGGACGGAAAGCCCCCCAAGGGGCGAAAGACCTTTTTTCGACGATTATCATCACAATAACATTTGTCGCATCTATTGATAATCTGTCGTCCCTTTCGGGACTTGACTTATCGACCGGCCACTGACCCACCCTTGAAAGGGTGGGCTATTATCGGGCGTCCCAAGGGGACGAAGACCCCAGCTCAGATCCATTCGAAAACGACCTACATACACAGGCCATGTTTTGACCACAGGTCAGTCTCTCCAAATTCAAACATCTGGGCCGGCCGGCGGCATCCAATAAGGCCGCTTCATAGCGCCACAGACAAACGAGGCGAAGACGTCACCGAAAGAATCTGCGGCCCCGGCGACTTCCTCGCCACGATCTATCATCATCTGGGGATCGAAGCCTCAACAACATTGATCCGAGATTTCAACGGCCGACCAACCCCCATCGTCGACCACGGCAAACCAATCGCAGAATTGATTGGGTAGGATCGAACCGCAGCCGAAGGACGAGGTTAAACTCACCCCACTGCCCCTGAGGCAGTGGTTAACGGGCCTCTGCCCTAGGAATTTGCATGATATTGTCTTGATGAATGAAGGCTCGCGCAGAAGGTCCGATCGACATCACCATAGAAGGTCTTTTTGCCCTGAAGTGGGCAACAGATACCAGCCCAGCGGCAAGCTCGTCTTCGAGCGCCGCCTTGGGACGCGATCACAAAATAACGGGCTGCCCTGAAGGGGCCCGACAGAATTTTTTGCGAGAGAAATAAGCGCACCGCAAGATGCGATGAACGAGAATGCTCTCCATCGACCTCGTGTCGGTGGAAGCCACGACTGGCC
>CAIULL010000294.1 GCA_903899985.1 uncultured Schlesneria sp.
TTCTGATTGAAACGGAAGACCTTTCTGAGATCAGACGACGGTTTCCTGTTTTAAGCTCGGAAATTTCTCACGCTTATTATTTGCCCGATTTTTGCCAGGTCCGTAATCCACGTCATCTCAAAGCATTGCAAATTGGATGCATGATGCGAGGAGTTGAACTGGTGGCTGGATCGCCAGTTCAAAAAATTGAAACCAACGACGGGCGAGTTGAAGCGGTTTATGCTGGAGGAATCGACCATCGAGCCGCTGAATTTGTCTTTACAGGTGGGGCCTGGACTGGAGAACTTCTCAGCCAATTGGGGATCGAACTGGAAATTGAGCCGATCAAGGGACAGATCGTGTTGCTGCGTGCCGGTCAGCCCCAGTTTCGTGCTGTAATTCAAGTTGGTCGGGAATACCTCGTCCCGCGAAATGATGGTCGAATACTGGTCGGCTCAACAGAAGAACGTGCAGGCTTTGACAAACGCAATACAGCCGAGGCTGTCGGTGACTTGATTCAATTCGCGAGACAACTTGTTCCAAGCCTGAAGGATGCCGAATTTGAACGCTGCTGGGCGGGGTTGCGGCCGTATGCTGCGACCGATCGCCCGTTTATTGGACGACTTCCGCAGCTGCAGAATGCGTGTGTTGCCGCTGGTCACTATCGATATGGATTACACTTATCGCCAATCACAGCCGTATTAATTCGTCAGATCTTGCTCAAGCAGGCTGTTCAATTGCCCGAAGATTGTCGCGTCGGCCCTGGAAGTGACCCAGCCCGATTCTGGTAAATCAGGACAGGCCCGGCGATCGATCAGTCTTTCTCATTCTGTCTGCCCGAATCTCAATGAGGTATGAAATGCGAGCGGTCGTCCAAAGAGTGTCACGAGCACAAGTGACCGTCGAAGGGGAAGTCATCGGTAAGATCGGCACCGGGATGCTCGTGCTGCTTGGGGTCTCAGAAGATGACACTCACGATGACGCCTGCTATCTCGCTGACAAACTTGTCTCGCTCAGAATCTTTCCCGATGACGAAGGGAAGATGAATCGCTCGCTGGCCGACGCTGGTGGTGAGATGCTGGTTGTCAGTCAGTTCACGCTTTTAGGCGATTGCCGTAAAGGGCGACGACCGAGTTTCATCAAAGCGGCACGTCCCGAGATTGCTGACGCGTTGTATCGAACGTTCGTCGTCGAAGTCAAAGGTCGAGGAATCCAGACTGCGACTGGTCGGTTTCAAACTCATATGGATGTCGAGCTGGTTAACGACGGGCCTGTGACGTTGCTCGTCGATAGCCGGAAAGAATTTTGAATTGGAGAACGGAGCGAGTCGCGGCAAAAGCGAGTCGGGTTAAAAAGGGCTCTCAGGTCACATTCGACGGGACCAGGCTATCGACGGCTCGGTGACCACGAATCGGCCGAACTGTCCACGGTGGGGAGCAGGATGCGAAAACCGTATAAAATCAGCCACCCCTCGAAATCAGGCGTTTTTTTTAAATCGAAAGGAAACATAACAGACATTATCGGACGTTGCGTATCGGTTTCAAAAACCGCTTTTAATCCGAACTGGATAGTTGTCTGGCATCAATACGCCTCAGGTGCCCTGTTGGCCTCGTGAGTCGCGTCGCTTTGGAATGGCAACGATTCGCGTTCTATAAACGGATTCCAAAAGTCTACGGTTGGCGATCAACGGTCCCCGCTCACCAGCGCCTCTTCGAACTCGCCGATTCGTCGGAACTTCTGATAGCGTCTTTCCAGCAGCGACTCTGGTGAGAGCGATTCGAGCGATCTCAAGTTTCGCACGATGGTTGCTTTCAGCGTACTCGCCATCGCTCGGTGATCTCGATGCGCGGCACCAAGCGGTTCGGGGATCACTTCATCGACAACGCCGAATTTGAGCAAATCGGGGCCTGTGAACTTAAGCGCATGTGCGGCCTTGCTGGCGAACTCAACACTCTTCCACATAATCCCGGCGCATCCTTCCGGGCTGATAACGGAGTAATATGCGAACTGAAGTATCCCGACATAGTCTCCGATCCCTAGTCCCAGTGCCCCGCCTGACCCCCCTTCTCCGATCACAATGCAAACGATGGGGACGGGAAGTTGCGACATCTCGCGCAGATTAACTGCGATGGCGTAAGCCTGACCCCGTTCTTCAGCTCCGATCCCCGGATAAGCTCCGGGAGTGTCAATCAGGCAGACAATGGGCAAATTGAACTTTGCCGCCAGTTGCATTTTCAACAGCGCTTTTCGATAGCCTTCCGGATGGGCGCAACCGTAAAGGCATTCATTTCGCTCTTTAAGATTGCGTCCCTTGTGCTGGCCAATAAACAACACTTTGCAATCGTCGATTTTTGCAAACCCAGCGTTGATCGCTCGATCATCGCCAAACGCCCGGTCCCCATGCAATTCGATGAATTCGTCGCAAATCAATTCGATATAGTCACGTGCCTGTGGGCGGTCCTGATGTCGAGCGACTTGTACCGTCTCCCAGGGATTCAGATTCTCGAACACGTCGCGTTTTAGCTTTGCGATTTCGACCCGCATATTTCGAATCGATTCCAATGTGATTGGAGTTGGCCCGGGCTGGGATTCCAATTTGGCAAGCTGTTCTTCCAATTCGACGATTGGACGCTCAAATGGCAGCACATACTGAGGCTTCATAAATCAGGCCCGTCTCCAGGTATTTTAACACTTCGGCGCGCAGGTTGAGTCAAAGATCAACCCTTCGCAGATCCGCTCTGGCGAATGTTTGCCATCACGCACCCTAATCGCTTTCGAATTCTTGCTCTAAAAAAGGAAACCTTAAACTCCGGCAGTGTCCACCTGAGTCCTACATTCCATAGGCGCGAATCGAGCGTTGCGACCCGCGAAATCGTTTCCTATAGCAGATCAAAGCACATCCGGCAAATCGGTCATGAAATCAAGATCTACACCCGCGGAAGGTGGCGGTGTCGGAGGTGGAGTTGGTCGCGATGGTACCTGGGCTACCGGTTTTACCGCTGTTACCGGTTTTGCAGGTGCTGGAACCGGCGGCCCTGATTTTGGTGCTGGTTTTGGTGATCCGGCAATAGGTTGCTTCTGAGGAGTAGGAGTACTAACACCCTTAGAAGCAGCGGGTTGAGGCGAAACGGGTTGCGACTTTTGTTGCGGCTTCTGAGCCTCCAAGGGAGGCATCGGTGTGCCAGGTTGTTGTTGGGGCAGCATTCCCGGAGTCGGCTGCTGCATCGGTTGGGGGTATCCCACCGGAGGTTGAGGACCGTATTGGGGAACACCAGGCATTGCTGGCATCATCGGCATCTGCCCCGGCGGATACCCAGCATAACCTTGGGGGTACTGTGGAAACCCAGGTGGATAAACTGGCATTTGCATCGGCATTTGCATGGCCATTGCCTGTTGCGGCGGTGGCGCCACAGGTACCGGTGCAGCCGTCGCACCGGGCTTTGCTGCCGGCTTTCCTCGAGCTGCCTCAGCAGTTTCCGCAACCTTGATTCTCGCGTCATTTAAAGCGGTTTCCGCTTTTTTCTTCTTAGCTTTATTTTCCTTTTCCTCGGCAAATTTCCGGGCGAATTCGGGATTGGTTTCGAGCATCTCTTTCAATTTTGCATCTGCTCGACTGTCAAGCCGGATTTCGGACAACATACTCAACGCGTCTTTGTCCTGATTTGCCTTTTTCTCAGCCACCGCATCCACAATTTCTTCCTTGAAAATGCGAATTCGTTTGATTTCGGCGAGCACTTCATCCGCACTCGCTGGTCGATCTGCGGGTTTCTTTTTTAGAAGTTTGGCAATGATACGATCCATCTCAGGAGAGACGTTCGGATTGAATTCCGATGGATTTGGAGCCTCGGCTCGCAGATGTTTCTGCAGCAATTCTTCGGGAGTCGGGGCCTGGAATGGGGTTTTACACGCAAGAACCTCAAAAAACAGCACTCCAAGGCTATAAAGATCTGTCTGAAACGTCGGTTGATTTCGGCGTATTGTTTCGGGGGCAATATAGGTTCGCGTTCCTTGAATCGATTTCAATTTCCCTGCCAGCAACTTACCCATTCCCAACTTCAGCTTCGAGGACAACGAGAAATCGCAGAGGCGGATCTCACCGACTTTATTCATCAAGACGTTGTCTGGCTTAATATCGCGGTGAATAAATCCCTTCTGATGCACGTGTGCCAACGAAGCACAAACACCTTCGAACAGCTGACGAACCTTCAAATGGACCCCGTTTGTGTCCGCCTTGATCTGAAGCTTAAGGTTCGATGCCCGAAAGTATTCCATCAGAATATATGTGTGGTCGCGATTTGACGAATACCTCTCGAACTTCACAATCTGAGGATGATCGAGGAGCTTGTGGATTTCAGATTCGCGCTTCATTTGCGCTTTGTTCTCTTTGAATTCGGGCACGTCCGTCTTCAGCAACTTCATCGCCAAATGCCGCCCGGACGACATTTCGACCACTTCCCAAACCTGGCTGCTGCTGCCCGATGCAATACACATCACGAGTTGGTACTGATCGTCGACAAGTTGTTCATCATTGGCCATGATCGGTTCCCAATCCAGATTGCAATCGAGTTGGTGCGCGTAACGAGAGTGCGCGATTTCTCGAAGATGACGTTAGCCAGTATAGCCGCCTCCTTGACCGATGTCCCGCGCCGATTTGGATCAGAAGCCAACCTTGGGATTTGCGGGCTGATTCGGTGTCGTTGCTCTTTCCGTTCCCGCTGCCCCTCCAGCAGCAGCTCCTGATGAAGGTTTCAGTTGAAATCCATCACCAAACTGATGTGACGCTTCATAAATGACTTCATCCCCCTCTGCGAAAGGGCCGCTGACGAACACACGAGACGTTCCGATTTGTCCTAAAAGCGCGACTGAGATATCGCGTACGACTGACTGTCGAACAACTTGAACCTTTCGGTGTCCGTCAGCCAGGTTGCCAATCGCTACGACCGGGACTTCAATGACTGGCTGACGAGGAATCAACGGAACGTAAACGGTTTGCCCCACTTTGATCTTCCCATCACTATTGTCGACGACAACCACGACTGAGGCGACAGAATCGAAGAGTTCGCGAAGTACGTCGAACTTCGCGGGCAGTGGTAATACTTGGTCAATTTTTCCTTCAACTTCATTTGCCTCAATCTTCAATGAAAACGGCTTGCCATTTTCGGCCAAAGCCCGTTCTACAGGAACCTCAACTTTCATTTTGGTACCGTCTGCAACAATCGCGACGGGATCACCTGCCCGGACAAACTGCCCGTCTGCAACCAGGATTCGCTGTACTTCGCTGGTGAATGGCGTTCGTACGCTCGTCTGGTCCATTAGCGATTGAGCAATCTCGACATCGATTTTTGCAATATCGACCTTGGCTTGCGTGAGAGCTGCTGGAATTTCTTCTTTGCCCGCTGCTCGTTGTTCAATCAACGCAAGCTTAAATTGCGCCTGTGCGTGAGAAAGTTTCAGCTTTTGAACGGTGTTATCCAGACGAACGACTTCACTTTGTGGTTGCAATTTTGAATTCGTTTTCGCTACGACCTGCTTGATCGTACCGTCAAACGGTGCGACCAATGTTACGGTCTGAATCGCCTCAACTGACAACGGGACACGATATTTGTGCGGGTCGATTACGCGAGAAGTCTCCCGTTTAATGACCACTTGATCCCCTGTCGTGGCCATCGGCAGATTGCCTTGTGCCAGTCCAAGGCCGGATCCAAACAACACTCCAATCATGGTCGTACCAACGGCGGTCAACAGTTTTCGAAATTGAATCATAAGTCTTTCCTTCGTAATGAAGGTTCGATGGGAATTGAGACAAAAAACCTTGAGCGTGAACTAAAGCTACGCGCGTTATTACGCGATGTCAACAATTCGTACCTGTCCCGATTGTTCCAGTTTCTTCGAGAGTCCCGCTTGTGGTCAAAAGGATGTTCGTTCAAGATACGCTGGCATCAGGATTTGGCCTGCCACTAAAAACTCCTGCGTCCAAAAAATTCAGCTTGAAACGCAGCCGAAAGGAAGTGACTTGTGAATGGGGCGATGATCGGTCTTGTCGTTTGGTTGGCTGGTTTCGATCTGCAGGCGGGTATTGAATTGCAGTACGCCGGAACACTTTCTCAACAAACAAAAAGTGGTGAAACCGAAGTTAAGGCGTTCACGTTATCCCTGCTGACTCTTGTCGATGAACATGGAAAGACTCAAATTGCCTACTATCTCGACGAACGAGGTGGGGGTAACTGGGGCTGGCCCGAGCAATTTGGACTCTTGCCCGCCATGGATCCCGCAGCAACAAAATTGCGTCCAATCCGACTGTTGCACACGCACGAAGAGCAGCACTACTCCCTGCCTGTCCGTTCGCCAATCTTCGAGTTTCGTGACAAACTGGCGCTGTCGGCGTCGTGGACTGATGGACAACGGGAATACGTCGTCACGCGCAAAAGAAACTTCAAAAATCGAGAGGGTCTCCAAGTTGAGGTCTCGTCAAACCTTGGTCGTAGACAAACGATGATCATCGAACCTGCAACGGGTATTTTGTTGTCCCTTGATGAGAAGGTTGTCATCGGTCGTGGTGATGAATTTCAACTGAAAATGGAGCTTCAATCTCAAAAACAGCTCACTGACTCAGAAGTAGCGAAGAATCGACGGGCATTTGATTCATTGTTGGAAATTCAGCAGGGGCTCGGTCGCACAGGCGAACAAAAGACGGTGGAGCTGACGATCGACCAGCTGAAATCGATTCAAAAAGAAATGCCTCGCATTCAGCAAGAAGCCGAAGGTACATCCTGGTCGCGTTTCGTCGCTGCAATTGGGCGAGATTTGCAACAGCAACGAAAGCGATTGGACGGCGTCGCAGGCATGCAAAAAAAAATGATCGGCCAGGATGCTCCAAAATGGAGTCTTAAGCTTGTTGACGGAACCACATTCTCCAGCAACGATGCGAAAGACAAAGTTGTCGTGCTGCATTTTTGGCAATATCGAGGCGAGCCACTTAGCGAACCATATGGTCAGATTGGGTATCTCGATTTTCTGAACAGCAAACGAAAAAAACTGGGCGTCCGAGTTGTTGGAGTCAACGTCGATGAACGGTTTGCCGGAACTGAAAACAAGGGTGCTGCCACACGTTCGATGAAGAAACTTCTGGAATTCATGAATGTTGGCTATGAAATGGCCGTTGACGACGAATCAACCCTGACCGAATTCGGCGATCCCCGCGTTTTGGGTGCTCAACTGCCCCTTTGGATCGTGATCGGTCATGACGGAAAGGTAGTCCACTACCACACGGGGTTTTACGACATCAAACCGGATGAAGGACTGAAGCAGCTCGATGAAGCGGTGGTCGAGGCAATCCGCCGTCAAAAGGCAAAGTAGTCCTTTTTTGCTAAATAGAATTGAAACGAAGGTAAAAAAGTGGCTGCAGAAGTCAGGTCGTAAAGTCCATTGTTAATCAGCTTCAGAGCGTCAGAATGCTGAGGAGACCCGACTTTACCGACAAAGTATCCAACGCCTCACTTGTTTCACGCTATTCGAACAACAGGATGATGTGCAGTCCCAGGCGCGTTGATACCACGGGAGATCCAATGGCTGTGGAGGTTCTGTCACATTCAGATCCACGCGGTTTCCTTCGCGATAGGTGTTCGATGTGATCACCCCTTCCAACAAGCTTCCAGGTGACACCCGAGATGGCTGCTTGGCCGATATCAATTCGGCCGCCATCAACGCGTCTGTCATGTATTCTGAACAGTGTAAACCTTCACAACGATCACCAGTCAGGTGGTGTCTCACCGCATAAGTCCGGCCGATTTGGCTTTCTAGGTGTTGTTGAAAGGCTTGTGCTTTTTCTTCTGAAAAAGGGACTTTTGGATGAGCGATGTAGAAAGTCGTCGGAGCCTGCCGACGTAAATAGTCCACAAGCGGTATTTTTCGCACGCCAACGCCATTTGTGCTTTCGTAAACCAAGAATTCCCCACCTGTTGCAACAACTCCAGCAACGTGCGTGAAGGAGCTTTGGGTAAATATTTTTACTGCCAGACAATCACCCTGAGTGAAGATTAACGAGCCCGTTTGCAGCTCCTGTTGCACTTCAGCCACCAATCGTGCTGGCGGCTCTGGTGTATTCGCCTCCGTGTCCGGACTGCAACAGGCAATCGTGCAAGCGGCAATTAATGACCACATAAAAACCTCCGTATCACGACAAGCTCCTTAAGTATTTGTTTGGAATATTTGCAGTGTAACGGAATTCGTCAATGGGTATTGAATGAATTTTGTCGACTCACACGGACCACGCGGTAGCATGGGCTTCATTCTTCGCCAAATCTATCGCGACAGATGAATGCCTAAAGTAAAAAAAATGCCAACTCAGTTACGTACCGGAGCCACTTGATGTCACGGAGTCATTCCCAGGTTCTTGACTAGAAATGCCCATTGATCGGCAACTTCTTCAATCAATTTGTCTGTCGGTTTCCCTGCCCCGTGTCCGGCGCGGGTTTCGATGCGAATCAACGTCGGAGCATCAGCTGACTGGCACGCCTGCAAACGTGCCGCAAATTTAAAACTGTGGCCCGGTACAACTCGATCGTCAGTATCTGCCGTGGTCACGAGCGTTGCCGGGTATTTGGAACCTGGCTTCAGGTTGTGGTACGGCGAGTAGGCAAACAGTGCTTTGAATTCATCGGGATTGTCGGCGCTTCCGTAGTCGTCGACCCAGAAACGACCGGCTGTGAATTTCTGAAACCGCAACATGTCCATCACACCAACGGCGGGAAGGCATGCTGCATACAATTCAGGCCGTTGAGTCATGCAAGCACCAACGAGAAGTCCGCCGTTGCTTCCCCCTTGAATCGCCAGTTTCGAGCGACTGGTGTACTTGTGCTCGATCAACCATTCCGCGGCCGCAATGAAGTCGTCAAACACATTTTGTTTTTGCAGCTTGGTCCCCTGCTTGTGCCAGTCTTCGCCGTATTCGCCCCCGCCGCGAAGGTTCGGCATCGCATAGATTCCGCCCATCTCGAGCCAGCCGAGTCGGGCAATCGAAAAACCTGGGGTGAGCGAGATCGAAAACCCGCCGTATCCATAAAGCAGGGTCGGGTTCGTTCCGTCGAGTTTGATCCCTTTTTTATAAGCGATAAACATCGGCACCTTTGTCCCATCTTTGCTGGGATAAAAGACTTGTTCGACCGTGTAATCATCGGGATTGAACTTGACCTGAGCTTGTCTCAATTTTGTGCTTTTGCCGGTCAGCAGGTCGTAGCGAAAAATTGTCGGTGGGGTCGCGAAACTGGAAAATGAATAGAAAGTCTCGGTATCAGTTCGCTTTCCTCCAAAGCCACCGGCAGAACCGATCCCAGGAAATTCAACCTCGCGCACGAAAGTGCCATCCAGAGAGTACATTTTAACTTGAGACTTAGCGTCCTTCAGATACGACGTCACGAACATGTTGCCAACGATATCGACCCCGGCCAGCGTTTCCTTTGACTGTCGCACAATCTCGCGAATTTCTCGTGGCTTACGAATATCGATGGCAACAATTCGTTTCCGAGGAGCATCGAGATCCGTTTGAAAGAAAAAGGTCGTCCCCTCGTTTCCGATAAAACTGTACTCTCGTTCGAAATTATCGATTAAATCGACGGGCATCCCGTAGGGCTCGGCCAAATCTTTATAGACGATTCGATATTTGTGATCGGTCCCCTTCCAGATTTCGATCACGAGATATCGGCCATCCTCGGTGACTCGCGTGCCGAAGCCCCATGTCGGCTCATCAGGTCGTTTGTAAACAAGTACGTCGTCCGATTGCGATGAGCCGACGCGGTGATAGTAAACCTTCTGATTCAGATTCGTTTTCTGAAACGCCGCTCCTTCCGGGGGTTCGTCGTAACGACTGTAAAAGAACCCCTTGTTATCGGGAGTCCACGAAGCGCCGCTGAACTTGACCCACTTCAATTCATCGGCCAGTTGGCGACCGGTTTCAACCTCAAGAATTCGCCACGTATTCCAGTCTGAACCTGCTTCAGCAACGCTGTATGCGGCGAATCGACCATCATCGCTGAATGACGTTGATCCCAGGGCGACGGTTCCATCTTTTGACCATTGATTCGGATCGATCAAAACAACGGGCTCAGCGTTTAATGACTCAAGCTTGTAGAGAACCGATTGATTTTGCAGGCCATCATTTTTGAAATAAAAGTATCGCCCACCGGCCTTAAAAGGAGCACCGAACTTTTCGTAATTCCAGAGCTCCGTCAATCGCTTTTTGATGGCATCGCGCTGAGGAATCGCGGCAAGGTAAGCGGATGTGATTGCGTTTTCAGCGGCGACCCATTCGGCAACCTCTTTCGACTGACGTACGTCGTCTTCAAGCCAGCGATAAGGATCCTGGACTTTGACACCGTGCAGTTCGTCGACCTGATCAACCTTTTTCGTCTCGGGGTATTTCAATTTCTCACCTGCACAAACACTGCTGATCACGATTGCCAGACAAACACACGCCGATACGCTGTATTTCATGAGTCATCGCTTAATGAGAAATTTGGACTGCCAAACAGGAGAGTCGAACGGGTCAGCTCCCCTTCCCCCATCGTTTGCTTCAGGCCGACTCGTCGTCTTCCACTGCCATGCCAACGAGGTCATAGTCTTTGCGCTGGACGATCTCGACGGGGACGAACATACCGGGCTGCAGGTCTTCGCCACTCACAAAAACGGCACCGTCGATTTCCGGGGCATCCATGTAACCGCGTCCGACCCAGATTCCGTCTTCGAGTTGTTCGTCAATCAGCACATCAATTTCACTCCCGACAAGGGAATCGCCGTATTCAAACGCAATTTCTTGCTGCAATGCCATCAATTCATCACGACGGGCATTTTTCACTTCTTCAGGGAGATGTCCGTCTAACTTGATGGCGGGAGTGTCTGGTTCGTAAGAATACGGGAAAACGCCCATCCGCTCGAATTGAGCTTCTTCGACGAATTGCTTCAGTTCGCCGAACTGCTCGTCAGTTTCACCAGGGAAACCAACGACAAACGTTGTTCGCATCACCAGACCATCAACTCGATCACGTAATTTGCGGACAAGCTCTTCAGTCTGGCTTCGGTTCACCTTTCTCTGCATTCGTTTCAGCACTTGATCGTTGATGTGCTGGAGAGGCATGTCGAGATAAGGAATCACTTTCGGCGAATCGTTAATTGCACCGATCAGTTCATCGGTGAAGTGGATCGGATAAAGATACATCAACCGAATCCAATCGATCCCTTCAACCTGGTCCAGTTCTTTGATCAGGTCCACTAGTCGAACCTTGCCGTAAAGATCCAGGCCATAATAAGTTGTGTCTTGGGCGACAATGTTGAGTTCACGCACGCCGTCTTTGGCCAATTCCTGAGCTTCGGCAATCACCATTTCGATGGGTTTGGTGATGTGCTTGCCTCGCATCTTGGGGATGGAACAGAATGTACACGTACGATCACACCCTTCCGAGATCTTCAAATATGCATAGTGTTGCGGCGTAATCCGCAGACGTGCCCGGTCATCCATCGCTTTCATCGGCGCCGGACGGAACAGTTCGCGTTGTTCACGCGCTCCGCCGATCAGGTGATCTGCGACCCGATTAATTTCATCGCGCCCGAAAACACCGACGATGTGGTCGATTTCCGGAAGTTCGTCGAGCAATGCAGGACCCAATCGCTGCGGAAGACAACCGGCGACGATGACCCCCTTGGTCTTCCCCGCCTTCTTCAGATCAAGCATTTCGCGAATCACAGCCTTCGATTCCGCTCGCGAACTGTCGATAAACCCGCAGGTATTGACGATGACAAAATCAGCCCCCTCGGCTTCACTTACGAGGGAATATCCGTCCAAAGCAAGTGTTCCCAGCATCTTTTCGCTGTCGACAAGGTTTTTTGGGCATCCTAGCGAGACGAAAGCGTAGGTAATTGCACCCTTTTTTGGCTTGGGGTATTCTGTCTTTGGCAGTTCTGGCGGTGAATCGCCAAGAATCGGGAGTTGAAATTTTGGGTCCATAGTCGTCCCGCATTGTCGTAAAGGGTTTGTTCGCAAA
>CAIULL010000295.1 GCA_903899985.1 uncultured Schlesneria sp.
CCTCCCATTGGGTTGCGGGCGATGCCCGCGCCAGGCTCTTCGTGTCCTTCGTGGTGGAATAATTCACGAAAAGTCGACCGAGACAACAGATTCGATTACGTCACCAGGGTGAGAATCCATCGCATGAATGCCTTCCAAACATTAAGAACGTACGTTTGTTGTTTCTATTGACACGCGACATGCGTACTTCTATTTTTATGTCGCACTATCTTGAGTAGATGCAAAAGCATTCGCAACGTGTCGCGCACAGTCAACATTGCTCCGATGCTGGCTCGAACAATAGCGGGGCAGGCACCGAGAAGTACGGAGCCAGTCCCGGTTTTGTTCGAACCTGACGAGGACAATTGATCTTTGACATCTCGGAAAGAAGCTTATTCGGATCATTCCGGCATCGACTTGAGTCGCTGGACGATCCGTTGGGGTTCGTTGTTTGGCGGCCATCAGCGGCTGCTTGTTTTCGTACTTTCGTTTTCCGCGAATTGAAGAGGTAAACCAATCACGAAAACACGAAAGTTCGAAAGCACGAAAAAGAGAAGATTTTGAGCAAAACGAAGGATGAAGGGAATCGAACTCAGGTGAACTCGCGCGAAGTCGCGCGAACTTTTTAGTGGCAAAACGGCGGGAAGCGGTCACCAAAAGCCTATGAATTACGACGAATGGTCGAAGTCGCGCGAAGTCGCGCGAACTTTTGCACCAGATTACTCGGCGGCGGGATGATTGTAGAATGGATGTGAAGAGTTTTGAATTGATGGATACGAAGGTCACTAAGTCGCATTAGACCTTCGGTCAATTATTTGTTCAGGGTCGGGAGACTCGCGCACAACGCGAACGAATGATGATGGGATTCGAACTCAGGTGAACTCGCGCGAACTTTTTAGTGGCAAAAACGAAGGAAGCGGTCGCTAAAAGCCTATGAATTAGGACGAATGGTCGAAGTCGCGCGAACTTTTGCGCCAGATTTCTCGGCGGCGCGGGGCCGCAGCGTGGAAAAGAGAATTTCTTGAATTGTTGAGCAGCAAGGTGATGAAGGTGCTAGGGCAAAGGCCCGATGACCACCCCCGCGGGAGGGGTGGGGTGGCGTTTTTCGTTGGGTACGATGTTCGCGGCGCTTTACGCGAACAATTGTGTGATTGGTTGACCGTCGGATAGGCGGCTTGGGCGGCCGGTCATGTCGTGGATTTCTGTTGCGGGGTCGATACCGAAGCGCCAGAAGATTGTTGCGGCCAGGTCCGATGGCGTGACCGGGTCGCTGGCAGGGAAGGCTCCCATGCTGTCGCTGGCTCCGAAGACGGAGCCTCCTTTGACTCCGCCTCCCGCTAACAGCACCGTGTAGCAATCGGGCCAGTGGTCGCGGCCTCCGTCGGCGTTGATCTTTGGCGTACGGCCGAATTCGCCCATGGCGACGACAAGAGTCGAATCGAGCAGGCCACGGACTTCGAGATCTTCAATCAGGGCACTGAGGCTCTGGTCAGCAAGGGGCAACAGGTGCGACTTGTGCTGGTTGAAGTTCTTGAAGTGGGAATCCCAGTTCTGGCCCTGCTGACGGAAGTCGTAAACATTGACAAATGGGACTCCCGCTTCGACCATCCGCCGGGCGAGCAGCAGGTTCTGACCACGCATCTGTCGACCGTAGCCCATTTCCGATCCGTTTCCGCCGCCGCCCCCTTCGCCGACACTCGAGGGGGCAGGGCCGAACCCGTAGCGGTCTCGCATCTGGGCTGTCTCATGCGACAGGTCGAGTGCTCGACGCAAGGTTTCGGAACCGAGCAGTTGAAACGCTTTATCGCAAAACATCCGCCACTGTTCGCCCACGGGTGTTGGGGCACTCGACGAAGCAGCCAGTTCGAGCGTATCGAGTAACCGGCGTCTGTCCGAGATCAGCGACGAAGTGTGTCCGGCGGGAAGGGTCAACGCACCGGCTCGATAGGTTTTTGTTTCCACATCGACCGAAATCTGCAGCGGATCGAATTTCGTTCCAAGAAAGCCGCCCCCCTGACATGGGGTGTCGACAACGTTGTGAAAGACAAATGGGAGTGCCGCGTGCGGAATCTCGATCCGCTTGCTCTGCCAGAGGTAGCTGAGGCAGGCTCCAAAACAGGGATAGAACTGATTGATTGGTGCGAACTCTTCCCGGTCACCGTTCGGAGATGGGCGGCCTGTCAGGGCCTCGGTCGAAGCCGAGTCATGCAACCGGTTGTTGTGATGCATGCTCCGAATTAGCGCGACTTTATCCATTACGCGAGACATCTTTGGCAGATGTTCGCTGACAAAGATCCCAGGTGCCGATGTCGCGATCTGCCGGAATTCACCTCGAACGTCAGACGGTGCGTTCGGCTTCATGTCGTATGTATCGAGGTGGCTGGGGCCCCCATAATAGAAAACGACGATGCACGATTTAATGGGAGACGCGGATGCGGGTTTCGTCAGGGGAATTCCTGACTGGGCGAGTCCCGCTTGTGCGTGCCACAGTCCCGCCAGATTCAATCCGACAGCACTGCCCGTGAATTGCAGTGCGCTTCGACGATTCAATCGGTGTTCAAATTGAGTGTCTTCAGGACGATCACGCATTGGGGGACTCATCAAACACTAATGGCGATATCATCAAACATGACCAATGTGACAAATTGGAGGGGGGACGCCAAGTGCAAAGCGCTTTGAAGCAAGGGTACGCAATACAATTTGTACCATCTGCCGGGCGAAGAGCACTGCTTGATCGAGGACGATCAAGCAGTGGCACAGGAGGTTTGAAATCAGGTCTGGGAATGTATTACCGGATGCGGAACGACTGCGATAACGATGGGAGATGCTGGACCGCCGAGCCTCAACTCGACATTGGCAGAAACGTACGCGTACGCTTCGAAGGGGGTGAGAGAAAACTGAGTCACCAGAAGGTCATACGCCTGCCGCGTGGCAAGCTGTGATGCCTGTTCGATCGTCCCGTGTTCGTTCAAGACGGACAGGCAAAGGGTGCGATCTTCAAGCACGATTCGCGGGGCGATCAGTGGCAGATTCTTTTCGACTGTGACTCGAACGGTCGCTTCGCCTGACGCTTCGAGGCTGATGTGGGCTGGTTCACCGGTCCCCATGGCGGCATGCAGATCGCCGATTGAAAGCCAGGCTCCTGAGGTCTGTACGGGAATTAGCAAGGTTGCTCCGACGTGCAGTTCGCGAAGATCGAGATTGCCACCGAAGTGATACGCCGGTTCCAGTGTTGATGCGGTTCCTGTCTCGGGGGCGAGTCCGATGCATCCGATCATCGGCGACAGTGGGACTTGCAATCGGTCACTGAGGGCGATCTGGCCATTAGTGATCGCTAATGGGCGAACCTGAAGTTCGTCTGTCAAATCACCCAGCGGACCATACCCGGGAATCCAGACAGCCCAGGCTCGCCGGATGTGGATATCGATAATTTCGATTTTCAGTGCGTCTCCAGGCTCGGCGGTGCGGACAACTACGGGACCGGTGACGATGTTGTAGTCCTCGTCAGGAATCTCGTCCGGTGATTCGCCGCGCCACAATCGCTCGTACGCTTCATCTGTGGTTTCGAACGTCACGACGTCCCCCGAATCGATTTCAAGAGCCGGTTGAGCTTTCCGTGCGAAGGCTCGCTGACGATGGGATCTCGGGACGAAGTGGTTGTTCACGTTACAGCCTTTTTGAAAGTCCTTCAGCCAGGCGCTTCAGTGCCTGACTGATATCGTCGGGTTCGAGGTGTACGTTCAAAATACTGAAGGCGTCTTTGTGGGCGAGTGCTGCGTTCAGCGACTGATCCAGATCACCTTCCGTGCGGACCTCAAAGCCCCAGCCACCGCCGAGAAGATCGGGCATGCGATGGTAGTTCCAGTTCAAAATGTCGTTAAAGGGACCATCCTGAAGGAATCTTTCCGTCGTATATCCCTTGTTATTCAGAACGATGACAATCGGGTTGAAGCCGTGTCGGACCGCAGTGGAAAGTTCCATGCAGGTCATCTGAAACGCCCCGTCACCGACGAGTACGATCGGGCGTCGGTCGGGGGCGGCGACGTTGACGCCAATCGACGCCGGCACGGCGAAGCCCATCGATGTGTAATAGGCGGGGCTGATGAATTCGGTCTTACGGAAAATTGTCAGGTCGGCTGCCCCAAACAAACAGTCGCCGACATCCGCGATCACAATCATCGATTCGTCGAGCAGATCATTGATCCTGGCGAACAGTCTGGCGTTCGTAATCTTGGCGTTGGGTTTCAACACAAACTTCGTATCGGCCCCCTTAGGCTTGGCGAGCATCGTTCGTTTGGGAACCTTCAGTTCAAGTTGTCCCAGCCCGCGTACGAAGTCTGTCACCAGAATATCATGGAAGTGATGGTGCGAGATCCGTGTCTGATCAGCTGTCGAATAGATCGATTTTGCCGGATCGAGATTGGCTGTGAAAATTCCCATGTCGATATCGGTCAGAAAGGCCCCCAGCATGATCAGGCAATCGCTCTCTTCGACGTACTGACGCAAAGCGTCCCGGCACATGGCCCCTTCGTACACACCGAGATAGAGCGGGTGCTTTTCGCTGACTACCGATTTTCCCAGCAGGGTGGCACACATCGGAATCGAATTCTTTTCAGCGAACTTGACGACTTCGTCTTCCAGTCCGAAGCGGTGCATTTCGACACCCGCAATAATGACGGGCTTCTTGCTGGCGTTGATGGTTCGCTTCGCTTCGGCGAGCGACTCGCGCAGGGCGTCTTTGTCGCTGATGAATGTTTCGGTTTTGGGGACATGCGGATAGGGGCATTTTGTATGGACGCGGTCACGAGGGAGTTCCAGGTAGACTGGTCGCTTCAGTCGCACGGCGGTTTCCAGGCAGCGATCGATTTCTCGAAACGCGGTTAACGGGTCTTCGAGCGAAGCACTGGCAACCGTAATCTTTTCGAAGACCTCACGCTGAGTATTGAAGTCTCGCACGCGATGGTGCAGCAGGGGGTTCGAGCGTCGTTCGTCGACACCGGGGGCACCACTGATGACAACAACGGGCGATTTCTCTGCGAACGCTCCCGCGATCGAATTGCAGAGGCTGAGGCCTCCCACGCAATACGTGACACAAACGGCACCGATGCCATTGATGCGGGCATAACCATCAGCGGCATACCCTGCGCAATCTTCGCGAGTACACCCGATGACCTTGATGGGGCTGTCTTCGAGCATTCCATAAAACTGGAGTACGAAATCACCGGGGATACCAAAAATATCTGTCAGCCCGAAATCCTGAAGTCGCTGGATGAGGTAGCTGCCAATCGTCAGTTCGACTTTTGTTTTTGTGGCGGGTTTGGCTTTCGTCTTCGCTATAATCGATTTTTTAGCCATTTTGGTCCCTCGATCGAGATAGGATCAGGTTTTGAATTCGGAACAAATCATTCGGCCTCAGTTGCAAAGTATCTGTCCGTTCCCGAAAGTCCGCAAGACGCTTTTCAAGGAGCCTTGACGATGTTACTTGCCAAATGGTCATCTTTGTCATGTCCCGTGATCGGGATGTTGCATGCCCCTCCCCTTCCCGGCTCGCCCGAGTACGAAGGTGAAATGGCATCGGTTCGTCAGACAGTTCTTCGCGATGCCGAAGCTCTGGTCGAGGGTGGTGTTGACGGACTGATGCTTGAGAACTTCGGGGATTCGCCGTTTTATCCGGATCGAGTTCCGGCGATTACTGTCGCGGCCATCACCGCGCTGGCCAGCGATCTGCGGTGGCGCTTTGATGTTCCGCTTGGGATTAACGTCCTGAGAAACGACGGTCGAAGTGCTCTTGCCATCGCAGCCGCCTGTGGAGCGTCTTTTATTCGAGTGAATGTCCTTTGCGGTGCGCGAGTGGCGGATCAAGGCCTGTTGCAAGGGATCGCTCACGATCTTTTGCGAGAACGAGCCAACTTGCGAGCCTCATCCATTCAGATCTGGGCGGATGTTGACGTCAAGCATTCTGCTGCGTTCGCCGACCGGCCTCTGGCTGACGAAGTGCAGGATTTGATCGACCGAGGGAAAGCCGACGCGGTGATTGTCTCGGGATCAGCGACCGGGCAGCCGGTTGATCTGGGGACGCTGAGCATCGTCAAAGATGCGGCCCGGTCGACGCCAGTCCTGGTGGGGAGTGGAGTCAACTCGGAGACGATCCACCTGATGCTGCCTTATGCCAACGGTGCGATTGTTGGATCGAGTCTCAAACAGGATGGCAGCGTCTGGAAGCCGGTCGACGTTGCCCGAGTCAGACAGTTGGTTCATGCGGCGCATCGTTCGTAAACGTCACGCCGGATGGGAAAATGTGAACAAGTCAAAGTCTGGCGTGAATCGAAAAAGTTGATGACGTTCGACGGGGCACCCATCGGACTGACCCGCTATACTCTGTTCTAGACACGACGAGGCGAGTTGTGTTCGCTCTCGGGTGCTGACGAGTCGGCCGGGTGAGCTGGTTGTTAGAAATGTCTCGAAGTGACTGGTTGCGGTCCGGTGGCGCGGGTGTCTTCAATGATTGCATTCTTCCACGGTGCAGGAAGTGGATGTCGATCTGGCTGGAATGACGAAGTCGGTTTTGCTTGAAGGATTAGATGGTGGCTCTTGGCGTGAATGATGTTCTCGGTGACGGTGGCAGCATTGCGCGAAGGCTGAAAAACTACGAATCCAGGCCTCAGCAAATTGAGATGGCTAATGCGGTCGAGCGTGCCATCGAGAATCGTCAGCATCTGGTCGTTGAAGCTGGCACGGGGACCGGCAAAAGCTTTGCCTATCTTGTTCCGACGATTCTCGCCGCAACCGCCAAGCAGGGTGAAGGGGGCAAGCGGAAAAAAGTCATCATTTCCACCCATACCATCAGCCTTCAGGAGCAATTGTTCGGCAAGGATATTCCGTTCCTCAACGCCGTAATGCCGGTGGAGTTTTCAGCCGTGCTGGTCAAGGGACGATCGAACTATATCAGCCTTCGGCGGATGAAAGGGGCGGTCGATCGGTCGAATTCTCTTTATTCGCGCCCCGATGAGATTGCTCAACTGGAGAAGATCGTGGAGTGGTCACGGAATACCACTGACGGCAGTCTGGCGGATCTTGAATTCAAACCGATGTCGAATGTGTGGGACGAAGTACACAGTGACCATGGCAATTGCATGGGCAAGAAATGTCCGACTCACGAACAGTGCCTTTATTACAAGGCTCGTCGCCGGATCTGGAACGCCGATGTGATGGTTGTGAATCATGCACTCTTCTTTGCGGATTTGTCGCTGCGACGCGAAGGAGTCAGCCTGTTGCCTGAATACGACGTCGTTGTGTTTGACGAGGCACATACGGTCGAACAGGTGGCGGCAGACCACCTTGGTTTGTCGGTTTCGAACGGCCAGGTCGAATACATGCTGGGAAAGCTGTACAACGATCGGACTCAAAAAGGGCTGCTGATGCGCCTGACAACCTCCAATTCGTCGACGTTAAATCTTCAGCGCGAATCGCTTCAGCTTGTCGACCGGATCCGGTTCGTGGCTCGCGACCTTTTCGACGCCGTCCACGAGAGTCAACGAAGTCAGGCGGCGAAGAATGGCCGTTTCCGAAAACCGCTCGATATCAAAAATGACGTCAGTCCGGCACTAAAAGAACTCGGGTCGATGATCCTGCAGCTCAGTTCACATATCACATCGGAAGAGGAGCGGATCGAATATACCTCCGGGGCCGAGCGGTGTTCCGGGCTGGCTGACACTTTAAATACCTGGCTGCAACAGGGGGCAGAGGATGCTGTCTACTGGCTGGAGACGAGCGGGCAGAACCAGCAACGAATCAAACTGGTCTCAGCCCCCATCGACGTCGGGCCCGTTCTGCGTGACGAACTTTTCAACAAAATCAGCACGGTTGTGTTGACGAGTGCGACACTCGCCGTGGGGGGGCAAAGTTTTGAGTTTATTCGAAATCGTCTAGGACTGACCAAATCGAACGAGAAAAAGGTTGGCAGCCCGTTCGATTATCGATCCCAGATGAAATTGATTCTGCCCGAAGGAATGCCTGACCCCAGCGAAGCACCGACGGCTTATGAATCGGCTGTCTGTGACCGGATTCAACAATACGTCGAAATGACGAATGGGCACGCGTTTGTCCTGTTTACCAGTTATCAGATGCTGCGCAACTGTGCTCGGCGCCTGACTCCCTGGTTCGTTTCGAAGAACATGAACCTGTATTCGCAGGGGGAGGATATGCCCCGCACGATGTTGCTGGAAAAATTTCGCAACGATCCGGCCGGGGTCCTGTTCGGAGCTGACAGCTTCTGGCAGGGGGTTGATGTTCCCGGTGACGCACTTCAGAACGTGATCATCACGAAGCTGCCGTTCAGCGTACCGGATCACCCTTTGCTTGAGGCGCGGTTGGAAGCGATCCGTACGGCGGGGGGAAACCCGTTTATGGATTATCAGGTCCCCGAAGCGGTCATCAAATTGAAGCAGGGATTTGGTCGATTAATTCGTACTCGAACCGATAGCGGAATCGTGGTGATTCTTGATCCGCGGGTGAAAACCAAGCGTTATGGACAATTGTTCCTAGACAGTCTGCCTGATTGTGAAGTGGTTCATGACCCGTAAGGTGCGAACGTAGTGAAGGGTTTCACTGCAGCAACACCAACCCCTCCCCTGCGGGGTGTAACGGGCCTTTTGCTTGGGAAGCTGATTTCGATCAGAACAGTGAGTTGTGCTCATTGCTTGTGCAAAGGCCCGTTGACCACCGCCACGGGGGCGGTGGGGTTTCGTTTCAACGGCCAATTTGGACATTTGAACGACCGACTCCTGAATATGCACCATTCGATAACTAACAGCTGACCAATTCACGCTGCCTTCGCAACATGTTTTTTGTATCTCTATCTACTTGCGTTGAAATTAACACCGTGTCCGACGAACCAACACTCGATCCCAACGATGAATGCCGTCTCCTTGGCGAACTTCGCGTAACACCGCAAATCTTCGCACAGATAGAGACGTCCAGCGGTTCCGAACTTGCGCTACAGTCGAAGCTGCGTCGGGATTATCCTGACGATCTGGTCCGAGCCGCTGTATCACTCTATCAGTTGCGAAAACGAGGGCTCGCGAAATTCACCCGCGCCAGCCAGATGTGGTTCGATCGCCAGGGATTGGAACAGTCGACAACGGAAACTGTCTCACGATACAAGGCGACGCGATTTTCAGGAGCGGTCTGGGATCTTTGTAGCGGCATAGGTAGCGACACTTTGTCGTTGGCCTCTCACTGCGACGTGACCGCCGTTGATATCAATCCAGCCGCAGGACTGCGAACGCTGTGGAATGCCGAGGTCTACAATGTTGCTGATCGCGTAAAAACGATTTCTGCCGATGTTCGTGAACTGAAGGAACTGGAGGGGCTGGTTCATATCGATCCAGATCGCCGGCCCGGATCGGGAGGGCGAGTTTCGCGGATTGAAGATTATGTCCCCGGTCTGGAATTTCTGCAGGAACTGATGACGCGATGTCGCGGTGGTGCCATCAAGGTCAGCCCTGCCAGCAACTTTGGGGGGAAGTTTCCAGACGCGGAAATCGAGCTGATCAGTCTGAACGGTGAATGTAAGGAAGCAACCGTCTGGTTCGGCGAACTTGCCCGTGACACACTCTTTCGTGCAACCGTTTTGCCTGAGGGAGAAAGTCTTGCAGGGCACCCGCTGGAGGTTGCCGTCCCGGTTGCGCCCCTCGGTCGATTTCTCTATGACCCCGATCCGGCCGTGGTTCGAGCAGGATTGGTTGATGTGATGGCGGATCGACTGGGGCTATATCGTCTGGACAGTGCTGAAGAATACCTGACATCGGACCAGCCGGTTCATTCGCCGTTTGTCCAGACGTTTGAGGTCCTGGGGAATCTTCCCAACAATGAACGAGACTTGAAGGGATGGTTGCGGACGTCCGGTTTCGGTCCGCTGGAAATCAAATGCCGGCACATTCCGGTTCAAGCCGATGTGTTGCGTCGTCGATTGCCACTGAGCGGAAGCGATCCCGGTGTTGTCGTTTTCGCTCGACTGGATGGCAAGGCAAGGATTATTGTGGCACGCCGAGTTATCTCTTGAGATGGCTTAAAAGATTGGTGCGAACAAAGAGGGGGTCGGGCGTTCAAATTTCAAAAATGGCCGTTGCGCCACAGGAATGTCATGAAACCGTTCACAGGCCATTTTTGAAATTTGAACACACGACCCCAGAACAGTCAGTTAGGAATCCGCAGATGTCTTTTCCAATCCAAAAGAAATCAAATTTCCCGTTCCTTATTACGGCGCTGCTGATTGTTATTTCCTGTGGGTTTGGTTGTTCGGCTTCAGCGATTGCCGCCGATCAATCTCTGACCTACGACAAAGATGTCCGCCCGATCCTGTCGCAATTCTGCTTCAAGTGTCATGGACCCGATGATGGGCAACGTCAGGCTGGGTTAAGGCTGGACACAAGAGACGGAGCCACTTCGATTGTTGATTCCGGTCAGAAGGCGATTGTGCCCGGGAATGTCGATCAGAGTGAGCTCGTCCGTCGAATTCTGTCAGAGGATCCTGACGTGCGAATGCCACCTCCGTCGACGAAGTTCACGCTGACGGACGCTCAAAAAACAACTTTGAAACGATGGGTTGCTTCGGGGGCGACTTACACGGCTCATTGGGCTTTTGTGCCGCCAAAGCGACCTGCCATTCCCTTGGTTCTTGGCAACGTGGCTCCATCGTCGCTGCTTTCGCCGATTGATTCATTCATTGTGAGCCGGCTGGCCGGTGCGCAGCTGACGCCGTCTTTGCCAGCAGACCGTTACACATTGATCCGCCGAGCGTCACTCGATCTGATCGGATTACCTCCTACGCCCGAAGAAGCGGACGAATTCGTCAGTGATGCGTCTCCCGATGCCTACGAAAAGCTGCTCGACCGATTGCTGGCCTCTCCGCACTACGGAGAGCGCTGGGGTCGAAAGTGGCTCGATCTGGCTCGTTATGCTGATACGAATGGATATGAGAAAGACCGAAAGCGAACGATGTGGCCTTACCGCGACTGGGTCATCAATTCGATCAACGCCGATCTTCCGTATGACCAGTTTACGATCGAGCAACTGGCGGGAGACATGCTTCCTGACGCGTCCATCGATCAGCGCATCGCGACGGGGTTTCATCGAAATACGATGCTCAATGAAGAAGGAGGGATCGACCCGCTGGAGTTTCGCTTCTACGCGATGACCGATCGCGTGAGCACAACTGCCACGACGTGGTTGGGGCTGACGCTTGGTTGTGCCCAGTGCCACACCCACAAGTATGATCCGATCACACACCGCGACTATTACGGTTTCTTTGCGTTACTCAATAATGCTGACGAACCTGAGATGGAAATTGTCCCCCCGACACTTGCGTCGCGACGGGTTGAGATTGAGCGTGAGATCGAGAAACGTGAAGCAGACCTGCCAAACCGGTTCCCTCTGCCAGACGAGTTTGAATGGCATACCGTAAAGCCGATCAGTGCGACTTCCGGCAAGGGGGCAAAGTTAGAAGTCAAAAGCGACTTAACTGTCCTCGTCAGCGGAGACAATCCCGATACCGATCTTTATCTGATTGATTGCGAAGCCAGTCAGCCCGATATGACTGCCGTCAGGCTCGAAGTCTTGACCGACCCAAGTCTGCCGAACACAGGGCCAGGCCGTACGCGCCACGGTAATTTTGTGCTATCGGAAATTTCTATCGCACAGTTCGACGCTGAACGACCGGGTGAGTTGCATTCGCTGAAATTTACTCGTGCCACCGCGGACTTTTCACAGAAGAATTACGGAGTCGAAAAGGCGATTGACGGTGATGTTGAGGCGAAAGCCGGGTGGGCGATCGCCACCGAGACAGGTCGTTTGAACGTCGATCGAACTGCCTATTTCTACCTGGAAAAGCCTGCGAAGACAGAAACCGCTAATTCTCGGTTCAGAATCTCACTCGCTCAGCAGTTCGGTACGCAGCACACGATTGGAAAGTTTCGAATCAGCTTCGGCCGTTTGCGACCAACGGGTGGCTTGTCCGAAGCGGAGCGTCGGAAGGCACATTTCGCTGAGAAATACCATCAATGGCGAAGTCGGGAAAAGGAACGACTGGCGACATGGACTCCGTTACAGCCGGTTTCAGCGACCAGTAATCTGCCATTGCTGACGATCCTAGAGGATGGCTCGATTCTTGCGAGTGGCGATCAATCCAAACGCGACATCTACGAAGTGAGTCTGGCGAATCCTCTCCAACGTGTGACCGCGCTTCGGATTGAAGTGATGCCTGATCCGCGTCTTCCGAAAAAGGGCCCCGGCCGCGTTTTTTATGAAGGACCGTTCGGCGACTTTTTCTTGAGCGAGGTCTCACTCGCGTCCCAGGGCCAACCGATCAAGCTCGTCCATGCCTCACACAGCTTCGCCAGCGGACCGGGGGCGTCTGCGTGTCTCGATGGCAATCAGCAAACCGGCTGGTCGATTGACGGAGGACAAGGGAAGTCACATGTCGCGGTCTTTCGGTTCGAGAAACCAGTCACAGGAGTCAAGCAGTTCGATCTCACATTGTTATTCGAAAAGTACTACGCCGCAGGGCTGGGGCGTTTTCGGATTTCAGTGACAGACGATTCGAGAGATGTCGAAGCCAGCCCGCTTCCGACCAACCTTGAAGGTCTGGTACGGCAAAGCACCGCCGAGGATTCACAGCCGCCCGAATTGATTCGATTTTTCTGCAGTATTGCGCCCGAACTTGCGAACGAACGCAAGCCGATCGACGACTTGCGAAAGCAGGCCATATCGGCAACGACGGCTCTCGTGATGAGTGAACGTCCCTCAAATAATCCGCGAAAAACGTTCCGTTACCATCGAGGTGAATTCCTGCAACCGAGGGAGCCTGTGGCACCGGCCGGACTGTCGATGCTGCCGCCACTTCGTTCCGATCGGCCCCTCGATCGGTTGTCTTTGGCACAATGGCTGGTGAGTGCCGAGAATCCGTTGTCAGCACGAGTCACAGTCAACCGTCACTGGTCAATCTTGTTCGGACGTGGAATCGTCCGCACGACGGAAGATTTTGGCAGCCAGGGAGCCAGTCCCACTCATCCAGAATTGCTCGACTGGCTCGCCATCCAGCTTGCTGGCATCGCAGAAGCAGGACAAAACGACGCGAAGCCTTTGTCGCAATCCTGGTCGATCAAACGATTGCATCGACTGCTGGCATCAAGTGCCACGTACAGGCAATCATCACGTGTCTCGCCTGAGTTGCTCGCCAAAGATCCATCAAACGAACTTATGGCGCGAGGGCCCCGGTTGCGATTGGAAGCAGAGCAGATCCGGGATCTCGCCCTGAAGGTCAGCGGAGTCTTATCCGAAAAGGTGGGAGGCCCCAGTGTCTTTCCACCTCAGCCAGCAAGCGTGACGACGGAAGGGACATACGGCTCGCTCGCCTGGACTGTCAGCACGGGTGAAGACCGTTTCCGAAGATCACTCTATACATTCTCAAAAAGGACGTCTCCTTACGCGATGTTCATGACCTTCGACGGCCCGAGCGGCGAGGCCTGTATTGCTCGACGCGAAGTGACCAATACACCGCTTCAGGCTTTGACCATGTTGAACGACACGGTTCTGGTCGAAGCTGCTCAGTCACTTGGTGTCGAGTTCGCAGTTCGGGCTGAGTCTGATTCGGAAAAACTGAAATACCTGTTCCGCCGCTGCGTCACTCGCCCTCCCACCGCCGAAGAATCGCAAGTGTTACAACGGTTTTGTCAGGATCAGTTCGCGAGACTGGAAAGCAAGGAGCTTGATCCGATGGCGATTGCTGGTCCTGGCGAGAAAGCCGTTCACCGAGCTGCCTATACTCTGGTCGCACGGGCATTGTTAAATCTGGACGAAACAATCACTCGGGAGTGAGTTTCGCGTCCGATTGCGATATCGCACTCCCCAAAATGTTGCCGGTTTGGCAAAATGGAACAGGCATCCACTGTCGTGAATCATTGCGACGAGACCCAGACGTCGCTTTTCGGAGAGTTTGAATGATTGGTCGAGGAGCTGTACCCGATAACCACGAACTGTTCCAGGCAGGGCGTATATCGCAGCGCGGTGAACCGTCGTGGGAGGTTGCGTACTGTTTTCCGCGGCAGGGGGAATGGACCGACGAAGACTTTCTGGCATTTGAATCATCCAATTTTCCCGTCGAGCTTGTTGATGGTTGCCTGGAGTTCCTGCCGATGCCGACATACAGCCATCAAAGGTTGGTCCGCTTTCTTTTTCTGCAGCTTGACCGAGCGGCGCAATTGTCTCGTCGCGGGGAAGCCTCGTTTGCGCCATGTCCGATTCGCCTGTGGGATTCGCGCTTTCGTGAGCCAGACGTTTTCTTTCTCAGTGCCGAACGAGTTGCTCGGCGGGAGGACCCTCCACAAGGGGCTGAAATTGTGATCGAAGTCCTCAGTCAAGGTCAGTCGAATCGGGAACGTGATCTGGTCATTAAACGAAATGACTATGCGAGAGCGCAGATTCCCGAATACTGGATCGTCGATCCGGAACAAGTGTCCGTTACGGTGCTGGTTCTGTCTCGAGATCAGTATCTCGTTCATGGAGAATTCATGCCAGATTCGATCGCGACTTCAGTATTCCTGCCCGAATTCTCCGTGAACGTCACCGACCTCTTTGCGTCAGCCCAAACAGACGTTCACGGATAAGCTGCGAAAAAAAAAGCGGGTGCCATGTCTTGTTGCGACTATTTGGCGTCGTTCTGAGGAGTATTTCCTTCAGGCGAATCGGGCGAAGTCAGCCAGTTCGCGATGACGGGATAATCTTCACGATTATGGCTGACGACGCTTGAATGTCTTCGAGCATGTGTGCGGCGATGTTCGTCGTCATCGTCACTACTATCTGCGTAGGCCGGGACCATAACGCTCAGCACCATTAATTGCGCGATTCCAAAACTAAACATTCCACGAATTGAATCCATAAGACACTCTTCTTTCTTCCAACATGAACCCTGTCCTGTCAGCGAAGACTGGACACAAACCGAAACAACTCGGAGTCAACCGAGACGCCATCAAGTTTCTTTTAAAGCACGCAGGCTGATTGCTGGCCGATTGCGGAATCATTCGCCATGCGGTGTCGCGCTCACGAAACATTCTGTATGTCAAATGTCACTATTCTTAATTACGACAAATGTCCGCTGTCGTTCCAGAGGAAGTTGGCTTCCCTTTCAAAGATTCAAGCTATTGCGCTTACGAGCGATTACAGAGGTGAAAGGAACCGTCGATTCTTTCGAAAAAGTGAAGAATCGCGGCTGACATAATGAATGTTGGCGAGCTAAGGGAATTCGTAATATTCGTTGGCGATGTCAGCGATCGCGCCGACTGAGGCGGTGTCGGGAGCGTCCAGATCGGCACGGGTGGCCTCGTTAATTACTCAGCCAACGGCTGAACTCTTTTGTTCACCCAGGGCTGTCAACGTGTGTCGATCACCTTGTTTTGCGCGACGAAAACCTTTTTATGGCGTTGGCGACCGGAATCGTTCGCCATGGCAATCATCTCGCAGAAGCACACAGCCGATTCAGGTCTTCAAAGTAATCTGGATAGGTCTTTGATGTACATTCCGGGTCAGCGATCTTGATCCCGGGAACGCGTAGACCTAACAGAGCAAAACTCATCGCCATGCGGTGATCGTCATAGGTGGCGACCGTGCCGCCGTGCAGTGTGCCTGGATGGATAGTCATCCCGTCTGGGTGCTCATCAACGGCCAAGCCAAGTCGTTGCAGTTCTGTCACCACGGCGGTGACACGATCCGTCTCTTTCAGCCGCATGTGAGCCACGTTACGGATCCGCGTCGGGCCTTTCGCGAAGGGGGCCACACATGCCAGAGTCTGAGCCGTATCACTAATGGCATTCATGTCGATGTCGATTCCATGTAATGGACGCCCATGGACGGTCACGCTGTCTGCATTCCAAGTCACCTGGCAGCCCATCTGTTCGAGTGCCCGTACGAAGTGAATGTCCCCTTGCAGGGCATTTGCATGCAAGCCTTCGACTGTCACGGTTCCACCGGTGACAGCGGCCAGGCCGAAGAAATAGCTCGCCGCAGATGCGTCCGGTTCAATGTCATAATCCGTCGCATGATATGCTTGTGGGGTTGCGAGAAAGACACTCGGATGCGGGCGGTCGATCGAGACACCGAACTGACGCATCGCTGCCAGTGTCATCTCGACGTAGGGTTCGGAAACCATTTCTCCCGCCAGACGAATCTCGACCGGTCCCTCAGCACAAGGAGCAGCCATCAGAACGGCGCTGAGGAATTGACTCGACAAATTGGCGTTGATCGAAATCGTGCCACCCTTCAGGCCACGTCCGGTCACGACCACCGGCGGGCAGTCGTTGCCCGATTCGCAATCGGCTGTGATACCGAACTGTCGCAAGGCCGTGACGAGATCCCCGATGGGACGCTCACGCATGCGAGTGTTGCCATCGAGTCGGAATCGGCCATGTCCCAATGCACACAGAGCCGTGAGAAATCGAATGCTGGTCCCGCTGTTTTCCAGCCACAAGTCTGCTTGCGTCGCGGGAGGATGGCCGCCGCAGCCTTCAATCCTCACTGTTCGATCAGCCAGAGATTGCTCAACCGTCAGCCCCAGCCTTTTCAAACTGTCGATCATGACCTGAGTGTCGCGGCTGTCCAGAACCCCCGTCAGTCGTGACGTTCCGTGTGACAAAGCCGCAATGACGAGCGCTCGATTGGTCAGACTCTTAGAACCCGGTGGTCGAATCGAACCGGTAACAGAGCCGGAAACGGGTTGAATTTCGAGAACATTCGTCATTATCAATCAGGCTCCAAATATCACAGCACCGGATCGCCGTCAGGCGAGCCGACTTTCGGGAGGGCGAGGCTCCCGCCGAGCCGCTTAGTCGATGGATTCACCTACTTTGCGTCTCGGCGTGAACCCCGCATTTGAGGTTGAAAAACGTTTGTTGGTTTACGCGAGAGTCGCGTTCGCAAAAGGATTTCGCCAATCGAAATCCGTCATTCTTAAACGCTTGATGATTCGTTCACCATTCTTCCCATCTCAATTCGTTAAGTACACCCTGAAATGGCCAATCATCGGGGCGTTCAACCAGTTTGTGGCGAATCGGATTCATGTGAACATAATCCCACTTTTCCTCGTACTGCCTTCCAGTTCGCATACGAGTATCCCAGTCGTCTGTCTGCCAACGATGGCCATTGATCTTATGCCGCTTCGTAAATTGTGATTTCCAATACGTAACCCGTTTTTTAAAGTCGATCTCATCCTTCGTCATCGCTGCGAAGAGATGGATGTGATCGGGCATGATCATGTACCGGCCAACCAACCACGCGGATGCGTCGGTCCAAACTTCGCGTAAAAGATGATGAACGTCGTCACTCGCAAGCCACGGCTTGCGATCCTTTGTGCAGACCGTGTGGAAAACAATCGTTGGTTGACCATCGACATAAAGAATGCCGTCTGCCGGATGTTTGCGTTGAGGAAACAAGGAATTAGAGTCAGTCATTTGAGTGCGAAGTTTATTAGTCTTGGGATGAAAAGATCGCCTTAAGGGCGAGGCACATTTCTGGAGGGAGAAGCTCATAACCCGCAGCGAAATAGGGACACGCATCGACTTAGCGGCTCGGCGGGAGCCTCGCCCTCCCGTTAGAGATGCCCTGCCACAGAACATTCATCTTCGGGCGATTCGGGTTCGGCTGTTGCCTCGGGTCTGCATGCGGACGCGAATGATCTCGGGCAGTGCTGTTTCCAGCGGTGTGTCTGTACTCATCCGATGGTAGACCAGGCCCAGTCTGGCACAAATCCCCTCGATCGATTTCAGGTGTTCTCCAAACCGTGACAGGTATTCTTTTCGAATCGCTGCAGGATCGACGTAAAGCCGACGATCGGTCTCAAGATCGACGAACAGCTCCGGGGCGCCGAATTGAAACTGAAGCTCTTCGGGGTCGAGGACATGAAAGACGACCACATCCTGACCCCGGACGGTCAAGCTTCCCAGGCTGAGCTCCAACGTTTCCAGTGGAGCCAGCAGGTCGGAAATCAGAACCAGCATCCCACGCTTATTCAGACGTTCGGCAATTTGTTCCAGAGGCTTGGCGAGATGTGTTGTCGAGCCCTCGGCGTTTCTTTCCAGTGAAACCATCAATCGCCGCAGATGACCTGATCGAAACCGGGGTGGAATGAAATCTTCGATTTCGGCAGAAAACGTGGCCAGGCCGACCGCATCTCGTTGATTTGACAAGAAGTAGGCAAACGTCGCGGCGAGTGTCCTGGCATAGTCAGATTTCGTATAGCCGATCGAACCAAAGTTCATCGACTTGCTGGCGTCGAGAAGCAGCAGGCACCGCAGGTTGGTTTCGTCTTCGAAGCGTTTGATGTAGTAGCGGTCGGTCCGGGCAAACAGCTTCCAGTCGAGATGCCGCAGATCATCCCCTTGCGTGTATTGACGATATTCCGTGAATTCGACCGAGAAGCCGTGATAGGGGCTTCGGTTTAACCCGGTCATGAATCCCTGCACGACATGTTTGGCTCGCAATTCGAGCGATTTCAATTGCATTAACGTGGCCGGGTCGATGTACCCTTCGGCTGGCTGGCTCGATTTGGCTGGAGCAGATGAATTCAAAATCAGACCTCGTGTCGTGTTACGTCTTTGGAAAAACAATTCCCGAATCAACGATTTCGAACGGGACGATCCCGTCGTCGGCAGCACTTCCCCGGTGTTTGGCGATATGCAGTGCCCGGCGCATGCGATTTCCCTCCCGGACTTTCCCCATCAGGATGATCGTATTCGCATTACAAAGTTCATCGCCGCTTTCGATCGGTCGGTTGATCAGATCGTCCAGCCGAACTTCGTGCGATGTATACATCAACATGGTGGCCAGTTTGGTGTGATCGTAGGCATGTTGTTGAACGGTCGCTTCATTTGCGCGGAAGTTGACACGAAACAGGTCGCGAGCAACCCAGTCGTGGTCCTTATGCAGAATCTGGTGATAGATGTAGTCGAATAACTGGAATTGAAATGAATCGCTGGCACGATCGACCGGTTCAACGCCATCGATCACGGCTCGACGAACCCCATGAGCGAAGTTCCCGTAGAAGAAGGCGATTGCCTGATCGAGTTTCTTATTCAGTTCGGCTCGCCATTCGGCCCATTGTTCTTTATCAAGGTCTCGCATGGTCACTCGGCGGCCCGTGCGATCAAACACATGGAAGTAGTCGGTACGGATCTGTTCCCTGTTCCAGACATCTTCGGGTGCATTCGGTGCGTCCATCAGTCGCGATTTCAACGCCCATTCGAACATGCGTTGAGCATAATCGGCATGGTTCTGAGCGTCGCCGCGTGAGGTCATATCGAACAGGATGCCTCGTTCACCTTCCTGCTGCTTTCCCGCATTGGCGAATTGAAGTCCCAGCTGAGTCTTCCCGATCCCGGTTGCCCCCATCACCACGGTCAATGTTCCGGGGATCAGGCCACCTCCCAAAAGTTCGTCCAGAGCCGGGATACCCGTTGAGAATCGATCCGAATGCGCCATTGAAAACCCGTCGTATTGCTGTGGTAAGAGGTTCTTTACGAGATTGCCCGAGGCTGGACAGCGAGGAACACTGCCAGACACCCGGCAGATATTAGCATCCCGCTGCAAAAGTCGGGAGGGCGAGGCTTCTGCCGAGCCGCGCAGTCGATGCTGGACCTGCTTCGCGGAACTGCGGAACCCACTTCCTCCCGATGTTGCCAGTTCCTTGCAAGACATTCAGGTTACCGGGAACGCACTGCCTTGATGAGGCGTCTGAGAAACTTTCTTTAAACTGTTTTCTCTCCGCCATCGCTGAAATCCACGATGACACTTTTCTCGGTATCGTCATAAGACAGATTCGTATCAATTCGTGCTGCAACGTGTTTGACGCTACTGATTCCGATGTGATACCGTTTCGTATCCTTTTCGATCACCACCAGTCGCTCTGCGGCAGCTTCCCTCAGGATATCCGCAGGTTTTCGGCTTTCTGCCGATGTATGAATCGTTTGAAAAAGTTGCTTGAAGCACGAGCCCTGAGCCATCCCCGAATCGATTGTTTTCCCGAAATAGGCGACTTCCATGCGAACGCGATCGTGGCTGCGGAATCTATGGCATTCACTCGGAATCCAATCCAGTCGCGTTGATCGATCCCAAACGAAAGCCCGACGGCGTCGAACCCGACAGTCGGTTGAAGCGCTCGAGTCGCGGATGCTGCTGACGGCACCGACCGTCGCCTCGGTCAACCTCGCCGGTGGGGCTGTGACGAACGCGACGACGACGAGTTGGACTGCGACATTCAGCCAGGCGGTGTCGGGGGTCGATCCAACGGATTTTCAACTGGCAGAGACAGGAACGGTTGGAGCGACCCTGACCCAGGTGACCCCGGTTAGCAGTTCGGTCTATACCGTCACTGTCAGCGGCATCACCGGAAACGGCACGTTAGGGCTGAATCTGATTAATGACGGATCGATCAATACTTCGGGAACGGCATTAAGCGGTGGAACATTCACCGGCCAGATCGAAACCATCGATCACGTCGCACCATTTGTTCAATCGATCAATCGCACGAATCCATCCAGCGCCACGACATCGACAAACTCCGTCACGTTTACCGCGACGTTCAGCGAGTCGGTGACGGGTGTCACCTCAAACGCATTTACCTTGACGGAAACGGGAGGCGTTACTGCATCATCTCCCACTGTCACGCCGGTCAATGCATCGGTCTATACGGTGACTGTGAGCGGGATCACTGGCACAGGGACACTGGGGCTGAATCTGGTCGATACGAACGTCATCAAGGACACGGCAGGAAACACGCTTGTCACCTCCAGCGTGGCAGCCAGCTTTGCCACCCAGGCGACGTTCGCCACGGGGGCGGGGCCATTTTCAGCAACGCTGGGTGATGTGAACAGCGACGGCAAGCCTGACCTGGTCGTCACGAACCAAAGCAGCACCACAGCCAGTGTGTTGCTTGGTAACGGAGATGGCACGTTCCAGTCCCAGGCCACTTTTCCGATCGGGCCGAATCCGACCGCTGCAACCCTGGCGGACGTGAACGGAGACGG
Source organism: uncultured Schlesneria sp. (assembly GCA_903899985.1). GTDB lineage: Bacteria > Planctomycetota > Planctomycetia > Planctomycetales > Planctomycetaceae > Schlesneria. The sequence goes on from CAIULL010000295.1 coordinate 21,048, forward strand.
CAAACTCGACATTCTCGTTCCCAGTGCCAACAACAATAACGTGAGTGTCTTGCTGGGAAACGGAAACGGGACGTTCCAGGCTCAGCTGACCTTTGCCACGGGAACCCAGCCGACTTCGGTGGCCGCGGCGGATCTGAACGGCGACGGGAAGAAAGATCTCGTTGTCACGAACTATCAAAGCAATACCGTCAGCGTATTGCTCGGTAACGGAAATGGGACGTTTACGACTCAGACAACCTACGCCACTGGTTCGTCACCAAATGCCGTAGCAATCGGAGATCTGAACGGGGACGGAATCCCGGATCTCATCGTTTCGAATGAAGTCAGCAACACCGTGAGCGTACTGATGGGGAATGGAAACGGGACGTTCCAGGCTCAACAGACATTTGCCACGGGGACACAGCCAATGTCCGTGGCGTTGACAGATATCAACAGGGATGGCAAGCCTGATCTCGTGGTGGCGAACTTTGGCAGCAATAACGTGGGCGTGTTGCTGGGCAACGGAAACGGAACGTTTCAGTCCCAACTCACTCTCGCCACAGGATCGGGACCCGAATCTGTGGCAGTGGGGGACATGAACGGCGACGGAATCCCTGACCTTGTCGTCGCCAATCGATTAAGCGATTCTGTCAGTGTCCTCTTGCGGAACGGAAGTGGGTTCCTGCCTCAAACCACTTTCGCGACCGGCCATAATCCAAGCTCGGTCTCGCTGGCGGATGTGAACGGAGATGGCAGGCTCGATATCGCGGTCTCCAATTACGGCAGCAATACCGCGAGCGTGTTGCTGGCGAACGGAAATGGCAACTTCACAGGTCAGGTCTATACATTGGTGGCAGGCGCCGCCATCACGTCGCCGACCAGCACCAATCTGGCCAGCACCTCAGCAACGCTGGGTGGCAATGTCACCAGCGACGGCGGTAACGTGATCACTGAACGTGGAGTTGTTTACGCCCTGACGAGCGTCAATCCAAACCCTCAAATCGGGGGCACGGGAGTCACCAAAGTTCCGACGACCGGCACGACAGGGGTTTTCACAACAAACGTCAGTAATCTGACTCCCGGTGCCGTTTATTCCTTCTCTGCTTACGCAACAAACAGCGTCGGTACGACATACACATCGCCTGTTTCAATCTTCTCCACACCCACTGTGAATCCTCCGTCCGTTTCAGGTGTGTCTGATCCGTCCGGTAACCCGCTTGCCGCGGGAGGCACGCTGGCGTCACCCCCGAATTCGTTATCCGTCGCGTTTACTGATAACATGAATACCGCCTCAGGCGGCGCCAACAGCGTGACCAATCCATCGAACTGGTTGCTGTTCCGTTACGGAATTGATGTCTCAAACCAGCTGACGTCAATCGCGTTCGCGTTGAACCCGACGAGCCTCCAATATGTTGCGACACTCTCGTTTGCGACGCCGTTAATTCAAGGTGGATATCAACTGATCGCGCGGCAGGCGATCCAGGACGTGAGCGGCAGGTCGTTGAGCGGATCGGGTGGTACGTCGCCAAATGATTTCCGACTGAACTTCTATGTCGCGCAAACTGTGGGTGTCACGACCGATATCGCCCCCTATCTCTACAACGTTGAACCATCGTCGCTGGTTGCGACCGCGTCTCTCGCGAGCCCCGTGACCTCATCGCTCTACGTCTTTGACGCCGATACGCTGAACTGGGCCTCGGCCACTGTTCAGATCGGGATTAACTATCAATCCGGCGAAGACGTTCTCAGCTTCTCGAATACCGCCACGCCGAATATTACGGCATCTTGGAATGCCGCCACGGGGACGCTAACGCTCAGCGGGTCCGATACGGTGTCCGACTACCGGACCGCCTTGCACAACGTGACCTATACCGACACAAGCGCGACGCCTGACACCGCATTGACCCGGACGATCTATTTCGAGGCCAACGACGGACTGTTACTCAGCAATGTGGTGTCCCGGGATGTCAACGTTCTGGGCTCCAGCATTCCTGCAGTCCTTTCGGGAGTCAACGGTACGGGAACATTCTTCCAGGGCTATCCTGCCATCGCGCTCGCTGCAAACCTGGTTATCACTGATCCGAACACGGTGAATCTTTCCAGCGCGACAGTTTCGTTCACCAACTGGCAGGGCGAAGACCGTCTCGACTTCAATAATATTTTCGCCGATCAGCATACATTTACTCAGGATCTGACCGCTCACACGGCGACCTTCACCATTACGGGTGCCGATCTGGTTGATCATTATCAGACTTTGCTGCGATCTGTGATCTACTGGGATGTCAGCGGTAATCCGGTGACGACCCCTCGTGTGGCGAATTTTTCCGTGACTGACGGACTTTCGACCAGCAACACCGTGACACGGAATACGATTGTCTCGGCCGTGAATCAGGCACCAACGCTGACATCGATCGAGACGAGTTCATTGTTCAGCAAGGCAAACGATCCGGCATATCCCCCTCAACCGATCTCAAACACGTTGCTCGTCGGCGACCCCGACAGCAACAACCTGACGAAGGCGACGGTCCAGATCACCTCTGGCTATGAAAACGACGCCAACGGAACGGATCTCCTGGCTTTCACGAACCAGCTGGGAATCATGGGTTCGTTTAATGCCGCAACCGGAACGCTGACACTTTCGGGGTCAAGCGCTGTTGGCAATTACCGCACGGCCCTGCGATCGGTCACGTTCAGCACATCAGGCACTGCCCCGAGCACAGCGACCCGAACCCTGACAATTTATGCCACTGACGACTACACTCCCACGCCAGCGACCAGCCTGTCCGCCACGCGAACGGTAACCGTTCAGACAACGAATCTTCCTCCGGCGCTATCCGGTGTTCCCAATTCACCCCTGGCCTACGTGCGGAATGCGACTGCAGCAGCGATTTCGCCAAGTGCCCTGATCTACGATCCTGACAGCATCAATCTGGCCAGTGCCACGATTCAGGTCACCGGCAATTATCAAGCTGGGCTGGACCTACTGGCCGCGACGGTTGTTTCAGGGATCACCCAGAATTTCAATGCCGCAACTGGAACGCTAACCCTTTCGGGGCTTTCATCGCTGGCGAATTATCAGACCGTGCTTCAATCGGTAACGTTCTACACGACGAGCGCAGCAAACACGCTGTCGCGAATGATCGGTGTCACGCTGAACGATGGTCTGGCGAACAGCACAACGGTTTCGCGGGGAGTAACATTGAGTTAATCCGATTTTCGCATTTCGTGCAGTACGCTCCAATTCGACCTGCGGATCGTTAAACTTCACCCCGTCGGCAAAGACGGCATGATTGAGGCAGGTCAATTTTTTGTCATGTGCGATGCTGCGCGCGGCAAATTCTCTGGTTGACGCGCTGTGATTGACCAGCTTTCGGTCAACAATGCTTTGAGCAAAGTCTTTCACCGGACCTTCCTGCGGTACTCAGGTAATGCAGGATTGCGAGTTCGCTGACTGACTCATCGTTGGCTCCCCAGTCGTTATGTTGAGATGTGGGAGTGTGAGGCCTCTACCGATTTTAGTGGCGGCACAACTGCTAACGCGTCACAGAGGGGTGTTGTCGCAGTCGCTTGCTGAGCGAGTACGCACCTTCGGGTTGTCTCAAAACGAGTTCAACTCCTGGGTTGGGATTCCAAAGGCTAACCAGAAATCCCGTATCCACAGCTTACTGGTCTGGACCCATCGGCGAAGGGTGATTTCTCGATTTGCAAGCGGTTTTCTGCGGCGACGCGTACTTGACCTCGCTTTTTTGTGTTCGCGAGTGGCTTAGCATCTCTATCCAACTAATGCCAGTTGTATGGGATCTCAGGATTGTTCGCATTTTATTCCGAACAGTCATTGCCGTTTGCCAGCCCTTCCTGAATCTACGCAATTAAATTCAGATTTCATTCGGTGAGGACGATTCTTTACGTGACAACACTGAAGCGTCGAATGGCCAAGTCTCGGGGTGCATCGACAAGGTACGACCCTCTAACACTCGTGTTTCTGGACGTTAGTCTGAGAATTTCAAATCTGGTTTTTTGGAAACTGTGGCACCTACTTTAGAAAGTGACTTCGATGATTCTGGCCTCTCATTTCAAACGGTTCTTTCGGGCAGCGGTTCTGTCAACTGTCGCGCTGGCATGGCAAGGTTCGGCCTTTGCCGGTCCCATCGCAATTCAAGCTCCTAGTGGGCTTCATGCAGGTGATCAGTTCCGCATCATTTTCGTGACGCCCGACGTCGTCAACGCGGTGTCAAACAACATCACCACGTACGATAACTTCGTCAACACGGAAGCCGCCGGCGCGACCTACAACGGTCAAACGATTCACTGGTCCGCTGTCGGTTCGACAGACGCAGTCGACGCGAAAGTCCATATTGGACAAACCGGCGCTGCTGTTTACATGGCTAACGGTACCGAAGTGTCGACTTCGGACAACAGCACAGGCTTGTGGTCCGGCGGTGACCTGCTCGCTCAACCGACTCAGGATCTTGCTGGTAATTCTTATACCTCGGGAGTGGTTTGGACCGGTACAAGCGGAATCGGCACCGAGTATAACACGGCTGTTCCCGGCCAAGGGACTGTCTACTGGGGTTTGGGTGCGACCAACAACGTTACAGACAAGGGCACGACCTACATCAATAACGTCGAAGTCGGAAGCTTGCATGCGACCGTCGGTAGCTATGACTGGATTTCGCTCGGCTTTGGTGTCGGCCTTGCCCCACGAACGAACTCCTACCAGGTCTACGGGATCTCGGATGTCCTGACCGTTCCCGCCGCTGTGCCTGAACCCTCGACATTCCTGATTTCAGGTTTGGGAATTGTCGCGATTGGCGTTGCCAAGCGATTTCGCAAGAAGATCTGATTCTTGCTGATCAACGTATCTGAAGACTAACGTCAATCAATCTTCCGAAGTTCGTTAGTCATGAAATAAAAGAAGCGTGCCGTTCAAACGGCACGCTTTTTTCTTTTAACCCCTGTCGTCGATCTGCCCGACGCAAAAGCAATCGGCCTTTTGCAGCGAAATAGATCCTGCGTATGAGATTCAGCCTGACGGTTCTGTGGACGCTTCAAGCCCGCACGGGAGGGTGTGCCGCACGGAGAAAGGTCGTGTTTCAGCTTGTGGGGTATCGCTTGAGTTCTTCGCAAACCGAAAGGCACATACTTCCTTTCCGGCGTCGTTATTCACTTGGCACGGAACTGGCGACGGCTTCATGCCGCGGCATTTTTTTACCCTGACCGTTGCACCTTCGGCGAACATTCGTATGTTGCATGTGCCTAAAGCGCAATTCTGCATTGCACGGTTGATAAAAGGAACGTGATCGTGATGAGTCGTCGATTGGGAATGCTACCCATTTCCGTTTTTTGCTGGATGTCAATTGCTTCGGTCATGTCAGGCGAGGAATCCAAGGCCAGGCTTGAATTAATCGACGGCGATCGTGTCATCCTGCTCGGGGGCACATTTATCGAGCGAGAAGGGCAGTTCGGCTACCTTGAGACCGCCATGACCACCGCCTGGCCGAATCGGCGCGTCACGTTTCGGAATCTTGGCTGGAGCGGTGATACAGTTTGGGCAGAAAGCCGGGGGATCTTTGATCCGGCACAGGCTGGGTATCAACGGATGATCGAACTGGTCAAGGAGCTGAAGCCAACACTGATCATCCTGAATTACGGGCAGAATGAGTCGTTTGCGGGCGAAGCGGGACTTCCCAGATTCGTCGCTCAGTATGAAAAACTGTGCGATGACGTGAAAGTGACAGGGGCGCGACTTGCCTTCATGACGCCACATCAGTGGGAGCGTGCACCTTCGCCGTTGCCGGATGCCAGTCGGCAGAATCCGATCCTGGCAAAGTACGCCGCTGCCGTTCGCGAGTTGGCCATTCGAAGAAATGCACCGTTGATCGATCTGTTTCAACTCCCCTCTTCCGGCAGCAATCTCACCGAAAACGGGCTTCATTTCAGCGAACGGGGCTACGCGACGCTGGTCGCGGCCGTGCAGACTCAGCAGAATTGGCCGCGGCTTTCCCCCAGTGATGAAAAGAATGAAGCAGTTCGGCGTAAAATTGTGGAAAAGAACATGCAGTTCTTTCACCGCTGGCGACCGCAAAACATTACTTATCTGACTGGTTTTCGAAAACATGAACAGGGAAACAACGCCGTCGAGATCGCTCAATTCGACCCGATTGTCGAGAAAATCGAAACCGAGATTGCTGAGATTAATCGTTGACGTGCCTCACAGGGGCTGCGTCAGGAACTCTTTAAACCGAAGATTAAAAACGCGAAACAATCACGTGATCTTGAAGGGTTTCGTCGCTCGACATTCACAGTCAGATCCTCTTGCCCGCACGCCCCTGAAATTCTGTTGTAATAGCGTCCCTGAATTCTTTTTCGTGAGCTTCGTACTGTTCGTGGTAAGAATGTTTTTGTTCAATCCGAATTGTTGACAACCTGACCCAAAAACAGTCGTTGCCTTTGCCGTTTTCAGCAACAAAACTCTGTTGGCTGTTGGCGACAATTGAATGTTGGATCAACTGAAGGGCCAATCCGATATGTTCCGATCTCGTCTTGTCTTGAGTTTGTTGATTGCAGCTGAGCTTTCGATCGGTTGTGGAGGCCCCCCTCCTCGACCCGTCCGGCCAATGCGACCTGAGATGGAGACATCGGATGCGGCATCGACGCCGACACCGGACTCAGGTTTATCGACAACCTCCTCAAAACCTGATGCGGTAAAGAACGAACACGACATGCCAATCAGGCCTGTCGAGCTGATCGAAACGGATTGGGCCGGGCTTCAATCCCTGATCGAACAGCAAAAAGGAAAAATTGTCGTCGTTGACGTCTGGTCCACGGCATGCGAGCCGTGTATGAAAGAATTCCCATTTCTCATCGCCTTACATCAACGGTTCCTCAACGATGTGACGGCGATTTCTTTCGACGTCGATTATGCGGGAATCAAAAGCAAGCCACCGTCTTATTACCGCGAACGCGTCCTTAAGTTTCTCGGCTCACAAATTGAGAATTCGGTGCTGCATCGGATGTGCACGACGGCTGCCGAAGATTTGTTTGATGCCATCAAGCTCGATTCGATTCCCGCCGTCTATGTTTACGGGCGAGACGGAACGCTGCTAAAACGCTTCGATGGATCATCCGGTGAGTCCGAAGGTGTGTCGTATGAAAAACAGGTGATTCCGCTTGTCGGTGACCTGGTTCAACGCGATCCTGCAAAATAGAAAGAGATCCGATGTACGTTCGAACCGTCTGCTGCATGGTGATGCTGGTCGTTTCGACCTCGGCCTGGTCGCAGGAAAAACCGGCTCTGCAGACATATCAGGCGACAGACAGGTTGGCTGTTGGTGATGAACCGTCAGAGGACGCGAGGCAGTGTTTGAACGAACTGGTCTGGAAACCCGGTTCTTTTGAAGTCACGGTCCAACCGAACGTGCATCCGCTTGATCCCGCAATCGTCCGGTTTCCCTCGCCCCGACCGAGTGGCGTTGCGGTGAACGATCTTGTCGCGCTGGAATGGTATTCGGCAAAGAATGAGAAGAACGAAGTGATCGATGCGCCGGCCATCATCGTCGTGCATGAATCGGGTTCAGGCATGACAGTTGGGCGATTGATCGCCAAAGCCCTGCACGCCCAGGGTCTGCACGCATTCATGATCCATCTTCCCACATATGGACTGCGTCGTCCTGAGCCGACTGCAGAACAGCCCCCTCAGGAACTGGTGTTCGCGGTGATGAAACAGGGAATTACTGACGCCAGGCGTGCTCGCGACGCCGTCGCAGCGCTGCCGCACGTCGATACCCGGTCAATCAGTATCCAGGGAACAAGCCTCGGAGGTTTTGTCACCGCGACCACGGCGGGACTCGATCGCGGGTTCACGACCGTGCATATCATGGTCGCCGGCGGAAACCTCTACGAAGTTGTTGCGAACGGCAAGCGAGAAGCAGGAAAGTTGCGAGAGACACTCGCTGCTGCCGGGATTACGGGGGATCAGTTAAAGCGATTGTTCGCACCGATCGAGCCATTGCGGCTGGCTCATCGTTATGACCGCAAGAATACGTGGTTGTATACCGCCAGCCAGGACCAGGTTGTCCCTCCTGAGCATGCCACCGCGTTACGCAAGGCGGCAGGACTGGATGTCGATCACGAGATGATTCTTCCCGCCGACCATTATTCGGGCATTGTTTATACCCCCGTGATCGTGGCTGATATCGCGAAAAAGATTCGTGAAGAACTGGCCACCCGGGACGGCTCGGCGAAGTAAGATCACGTCGCGCGATCGACTGTGCCACTGCTTGACCGTCCCCGGTCAAGCAGTGCTGCAAAAGAATATTCGTGAAGACTAGGCCACCCGGAACGGCTCGGCGAAGTAAGATCACGTCGCGCGATCGACCGTGCCACTGCTTGACCGTCCCCGGTCAAGCAGTGCCGAATTGCAAAACAAACTTTGATGCGAAGCCACTGCTTCTACGAAGACTTCGAAGCAGTGGCATATCAAGCGAACCAGAAGAACGATCCATCACGTCGTTGCCCGATAGGCTGCGTTGGCGGCACCCACACCTGCACCTGCTGGAATCTTCAGTCCCTGGTCCAGCAAACATTTTTCCAGCGAGGCGAGAAAGACCAGGACATTGGCGGCGCTCGATCCCGAACCCATCAGGCCGATTCGCCACGTCTTCCCCTTCATCGGACCAAGACCACCACCGATCTCGATGCCGAATTCGTTGAGTAATTGTTTGCGAACCGCAGCATCATCGGCTCCGTTGGGAATCCAGACCGCGTTCAGCATCGGAAGTTGTTGTCCTTCCTTGACGGAATACTCCAGCCCCATCGCTTTCAGCCCCGCCTTCAGGGCGAGATGGTTCCGCTGATGCCGGGCAAAACGAGCTTCCAGGCCCTCTTCCAGCACGATCCGCAATGCCTCGTGCAGACCATAGTTCATGTTGATCGGAGCGGTATGGTGATAGGCTCGGTTGCTACCCCAATAATCTTTTACCATCTGCATATCGAGGTACCAGCTTTGGACCTTGGTCTTGCGGGCGTCGATCGCCGCGACCGCTCGATCACTGAATGTCACCGGTGCGAGTCCCGGTGGGCAGCTCAGGCACTTCTGTGTCCCGCTGTAGACGGCGTCAAGTTGCCAGGCATCGACTTCGACAGGCTGCCCGCCGAGCGAAGTTACGCAATCGACGGCGATCAGGGCACCATGCTCATGACAAATCCGAGCAATATCGACGACAGGCTGTGACGCCCCTGTTGACGTTTCCGCGTTCACGATCCCCAGAACTTTGGGGCGATGCAGTTTGACGGCGGCTTCGATTTCTTCCGACGAAAAAATCTCGCCGAAGGGGCGTTCCAGCTTGATCACTTCAGCACCGCAGCGGCCTGCCACATCGGCCATACGTCCGCCGAACACACCGTTAACGCAGACGATCATTTTGTCGCCCGGTTCGATCAGATTAGCGACAACCGTTTCCATCCCGGCACTACCCGTTCCGCTGACGGCCAGAGTCAGTTTGTTCTGCGTGCGGAAAACCTGCCGCAGCATGGTCTGGGTTTCGTCCATGATCTTCAGAAAGTACGGGTCAAGATGCCCGACTGTCTGAGCCGCCATCGCCAGCAGAACGCGAGGATGAATATCGCTGGGGCCAGGCCCCATCAGAATACGTCGAGGTGGTGCGACCGGGCCGGGAATCGGTGTTGAATTTGTCATGTGAGGTTTCAATGGAAAAGGGGGAGATTTCAATCAGATGAAGATTTGTTTAACGGACTTTCCGCGAAATTCGTGAATGGCGCCCTATCCGACTGAAGGCTCAACACGAGCGACAATCGGCAGTGAGGCGCGAGGTTCTATCTATTATAAACAGGCACGTCCTGACTTCACACTCGATGCATCGTATTGAGAGGTTTGGCGGGGTGCCTTGCCAATGTTTTCAATCCCTGTGCCACTGTTTGACCGTCCTCGGTCAAGCAGTGCCGAATTGCACAACAACCTTTGGTACGAAGCCACTACTTCTACGCGGACTCCGAAGCAGTGGCACAAGATTTGTCAGGAACGGTCATATCGAATCTCTCGACATTTTCGTTGATTCGTCAAAACGTCGTGCTGATGCCAAAGCCAATCCCGCCAGAAAACGAAAATTATTGGACACCCGGCGAGTTTCGATAGTCGAGAGGTGGTTTCTGGCCGGGCAACAGCAGGGGTTCGTATTTTCGGCCTGCCAGCCGCTTGGTATGTTCCGCCTTGGCCTGAGCGATGACGTCGGGCTCCTTCATCAGATCCCAGACGCTTGCTGCCAGAGTGCGAGCGGCGAGCTGCATTCCCTGTTTGCCAATCGATGTGCCGCTCGCCGCGACCGCCTGCCAGGAATGCGATGCTGTGCCGGGAACGAAGCAGGCGGTGGTGAAACCAGCCGTCGGGACGACCCACGACACATCCCCCACATCGGTCGAACCTTTGCCGACTTCGCCACTGGTATCGGTCACCTGGCTGATTGATTCCAGCGGTTGTGGCTTCACTAGAGTTTGCCGAATTCGTTGAGCGAATTCTGTCTGCTGCGGGTCATATTGCATGTCGTTCAATTGTCGAAGGTTCACGAGCGCCACCTGAGCCAGCCGATCGTTTGGCAGCAATTCCATGGTCCCGCCTAGATAGATTTCATCCAGTTTCGTCTCGGTGGCAAGTGCCCCTGCTTGAGCACACTTGACCAGCCTGGGGTATAGCTCGCGAACAGTTTCGGCTTTGGGGTGGCGGATATAGAAAAAGACTTCGGCGAAATCGGGGACAACATTTGGTGCCGACCCGCCATTGGTGATGACGTGATGAATGCGAGTAAAGTCGGGGGTATGCTCACGCATCAATTCCGAGGCATGGCAGGTCAATTCGATGGCGTCCAGTGCCGAACGCCCTTGTTCCGGGGAACCGGCGGCATGTGCACTGCGCCCATGAAAGCGGAACTTAACAGCGGCACGTGACAGACACGACGAATCACCAGCCGTGTTGCGTCCCGAGGGATGCCAGTGGAGTGCGGCGTCAACATCGTTGAACAACCCGGCTCGCACCATAAACGTCTTGCCGCTCCCCCCTTCTTCGGCGGGACACCCGTAAAAGCGAACGGTCCCGCTCAGATTCCCTGATTTGATCTGTTCCGCCACGGCGATGGCCGCCGAAGCGGACGCGGTTCCGAACAGATGATGGCCGCAGGCATGACCATAGTTGGCCCGCTCTCGCGGCAATTGTTCCGGGACAGCTTGCTGAGAAAGTCCCGGCAGCGCGTCATATTCGCCGAGAATGGCGATGACAGGTTTCCCCGTTCCAAATGTCGCGGTGAAAGCCGTTGGAATGTCGGCGACACCACGTTCGACTTGAAAGCCCGCGTGTTCCAGTTGGTCGGCCAGCAGCTTCGAGGATTCGACCTCCTGATAACCCGGTTCTGCCAGATTCCAGATCTTCAGGGCAATCTCCCATGTCGCCTGTTCGCGCTGTCGAATGCTGGTCGACAGCGCCTCTTTCTGGGCAAATGCGGATGGAGAAAACAGCATGAGAAAACTCAGGCCGGTCATGAATCGGATTAACATCAAAATCCCCTGACGGTTATTGGTTTTTAAGACGCACGTCCTGCGGCTCGTCTTTCGCGGGCGGATCGGTTCCTCGAAAACGGTTCGTCCGCCAGGTCGAGACTTCATTTCGACGACTGTTCTTCGAGCAGCCCGTCTTTCAACGCACAATGTCTTGGAAAACGGCCAGCCAGTTCCGGGCTGTGCGTGACGCAAATCAGCAGTGTGTTTTGTTCGCGGTTCAATTCCAGTAACAGAGAACCGACGCTCTCGGCAGTGGCCCGATCGAGGTTGCCGGTTGGTTCATCTGCCAGAAGGAGTACCGGAGAATTAATCAGTGACCGGCACACCGCGACTCGCTGCCGCTCACCTCCCGACAATTGCGCGGGACGATGAGTCAGGCGATCAGATAAACCGACTCGCCGCAATAATTCGCGAGCCCTCAATTCGGCCGCCGCATCGGCACCTTGACCTGCGAGTGTCGGAATCAGGACATTTTCGAGAACGGAACATTGGGGTAGTAGATGATGATCCTGAAAAATAAAGCCAACTTGAGTGTTCCGAAAACGTGCCAGTTCGCCATCGTTCAGCCCATCAAGCTGTTGGCCTGCAAGGGTCACACGACCGGAGGTCGGCGAATCGAGTGCTCCAAGAATGTAAAGCAAGGTGCTTTTACCGGAACCCGATGGTCCGGTTACGGCCAGTGCGTCGCCGCGATCCATGGCCAGATTGACACCTCGCAGAATGGATAAAGGGCCTTCGGTTGTCTGATAACTTTTCGTCAACTGTTCAACGACAAGTGTCGTGGGGGCTGTCATTGGAGTCGTTCCAGATGATGTGGATCGTCAGTCGGGTAGTGTTCCAGGCCTTCATCTTCGGCGGAGGGCTGCTGCATTTCCAGTGAGTCGACTCAATTGTCTTGGTGACTGGGGGCGATCGGAATGCAAATGCAGCGACAATACGGTAAAACCGGGGTTCTGAAACATCAGCCACGTGAAGCCTTGGCGACCTGATGCCCAGGAGGTAATGAGATGACGTTTTTCGATCGTAACCTTGAAATCACTCGACGCCATTTTTTTCAGGACTGCCGCGTCGGGGTGGGAAAAATCGCCTTGGCGTCGCTGTTGGCGCCGGCGGGCGGGTCCGTGCGGGCCGAGAGTTCAAAGATAGCTCCCCTTGCGAATCCGATGGCACCCCGTGCTTCGCATTATGCCCCCAAGGCGAAAGCGGTCATTCATCTGTTTATGGCAGGGGCTCCCAGTCAACTCGATCTCTTTGATTACAAACCCAAATTAAAGGAATACGAAGGAAAGCCGGTTCCGCCTGAGATTGTGGGTGGACAGCGATACGCGTTTATCCGACCCGACGCTCATTGTCTTGGCCCGCGATTCAAATTCTCCCGGCACGGGGAATCAGGAGCCGAACTTTCTGAGGCGCTGGTCCATCTCCCCAAGATTGTCGATCAAATCACGATCCTCAAAGCGGTCCATACCGATCAGTTCAATCACGCCCCGGCTCAAATTTTTCTCAACACCGGATTTTCACAACCGGGCCGCCCGAGTATTGGTTCCTGGGTCACATACGGATTAGGCGCGGATGCCGACGACCTTCCCGCGTTCGTCGTGATGTCCACCGGAGGAGGAATTAGCGGAGGAGCCGCGAACTGGTCCAGCGGATTTTTATCCACGAATTATGCAGGTGTCCGTTTGCGGAATCAGGGAGACCCGATCCTTGATGTTTCCAGCCCGGCGGGGATTGATCCCCAATTGCAACGTGAATCGCTGAATCTGATCAGCAATCTGAATCAACAACGGTTGAATACTGTCGGCGACCCGGAAATCGCCACCCGAATTTCATCGTATGAAATGGCCTTCCGTTTGCAGACATCAGCCCCGGAGCTCATGAATCTGAAAAGTGAGACCAAAGAGACACTCGATCTTTATGGCTGCGATCCGGATAAGCCCTCGTTCGCTCGGGCCTGTCTGCTGGCTCGCCGAATGGTTCAACGGGGTGTTCGATTCATTAATATCTATCACGAAGGCTGGGATGCCCATTCGGATGTTGCAGGGAATTTGCGCAACAACTTGAAGAACACCGACCAGGCCTCAACGGCCCTCGTGCAGGATCTGGCGCGGCATGGTCTTCTGGACGAAACACTTGTGGTCTGGGGTGGTGAATTCGGTCGGACGCCAATGGTGGAATCCAACACGGCCCTGGGTCGAAGTCTTGGCCGCGATCATCATCCTCAGGCCTTTACGATGTGGCTGGCGGGGGGCGGAGTCAAGCGAGGTCTGACCTGGGGAGCCACCGATGAGCTGGGATTCAACATTGTCGATAAACCGATTCATGTGCACGACCTGCAGGCAACAATCTTGCATCTTCTGGGCCTGGACCATGAACGACTGACGGCGTTTCATGCCGGCCGCGAGTTCCGTCTGACCGATGTGCACGGGAAAGTCGTGCATGAAATCTTGTCCTGAAATCGCTCGTCCGCAACCTCCGAAAGCTCAGCGTTTTCGGTTACGATCTGAACGCCGGAATCCCTCGATCGATGTAACCTGTCCGAGATGGCTGAACTGAAGAGAGAAACCCTGGTGCCTGGTAAACGCTTAAAGTTCGGGTTAAGTGCCACTGCATCGGAGTCTTCTCCGAAGCAGTGGCTTCACTTCCCAGGCAATAAAAGTGCACTGGGTGACCGAAAAGGCTCATCAAGTGGCACCTGATTCATGAGAATGGACAACGCACGAGAAGTTTTTGATCTGAACGCGATCTGTTGTTGACTGTTTGACCTGGCTGAAATTGAAAGGAAATTGATGGCTGTTACTGGATTGACGAAGGAACAACTCGACGCCTTGCGGCAGTTTGATTCGCCGACGATTTGCAATGCTGTCGAGTTGTGGAACTTACGGCCGCGAAATACGGGCTATATGAGCCTGGCGATCAAGGCTTGCTTTCCGGCGTTTCCACCGATGGTCGGATACGCATTGACCTCCACGTTCCGAAGTATGGCACCACCACGTGGTGGCGACGCTTATGGAAGCATCGGTGCACAGTTGGACGCCTTCGGGGACATTCCTGGTCCACCCGTGATTGTTTTTCAAGACCTTGATGAACCGAGCGCTTCGGCGACATTCGGTGAAGTCATGTGTTCCACCTACAAGCGGTTTGGAGCGCAAGGTCTGATCACGTCAGGGACCGGTCGCGACCTCGCTCAGGTCGAAGCATTGGGGTTTCCCACATTCACGAATGGTGCCTGTGCGGCGCACGGTTACTGTCATATTCTGACAATCAACGGCCCGGTGACGGTTGGCGGAATGATCATCTATCCGGGCGACCTCCTGCATGGCGACCTGAACGGGGTCACCACGATTCCCACAGAAATCGCCACGGAAGTTCCCGAGGTCTGCCGTGAGATTGCCCGTGCGGAAGCGATTGTGCTCGACTATCTCAAACGAGAAAACGTCACCACCACGGGATTTAATGCGGCGCGAAAAGAATGCGGTGACGCAATCAATGCTCTTGGTAAAAGATTACGGAGCGATTGAAAAATGGGTGGTGGCGTGGCACGGAACGTCGAAAAACATCGATCTTCGTTGTTGACCTGGCTTGCCGTATTGCTTGTCTGTGTCGGCGGGATGGTCACAACCTATTACCTCTTTGTCGAGGCTCCGCCTCCGCGTCGCCTTGTCATTGCCACCGGTGCCAGGGAAGGTGCCTACTACCGATTCGCGCAACAATATGCCGAACTGTTAAAACCTGAGGGAATCACCTTAGAGATTCGCTCCACTGAGGGGTCCGTCGAGAACCTGAGACTGCTCATGGATGAGCAGTCGGACGTGACGGTGGCGTTTGTTCAGACGGGGATTGCTGATCCCCTGCAGAGTGAATCGCTATTCGCGCTTGCCAGTCTCTATCGAGAACCGCTCTGGATTTTCTTTCAGGGATCGGAAGTGATTGACCGCTTGACTCAGCTCAAGGGACGGCGAATCGGAATTGGATCAACAGGAAGTGGAACCCAAGGCATCGCACTTCAGCTATTGAAGGCGAACGGGTTTGACGAAAAATCAGACCTGTTATTAAGCCTTGGTAGCAACGATGCCGCCGACGCTCTTGAAAAGAAAGAAATCGATGCGGCGTTTTTTGTTGCTGGTATTAATGCTGAATATATTCGACGACTGATTACGAATCCCGATGTCCATCTGGTCGAACTGGCACATACAGAAACGTACGAACGACAATTCCGGTTTCTGACGTCCGTGACAATTCATGAGGGATTGCTCGATCTCCAGCAGAACATTCCATCGAAAGACATCGAATTGATTGCCCCCGCCGCAACGTTGGTGGCTCATCACTCAATTCACCCGGCGCTGGTGTCATTATTGCTGAAAGTCGCTGGCAAGGTTCATTCAAAAGGAGATCTACTGTCGAATGTGGGAGAATTCCCATCCTCGCAGATGACGGACCTTCCGTTGAGCGAGGATGCTGCGCGATTCTTCCGTGCCGGACCTCCGGTGCTGCAACGGTACTTGCCATTCTGGCTGGCGTCGCTTGTTGACCGGCTGAAAATCATGATCATTCCTCTGGTCATGCTGTTGATGCCCTTATTGCGAGTCGCTCCTCCTCTTGTCCGGTGGCAGACACGCCGCAAGATCTATAAATGGTACGCCGAACTGCGTCAGATCGATCAACGGACAATTAAAGGGATGTCTCGTGACGAAGCGACCCAGTCCCTGGAACATCTTCAACGATTGGAACAGCGGATTGCACGAGTCGGTGTTCCTCTCAGTTATATGGAAGAATATTACAACTTGAGGCTGCATCTGCATCTCGTTCGTACTCATGTCAATTTGATTCTCAGACCAAACGATGGCGTTGTTTCAGGAGCTGCCAAGTGACTGCTGCGATCAAGGATGATTTTCCACTGGGGATTGCTGGTTTCTCGTTTGCGGACCTGTACGAACCGCGGCGGTTGCGTCACTTGCACGAAGAGTTCTGGAAATATGCAGGTAATGTCAGTCCGGATCTTGCCACTCGTTTTGCAAGGCTTGACGAACCTACACTGACAAAGCCGCACGTGTCTGAGGTCCTGATCGATGTGGCGGGGCTTCTTGGAGATTTTCTGGGCCGCTTGTTCGATATTCGCAGTGATGTCGAGCGTTTGTCAGACGAGACACTCAGTTACGAGAAGATCTTTCAATTCAAACAGGACTTTCTGCGAACTCGCGTCTTCAAGCATTTTGGTAAGGTGAGTCTTGACGACGCGGCCTATCAAGTCCTCGAACAGGAAGTTCAACGACTTGTTGTCGCCGTTCCACTGCAACAAGATCCCGAGATCCGTTTTGCGGAAACCGTACTGACGCTGCTGCACTGCCAGTACGCCTTGGCGGGCAAGGCCGATGATTCGCAGAACGCCGCAGCAGAAAGAATCTGCGCCCATCGAACCGAAGGGACGCTCGGCGAAAAAGTGGAACAAGCGCTGTCTGTGCTTGGTGATTGGTGCGTTCAAGTGAATGCCACGCCCGAGCGACGGCGCCTGGTTGACGGGTGGGTTTCGTTTACACGACCGGAAACATTGGACTATGAACAACTTGTTCAGATTGAACGACCTCAAGCTGATCTTCAGGAACTGATCGTCGGTCCACACGAACATCGACGTCAACGGGACGGATTTAAACTGACTGATGCTCGCATGGATCGAAAAGAGTATCTGCGCGAGATCGACTATTGTGTCATCTGCCATCCGCGTGAAAAGGACTCGTGCTCGCACGGTCTTCGAGACAAATCTGGTGGATTGCAGCGCAATCCCCTGGGGATTGCTCTCGCAGGCTGTCCGCTCGAAGAACGAATCTCCGAGATGCATCAGTTGCGTAAGCGCGGCGCTGCCATCGCCGCGTTGGCGATGATCATGCTCGACAATCCGATGTGTCCCGGGACGGGGCACCGGATCTGCAACGACTGCATGAAAGGTTGCATCTTTCAAAAACAGGACCCTGTCAACATTCCCCAGGCCGAAACAGGGGTCGTCAGTGATGTCCTGAATCTGCCGTTGGGGTTCGAAATCTACAGCCTGCTGACGCGATTCAATCCCCTGAATCGACGCCGCCCGTACGCGCTTCCCTACAACGGCGTTGATGTGATGGTTGTCGGTCTGGGGCCTGCGGGTTACACGCTGGCTCATTATCTGGCTAACGAAGGGTTTGGAGTGGTCGGTATCGACGGCCTGAAGCTGGAACCGATTTCTGATTCGCTGACCGGTCAGGGCAGACCGGTGGCGACTCCGATTCGCGACTTCGGGATTTTGAAACAAGAGTTGGATCAGCGGGTTCTGGCGGGGTTCGGAGGGGTCTCTGAATATGGCATCACCGTCCGCTGGGACAAGACTTTTCTCGCCGTGATGTACCTGACGCTGTTGCGACGCCGAAACGTCCGATTTTTTGGTGGCGTTCGCTTTGGAGGAACGCTGACTATCGACGATGCCTGGGAACTTGGATTCCGCCACGTTGCACTGGCCACGGGAGCGGGCAAGCCGACGATCGTCCCCATGAAGAACCATATTCTTCGTGGTATCAGGACCGCCAGCGATTTTCTGATGGCGCTGCAATTGACCGGTGCCTTCAAAAAGTCGACCCTGGCCAATTTACAGGTCCGGCTTCCCGGAATCGTCATCGGTGGCGGTTTGACCGCGATCGACACCGCCACCGAAATGCTGGCCTACTATCCTGTCCAGGTGGAAAAAACGCTGGAACAGTTCGAGAAACTGACGGCCGAATTCGGTGAACAAAGTGTCTGGAGTATGTGCGATCCGGAAGAGTCTGAGATTCTTCAAACGTTCCTGGAACATGGCCGGGCCGTGCGTGCAGAAAGAGACGCCGCTCGACGCGATCAGCGACTGCCGGATCTTGCCGGTTTGTGTGATCAATGGGGTGGCGTTTCGGTCGCGTATCGGAAACGGATGGTCGATTCCCCCGCGTATCGATTGAACCATGAAGAAGTCGTCAAGGCTCTGGAAGAAGGGATTCGCTTCGTCGAAAACGTGGTCCCGACGGAAGCAATTCCCGATTCCTACTACGCCGTTTCGGCCATTCGTTTCAAACGGGCCGACGGCCAGGAAGTCGTACTTCCCGCGAGGGCTGTCTGTTACGCCGCCGGTACGACCCCCAATACGGTCTGTGAACGCGAGGCCCCGGGAAGTTTCCAACTGGATGCCGAAGGACGGTTCTTCCAGAAGCACAAGCTCGTTCCGGATGCCGACGGATGGAAGCTGGAGCCTGTTCACGAAGTGTCGCGAGAAGCGTTCTTCATGTCGTACGAAAACCAGGGTCGGTTCGTGTCGTTCTACGGCGATAATCACCCTGACTTTGCGGGAAACGTCGTCAAAGCGATGGCGTCTGCCAAGCATGGCATCCGTCAGGTGACGCGCCTGTTTGCCAAAGAGATTGCTCGTGCGGAACACGAAACGACGCCGCTCGAAAAATTCAACAACTTGACTCAACGTCTGGATGAAGCCCTCGTCCCTCGGGTGGTTGAGGTCAAACGTTTAAATTCGAAGATCATCGAAGTCATCGTGAAGGCTCCGTACGCTGCTCGTCGGTTTCAGCCTGGCCAGTTCTACCGCCTGCAAAACTACGAATCGCGAGCGCCACTGGTCGATGGGATCAGGATGACGCTGGAAGGAATCGCCTTGACGGGTGCCTGGGTCGATCCCGAACGAGACCTTTTGAGCATGATCGTACTGGAAATGGGGGTGAGCTCGCGGTTGTGTGCCGTGCTGAAGCCCGGGGAACCTGTGGTCGTGATGGGACCGACGGGTGCGCCGAGCGAAACTCCCGCCGGGGAAACTGTGCTGCTGGCAGGTGGAGGATTGGGTAACGCGGTGCTGTTCTCGATCGGCAAAGCGCTGCGCGCACGCGGTTCGCGCGTTATTTATTTTGCCGGCTATAAAGATCACGAAGGACTCTTCTTTCAGGATGCCCTCGAAGAGGCGACCGATCAAGTTGTCTGGTCGGTTGATAAGGGTGAGCCGATCATCCCGCACCGGAAGTCAGACTTGTCATTCGTCGGAAACATTGTGCAGTCGATGCTCGCTTATGCGAGGGGTGAACTTTCCGGCACGCCCATGATTCCGCTGAATGAAGTCGATCGCATTATTGCCATTGGCTCTGATCGCATGATGGCCGCCGTGTCGGAAGCCCGGCATACGGTTCTCAAGCCGTACCTTAAGCCGAATCATGTGGGGATCGCCTCGATCAATTCCATGATGCAGTGCATGATGAAGGAAGTCTGCGGACAATGTGTCCAGCAACACGTTGATCCGACCACAAAGTCGCCGACTGAAGTCGTATTCTCTTGTTTCAACCAGGACCAGGAGATGGACTGCGTGGATTTCGCAAACCTTCGGCAACGACTTCGCACGAACAGCCTTTCAGAAAAGCTGACCAACCGGTTCCTGGACTTACTGATTGCTCACAGCGACCAGGAAGGCCAGAACCTGATGAACGTTCAACAATAACCCGCGGGAAACTCGTGCTTTGTCAATCGGCGAAGTCAGGGTGCCACTGCATGACCGTCTTCGGTCACGCAGTGCTCTTCAATTACGGATTTAAAACGCAAAAACACTGCGTCGGAGAAGACTCCAGCGAGGCGTTGCCTCAGACCAAAGTAGCCGTCTCGCTCCGCGAGACGAAAGCCGAATTGCAGCAGACCACGGCTGGCACTTGAAAGCTCCGACGGATCACAAGGTCAATGGCGATTCGGCTTTCTTCTCGCGGAGCGAGAAGGCCACTTTGAAAAAAAACCTGAAACTTGACTCATTGAGTCAGGTTTCAAGCGTGAAGAAGTCCGATGCAGTGGCACGGTACTTGGACACCCGTTTTAACACATCCATCGCGCTTCGACCTGCTGGACCTGCTGGGAAAATCTCAGCTTCAGGTCAGCATGCGGTCACGATCATGCCCGTAACAGTTCGCTGATCGGCTCGCCGAAAGGAAGAATTGGCATCGGTCGACCACGATGATCGGGGAACGAATCGGAATAGTCGATTCCCAGGTGCCGATAGACAGTGGCCCAAAGATCGTTCGGCGTTAATGGGCGGTCTGCGGGGTGTTCCCCTTTGGAGTTGGTTGAGCCGATGACCAGACCGGTGTTAACGGCACCAGCCATGATAAACGACATCGCTTGTGGCCAGTGATCGCGACCGGGCTGACGGACACCAGTTTGTGACCCGACAGAACTCTCCAGTCGCGGCGTTCGTCCAAACTCGCCCGTCACAAGGATCAGCGTCCGACGGTCTAGGCCACGCTGCTGAACGTCGTCAATCAACGCGGTGACGGCCTGATCATAAATCGGAAGTCGGACTTTCAGGTCATCCCAGATATGGCAGTTCACCGCGTGCGAGTCCCAGTTGTAAACCCCTTGCTTCAGCTGTGGCACTCCGGATTGATAGGGGTTTTCCATGATGACCGTGACGAAATTCACGCCGGCCTCGACCAGGCGACGTGCCATCAAGGCCCGCTGGCCCCAGCAATGTCGTCCGTAGCGGTCTCGAGTTGCGTCGGATTCCAGCGACAGGTCAAACGCCTTTTTCGCCCGGTCACTGGTCAACATGCTGACCGCTCGCTGCTGATAACGGTCCATCGATTCCATCAGTCGCGAGGCATCGATCTGACGTTCGATGCGGTCCAGGCTTCCGAGCAACGACATGCGATCATTGACCCGTCGTCCCACACTTTCCAGCGGGCTGATGTTCGGAACGACAAAATTCGGGGCGGTGGGATCACCTTCGACCGTGAATGGTAGATATGACGGTCCAAGATACGCAGCACCTTGAGCGAACACGTCGCCGGTTCGGCCTCCAGGATTCAGCGACACATAATTCGGAATGCCAATGTTTTGACGTTCCCGAATCTTGGCCACGATCGATCCCGTTGCCGGCGCATCATTGACGGTATCGACCGGAGTTAACGGGACTCGACCCGTCATCATCCGCTTATGGCCGCCGCCGTGATCGGCAAAAGTATGTGCCACCGATCGAATGACCGAATAACGGTCAGCCATCGCAGCGTGTCGAGGCATCAGTTCACACACATCAAGCCCGGCGACGTTTGTCGGAATCGGATGAAACGCACCGCGATATTCCGCCGCTGCGTTTGGCTTCATGTCGTACATGTCCATATGCGGCGGACCGCCGGGCAGCCACACAAAGATGACCGAGGTCTCCTGGTCGATCGGCTTTCCAGCCTCCGCAGCACTGGCTCGCAAACGGAACAGATCCGGCAAACAGAGTCCACCCGCCCCAAGCATCCCGGCAGAAATGAATTCACGTCGTCGGACGGGTCCCGAACACAAACGAGTTGTTAACGCCATGAAAATCTTCCGAACTCTGTGGTAATAACGATGCGGCTATTCTTGTGCTCGAAAGCAGATCCTCAGGTCAACTCACGAGCAGCAGCCGTCGCATTGCCGTTGCATGATAACGAATTTCCCACAACGCATCAGCCCTGATCTATGCTATCGGCCAAAAATCTAAGCTTGTATCAGTTTTATCGCCTCGTGAGGTTCGAAGAGGACTCCGCTGGAAGCCCCACTCCACCCATACCGCAGCCTCTTTATCGTTTAACCGCGCCTCGCAGAGAAGCGGGACCAAAGCGGCAAGTTTGCCGTCAGCCGAGGTGTCATTTCTCGCTGAGGCTTTGCGAAAAGCCGGGTCTGCGGCAACGCTCGAAGAAATCGGCTGGACGCCGATTCGCCTGCGCCGATGGCTACGGGTTAAACGATGAGAGGCTATTTGGGTGATCCTGGCGCCCGATCCCCTCCTGCACAGCGCCGCGAAGTCGCTATGTGCATTCGGTCAGCGGCTCGGCGGGAGCCTCGCCCTCCCGTAGGATTTCCGGAGCACCCGAGGCTACGCCATGACTGTTGTCGCCGCTTCCATCAGCTTTTGCTCGGTGAACTCACCCCGCTTGAATTCGGCGGTGGCCCGACCTTCACACAGCACCATGATGCGGTCACACACGGTAATCAGTTCGGGCAATTCGCTGGAAGTAATGATGATTGCCAGGCCTTGTCCACACAGCTCGTCAATCAGTCGATAGATCTCGGCCTTGGCTCCAACATCGATCCCACGCGTGGGATCATCCAGCAACAAAAGCTTGGGGCGAGTCCTGAGTGCTCGAGCAATGATGCACTTCTGCTGGTTACCGCCGCTCAGGCTGGTAATTGATGCTTCACGACCTGCTGTTTTCACTCGTAACGATGCGATCGATTCGTCCGCCGCACGGTTTTCGGCACCCGCGCTGATGAAACCGGCTGTGGCGACCTCTGATAACGATGACAACGTGATGTGCTCGCGAACCGTCATTTCGGTGAAGATGCCGTAACGCTTGCGATCCTCTGTCACCAGGCCGATTCCCGCACGCAATGCCTGATTAGGATGAGCAAACTGGACGGGCCGGCCTTCCAGTTCGATACGGCCTTGCGGTGGCTCAGGACTTGCGCCGAACAAACATTCGAGAAGTTCGGTTCTGCCCGCTCCCATCAATCCTGCAAATCCAAGCACTTCTCCCCGTCGAACGGTGAAGCTGACGTCTTTCAATCGCCATTGCCGGACATGGCCTCGCCAGGGGAGCGACAGTTGTTCGACTTTCAAGACTTCGGCACCGGCAGATCGATTGGCCCCGAAGTCACTGGCGCCAATTTCGCGACCAACCATCAGATGAGTCACCTCGCGCGGCGAAGTGGCGGAACGGTCGAGCGTCTTCACGACCTGACCGTCTCGCAAGATCGTGATCCGGTCGGCATTCTGGAAGATCTCGTCCATTTTGTGCGAGATATAAACGATCGTCACACCCTGGCTGCGCAAGCGGCCGATAATTCGAAACAACCGCTCGACCTCCGATTCGGTCAGTGCGCTGGTTGGCTCATCCATAATCAAGGTCCGCTTTGCCGGATCTTGACCAGAATCACTTCGTGCGGTTGACCCTAACGATAAGGCTTTGGCGATCTCAACAAGTTGCTGATCACCGATTCTGAGTGTTCGAACGGCCGCACGGGGGTCGATGCGGCAGTCAAGTTGTTCGAACAACTGTGCCGCTTCCCGTTCCATCCTGTGGTCATCCAGCAGACCAAGCGGCGTCCGCAATTCACGACCGAGGAAGATATTCGCGGCGACGGACAGGTCGCTTACGAGGTTCAATTCCTGATGAATGATACTGATGCCGCGTGATTCGGCGTCACGGGTTCCACGCACCACGAGAGGCTGCCCAGCCAGTTCGATCTGCCCGTCATACTCGGTAATGACGCCGGACAGGATTTTCATCAACGTGCTTTTACCGGCGCCGTTCTCGCCGCACAGGGCGTGAAACTCACCTGGCAGGACGTCGAAGCTGACACCGTCGAGCGCCGTGACAGCGTGAAAACGCTTGGTCACGCGATCAAATCGAATCAGCGGCAGTGTCATGGCGAATCCTAGGTCAGCGAGATTACGTGATTACTGAGTCGTTCATAGCCGGTTTCAGTAATCAGATAATTATGTTCGATGCGGATGCCGCCAATCCCTTCAACGTACAGGCCCGGTTCCAGTGTGATGACATCCCCTTCCAGGAGGACGTCTTCACTATCAGGAACGAGAATTGGCGCTTCAGGATGCGCCAGCCCGATCCCGTGTCCTGCGTGGTGGGCAAACCTTTCAGCCAGGCCCGCTTCGAGGATTGGCTTGTTGACGGCATGGAACACGTCTTTGGCTCTGGTTCCTGCTTTCAGGACCGACTCGCCACCACGTTGAGCGGCCGAAACCAGGTCGTAAAGACGACGCTGTTCGGAATTCGGCTCGCCTACCGTCATGCAATTGGTGAAGTCAGACCGATAGCCTTCCAGCACGACGGAATAATCGAGCGTGAACATGTCACCGTTTTGCAGTTTGTGATGAGTGGGCAATCCGCCGACTTTCGGAGCAGCCGCCGAAGCGGCGCGGAAGTCACCATAGATCAGACCGGGACGTCCTGCTGCCGCGATCGCGGCATGCTGGACCTCGCAGAAGATCTCGAACTCGCTGATCCCTGGCCGGATGATTTCACGCAGTCGCAGCATCCCCGCTTCACCCGCTCGCATGCATTCCTTCAGCAGGGCGATTTCGTCGGGGTGCTTCTGGCGTCTCAGGGACCTCAGGATTGTTCCCAGGTCGATCGCACCTGGTTTGCCCACGTCTTTCGCTTCGGTTTTGACCGAGTGTTGTTCGTGATCCAACCCGAGCAGTTCAAACGCCCCGACTGGCAACCATTCGGCTTCGACCGCACCGCTTCGCCCGTATAACCGGTCGGCGATCTGTTCGGCAGCCTTAAGCAGTGCATGGTCACGGTTGATGACCGAATGCTTATGGTCATACCACTTGACCATGACTTCGCCATCAACGAAGGGGTCGGCTGATCGTGACTTGAGCGAGAAATTATCGCCGAGCAGGGTTGCCTTACCGTCTCGCTCCAGCAGCAGCCAGCATCGCTCACCCGCCGAAAACGTCAGCGGATGAATCCAGAAGTTCGACAGATATAAAACATGTCGCGGGTCAGCAATCAACATCCACTCACATGACGTTGGAACGGACTCCCACAACAGAGCACGACGAGCCAGGCATCCTTCTCGTGTCAGCATTTATGACGGCTTTCAAATTTGGTTTTGTTAATGGAATCCATGGCTGCCCAGCCATCGCTCTGCGTCCAGCGCGGCCATACACCCTGTTCCCGCCGAGGTGATTGCCTGGCGGTAGTAACTATCGGCGACATCACCCGCCGCGAAGACACCATCGACGCTGGTGTTCGTGCGGAAAGGGAGTGCATAGACAATATAACCCTTGTCGTCGGTCTGCACCTGACCTGCCAGGAAGTCGGTGTTCGGCGTATGCCCGATTGCACAGAACATCCCCGTCGCCTCGATCACTTCCGACGAAGAATCTTGCAGGTTTCTCAAGCGAACACCGGTCACACCACGGGTTTCATCACCCAGGACTTCGTCGACACCCGAAAACCATTTGACTTTGATTTTCGGATTGTCGAGGACTCGTTGAGCCATAATCTTGCTCGCGCGAAATTCACCCCGACGATGGACGAGATAGACCGTGGACGCGAACTTCGAAAGGTAACTGGCTTCTTCCATCGCACTGTCGCCGCCGCCAATGACGACAAGCGGTTTATTGCGGAATCGAGGGAGGGCCCCATCGCACACGGCACAGGCCGAAACGCCTCGATTTTTATAGAGATCTTCCGAAGGAAGTCCCAGGTAGTTGGCTCGGGCACCCGTCGCAATGATCAGCGCATGGGTGGAGATTTTCTCTCCCTGCAGCAACGACAAATCAAACGGCTTCTTCGACAGATCGACGGAAACGACATCGTCCGTAATGATCCGGGTTCCGAAGTTTTTGGCCTGCTGCCGCATCAATTCCATCAATTCCGGCCCGGTCACACCTGTCATGTGAGGGTCACGATAGGGGACATTTTCTTCGGGCAACGATGACTTCAGGTAGGGAGACAAATCACCGGCAGGAAAGCCGGGATAGTTTTCGACCTCGGTTGTCATCGAGAGTTGACCGAGCGGCAATGTTCCGCGGATTCGATTCTCTTCGGTAATCGCCCCCTCAATGACCAGCGGGTCAAGGTTGGCTCTTGCTGCATAAATGGCTGCCGACCAACCGGCAGGTCCAGACCCGATAATGACCACGCGTTCCGTCACGCTGAAACTCCTCTAAAACTGATTTATGAAAGCGATCAATGAATATTTTGTATTCGGCGAAGTATAGGCAGAAATGCAGGAGCGAACACGACGATGAGGGTTGTCATCATTGGTTATCCGACATTTCCGAGTTCTGCGCTTCGCCGTAAACGACTTATTTGACATCACAAAGGGAGACGATACTCGCGGGAACGAACGACAGCAACCTTCCCGCCGCGGTCAAATCCGGCATTCTCGCGTCGCCAAAGCATGGCACGTCTCAATCAGGACGATGCGCTTTAAGCCCAAGCGGGACAATATCGTCAGCGAACGGACCGGATAATTCAGAAGCCCGAAGCGCCAGCGAGGGATCTTCTCTTCGATTTCACAAGAACACGCCGCCTCGATCAACAGAATTACGATCCCAGGATTAAGCCTTTGAAGTTGCGCACTTAAGATTTTTGGACAGAAATCAAGAACGAAATGCAAAGCACATCAGGGGCGGATTTGATAACCGTCGAGTTCTGAAATTTTCGGTTTCTCACGGAGGCACTGAGACACAGAGGAGCACTCAAACCTGCCCGCGAATCGCGCGCGTCATACTCTTCTTTTCCCTGTACTGAACCCCAACTTCAGCAAATTGCCGTGCTGCATTCCGATCAGATGCAGAAATGACAGCATTTTTAAGGCACTCTTTCCGATGGCGTCCTCTTGTATCTCCGTGAGAGAACTATTCATCGATCGAAAGTCCGCTTTGATCGGACTTCTATACCCTGTCCCTGCCTCACTCCTCTTGAGGAACTTGTCTAAGGAGATCAATGGAGGTGTTGTTAAAGTCTCGCTGGTCCTTGGAGCGGGAACTCCTGGCAAATCGCTTGTCGCGGCTTTCTGTTCTCTCCCCGATTTGAAATTCTGACAAATTCAAAATCCGCCAAGTGGGGGAATCCGCTTTAGTCATCAGATGTACGTCAATTCTTGCATCGTCCAAATTCACCCAACGGAAACCTGCTCTTAAGGCCTCAAACGCGAAATTTCATAGGATTAAGCGTGGGGTTAGCGATTCAGGATGTTTTTCGATGATTCTTGACGATGTCGTCACGTTCAATCGACTAGGTTCGTGAGCCGAATCGCCAACAATGAATAATGAATCATCCGGGCTGAGCTTTTTGTTTTAATCACGACAATGCCTGATCAGGCTGCGATTCATCATCTCTCAGAACACCAATCGGAAATCCCCCAGCACAACAATGGGAAAAAACCCACAGATCGCTTTTGCATGAAAACGAATTTCTGTTACATTCCTTCAGAATCCCGAAAGCAAAGGGGTAATTCTGGGGCGGTAGCTCAGTTGGGAGAGCGCTGCGTTCGCAATGCA
Organism: uncultured Schlesneria sp.; assembly: GCA_903899985.1. GTDB lineage: Bacteria > Planctomycetota > Planctomycetia > Planctomycetales > Planctomycetaceae > Schlesneria. Next base: position 48,637 of record CAIULL010000295.1, read on the forward strand.
GAGGTCGGGGGTTCAACTCCCCTCCGCTCCACTCGAAAAGCCTTGTTCTCGAACAGAAAGAGCCTTGTTCATAATCTTTGTGGACAAGGCTTTTTCGTTTGACTGGTTCGTTTTGCGTTCCAGACACCACTTTATCTGCGTCTGTCGGTGAACAGATTAAGAGGTGGCGACAACGTTTCCTTTGGCAGATTAAGGGGAGACTTGATCAGACGGACTTCTGCTGCGCGTACATCCAATACCCGAGAAGTGCACCGCCCAATGCGCAATTAACGAAATTCGCCGTAATCGCCCCCTGGATATTCCAAAAGGAGTAGCCGATAACGATCCCAACGACCCAAAGTGAAAAGAGGGTTGCGACTAATAAGCTGTCGATGTCTTGTTTTTGATTGCCATACTCGTCGCAACTCTTGACGAGATCTCGCTCAATCGTCAGCCCAAGCCAAATTGCAAAAAACACGGGTAGCAAAATCGTACCACCGACCAATCCAATCAGTGTCGATCGAATCATCCCAGCGGTATCGTCGGGCAACCTCAAGCTCGAATTCCAATCCATTGAAGTAATCATTTATTCAACCACAAGCATATCGGACTCAGGTCTGGTAAAAAAAATGCATTCACGGCAATTAAATTTCCAGGCCCATTTTACGGAAGGAATTTAGGCCACGTATGGCAATAAGACAAGTCAATTTTATTAAAAAGAGATGAAACTTCGGTTTTTTTGCATGATGTATAGTGGACGTAGGTGTAGTGTTTGGTGTTTCGATCTCTCGAGAATGTTCTGTTGGTCATAGACTGTTTCGATTCCGGTAAATTGCGATGTCCCTCGGCCCGGCGCCGCCAGTGTCGCCCACGTCGGAAAAAACGTAGGAGATTTACAAGAAGCACCAACAGTTGGATGCCGAGATCAGTGGCGAATTACTGAACGATCCGGAAGGGTCGGAAGTTGGCTGCCCGGAATCCGCGATCAACGCCTTAGTCTTACCTGGCACCTGAGCAAACGGGCCAGAAAGATCCTCCCGGTCGTATACGCCTGGTAAGACCTGTTCTTTTCTTCAAAATCCTCTGTTTTCTTGCACACCTTCCAAACGTTAAGAAGATATACCGGCTTTTCGTGTTGACAATATATGTCGGCATGTTATCGTTGCGTCATGTGATTTACGTTTTGATTTTACCGGCAGAAGGGGTTTCAAATGGTTCAGCGGTTTTCGTCACGGGAAGAAGCGAAGCAGCAGGCGATTGAGCGGCAGCGGCAGTTGGGGGTGACGGCCTATCGGCCGAAGGGGTATCGATACAA
>CAIULL010000296.1 GCA_903899985.1 uncultured Schlesneria sp.
CGTCTCGAACCATTGTTGCCCAAACTTTCAGACGCCAGAAAAGTCGAAAAGGGCCTGTAATTTCCCAATGTTGCCCAAGAAATCCCATAGTTGCCCAAATGCCGTCGTCGTTGAGCTGCCTTGTCTGCCGAGGTCGGCGGCTTGAAGCCACTGCTGCGGCCTGACCATCGTCACACGCCATAGTTGCCCAAACTTTCAGACAACCGAAAAGTCGAAAAGGGCCCGTAATTTCCCAAAATTGCGCAAGAGCTCCCATAGTTGCCCAAATGAAGTCGTCGTTGAGCTGCGTAGTCATCCGAGATCGGCGGTTAGGAGCCGAAGCTACGGTCTGGCCATCGTCACGCACCAGAGTTGCCCAAGCTTTCAGACGACAGAAAAGTCGAAAAGGGCCCGTAATTTCCCAAAATTGCGCAAGAGCTCCCATAGTTGCCCAAATACCGTCGTCGTTGAGCTGCCTTGTCATCCGAGATCGGCGGCTTGAAGCCACCACTACGGTCTGGCAATCGTCACGCACCAGAGTTGCCCAAGCTTTCAGACAACCGAAAAGTCGAAAAGGGCCCGTAATTTCCCAAAATTGCGCAAGAGCTCCCATAGTTGCCCAAATGACGTCGTCGTTGAGCTGCCTTGTCATCCGAAATCGGCGGTTAGAAGCCGAAGCTACGGTCTGGCCATCGTCACGCACCAGAGTTGCCCAAACTTTCAGACGACCGAAAAGTCGACAAGGGCCTGTATTTTCCCAATGTTGCCCAAGAAATCCCATTGTTGCCCAAATACCGTCGTCGTTGAGCTGCCTTGTCATCCGAGATCGGCGGCTTGAAGCCACTGCTCCGGCCTGACCATCGTCACGCGCCATAGTTGCCCAAGCTTTCAGACTGCTGAAAGTTCAGGAAATGCCTATTTTCTGCCAATGTCGCACAAAAATCCCATTGTTGCGCAAATTCTTTTGACAGGCGTTTCAATCAGAAAGAATTTCGCCTTGGAGAGCGCTGAGCCGAGGGGGCCGCAGAGTGTTGACTAGAAAAACAAGAAGAATTCGGGGCTTACACCGCCCGGCTCGCCTACGAGGAATGTCGGGCGACGACATTTTCTCATTCTCACGTTGGTGGACCACTACGTGTTTGAGATCCATTCCTGAAAGCGTGGCTCATCGACGTTTCGTCCGCTCAACACGATGACGACGTCGCCGGTTCCGTCGAGCGGAACTTTACCGCCTAGTAATGCTGCGGTGGCAATCGCACCGGAGGGTTCGGTTCTGAGCCCGTGGTTTTCATACAGCCATTTCATCGCCTTGCGGGTTTCGAGATCAGGAACGGACACTGCATCGGTCAGGTACTTCTGCAGAATTGGCCAATTCTGTTCGCCGACGTCGTATGAAAGCAACCCATCGCAAATGCTCTTGGGATGATCAAGACGAACTCGATGTCCCGCCGCCAGTGACAAGCCGAAGTCATTCGCGTCCTCCGGCTCGACCCCAACGATCTTGGCGTCGGGAAATCCATCGGCGATCGCCAGCGCGTGGCCCGCCATCAGCCCTCCACCGCTGACCTGGCAGAAAAAATGGGAAAGTTCGCGGCCAAGACGACGTAGTTCGCGAACAATTTCCAGCCCCCCTACACCATTGCCGGCAATCACATAAAGATCATCGTAAGGTGAAGCCTGAACCGCTTGATGCTCATCGGCAAGCTTTCGAGTCAACTTATCCCGTTCGCCCGTTTCGTGATCACGAGAAATATCATACGTCATCACTTCCGCACCGAACGACCGGGTCAACTGAAATTTGATCTTTGGTGCGGTCTCGGGCATCACCACGAGTACCCGCTTTTGAAAACGCATTCCGGCATACGAAATCCCTGATGCAAAGTTCCCTGACGAATGAGCAGCAACCGGACGCTCTCCAATCTGCTCGAGATTTTTTGCCATCCAGTTCAACGCGCCAAGCAGCTTGAATGACCCGACCGGTGTCCACCCATAATCCTTGATCCAGACACGTCGAGTGTCGGGAAATCCAAGCAATTTCTCTAAGGGATAAGATCGAATGAGAGGCGCTGGCGAAACGTGTTCGCGAATCACAGCTTCGGCGTCGAGCACATCTTCAATTGTCGCGATCTTCATACTCACCTTGCATTCCTTGATCAGAGGAATCGTCAAACTCAGACTCCAGCACCTCGTTCGACGAATCTGCCAACCGGGATGGATCGATCGCTTCCACAATTGCGTACCGACCTTCGCACCAGCGGATCAGATCGACTTCTTTACAGCGGCGACTGCAAAAAGGAGCGTAACCCGCACTGGCATCTGAAGCCGGCGGAACACGCTTCCCACAAATCGGACACTCCGGCAATCTTATCATTCGCGTCGCATCATGGGTTTAAAATAGGGTATTTTCACGCGCGTCGGTTAATGGGATGAGAATAGGGTAATCGTTCTCGCGTTGAAATTACGCTCGAAAGAATCAAATTCACAACAGACATGCGACAGTTCATTCTCCGGAGCTTTTGCTGGGCTTGCTGGTCTCACTTTTCGTCGACGAGCTTGAATCGGATTTGGGTGCGGAGTCACTTCCACCGGATGCTTTCTTGTCCGCTTCGGCCGCTTTCTTGTATGAATCACTGCGGTAGTCGGTCAGGTAAAAACCAGTCCCTTTGAAAATCAGCCCGGCCCCTCCGCCAATTTGACGCCGCGCTTTGGACTTGCCACAACTCGGACACTTCTTCGTAGGTTGTGCCTTGATCGACTGAAACTCTTCCCAGACATGTTCGCACGCATCGCATTTGTAATCGTAAGTGGGCACGCCCCAGACTCCTGTTCTCGAAAAAGCTGTTATTCTATTCCTAGATGAAAAACCATCCTGATACGATTCGCAAGGGTAACAGCCATACTTCCCGACGGGAACAATCAATGAGTCGTCCGGAATTTCAATTAATTGACTGGATTCGAGGTCAAGTCCGAGATCGAGCACCGGTCACTTTGGGGATCGGAGACGATGCGGCATGCCTTAAACCGTCAGCCGATCGCGAAACGCTTGTCGCGATTGATATGCTGATGGAGGGGGTTCACTTCACATTCCCCCCGGCAACACCGCAACTCGCCGGGAGAAAAGCTCTTGCGGTTAACCTGAGCGACATCGCTGCCATGGCGGGACGACCGACGGCTGCTTTTATTTCTGTCGCCCTTCCCAAACGTCGGGGAATGGATTTTGCGAAAGATGTTCACGCAGGACTGATCGAACTCGCCAACGAACACAACGTCATTGTGGCAGGTGGCGATACAAACAGTTGGGATGGTCCGCTTGTGATCAGTGTCACAGTTGTCGGAGAACCACTTGGACTGCGTCCGGTCTGCCGGAAGGGTGCACGGCCTGGCGACTGGATTTTTGTTACGGGTGCGCTGGGAGGAAGCCTGCCATCCGGTCGCCATCTGACGTTTCCACCACGACTTGGTGAAGTCGCACAATTGACCTCGCTGGTTGATCTCCATGCGATGATGGACATCAGCGACGGGTTGGCTGCTGACCTGCATCATCTATTAGATACGAGCCACGTTGGAGCGATGATTGAGGCTGATCAAATCCCTTTGACCGAAACCGCCACTCGCATGATCGATGGTCAATCGCCGCTGATTCACGGCTTGAGCGATGGTGAAGACTTTGAGTTATTATTCGCCGTCAGTCCCGACGACGGTCGATTACTGATGTCGGACTGGCGAAACGAGACGCCGGTCCACAAAATTGGCGAGATCACTGAGGGACATGGAGCAAGAATTCGATATCCTGACGGAAGGATCGAGCCACTTCCGCCTCTCGGTTGGACACACCAGCTGGGGGAGAATCGCTGATTCCGTTAATCTGCTCCATTGTTCGGTAATTATTCGAAGAATGAGACAGCCAACGAATTTGATTGTTTCGGTGCCGTATCGTTGATCCCTGATAAAACCCTATACGACATTTGGCCTCACAACGAATGCCACGCAATTCCCGTACTCGAGTTCTGTTCGTGATTGGCTCGATGGGGGGCGGTGGTGCCGAACGACAGGTGCTCGAGATCCTCAAGCGAATTGACCGCACGCGTTTTGAACCGCTGCTTTACCTCGCGATGAAGCAAGGTGAACTTCTAGAGGAAGTCCCCCCCGATGTTCCCATCTTCGCCTATTGGGACGGGTCGCCAGTTACATGGACACGCCGGATTCTCGGTTCGATGAAATTGACTCGATTGCTTCGTTACCTGGATCTTGCAAAAGTCTTGCGTGAACAAAAAATCGATGTCGTCTACGACCGAACTTATCTTGCAACACTCGACGCCGCAGGTGGGTGCTGGTTCAGACCGACACCTCGCGTATCGTGTTGTGTGGCCGATCCCGGGCCGGAACTGGAGCTATACGTTCGCGGTTCGGTTGCGCTGTCACGATGGTTCGCACGACGCGCTTACCGTTCAGCCAATATTGTGCTCGCCAATTCTGAGGGGCTGCGCAATCGGGTGATTGAATACTTTCAACTGAATCCCGACCACGTCAAGGTTTATAATAACCTGCTGGCCAGCTCGATCGCTCTTGGACCGAATCCTGAAGGTGACGACACACACCTTGACCTTAGAGAATCTGGCAGCGGCGATTCACAGGGGAAATCAGTCGGATCAGCTGATCAATACGATGAGTTCCACTCGCGTTTAATGACTGCCGGTGCAGAACAACCGAGCCTTCGTGAGGTATTCAAGGCGAAGCAGGACCGATTTTTGATTGTGAGTGCGGGCCGACTGCATCCTCAAAAGGGATACCTGTTTCTTCTCGAAGCGATGAATGAGCTGATTCATCAACGAGGTCGATCACTTCGACTGGTGATTTTCGGTAAAGGGGAATCCGAAAGCGAATTGCGTGAATTTGTGCGACTTCATGGCCTGGAAGAGGATGTCATCCTGGCTGGTTTTGTCGCCAATCCTCGTCAGTGGTATCAAAACGCGAATCTTTTCGTGCTTCCTTCCCTGTTCGACGCGATGCCCAATGCATTGATTGAAGCGGCTGCGAGTGGTGTTCCGGCGTTGGCAACGACGTGCCCCAGCGGGCCGAAGGAAATCCTGGATGGAGGTCGCTGTGGTGGATTGGTCCCTCCTGCCGATGCAAAAGCGCTCGCCGATGCCATTGTGGATGCCATGGACAACCATCACAAATGGCAGGAAAAAGCCTGCCTTGCTCGGGAGCGAGTCATTCAGATGTTCGATCCCGAGATCGGCATCCGACGATTGGAAAACCTGCTTGAAGAAACTGCAGGAAACAGAATTTGCTGAATGAGCCCTCCTTGAAATAAAAAATGCCCTGCGGTTCGCACCGCAGGGCATCTCTTAATCAACCAGTGGGACTCACAATCGCATTACAGCGATTGATCTCGTCTCACTTGCAGCTGCTGCAAGCAGGAGCGGCAGGAGCGGCAGGAGCCGAACCGCAAGCGCTACAGCCACCGGCACCGCAGCCACCGCTCACAGGAGCAGCGCTGTAACCGGCGCCTGAACCGCATGGAACCATAATCGTCTTTGGAACCATGGTGCAGACCTGAACCGAGATTTCCTTTTCGACGGTTACTGGAACACAAACCGTGTACATTTCGGACTTCTCTTCGTTAACAGTGTCGAACACGGTCACGTTGTAGGACTCTTCACGAGTCTTTGGAACGGCAACCATGAAGCTGACGGTGCGAACCTTCTCTTCTGGAACCGACTTGCTGACCGGGACCTGACGGACGCGGTTTTCAGTTCGGCAGAGTTGGACCTGGTATTCGTACTCTTGTGTTTCAGGAACCTGATCAACAACCTGGTAGGTTCGTTGACGTGTTTCCTGCTTACAGAGCTGAACCGTGTAGTCATACTCTTGCTGAGTAGCAACTTGTCGTGGAACCTGGATCGTGCGTGATCGTGTTTCCTGACGGCAGAGTTGAACCGTGTAATCGTACTCTTGCTGAGAAGCAACCTGCTTGCTGACCGGAATGGTTCGCGTGCGGGTTTCCTGACGGCAGAGCTGAACGGTGTAGTCGTACTCTTGCTGTGAAGCAACTTGACGTGGAACCTGGATTGTCCGGGTTCGTGTTTCCTGACGGCACAGTTGGACCGTGTAGTCATACTCTTGCTGTGAAGCAACTTGCTTGCAAACTGGAACCATTCGGGTTCGTGTTTCTTGACGGCAGAGTTGGACCGTGTAGTCATACTCTTGCTGTTGAGTCGTGTAGTCGGTGACTTGAACCTGACGTGTCCGTGTTTCAGGTCGCGAGAGTGTTACAGTGTAAGTGTAAGGAACTTGCTTTGCGACTTGTTGACAGGTCATGTAAGGAACTTGAGTCTGGACCATGTTTGGAACCCAGTACTGTTGAGTAACAGTGGTCTGGCAGCTACCGCAAGCAGGAGCGGCAGGAGCAGCGCCACAGCTACCGCAGCCAGCGGAGGTTCCGCATGGTGCACAGCAGTTGGCCGAAACAGCGACTGGCTGGCAGCCGTTCGAAACTGGAACGCATCGGCTTTCCCAGTGTCCTTGATCCTGACAAACAGTACGGAACTGTTGGACTTGGATCGTTTCCCATTCAGTGCGTGAGCCTTGGCGTTCTTCGGTGTAAGGAACGTTGACGGTGTAGCTCTGATCAACGGTACGAACAACTGGAACGGTGATGCTTCGAGTTGCTTTGCGAACTTCGGTGTAAGGAACATTCACCGTGTACGATTGCTCAACGTTTTCCGTGACGGTGTTGTAAACCGTACGGGTTCCCTTGCGGGTTTCCGTGTATGGAACGCTGACAGTGTAGGACTGATCAACGTTGTCCATGACGGTGTTGTAGACCGTACGAGTTCCCTTACGGGTTTCCGTGTATGGAACATTAACAGTGTAGGACTGTTCGATGTTCTCGGTCACGGTGTTGTAGACCGTACGAGTTCCCTTACGGGTCTCGGTGTAAGGAACGCTGACGGTGTAAGACTGTTCGACATTGTCGAGAACAGTGCTGTAAACCGTGCGGCTTCCCTTACGGGTCTCGGTGTAAGGAACGCTGACCGTGTAGTCCTGAACGACGTCACGAGGGACGGCCTTCATCACTGTCCGGGTTCCCTTTTTCGTTTCGGTGTAAGGAACCGAAACCGTGTAGGTCTGATCAACCATTTCGGTGACCGTGTTGTAGACCGTGTACTTTTCTTCACGGGTCCGAGCTTCGTTCTCGGTGTAGTTCACAGTGCGAGTCTTCGTCTCGGTGCGTGGCACCTGGCGAGAAACGGTGTACTTTCTTTCCCGTTGCTCTTGACGATTTTCGATGACTGACACTTTTCGAACTTCAGTTGTCATGACTGGTTCCATAACGGTCTGTTCGACCATTACGGGACCGCATGCACCACCCATACCACCAGCGACCCCAGCGTCTCCATACGCAACCGACCCGCATCCACCCGACGCGCATGACGGTGCTGCAGCACAGCTCGCAGCTGGTGCGCAGGTCGACGCGCTCGGTGTACAACAGCGGCGGTGACGATGTCCCGCCTCTGTGACCGACCCCAGCATTGCTGCTGCGGTGATCAAAAGAGCCCATTGCTTAACCATTGAATCTCCCCCCTCGACTTTCAAAAAGAAACCCAAATTCTCCCAGACACCCTCACTCTGGAACTTCCAGACGCTCTGGAAGATAGACTCAAAGTAAAAACGGCATCCACCGAATCACCACGACAAACAACGTGGATTTGTCCGAAATCCTAAAACGCGATCTCACCGCTGTCCACAGTAAAATGGGTAATTTTAAATAATAAGGCAGTTTGGGGGCTTTTAAAGTGACTTTCCAGAATAATCATCCGTTAGAAGCGACGCAATCGAGTGGGTCTCTGCGGAGAAGAGACCATCGAATGATCGTTTTTTGCGGTGACATCAAAGATAATAAAGACAACTTTTGGATTCCGATACGTTCGGAGTGCATTCATTCCGTACAACTTGAAACAAATCACCGAGAAATCAAGATTGAAAACAGTTGACGCAAAAAATGGATTGCACTTCATCGCAATCGGTAATTGCCAGAAAATGAGCCTTTCCGCGTGATCTCTTACAGTCGATGTGACATGTTTAAACCGAGAAATTTTTCCTTTTTTCCGAACGTCTGACGAGATCACTTGTTTCCGTTCGAGCGCGGCAAAACGATCAGCCGACAAACTTGAGGATGCAGTCCGTTTTCCGCCGTACGTTCACTTTAGCTTTTCGCAGAGTGAAACGAGGAGCGGCATGCGACGGCCAACACAATCCGTAAAATCGTTTTCTATTTTTTACTTGCAAATTCTTCGGATGATTGATCAGAATCACTAGGAATTACCTACGTCATTTCTATTATTCATTGCGACGTCCGATCGGTTTCATTGGAATTTCCAAACAAACGCGGCCATCGTAGCGCTTCAAACGAAAAAGGTACCGTTTATGAGAATTTTCTCCACAACGATTATTGCTTGCGCTGCCATTCTCTTGATGCAGACGGGCCTTCAGGCGGCCGGAGTTTGGACCCCGTTGACGAACGCGAATCCGGCCGGCGGAACAGGCACAATGATGTTGCTGTCCGATGGTACCGTGATGGTCCAGGGCCCTGGCGTCACCAAGAAATGGACGAAACTGACGCCGGATGCGTCAGGCAATTACGTTAACGGGACCTGGTCGAATATTGCGTCAATGAGTCTCGAGCGGCTTTACTTTGCGTCTAATGTATTGCCGAGCGGAAAGGTCTTCTTAATCGGCGGTGAATACAGCGGCCCGAACGGCTTCCAGAATATTACCAATAGTGCTGAGATGTACGATCCTGTTGCCAACACGTGGTCATCGCTACCCACGATCCCTGCTCCGTTTTTTGGCGATGATCCAACAGAGGTTCTTCCGAACGGAAAAGTACTGTGCGGCTATATTTTCGATGGAAGTACTTACCTTTACGATCCCGTCAGCAACTCATGGTCGACAGGGCCAACGAAGCTTCGAAGTGAACCGAGCGATGAAGTCACGTGGGTTCAGTTACCTGGCGGAGATATTTTGTCATACGACGTTTTTTCCAGCCCATCGACTGGTCCCGGATTGGCCCAACGCTACGTCGGTTCAACAGGGTCATGGGTCAATACGGGTACGGTGCCCGTCCCACTGAGCGGACCGGCCTTCGGATACGAACTCGGCCCGGCATCGCTTTTGCCTGACGGTCGAGTCTTTCAGATCGGTGCTAACAACAAAACGGTTCTCTACAAACCGTCAACGAATTCCTGGACCCAGGGCCCAAGCCTACCCACGAATATGGGTGCCGATGATGCGCCAGGAGCTATGCTTCCGAACGGCCGTTATATATTCGCAGCCGACACGTCCTCGCCGGCCGTTTTCACCCCCCCGACCAAACTTTACGATTTCGACTATGCAACGAATAAATTGACTGATGTCACTCCCGCGTCACTTTCCACAGCGTTAAATGTACCGGCTTATGTTTGCCGTATGTTAGTTTTGCCGAACGGACATTTGCTGTTTTCCACGGGAGGCAGCACGCTTTATGATTACGCCCCCGCCGGTGCCGCGCAAGCAAGCTGGGCTCCAACAATTACCAATGTTGCTCCATCCACCAGCAAGATTGGCGTCTACACAATCACGGGAACACAATTGACCGGAATTTCTGAAGGAGCCGGCTATGGGGATGACGTTGAATGTGCAACGAACTACCCGATTGTCCGTTTGACCAGCAGCACCGGTGCGGTGCAATATCTTCGCAGTTATAACTGGACGCCAGGGGTTGCGACGGGCAATCTTTCAACCACCTGCCAGTTCACTTTGCCAACCTCGGTGCCACTCGGAACATATACCTTGAATGTGATCGCCAACGGAATCGCTTCGGCCGATTACAAGTTTAATCTCGGTGTTCAAAGTAATGTCGTAGCGGCTTTCGATTCAAAAACAAATACGCTGACTCTGACGGGTGATCAGCTGGCTAATTCGCTAACGATCAGTGTGCAAGCCGGTGTTCTGAAAGTCGAAGGTGCCAATGGGACGTCGATCAATAAAACTTCGTCTTACAGTGTCAGTGTGACCGGAAAGATCATTATCAATGCGGCACTTCACGATGGTGACGATTCACTCGCGGTCATCGGTGTTGATTCATCAACGTCATACATCGATCTGGGTCCAGGGAACGATAAAGCAGCATTCACCCTCAGCAACATCGCCGACTTGACCGTCGACGGTGGGGCGGGAGTCGACGTTGTCACAGTGACATCCAGCACGATTGGATCGATCACCAAGTTGAACCTGCCGTGATGCCGGAAGTAGCGATCGTCGCGGCTAAACGGACTCCATTTGGTCGGTTCCTGGGATCGCTCGTTGATTTTTCTGCGGTTGATCTGGCTTGCGAGGCAGGCGATTCTGCCTTGCAAGCCGTTAACCGCCTGGACGTCGATCTGGTTGTGATCGGCAACGTTCTGGGGGCTGGGCTCGGGATGAATATTTCCCGGCAGGTCGCAGTTCGACTTAACTTGCCAATTGAAGTCCCTGCTTACACTGTCAACATGATGTGTGCATCAGGACTTCAGTCTGTGCTGCTCGCAGCACAGGCCATCAGAGCGGGCGACGCGAAAGCGGTGCTCTGTGGCGGAACAGAATCGATGTCGAATGCACCATATCTGATTCCGAAAGCACGTCGCGGCTACAAATTGGGCGAGGGGGTGCTTGTCGACTCATTGCTGCGCGACGGCTTAGTCGACAGCTTCGACCAGACTCACATGGGTCTATCCGCAGAAACGCTTGCTCGCGAATTTCATATCACTCGGCGAGAACAAGACGAGTTTGCTGCTCGCAGCCAGGCGCGTTTCGCGGCAGCCTTCCAATCTGGAGTGTACGACGACGAACTGGTTCCCATGGAAAATCTCAGAATTGACGAACATCCGCGTGCCGAGACAACCGTTGAAAAGCTGACCGCTCTTAAGCCTGCGTTCAGTCCATCAGGAACCGTCACCGCCGGTAATGCATCGGGGATCAACGACGGAGCCGCAATGCTGATTGTCGCAGAACGTGAGTTTGCCAGGCAACGTGGGTGGCCTGTCCTCGCCAGACTTGCGGGAGCGACCACCCAAGGCTGCGATCCTGCGCGGATGGGGCTCGGCCCGATCCATGCGATTCGAAAACTGTGCGATAATCATGGATGGAACATCAATAAATTTGATGCCGTTGAGATTAACGAAGCATTCGCCGTTCAAACTCTCGCCTGCCAGCGGGAATTGGATCTCAACCCGAATCGGCTCAATGTCAATGGTGGTGCCATCGCAGTTGGACATCCGATTGGAGCCTCAGGGGCGCGACTCGCTGTACATCTCGCCCATCGCATCAGTTCTGGAGCCATTGAGCAGGGTTTGGCAGCCCTGTGTGTCGGGGGCGGCATGGGCATTGCCGCTGCGTTCACAAGATAGACGAAATTGCCACGTTCAATTGGCAACCTCGATCAGGATTTTGTCGATGCTGACTTCGATTGGCACATCAATGATCAGCGTCGGTGCTTCATAGACGAAAACGTACTGACTTGCGGGGGCCTCGATGTTTCGCCATTGATAGTCGGCCGCAATCACGCCATCCGATTGTTGAGTTGTTTCAAATTCGGTAAAACCCGTCCTGACCCCGGACTTGGTTTCCAGATACACAGCATTGTGGAAAATCCAGGTGCGGTGTGATTCAAATGCTGGACCACCATTGTCGTAGCTGACTGCGACCCCGACTTCGGCGTCCAGTCGGTGATCACCCGCCGCGTTAAACGCGACCTCCCTCAGACGAACCGAGATCCCGCCGCGCCTTCGAATCGTGCCGCGAGTCTGCGACGTTTGGTCGAAGACAATCCGTTCGACGGCCGCAGCAATCTGAAAATGAACACGTCCACGAATTGCGAATTCCTTGGATCGACCTGCCGCAGGCAGTGCGAAGTCCCAGGCCACCGCCACTTCGTGTGCACCCTCTCGAACTGGTAACTCATATTTCGCATCGGGATTCCACGCAGGCATCGGCCTGTCCTGGTCGTCCGTACCCTTAAGATCAGCGGATGCCATCGATAGGAACAAGGCCCTCAAGCGGGGTTCGATTGCCACTCGGCCGTTGACTCGAAGAAGTCGCTGACTCTGTTCTCCAACAGCGGATCGCACTTCGATTGAGTCTACCGCCAAGCGGAACGGTCCTGTCCGCTGCACAGAGAGACTCTTCACTTCAGAACGTGACGCCATTGAGATTTGAAGCGCGTCTGTACGCTCATCGAACTTGCAAACAAATCCCGCCCGATCGCAAAGGTCGTCCAGGGAATCCCAAAACGTCACCTCGTTCCAGTCAACGGTGAATTCTTTTTCGGAAAGAACCGAATCTTGTTTTGCCAGCAGAACTTCATTGGCAGTCTGTTGTTGAATCTCAAAAAGTATCTGTCGAAGTGAAAACACTCCCTTGAGCGTGACACGCGAAGACCTCGACGACTGCTTCGCCGCCTGTTGTTCTAATTGCTTTCGAATTCGCCGGATTGACTCCCGAACGGGCGTACTTTCAACCAATTCCGGGGCTGGAAGATTCTTCAATACAACCGGGCCAAGATCCAGAATCTGCCGCTCAGCGCGAGTCCGTTCACTCAGCGTACGTGAGTCAAGATCCTGAATCAGTTCATCGATACGTCCTCGCGAAACGGGACCTTCATCGGCAACGAGCCTGTTCAAATGACTGAAGAAAACTACGAACAGAATAATTCTGTAACACAGCCCGACGCGGCTCGAACTTAAGAAATCCTTTTTTCGTCGATTGAAATGGATTGTGAAGTCGGGCATTGAACTGCATTCTATGTAACTTGGTTTCCGTCGACTCCTAATATCCTGTCACGTCGGCGATGTCATTTCCAAGGAAAAGAATCACATTTTATCCTGTGGCCATGCCATGAATCGATCAACGACAGGCAAAAGCCTTTTCTCGCTGTCAACAAATCGACCAGCACACAATCCAAGATCTTTCTGTCTCTGTGGAGTTGTCAACGTGAAACGTACCATCGGTTTTGAATTCTTTTTGTCTTTCACACTCGTATGGATCTCAAATCAATGTCTTCTCTCGGAAGACGACATCCGCGATCTGAAGTTGCGTGACTGGCAGCCCCGGTCCATGTTGGTCACCCGACAAACCCTCGTCGAGAAGCCTCGATTCCTCGTGATTGATATCCATAACCATCTCGGTGGCGGACGACAATTCCTGACAACCGAACGTGTTGAACGCTACCTGAACGAGATGAACGAAGCGGGAATTCGAACCGTTGTGAACCTCGACGGAGGATGGGGAGACAACCTGAAAGAAACGATCGAGGCTCTGGATAATTCGTATCCCGGTCGCTTCGCCACATTCGCGCTCATAAATTTCGACGGAATTGATGACCCTGACTGGCCTCAACGTGAATCCAATCGACTGGAAGAGGGGTTTCAGCTGGGTGCACGAGGTTTGAAGATCGATAAGCGCCTGGGACTGCGCTATCGTGACAAATCTGGTCGGTTCGTCGCCGTCGATGATCCCCGGCTCGATCCGATTTGGGCCGTCTGCGGCAAGCATAAACGACCGGTCGTCATTCATGTTTCTGACCCTGCTGCCTTTTTTACACCGCTTGATAAGTCGAATGAACGCTGGCATGAACTCAACGAACATCCAAACTGGCTGTTCTCTGGTGATCAATTCCCAAAACGCCAGGAGATCCTCGATCAATTACATCGAGTCATTGCCCGACATCCCCAGACGACCTTTATCAACACGCATTTCGGCAATAACGCCGAAGACCTGGCATCGGTCGGTGCGAACCTCGACAAATATCCGAATATGTTCGTCGATTTCGACGCAAGAATCTCTGAACTCGGTCGTCAACCCTATACGGCGAGAAAGTTCTTTCTGAAGTACCAGGACCGTATCCTTTTCGGAACGGATACGACCCCGCGACGCGACGCGTTCCGCATCTATTTTCGATTTCTGGAAACGGACGATGAATACTTCGATTGCTCGGCCAGCCATCACCGACAGGGATTCTGGATGATTTACGGGTTGTTTCTGCCGGAAGAAGTGCTCGAAAAAATCTACTATCAGAACGCAGAGAAACTTCTTAGCGCTGCTGGATACACTCCACCATCAGCGAAGGACGAAAACGAAGCTGCCAACAGAAATCAGATTCGCGTTCGAGCGACAGAAGATTTTGAGATCACGGACAAGGCCGATCAAAAGATATGGGACAAAACCGATTGGGTATCACTTCCACGCCGAAAGGCCGATGGCCTGCCTTATGATTCTCGCATCAAAGTTCTTTACTCGCCGACCGGATTGTATGTCCTGTTTGATGGAACCGACAAAAAGCTGACCGTGACGAATCTGGCCGATTTTGACAATCTCTGGGAAGAAGACGTCTTCGAAATCTTTCTGTGGACCGACGAAACGCAGACCGTCTATTTCGAATATGAAATCTCACCGTTAGGTAGCGATCTTCCGATCATCGTCCCCAATCTCAACGGGAAATTTTTGGGGTGGCGTCCCTGGCACTACGAAGGCCCTCGTAAGACACGTAAAGCAACCGCAATCGCAGGGGGAAGTAAGCAGGCTGGTGCCTCAGCAACCGGTTGGACGGCAGAGATCTTCATTCCCTACAAACTGCTTGAACCACTGCAAAACATCCCCCCAAAACCAGGAACAAAGTGGCGAGCCAACTTCTATCGAGTCGACTACGACGACAAGAAAACCACCCACTGGTCATGGACCCCCACGGGACCCAGCTTTCACGACTATAAGAACTTCGGAACCATGATCTTCGAATAGGCAAAAATGTGACGTTTTCCCCGTCTGGCTGCATGATTCCCATATATCTCTCGCTTGACGAGTGGATTATGGGAGCGAGATCGGACTTTGTGACATAGAGGTTTCGCCGTCGGCGTCATTTCACGGGTAGTTCGTCGACCGTAACTTGATGCCATTCTGGGGGCAAATCGGGCTTTGTTTCACGCAGAATTTCCAGGATCGCGGCTCTGTCCTCATCTGAAAGGTGCGAAAATTCCCGACTGCGATCGGCACCACTGAGTACTTCCCACATACGTCGAAGGACAACGCTCCTGGCCTCGCCGGGGAGTGCATCGAAAGAGCGAGAATAAATCAGGTAACTGCAGGGGTATTTAAAAAGTCGTCGTTCGAGATCAAAATCTCGTAATGATCTCCCTTTTGAATCCCGAGGCCCTCGCTGAGAAAACTCGTTGGCAAACGCTGTTGTCCCCTGCAGCTTCGATGTGATCGGTGCTTCGCCCGAGAACAACAGATACTTCACCAGTGATTCGCTCGCATGTTTTATTCGGGTCGTCGTGCTGTCCCATCGATGCTCGCGTGGCTCTTTCAAGTCCCGGTTTAAACCCGCTTCGGCATGAAGTGCCTCACGAGTTTGAAAATTCGCACGCGTCAGAAGATTGTGTGCTTCGGCCTGATGCTCAAGGACCATCAGTGCAATAAGATCACTATGGGGACTGAGATAGGCCGATGTTTTGAACCGACTATCGAGATCGGTCACGTTCTGACCTGCCGCATTATTGACGGGTTCAGTCTGTCTTGTGCTGGTCATGACAAGGTTACCCAAGTGCGACTGATTCCCATGAGTCCCAGTGACGTACCAACCTCCCCAGCGTTTTTCGATGGGACTGCTGTGGTCAATTCGATGAGTTCCCATCGAAAGGACCGGCAATCCCCCCGCGTCGACATAAACCGATCGAACAAGATGACCTGGAACACCTCGGGTATTCGACGACCCATGACACAACAGACAATTGTCATTCTGACGAATCGGTTTCGGCGTATCCGTGGCTTCCTGACTTAACGTGTAAAAAACCGCCCCCAGCCCAGGATCAACTGCCGATAATTCAAGAACTTCGCCGTGCTGACAAAAACCAACGTACATCTCATCGTTAAAGTAAATCGCTCGGGGCGTACGTGGAGCGATTCGATTTCGCTGAAGACTTGTCTTAGAGAAAACCAGTGTCTGGGACGAGACCGGAACATCCAGTTCCTTCAGCAGCGAGTTAAGATATCCACGTTGCTCGTCATGTTCGAGACGTGCAACCCCCTGTTCAAGACGAACTTCCAACCGTGAGACGGGGTTGTCAGTGAATGCCGTCAGGTAATTGATCGGCTCGCGCTCAAAATCCTGAGCCCCAACGCGACCTTCACCAGCGAGCATTCCTGTCGCCATAGCGATAACCACGACAATCCATTGCGGTATCGATTGTGAAATATCGAATGACCCGAATTCTGCAGATGTTTTCATCTGACTGCCCCCCTTTTACTTTCGCACTTTTAAGACACGTCGTGTCGATTTTTCAACTTTTTCAGGTATTCAAAGCATCTAATCCGGCTGCGACTACGTATATTGACTGGACATCCGACTCGCCAAAGTCCATAAACTCTGAGAGAATCTGATTCAGTTCATCAAATCGTAGTCAACACGCGCGTCATCAATCTGTCGCACGACGTTCCAATAAGAAACCTCCGAGCCTGAAAGTTCACAAAAAGACAACGGGATACAGAAATCGGATGCTTGCGTCTTGTTTTAACCACTCTACTACCGACAAAACGGGACGTCAATGTCCAGTTTTAACGAAGACGGATTTCAGTAATGTTTTCTCAGACTGTTGAATACGCATTACGTGCGGTGGTGTTTCTTGCTGATCATGCGCCAACGGCCTGCACCACCGACCAGATTTCAACCGCCACTCAGGTCCCCAAGCCCTACCTATCCAAGGTACTCCAGAACTTGGGACGGAATAATATAGTACGAAGTCAGCGTGGGATCGGCGGAGGTGTTACTCTCGTCAAGATGCCCAATGAGCTGACAATTCTGGAAGTCGTCAATGCCGTTGAACCGATCGAGCGAATTCACACCTGCCCTTTGAGTCTTAAGTCACACGGTACGAAGTTGTGCCCGCTGCATCAACGGATGGATGAAGCACTCGAAATGGTCGAAAAATCCTTCAAGCAAACGACAGTCGCCGAAATGCTGGCGGAACCGGGCGGAAGTCACCCGCTCTGTGAAAACCCCAAAGCGACGGTCGAAAAACAAATCAAAAAACGGCAGTGACTAACTAACAACAAGCTGTTTCGCCAGGAAACGCATCTTGAGTATCGATTCAGATAATTCCGCAGAATCGGCCTTGTCCAATTGGCCGTTGCGCGTTGCTCCCCTTCCGCCAGAACCCAAGGTAGCTTACCCGGATGCCCACTGGGACTGGTCCGCAGTCAATTCGGTCCCCGAAATCGATCCGACAGCTTGGGTTGCCGATGGAGCGATCATCATAGGTCGGGTTCGTTTGAAAGCACGCAGTTCAATCTGGTTCGGCTGCGTACTTCGAGGCGACCAACAGTGGATCGAGGTGGGCGAAGAAACCAACGTCCAGGATGGATCGATCCTGCATATCGAAAAGGACACTCCCTGCATCCTGGGTAATCGAGTCACCCTCGGCCACCGTGCGACTGTGCATGCATCAACAGTTGGTGACGGAGCCTTAATTGGAATCGGCGCCACCGTGCTCAGCCGATGTGTCATCGGCGAAGGAGCATTGATCGCTGCGGGAGCGGTCGTGCTGGAACGAACGGTCGTCCCTCCACATACGCTATGGGCCGGTTGCCCTGCCCGCCTGATCAACGAACTGACTCCTGAACAGCAGGAACGCCTCGCTGCCACATACAGGCATTACGTCAATAACGCGGCGGCCTATCGTGCGGCAGCGAATTACGCACGCCGTCAAATACAAAATTCCTGTAGCACTTCTTCCTGACGAGCTTCGATCAAGAAGTCCACTTCAGGACTTCACTTTTTGCCAGGCGCCAAAATTGCCGCACCCGGCTCGCGTTTTTTTTCTTCAAGTTGACTTCGCTGAATCGATGCGAAAACTTCAATGAAATACCGCCATCAATCGATCCTGGAAAGTTGCAAACCCTGGATTGAGCAACATCTCCAACGAAAACGCCCGGCGAGAAAACCACGACCGGGCGCACCTCAGGACAGTGAGGCCAAACCGGCCCCGCTGCAATTACATACCGTATTTCTGCTTACGGATTTTTCGACGTTTAACCTTCCACCGACGATCTCGCTTTTGCTTGGTGGTCAATTTGACTTGTTTCATCGTACTCCCCTCGTGGGTATTGATAAATTGGCAGCCTGTTTGGGCCGGAATGTTCGAGCCCAAAAGCATAGCAACCTGAACCTGTTTCTGGAAGCCAGTTCATTCGCTTTTCAGACGTACTTGGGGATTTTCGGCTCGGGAACCTCGTCAAGTAATCTGGCGATCACCGATTCCGCCGTCATCCCTTCGGCCTGAGCCTGAAAGTTCGTCGACAAACGGTGCCTAAGCACTGGAATGGCCACCCGCCGAATATCCTCAATCGACACACTGGGCCGACCATCCATCGCCGCAATGGCCTTTCCACCCGCAATCAGGAACTGACCGGCTCGTGGCCCCGCCCCCCAGTCAACCAGTTCTTTGACGAATTTCGGAGCGGTTTCATCCAGCGGCCTGGTGGCTCGAACCAGCCGCGCCACGTAATTCACTGTCAATGGTCCAATCTCAATCGAATGAATCTGCTTTTGCAGATAAAGAATCGCTTTAGCAGACAACACTTTGCGAACTTCTTGCCGCTCGCCAGAATTGCTTGCCGTCAGAATTTTTTCCTCTTCCGCCAGGTTCGGGTAATCGACTTTGACGTTAAACATGAATCGGTCAAGTTGTGCTTCAGGGAGTGGATAAGTCCCTTCCTGCTCAATCGGATTTTGTGTGGCAATCACAAAAAATGGCTCGGGTAGCTGGTATGTTGTCTGTCCGACCGTTACCTCTTTTTCCTGCATCGACTGCAGCAATGCCGCCTGCGTTTTTGGCGGAGTTCGATTGATTTCGTCCGCCAGCAGAATATTGGTAAAGACGGGCCCTTCAACAAAGCGGAATTCTCGACGTCCGGCATCGTTTTCATCAAGGACATTAGTCCCCGTGATATCTGACGGCATCAGGTCGGGAGTAAACTGGATTCGCTTGAAATGCACATCCAGAATCTGAGCGATCGTCGAAACGGTCAATGTCTTGGCAAGCCCCGGGACCCCAACCAGCAGGCAATGCCCACCTGTAAAGATCGCTGCCAGGATCTGTTCAATGACCGCGTCCTGACCGACGATGACTTTGTGAAGCTCCTCTGTCATCAATTCACGATGTTTCCGAAATTTCTCGAGGAACTCGTCAAAGTCCGGTTTCTTCTCAGCCAAGGCAGATCTCCCCTTTGTTTTTCCAGAGCGACGTAACCGGTCGTTCGCCTTACCTGATTGCCACCATTCACACGTCGCTGCCGTCACGTCACTGTACGGAACTGACCTCGACTTGGAAAGTTGTACGGCAATCATCGGACACCAGAACACCTCGTTCAAATTGTTTTCCAAAAAACAAACTGTCCGCACAAGCCCTTCACACCAGCAAGCGATCGTTCCCAACAATTTCACCAAACAAAACGCTCTACGACATGAGGCGCGGAAACGGACCCTGAAAATGCCCCATTCATCGACGCGTTACAAAAATGTCCATTTATTGGCGCGTGACAAAACGGGGTTGCAGTGATTTTGGATGAGTGGTTCAATGCGCGCGACAGGATGCACTTCAACTGGGGGGAGGTCCAAGGATGGACATGTTTGTTGTGCGCGGGGGGAGACCCTTGCGCGGTCGCGTTAGCGTCAGCGGTGCGAAAAATGCCGCGTTGCCGATCATGGCAGCCGCCCTGGTGGCCAATGGAACCTCTGTACTTCACGGCGTCCCCGATCTCGTCGATGTGACGACATTATCAAGCGTCCTGCGGTCGCTCGGAATGAATGTTGACCGTCGACCTGATGGCGCGATCGCTCTTTCAACGTGCGATGAACAGCGATGTCTGGCTGATTATGAGCTTGTCCGGCGCATGCGAGCCAGCGTCTGCGTGCTGGGACCGCTCCTCGGTCGACGTGGTCGAGCCTGCGTCTCACTCCCCGGTGGTTGTAACATCGGACATCGTCCGATTGATCTGCATTTGAAAGGACTCCGTGCCTTAGGTGCGAAAATCACCATCGATCGAGGCTATGTCTTCGCGCGAGTCGATCGTCTTGTCGGAGCCGATATCTACCTCGGTGGCTCGTTTGGCAGTACCGTGACGGGGACCTGTAACGTGATGTGCGCGGCGGTCTTCGCCAAGGGTATCACCACGATTTCTGCTGCCGCCTGTGAACCCGAAGTCGTTGACCTGGGTAATTACCTCAACGCGATGGGAGCCAAAATCGAAGGACTGGGGACCCCCCTTTTGCGAATTGAAGGGGTCGATGATCTGAACGCGGTCGAACACACAGTAATTCCCGATCGTATCGAAGCGGCCACAATGCTCATCGCGGCAGCCATGACTGGCGGACGTTTACAGGTCGACAATCTTGTACCAGCCCATCTGGCGGGAGTGATCGATGCCCTGCGAATGATGGGGGTCATGATCGAAATTCACGATCACACCGCAATCGTCACGGCACCCGACACGCTTCGAGCACTCGATATCACCGCCTTACCCTACCCCGGCATTCCGACCGACGTTCAAGCTCAGTTCACCGCACTGCTATCCATCGCCGAAGGAATCAGTGTCGTCACGGACAAAGTCTTTCCCGATCGCTTCATGCACATTCCCGAACTGATGCGAATGGGTGCCAACGTCCGACGAGAAGGAGCCTGTTCGATCATTGCCGGGATCAAAACCTTGTCGGGCGCCTGCGTGATGGCGTCCGACCTTCGCGCAAGTGCCGCGTTACTCCTGGCCGCCCTGGCGGCGGACGGCGAATCCGTCATTCGACGAGTCTACCACCTCGACCGAGGTTACGAGCGACTCGAACTGAAATTCAACAAGGTCGGTGCCGACATCGCTCGAGTCGTCGATCAACCGGAAACCATGCCCGCCAGCCTGCAACTCTCAGAAGAAGAACAGCAACCGCTCGCCGTCGACTCCAGCGATTCACCTCCACCACCGAAATTTTTGTCCCGACGCGAATCAGGCCAGCCCAAATTCAAATAATCCCCCCCGTGCCACTGCTTGACCGTACTCGGTCAAGCAGTGCTCTTCCCTGACATGACGAAACAAGCAGTGTTCTTCTCTCACATGTCTTGCATGACAAAATGGGATCGGGCGGCCAAACGTGGCTTACGACTCCAATCGTTCAGGATCTGAAACCACACCAGCGACGCCTGGTTTCAAAACGCGGCCTTTTATGAGCAACAGATAACAGGACACAAGCGTTAACGGGATCACAATGCCCCAATAGGGACAAACGAACCCTGTAATTCGTGTTGTCGTTGTGGGCGCAATCATCAATGTAAATCGAGTAAAACGGATCACTCGAGACAGATTAAAAATGGTGAGATCCTTCAGTGGTTCTGGTGCTGACCAATGGGCTTTCGATAGTTGCCATGAACGCCAGAAGACGAAATTCGGTTGGGGATAGCGATCTTCCCATCGCAGCAATTGAGTTTCGCCCGAGCAGGAAGTCAGCAATAAATAATGGCCGAATCCACTCGCAAACTTGAAATCATCCCCGATGCCAAAGCTTCTTACCCAACCTGCCATGAACAGCAGCGCAACGAAGAGCGTGACACACCCCGCCTTTCGCCGCCAACCATGGAAGAAATCGCCCATCAGGTGAATCTCACTCGCTGACCGAAAAGGTTCCGAAGAAAGGGGTCGGGCGTCCAAACTTCAAAATCGGCCAACGGATGCCGATCATCAAAAGTAGGTTGTCCTGGCCAATTTTGAAATTTTGAAATTTGGACACCCGACCCCAGAACAGCCAGCCCACCGTCAAACGTTGCTTATAATGACGTGACCCGCCCGAGAACCAAGAGCACTGCTTGGCCGAGGACGGTCAAGCAGTGGCACTTTTCCAAACGACACCCCTCATCCCTTCATCATCCCTTCAATCGCTCGCGCCAGGCCGCAACCTGCTGCAGCACCGGCGATCGGCCGCCGCTGCCAAAACTGCTCAGCCGCGAAACAACGTTTCTGACGCCGATAAAGTTCGAAACGTCCGCCTCAATCTTGTCACACGCCTGCTGCAGTTCAGCCAAGGTCAAATCCGCCAGCTTGCAATGCTTTGATTCACAAGTCCGCACCAGCTTCCCGACCACTTCGTGACCGGTCCGCATCGGAACACCACGACCGATCAGATATTCCATGAGCGTCGTTGCATCCAGGAACCCTTCTTCCAGTCGGGCATTGATCGTTTCCACCTGCAACTTCGCTCGGCGAACAATGCTTGGTGCCAGCTCAAGGCATGCCTGAACTGTGTCCAGAGCATCGAAAAAGGCGAGCTTATCCTCCTGCAGATCACGGTTGTAAGCGAGCGGCAGTCCCTTTAATAACGTCAGAATCTGAGTGACATCCGCGATCACTCGAGCCGACTTGCCGCGGATCAGTTCCAGCACGTCGGGATTCCGCTTCTGTGGCATGATCGACGACCCGGTCGTGTAGGCATCCGGCAATTTCAGGAACCCGAATTCCGTCGTGCACCATAAAATCCATTCTTCGGCCCAACCGCTCAGGTGAACCGCAATCAGCGACAGATCGAAAATCGACTCCGCCAGAAAATCCCGGTCACTGGAAACATCCAGACTGTTCGCGGCCACCGCCGTTTCAAACGTCGACGGGGAACTGGCCCGAGTAAACCCCAGCAACCCCGCCGTTTCATGGCGATCGATCGGCAGGGACGTCCCTGCGAGTGCCGCCGCTCCCAGCGGCAATACGTTCACTCGCTTCAGACAATCGGCGACTCGCTCTCGATCCCGTTGAAATTTTTCGCAATAGGCCAGCCAGTAATGAGCCGCCATCACCGGTTGAGCCCGCTGGAGATGAGTGAAACCGGGCAGCACAACCTCGGCGTCCAGTTCACACCGATCAACGAAGGCCCGCTGCAGTTCCAGCAGCAATTCATCGATCGTCGTCAACGAGTCACGCACGTAAAGCTTCAGGTCCGTCGAAACCTGATCGTTGCGACTGCGAGCCGTATGCAGCTTGCGACCGATGTCTCCGATCCTCTGGATCAGAGCCGATTCGATGTGCATATGAATGTCTTCGAGCTCGGTCCTCCAGACCATCTCACCCCGAGTAATCTCATCGCCGATCACGGTCAGGGTCTCAACAATCTGGCGGCACTCGTCGGCCGTCAATAAACCAACCTTCGCCAGCATGCGAGCATGAGCCTGCGAGCCACGAATATCGACAGCCGCCAGCCGCGAATCAAACGAGATCGACTCGGTGAACTTTTCCACTCGCGGGTCGGTCTGTTCGTCGAAAGCACCGCCCCAGGGTTTGACGGACAAGATGATCTCCAGCGGAAATTAAAGGTTTCAGTTTGTTATCCTGACAAGTCGGAGCAACCTCGCCCCGATTAAAGCAACCTGCTCCATGCCTGTCAGTCTTTCTGAATTCTGACACAATCTTCACAGGTTATGCTTCGGTCGGACGCCGGTAAAGTACCGGATCAAGACAGTCGGCAATTCGAGCCTGAATTAGCCGATCGGCGAAGTCTGCCGATCTTTTGTCAAAAACATGCTGTTCAACTGATTTCCCCCTTTTTACCCCCCCCAAACTGCCCGATTTCTATTTGTTCGAAAACGGCGACTCTGATATCACACCCAACCTGTTCCAAAACACGTCCCCTTTTGGCTTTCGGAATCCGGACAAATGCTGCGCGGAAAGACCGCAGCGCGATGCTTTTTCGTGTTGGTAACACCACGATTGATCATCAAGCAGTCGAAAGGAACCTGAATGACAGTGCTGAACTGTCTCGGGAAAATCCCCTTGATCGGACGGTACCTCGTCTTGATTCTTTTCGCCTGCGCAACTTTGTCTGGGGAAACCGTCGCACAGGAACCTCGAACAGAACCGCAGTCGCCACTTCCACAGTCTTACTATACCAGTGATGACCATACCGGCGCTGCATACGACGATGATCGGATTCTGCCGCCGCTGACGTCGCTCGAATCGATTTTCGATGGATTCGCCGAACACAAAGATCGCGGCCTGAACAATAACGGAGCATCTGCCGGACAACACGCTTTCTGGAACTCCGTCAACTTTCCGGTAACGAACCCCAGGGAATACAACCGTATTCATTCGCTCGACAACGACGACCCAAACAGTTTTGGATACACGCAGCGGCCGAATTTATTCAATATTCAGGTTCCCGATGAATGGGACTTCACAAACCTGATTAATACCGACCGGTCGGACTTCACCGATACCCCGGTCTCCGTCGGAAAAGGGGGGACGATCCTCGAAACGGGATTCACTTATACCCGCGTCTTGTCCGTGGATTCGCATACTGAAGTCCGCACCTTGCCAGAAGTCCTTCTACGAGTGGGAATCACCGATGAATTTGAGCTTCGCTTCAAAACTCTGGGCTATTCCCTGATCAACCAGAACGATCGGGCAACCGGCCAGAGCGGCTCGATTTTCGGAACCAATGATCTGGATCTCGGCTTCAAGTACGAAATATTTCAACAGAAGAACTGGGTCCCATTAACGAGTCTCGTGACAGGAGTCCTCCTCCCGTCGGGCACAAACGGCGTTTCCGGTAATTCCGTCCAACCGCATTTCAATCTGGTCAACGGCTGGGCCATCCGCCGGTATATCTTCCTGAAACATCAGTTTGGTTTCGACTACCTCACACAGCCCAGCTTTTCCGTGACCGGACCAGGCGGGTCGTCCAGCCCCTATACGCTCGTCGGACATCGTTCGGCCATCGACTCATATCATTCGTCCATCTCGTGCCTGTATCAGGCGACACAGCGTATCGGCGGATTTATCGAATGGTTCACCACTTACGGACCAAACCAGCCCACGATCAACTACGCCGACACCGGACTTTTCATTTACCTGACACCGAGCGTTCAACTGGACGTTATGGTCGGATCAAGTCTCGCGGCGAGCGACGAGATCCTGTTCACCAAAATGGGATTCTCCACACGCTGGTGATAATTCATCCGTCGTTCGGCGTCCCGCGCCCGACATCGACTTCGCCACCCGTCGTTACAAAATCAACGCTTTTTTCTACCGTGATCACGTCACGGGAATCCGATCGAAAAGCGCGATCAAGTTCGATCAAGTTCGATCGACTTCGACCATTCCCCCTGATTCACAGGCTTTTCGCTGCGATTTTCCGTTTTTCGTGAGGTGTTCGAGTTCGATCGAGTTCGATTGACTTCGATCAGGTTCGCCCCCCCTTTTTCGACCAGCGGCTCGACGCCCCCCAGATTCCCTCAAACAGATCGCACACTCCAAGCCAAAACACGCCCGAAAAAACATTGGGATCACATCAGTCCCATTAGTCCCATGCGTCCCATAAGTCCCATAAGTCCCATAAAAGCGAAGCTTAGACCACCTTTATTCAACGTGGCGATCATGAAAAAAGTTGGCAAAGTTCCCTGTTTTGTAGGGTTTGGCAAGTCTCGAAGTTGGCCAACTTGGCAAACTTCGACCCGGTTCATGCGTCCGACAGATTCGTAGCGTACGGCCGTGTCTTCAAGGCCCACCATGTCCAATTCTGACCTGCCACCGAACATCACAAAAAACTTGGCAAAGTTGGCAAAGTTCCCTGTTTTGTAGGGTTTAGCAAATCTCGAAGTTGGCCAACTTAGCAAAGTTCGAGCCCGTTCATTCGTCAGGCGGATCCATTGCGTACGGCCGCGTCTTCAAGGCCCACTAATTCCAATCCTGACCTCCCGCCGAACATCACAAAAAACTTGGCAAAGTTGGCAAAGTTCCCTGTTTTGTAGGGCTTAGCAAATCTCGAAGTTGGTCAACTTAGCAAACTTCGAGCCCGTTCATTCGTCAGGCAGATTCGTAGCGTAAGGCCGTGTCTTCAAGGCCCACGAATTCCAATTCTGGCATCCCGCAAAACATCACAAAAAAAGTTGGCAAAGTTGGCACAGTTCCCTGTTTTGTAGGGTTTCGCAAATCTCGAAGTTGGCCAACTTGGCAAACTTCGACCCGGTTCATACGTCCGACTGATCCATAGCGTACGGCCGTGTCTTCAAGGCCCACTAATTCCAATTCTGGCATCCCGCAAAACATCACAAAAAAAGTTGGCAAAGTTGGTCAAGTTCCCTGTTTTGTAGGGTTTCGCAAATCTCGAAGTTGGCCAACTTGGCAAAGTTCGAGCCGGTTCATTCGTCCGTCAGATTCGTAGCGTACGGCCGTGTCTTCAAGGCCCACTAATTCCAATTCTGGCATCCCGCAAAACATCACAAAAAAGTTGGCAAAGTTGGCCAAGTTCCCTGTTTTGTAGGGTTTCTCAGGTATCGAAGTTGGCCAACTTGGCAAACTTCGACCGGATCAATTCGTCTGGCAGATTCGCAGAGTCCGGTCGAATCCTGGAAGCCCGGAGATTA
The DNA here is from genome assembly GCA_903899985.1 of uncultured Schlesneria sp. GTDB lineage: Bacteria > Planctomycetota > Planctomycetia > Planctomycetales > Planctomycetaceae > Schlesneria. The sequence continues at coordinate 26,439 of CAIULL010000296.1, forward strand.
ATCGGCTCACGAGCTTCACGTGTTAGCCCGACAAACAAGCGAGGGATCTCCCCTCTGTTTTAGAGGGATAAGATCCCTGGTTCGCGCGTCGGGCGAATGTTTCACGCCGCTTCGTATTACTAACGTTTGTTTTCTTTGCGCGGCGCAAAGATTTTCCAGGGGGTCTCAGCCCTGGTCTGATGAAACGACGATAAATGCGGTCTCACACGAAGGCACGCAGCCACGAAGGGAAGAATTTGATGATTTCTCTTCTTCGTGACTTCGTGCCTTCGTGTGAGACATCTTTTTTTTCAAACACAAATGCGGTGAATCAACTTGTCAATTGGTTCACGAAATTAAACGACACGGAATTGATCTAAAGTACTTAAATTGAGACTTCCTCATCAGATCACCCACGCCCGCCAATTGGGTTGTGGGCAACGCCCGCGCAGGGTGATCATGGCTTAACACGTTATCAACAATGCCCTGGGTCAAATCACAACGAATGCAAGAACAATCCGTATGCGCTCGTCGAAAGTCAAAACCAGACTGTTTTAAACAAAGAAATCGGGTTCAACGACAAACAAGGTGCGCAGCGTAAGTGATTGCGGTGAAAGGAGAATGAAAATGTGGTCAAATCGTGCCTGAGAAACGGTGTTGCAAACTGTTTGATCAGGGGAACCGAGTTGACCACGAAGTTATTATACA